>PACX01000026.1 GCA_002702895.1 Flavobacteriaceae bacterium | reverse complement strand
ATTTCTCAGAGCGAAAGACGGGATTTGAACCCGCGACCCTCACCTTGGCAAGGTGATGCTCTACCCCTGAGCTACTTTCGCAAATTGGATTGCAAATGTAAAACAAAAAAATAAAAAATTGTAAATAATACTCTTCTAAATAAACCAGAATTATCATGAATTTAGTATTCTTTTAATCTCATTTAATTTAATGAGAGCTTCCACAGGAGTTAATTCATCAATATTCAAAGCTAAAATATCTTCTTTTAATTCTTCTAATTTTGGATTATCTAGATTAAAAAAGCTTAATTGAAAGTCATCATTATCTCTTTCTTTTTTCTTATTATTAAACTGATGTGATTTTTCTAATTTCTTTAATATTTTTTTTGCCGAAAAAATTAGTTGTTTTGGCATTCCTGCCATTCTAGCAACATGAATTCCAAAACTATGTGCACTTCCTCCTGGAACTAATTTTCTTAGAAAAATAACATTATCATTTGTTTCCTTTACAGAGACATTAAAGTTGTTAATTCTTTCAAACGAATTAGCCATCATATTAATTTCGTGATAATGAGTCGCAAATAATGTTTTAGGCTTATAAGGATGGTCATGTAAAAATTCAGCTATTGCCCATGCAATTGAAATTCCATCATATGTACTAGTTCCTCTTCCAATCTCATCTAATAAAATCAAACTTCTATTGGAAATGTTATTAATTATGGCAGCAGCCTCATTCATTTCAACCATAAAAGTAGATTCTCCAATAGAAATATTATCACTTGCTCCCACTCGAGTAAATATCTTATCTATAAGCCCCATTTCTACTCTTTGTGCAGGAACAAAACTTCCAATTTGAGCTAGTAAAACTATCAATGCAGTTTGTCTCAATATCGCCGATTTACCTGACATGTTAGGTCCAGTAATCATTAATATTTGATTTTGATCATTACTTATAGAGATGTCATTGGGAATATAAGGATTGTCGTGTGTCAATTGAGATTCAATAACTGGATGTCTCCCCCCAATTATTTTAATTGAATTAGAATTATTAATTATGGGAATAGTATAATTCATTTTTTCTGCTAATACTCCAAATCCACATAAACAATCTAAAACTGCAATCCAATAAGAATTATTCTTAATTAAGGAAATAAAGGGTTGAATACTTAATATTAAATCAACAAAAATTTGATTTTCTAATATTGAAATTTTTTCTTCAGCACCTAATATCTTTGATTCATAATCTTTTAATTCTTCTGTAATATATCTTTCCGCGCTTACTAATGTTTGTTTCCTTATCCATTCTTGTGGAACCTTATCTTTATGAACATTTCTAACTTCTAAATAATACCCAAAAACATTATTAAAGCTTATTTTTAAAGAACTTATTCCTGTGTTTTCAATTTCTCTTTCTAGGATTTGATCTAAATAATTTTTTCCAGATTTTGATAAATCTCTTAGATTATCGAGCTCATTATCAAAGCCCAATTTAATTACATTCCCCTTTGAAACATTTACTGGCGCATTATCATCTAATGTTGAATCTAAAATTTTTATTAATTTCTTACATATATCTAAAGATTTAGAAATTTTTTTAATGAATTTATTGCTACTGGAATCTAATAAATCTTTTAAAGGCTTAATTGAATTTAAATTATGTTTTAATTGAACTAATTCTCTTGGACTAATTTTGGATGTTGCAACCTTTGCCATTATTCTTTCCAAATCACTAAATGATTTTAATATAGATATTACATCCTCCAAATTATTATTGTTTTTTACATAATAATTTACACACCCATATCTAAATTCTAATTCTTTTAAATCAATAACAGGATGAATTATCCATCTTTTAAGCATTCTTCCCCCCATTGGGGTGGATGTTTTATCAATCACATCTAATAAAGAAATGCCATCTTTTGAATTTGAATTCAATAACTCTAGATTAGACATAGTAAATCTGTCCATCCAAACAAAATTTTTATTAATAATCAAATGAATATTTGTAATATGAGAAAGTTTTGAATGTTGTGTTTCATCCAAATAGTGAAGGATTGAGCCTGATGAAATAACCCCTAAATTATCATCTTTAATTCCAAAACCTTTAAGGCTTAAAACTTTAAATTGATTTTTGATTTTTTCAAGAGCATAATCTTTATTATAAATCCATTTTTCCAAATAGAAAACAGAATTAAAGCTCCCAAATAAATGATTAAATTCTTTCTTAAAATCCTTTGAAATTAAAATTTCCTTTGGATCAAAACTTTGTACTAAATTTTTTATATATTCTATTTTCCCTTCTGAAATCAAAAATTCTCCAGTTGAAATATCTAAAAAAGAAATACCAAAATTTTCTTTTACATTGTATATTGATGCTAAAAAATTATTTGACTTTTTATCAAGTATTTCATCGTTTAGCGAGACACCAGGTGTTATTAATTCTGTTACACCACGCTTAACTATAGATTTAGTTTTTTTTGGGTCTTCTAATTGATCACAAATTGCAACTCTTTCTCCCGCTTTTACTAATTTATGTAAGTAAGTATTTAACGAATGATGTGGAAATCCGGCTAATTTAGTTTCACTATTACTTCCAGCCCCTCTTTTTGTTAAAACTATACCTAAGATTTTCGATGCTTTAATTGCATCATCATGGAAGGTTTCATAAAAATCTCCAACTCTAAATAATAATAAAGCATCAGGATATTTATCCTTAATCTTATTATACTGCTTCATTAATGGCGTAACCTTTTTAATCTCTTCCCTCAATTTTAATTTGATTATTAGCTAATTTAATATTATTTAGAAATTTAATCTTTTACTTTGTAAAAAAAGAAATGAGAAAATTAAAAAATAGTGAACTTGGGAGAATAGATGTTTCTGAATTTAAAAAAATTCCAAAAACTCCTTTGATTATTATATTAGATGATATTAGAAGTTTAAATAATATTGGATCTATTTTTAGAACTGCTGATGCATTTATTATTGAAAAAATTATTCTCTGCGGAATTACGGCATGCCCCCCTAATAAGGATATTCAAAAAACTGCATTAGGTTCAACAGAAAGTGTTGATTGGGAATACTATAAAAACATTGATGATATAATATTTAAACTAAAAGAAGATAATGTATTTGTTTGGAGTGTAGAGCAAACAAATAAATCAAAAAAATTGAATAAATTAAATATTGATAAAAAAGTAAAGCATGCTATAATATTAGGAAATGAAGTAAAGGGCGTTTCCCAAAGTGCAATTAATTTATCAAATGATGTAATTGAAATTTCTCAGTTTGGAACAAAACATTCATTAAATGTTTCAGTTTGTTCAGCTATTTTAATTTGGGAGTTTTTTAATGCTCTAAATTAAGCTGCGTTTAATCCTAAATAATAACTCCAAATAATGTCCTTCATTTTCTACAAAATCAATATCTGAAACATCTACAAACAATATCTTCCAATCTGTTTTAGATTTCAAAGATTTCATATAAGCTTGATTAATTTTTTTTAAATATTCCTTATTAATTTTTTTCTCAAAATGCCTTCCTCTTTTTTCAATATTTAAAAGTAAATTATCTGGCGTTTGCAATAAACAAATTATTAAATTAGGCTTTATCAAATCCTTAGTCATGAAATAAAAAATATTTCTATAAAGATTAAAATCATTTTCTGAGAGAGTAACGCCTGCAAAAATTAATGATTTTACAATATCATAATCAAATACTATTCCTGTCTTAAATAAATCTAATTGATTTTTATAATTATTTAATTGTCTACACCTATCAACTAAAAAAGTCAACTCTAAATTCAAAGCATATCTTTTAGGATTATTATAAAACTTTTCTAAAAAAGGGTTTTCTTTAAATCCTTCTAAAATCAAATTCTTATTTAAATCCTTTGAAAGTTTTTTTGATAAGGATGTTTTTCCAATTCCAATATTTCCTTCGATTACTATATTATTATAATTAGATAAAGTTTTTAATACTGGATTTTGAATCTTACTATTAACTTGTATAAATGCTTTTGTGCCTTCCATTCCATTACTAATCTGTAAAACAGATTTATTCAGAATAGGATGTATTTTCCCTTTTGCAATATCCAAAAGGGGTTTAATAACAAATTCTCTTTCTTGAATTTTCGGGTGGGGAATCTTTAAATTATTAAAATCAATTATTTGATTTTCATAAAATAAAATATCTATATCTATTGTTCTAGACTCATATGATTTTGATTTTTTTCTAATTCTACCTCCTTTCACTTCTATTTTTAATATTTTCTTTAGAAGCTCATTAGGCTTTAATATAGTTTGAACACCTATACAACAATTAAAAAATAGGTCTCCCTTAAAACCTATTGAAGGATTCTCATATAATTTAGATATTGAAATTATATCTCCAATCTTCCTATCAATCTCATCCAAAGCAGATTGAATATTTTTTTCTTTATCTCCAATATTGCTTCCTAAAGACAAGTATGTTAATTGCTTCTTCATATTACCAAATTAAACAATTAAGGTTATTTCTCTTTATATAAAATACTATTTTTATAATTTTACAAAAAAGATATTTATGACTGAATCAAAAAAAAAATTAGCTAGTAAAATATATCTTTATTTAGCAGCTTTATTTATTACATCATTAGTCGTCTCTAATTTAATTTTTCAAAAATTTTTTTATTGGTATCCCTTTGATTTTACTATAAATGGAATAAAATTATTTGAACTTTCTGTTGGGATATTACCCTATCCAATAACTTTTTTAGTTACAGATTTGATTTCAGAAATATATGGTCAAAAAAAAGCCAATCAAGTTGTTATTGCTGGAATATTTGCATCTTTTTTTTCTTTATCAATAATTTTAATTTCTAATTATGTGCCTGCATTGGATTCATCACCAATAAATGATGAAACTTTTTCTAATGTATTTTCTCTTTCCGGTTTAGCTGTTTTAGCATCAATGCTTGCATATTTATTTGCACAATTTATTGATATTAAAATCTATCACTTTTGGAAAAATCTAACTAAAGGAAAGATGCTTTGGTTGAGGAATAACTTTTCAACTTTTAGTTCTCAATTTATAGATACTTTTACTGTTATAGGACTTTTATGTTTTTTTGGAGTTTTAAGTTGGGATAGCTTTACAGGACTTGTTGTTTCAGGAGTTCTATTTAAAATAATCATAGCATTCTTAGACACACCACTTCTTTATTTTTTTGTTTATTTATTCAGAAAAAAGTTTAATTTAAAAATTGGAGAAGAAATAAAAATTTAATTAAAAACTTATATCTACTACAACTCCTTCATTAGACCTTATATTAAATACAGTATCGTCTTTAAATATTAAATATTGACCTTTAATTCCAATTAGTTCACCATGATATCTATTTTCTTTAATTATATTCAAACTTTTGGGCTTTAAAGGATATTTATCTACAGGATATTTAATGTTTAAAGTATTATATGATTTATTTTTTATAAATTCTTTTGCTTCACTAGGAATCATCTTGATTGATTTTTCTCTTTCCAATTCCAAATCAACCTCTGAACTTTCAATCTTCAACATCTCTCTCCAATTTGTCTTATCAGCATAAAATTTTTTTAACTCAACTTCACTAACTCCTGCCAAGAATCTATTTGGTAATTCCGCAATCTCAATTGCTTTAATTGCACCTTGATCAATCCATCTAAAAGGAACTTGTGTTTTTCTAGTTACTCCAACTTTAATAGAGCTTGAGAATGCTAAATATAAAATATGAGGTTTTAATTGAACTTCTTTTTCAAATTCTAAATCTCTTTCTTCAATATTTAAGTGTGCTTTACTCAATTCTGGTTTCATTATCCAATCTGCAGTACTGGGCATTTCAAAAAAACAATTTTTACAAAAACCTTGTCTATAAATAACCTGAATAGATTTACAATTAAGACATTCATAACCTTCATGTTTTAAAGTAATTTTTTTTCCGATTAATGGGTTAATATGTATAAAATCATTTTCAAAGTCAAGAAAGTAATCTACACTTTGATTTAACTCAACTTTCATTTTTGTTAAAACTCCTTTAAGCATCTTTAAAAATTTAATTTAAATTTATATAATAAATATACTATAAAAATGGCTTTTTCTTTCTTAAATACTGTTATGTCATGGTTTTTAAAAAAACGAATTCATCAAATAGAATTATTTAAGAAATATCCAATAGAAGTTCAAAATGAAACATTAATGAACTTATTAAATAGTGCAAAAAATACGGAATTTGGTAAAAAATATGAATTTAAGTCAATTGAGAATTATAAAGAATTCTCAAATAGAGTTCCAATAACTAATTATGAAGGTTTTTATCAATTTATCAAAAGGTCAATTAAAGGAGAACAAAATATTTTTTGGAATGAACCAATCAAATGGTTTGCCCAATCTAGTGGAACAACAAATTCAATAAGTAAGTTTATACCAGTTAGTAGTGAAACCCTAGATAAGTGCCATTTTCAAGGAGGAAAAGATGCTTTATGTCTATATATCAATAATAATAACAACTCAAACTTATTTTCTGGCAAATCATTAAGGCTTGGGGGAAGCAGAAAACTATATGAAAATAACAATAATTATTTTGGAGACTTATCTGCTATTTTAATTGATAACCTTCCAATTTGGGCTGAAATGATTAGTACTCCAAATAATCAAATCTCACTAATTGATAAATGGGATGAAAAAATTAAGGCTGTTATTAAAAATACTATAGATGAAAATGTTACAAGTCTTGCAGGTGTGCCATCTTGGATGTTAACACTTTTAAACAATGTTTTATATGAAACTGAGAAGACTAATATTAATGAAGTTTGGCCAAATCTTGAAGTATACTTCCATGGTGGAGTAAATTTTAGTCCCTATCGGCAGGAATTTAAAAAACTATTTTCAAGTAATATTAATTTTTATGAGACTTATAATGCATCAGAAGGGTTTTTTGCTTTACAAGACTCTAATAATTCTAATGAATTATTATTAATGCTTGATTATGGAATATTTTATGAATTCATAGAAATGAAAAATTATGGAACTAGTAATGAAAAAATTATTAACCTTTCTGAGGTTAAAATTGATATTAATTATATAATGATTATTTCAACAAACTCTGGATTATGGAGATATAAAATAGGTGACACCGTTAAATTTACTTCAATATTTCCCTTTAGGATAAAAATTTCTGGAAGAACTAAAAACTTTATAAATGCATTTGGAGAAGAATTAATTATTGAAAATGCTGAAACTGCCCTAGAAAAAACATTAGCAGCATATAAATTAAATATTGTTGAATATACTGTTGCTCCATATTTTATGAAAGGGGAAAAATCAGGTTTTCATCAATGGTTAATTGAATTCAAAATTCCGCCAAAAAATTTAAATAAATTCAAAAAAGATTTAGATATTAATCTTCAAAGTACAAATACTGATTATAAGGCAAAAAGATTCAAAAATATTACCATGTCTGAAATTGAAATTATTATAGCTAGAAAGAATCAATTTTATGATTGGCTAAAAGCAAAGAAGAAATTAGGTGGTCAAAATAAAGTGCCTAGACTTTGTAATGACAGAAAATTAATTGAAGATTTACTAACTTATTGTTAAGATGCAGCCTTTAAAATATTAAGTTTTGAATTAGATAGTTTATTAGAAATATAATTCTTATCAACTATTAATTTTTTTCTTTTAGAGCCAGGGAATTCAAACATAGCATCATTTAGTGCAATTTCACATATAGATCTTAATCCTCTAGCACCAAGTTTGTATTCAAGAGCTTTTTCTACTATATAGTCAAGTCCATTATCTGTAAATGAAATTTTTATTTCATCCATTTCAAAAAGTTTTTCATACTGTTTTATAATAGCATTTTTAGGATCAGTTAAAATCGATCTCAAAGATTTTTTATCAAGACTATTCATATGAGTTAAAACTGGTAATCTTCCTATAATTTCAGGAATTAGTCCATAATTTTTAAGATCCATAGGTGAAATATAACTTAATAAGTTTTGAGAATCATTAATTAATGTTTTCGAAGAATTTTTATATCCAACAACCTGCATATTTAGTCTTTTAGAAATAACTTTTTCAATTCCATCAAAAGCTCCACCTGCAATAAATAAGATATTCTGAGTATCTAATTCAATGAATTTTTGATCAGGATGTTTTCTGCCACCCTTTGGTGGAACATTAACAATCGTGCCTTCCAATAATTTTAATAAAGCTTGCTGCACACCCTCTCCTGAAACATCTCTAGTTATTGAGGGGTTATCATTTTTTCTAGCAATTTTATCAATCTCATCAATAAAGACTATCCCTCTTTCTGCCTTCTCTTGATCATAATCTGCAGCCTGTAACAATCTTGTCAAAATAGTCTCAACATCTTCCCCAACATAGCCTGCTTCTGTTAAAACTGTAGCATCTACAATAGCCAACGGAACATTAAGCATTTTTGAAATTGTTTTTGCTACTAAAGTTTTTCCTGTTCCAGTTTGTCCTGCAATAAGGACATTACTTTTTTCAATTTCAACATTATTATCTGATTTTTTTTGATAAAGTCTTTTGTAATGATTATATACTGCTACAGAAATTATTTTTTTTGTTTGCTCTTGTCCAACAACATAGTCATCTAAAAAAAGTTTTATTTCCTTCGGTTTTGCAATTTTTAATTCTTCATTATTGTCCTTAAGATCCTCTTTTTTAGATTCTTCAATAATAATACCATATGCTTGTTCAATACAACTATCACATATATGTGCATCTTGGCCAGCAACAAGTAAATTTGTTTGAACTTTACTTAATCCACAAAAAGAACAGATTAAATCTTTTTCAGGCATAATTTATAATTATAAAATATTAATAAGTTTTATTTTTTTAATAAAACTTCATCAATCATTCCATATTTTTTTGCTTCAGGGGCTTTCATCCAATAATCCCTATCACTATCACTGTAAACCTTGTCATATTTTTGACCAGAATGCTTGGCAATTATTTCATATAATTCTTTTTTTAGTTTACCAATCTCTCTAGCTGTTATTTCAATATCTGAAGCTTGTCCTTGTGCTCCCCCCAAAGGTTGGTGAATCATTACTCTCGAATGTTTTAAACCAGATCTTTTTCCTTTTTCTCCAGCACATAATAAAACTGCAGACATAGAGGCAGCTATACCAGTACATATTGTAGCAACTTGAGGATTAATAAATTGCATAGTATCATAAATTCCCAGACCAGCATATACTGAACCACCAGGTGAATTAATATATATTTGAATATCCTTGTCTTTATCTGTACTTTCTAAAAAAAGCAATTGTGCCTGAATAATATTAGCAATAGAATCATTTATAGCAGTTCCTAAAAATATAATCCTATCCATCATCAGTCTAGAAAAAACATCCATTTGAGCTACATTTAATTGTCTTTCCTCAATAATATAAGGCGTCATACTTGCAACTAGTTCATCATAATACAATGAATTAATTCCGTGATGCTTTATTGAGTATTTTTTAAATTCTTTAGCGTGATCCATATTAAAATTGTAAAAAATGTTTGTAATAAAGTTAATTAATTTTTACTATAAGCCATTTCAATAAATTTTTTGTAAGAAACTTTATTGGTTTTAAACTTTAATTCTGACTTAAATAAAGAAATTAATTTTTGACTTAGAAGTTGATCTGAAATTCTTTTAACTTCATCTTTATTTGAAAGAATTCTTTTTGAAATAGATTCCAATTCTTTTTCGTCAGGATTTAATTGTCCATACTGCTTCATTTGATTTTTAATTAATTCTTTTGAAAAATTTTTGATTTGATCTATGTCAATCTTGATTCCATTATTCTCAATTATTTTAGATTCAATTAGTTGGTATCTTAAACCTTTTTCAGATTTTTCATATTCCAACTGAGCCTCTTCTGAAGTTAATTTGTTTTCACCTGTTTTTTGCATCCACTTTTTAAGAAAAGCATCTGGTAAATTAAATTTTGTGTTATCAATTAAGTATTCTGTAACATCATTTAATAATTTTTGATCTGTTTGATTTACAAAATTTTTTTCAGCATCTTTTTTGAGTTTTTTTCTAAATTCAGTAACAGTTTTTATATTATCCTTTCCAAAAAGCTTTTCAAATAAATCTTGATCTAGATCTGCTGGAATTCTTTGATTAATCTCATTTAAAGTAAATTCTACTTCTTCTATTTGATCTTTATTATCATCAAGCTTTAGATGAAAACTCAAATCTGATTCTTTATTAAACAATTCGTTTGTTTTTAAAAGAATTGATTCACCAATTTTCATTTTTTTAATTAACTCTTTATTTAATTTTCCTTTAATATTTTCTAATTTAAAATTAGTTGAATTATCAACTTTAAATTCAATATTTTTAAAAACTCCATTTATTTCATATCCGTCTTCTACTTTTAATTTTGAAGCAAGCTTACCATATTGATTTTGAATATTTGTAATTTGATCATCAATCATTTTTTTATCAGCTTCAATTTCATATAAATTAATTGGTTTTTTATTCTTAAATGAAACTTCAAAGTCTGGAGAAAGACCCAATTCAAATTCAAAGGACATATTATCGGAATTCCAATCTAGTTCGTGATTTTCCTTAGGAATAGGATTCCCCAAAATTGCTAAATTTTCTTTTGTTAAATAATCTGTCAAAGTCTTTTGCATTATCTTATTTACCTCATCAACCTTAACAGAAAGACCATATTGTTTTTTTATCAATCCTATTGGTGTATGGCCTTTTCTAAAACCTGGAATATTGGCTCTTTTTTTATAATCAATTAAAACTTTATCTACGTTTGGTTGATAATCTTTTTTATCAATATCAATTTTTAATAAAGAATTTAACTTATCAATATCTTTTCTATTAATTTTCATGTATTATCTAAAAATTAGGGCGTAAAAATAGGTCTTTTTAGAAAGTTGACCAACTTTTAAGATTTTAAAAAATTCATAGTCTCTTCGAAAAATATTTCTGGATTTTCATAATGAACCCAATGTCCTGAATTTGGGATAGTTATTAACTTTAAATTTGGAAAAAACATTTTCGTTTTTTCTATTTCACTTTCTAAAATATAATTTGATTTTTCTCCCTTTACAAATAAAGATTTTCCATTGAAAGGGATTAATAAATCAATTGCTTTTTCAACTTCATAAAATTTAGAATGTAAAACGTTTAAATTAAATTTAAAAGCTAATTTGTTTTTATTATTTCTGTAGAGGTTTTTTAATAAAAATCCTCTTATAGATGATTCAGTAATAGTTTTTTCTAAAATTATATTTGCATCTTTCCTTGATTTAATTGTATTTAAATCTATTGATTTTAGAGAGTCCAATATATTTTGAAAATTACTTTTATAGCTTATTGGCAAAACATCTACTATAATTAATTTATTAATTGCCGTTGGATAAAGAGAAGAAAACATCATTGCTGTTTTACCTCCCATTGAGTGACCAATAATTGAAAAATTATATATCTTATAATGATCAATATAATTGTATAAATCTTGCGCTAAAAAAGTATAATTAAAATCATTGCTGTGAAAACTTTCTCCATGATTTCTTTGATCTAACAAATGAATTTGAAAACCAAAAGAGCTCATTTTTTTTCCATATGATTTCCAATTGTCAGACATTCCTAGGAATCCATGTAAAATAATTAACGGAATAGGTCCCTTGCCAATAATTTTACTCTTTAGAAGCATCAATTCATTTTTTGTAAATATAGATTCACTACATTTTCAATTCCCAAATACAAAGATTCTGAGATTATTGCATGACCTATAGATACTTCATCTAAAAATGGCATATGTTTTACAAAGTATTCAATATTTTGAAGATTTAGATCATGTCCTGCATTAATACCCAATTGCAGTTTTTTAGCAAGTAAAGAAGATTCTATATATTTTTTCAATTCTTGTAAATTACCTTTTGCAAAATTTGAAGCATAAGTCTCAGTATATAATTCTATTCTATCAGCCCCAATTTCTTTTGCCCCATCAATAAATTTCAAATTAGGATCTACAAAAACAGAGGTTCTAATTCCATTATTTTTAAACTCGCAAATAACATCTTTTAGAAAACTTCTATTTTTTATAGTATCCCACCCAGAATTTGAAGTTATAGCATCAATAGCATCAGGCACTAGAGTTACTTGAGTTGGTTTAATTTTACATACAAGATTTATAAACTTATTTATTGGATTTCCCTCAATATTAAATTCTTTATAAATTACTTTAGGCAATTCCTTTGCGTCACTGTAAGTAATATGTCTTTCATCAGGCCTTGGATGAACGGTAATTCCATCTGCTCCATATGATTGGATGTCAGATGCCATTTTTAATAAATTTGGAGTGTTTCCTCCTCTTGCATTTCTAAGAGTTGCAATCTTATTAATATTTACACTTAATTTGACCAATTTGTTTTTTTCAAAAATACAAACTTTTAAGTGCTGGGTTCTCTTTTTTTTAATAATTTGCATTAGAATTCATCAAGAAAATGAAAATTTCTATATACAGTCAACATGCTGAAAAACATACGCATTCAGTTTTATATAATCTATTTGATTTAAAAAATAATTATAAACTTGATTTTTTTATAGAAAAAGAATTTAGTAAACTCTTAAATCAAGATTTTGATTTAAAATTTAATTATGAAACATTTTCATCTTACAATGATTTAGACAATTCATTCGATTTAATGATAACAATTGGTGGAGATGGCACTCTTTTAAGATCCATATCATTTATTAGAGATTTAGAAATTCCTATTATTGGAATAAATACAGGAAGATTAGGTTTCCTAGCAACTTTAAATCAAGATTTATTAAAAACTGAATTAAAAAAAATAATAAAAAGAGAATTTAAAGTTGAAGAAAGAACTTTGCTTGAGGTTAATTGTGATTCAGAAATAGAAAATAATGATTTTACATTTGCGTTAAATGAAGTTACCGTAAGCAGAAAAAACACAACTTCATTAATTAAAATCAAAACAAATCTAAATGGTGAATATTTAAATTCTTACTGGGCAGATGGATTAATAATATCTACTCCTACGGGATCTACTGGATATTCATTAAGTTGTGGTGGACCAATAATGAGTCCTTTAAGTCAAACTATTGCACTTACTCCAATTGCTCCACATAATTTAAATGCTAGACCAATAATCATCCCTGATAATACAGAAATTACATTATCTGTTTCAGGAAGAGAAAAATTTCATTTATTATCACTAGATTCTAAAATAATATCCTTAAAAAATGGCACTCTAATCAAAATAAACAAAGCAAATTTTAAAATTAGAATAGCACATTTATCGAAGGAAAATTTTTATAAAACTTTAAGAAACAAGCTTCTTTGGGGAGAAGATAAAAGAAATTTATAAATATCTTATTTTACCATATTTGCCACGAATTGGATACTTCTTTGTTTATATTTGTGAATTACTGATGAATAAAAACATCTTATATATAATTATATTTTTTGTTTCGTTTAATTCTTTTTCTCAAAATAATGAGATTGGAATATTTTTTGGAGGAACAAATTATATTGGAGATGTGGGGCCAACAACCTATATTGACCCACTAAAATATAAAGGTTCTGTTTTGAAGATATGGGATTTAGATAAATCAACAAAAACTGTTTTTGGAATTCTATACAGAAAAAATTTTAATAATAGAATAGCTGGAAGAGTTCAATTTAACTATGCTAAAATTGCTAGTAATGATTTATGGCCAAACAGTGCCACATATAGAAAACAAAGAGGTAAAAGTTTTGAAAATGAAATTTCAGCTGAATTTGGATTGGGAGTCGATTTTAATTTTTTTGAATTTGATTTAAAGAATGACGCATTACAAATGACACCATATATTCATACTGGAATAAATTATTTAAGATATAATGCTCTTCATTATCCAAAAGGGATATCTTCAGCCAGAAAGTATGGTGAAAAATCTACTTTCTCAATTCCAATTACTGTAGGATATAAAATTAAACCTATTCGTGATTTTGTATTTGGGTTTGAAATTTCCGCAAAACATACTTTTACAGATAATTTAGATGGAAGCTATCCTCAATACAAAAACATGGAGCTTTATTCTCAAAAAGCCTTTGGAAGTAACCTTAGTCAAGACTGGTATGTTTTCACTGGATTTACATTAACTTATATTTTTGGTTCTGAACCATGTTATTGTCCAAATTAAAATTAATTGAAAAAACAAAACTTACATTCTAAAATTCCCAATCATGTTGCTATTATTATGGATGGTAATGGCAGATGGGCAAAAAAAATAGGTAAGAAAAGAATCTTTGGCCATAAAAATGGAACAAAATCAGTAAAAGAATGTATTTATGGATCAATTGAAATTGGAGTACAAAATATAACTCTTTATGTTTTTTCAATGGAAAATTGGAAAAGACCTGTGCTAGAGGTTAATGCTTTAATGAATTTACTAGTAAATTCATTAGAAAGAGAGCTTCCAAGTCTAATGGAAAATGACATAAAACTTTGTGCAGTAGGAGACTTAGACTCTCTAAATTTAAAATCTAAAAAAAACCTTAAAGAAGTAATTCTTAAAACATCTAACAACAAAAAACTTATTTTAACTCTGGCAATTAGCTATGGATCAAGGCAAGAATTAAGCACTGCAATTAGAAATATTTCAAATAAAGTTAAAAATAACTTAATTTCTGAAGAAAAAATTGATGAAAAGATAATAAATGAGCATCTTTACACCCGAAATTTGCCAAACGTAGATCTTTTGATCAGAACGGGTGGAGAATATAGAATAAGTAACTTTTTATTATGGCAAATTGCCTATGCAGAACTTTACTTTACTGATATTCTTTGGCCAGATTTTAGAAAGGAAGATTTTTTTAATGCAATTAATAGTTATCAAAAAAGAGAGAGAAGATTTGGAAAAATTAGTGAATAAAAATAAATTGAAAAGATTCTTTTTAAAGATTTTCATAATTTCAGTTTTAATATCAAGTTTTACATTAACTGCTCAAGAAAAATCCTTTACCAAAGGCAATGAATACATTCTTGAAGAGATTACTGTTTCAGGATTAAAAAGTTTTAATGAACAAACAGTTATAACATATACTGGGTTAAGAAAAGGACAAAAATTAAGAATTCCAGGAGAGGAAATTAGTACAATAATTAACAAATTATGGAAATTAGACCTTTTCAGTGATATCAATTTTTATCTTAAAAATATTGATGGGAATAAAGCAAGTATAGAGATAGTAATAGAAGAATTGCCTACACTTTCAGAATATAAGATAACTGGATTAAAAAAATCTAGAATCGAAACCATTGTTTCAGAAACAGAACTAAAAAAAGGAAAAAAAATTACTCAAAATTTTTTAAAAACTACAAGAAATTATATTGTAAATAAGTATAAAAAAGATGGTTTTTTAAATACTAAAGTTTCAATAGATGTTAAGCCAGATTCTACTGAAGTTAATTATAGTAAAATGCTTATTCGTGTTGATTTGGGGGACAGAGTTAAAATCGATAAAATTAATTTTGTTGGAAATGAACTTTTTAAATCTAAGAAACTTAAAAAGCAAATGAAAAACACTAAAACTAAACTCTTGGGAAGATTTTGGAAAAAATCAAAATTTATTGATAAAGATTATAAAGAAGATTTAACTTCTCTTCTGGATTTTTATAAAGAAAAAGGTTATAGAGATGCTAGAATAACAAAAGATTCTGTAATAATTGATAAAAAAAATATTACGCTTAACCTTGATATTGAAGAGGGAAATAAATATTATATAGGAAAAATATCCTTCTTAGGAAATACTGTCTACAGTGACAGGCAATTAGCCAATGTATTAGGGTTATATACTGGGGACACCTACAATGGAGTGTTATTAAAAAAGAGAATAGCTGACAATACCAAACCTGATGGGGAAGATTTAACAAATTTATATCAAAATAATGGTTACTTATTTTCTAGTATAAATCCAGTAGAGGTATCTGCCAAAAATGATACTATAAATTTTGAAATTAGAATAATCGAAGGAAAACCAGCATACTTTAATAAAATTTCTGTTGTTGGTAACACAAGAACTAATGATCATGTAATATATAGAGAATTAAGATCTAAACCTGGAGAACTCTATAGCAAAGATAAAGTTGTAAGGACTGTAAGAGAACTGGGACAAATGGGATTTTTTGATCCTGAACAAATAAGCCCTGATTTTAAAAATGTTGATCCAAATAATGGAACAGTTGATATTGAATATGGTTTAGTAGAAAAAGGAGCTAGTCAGGTTGAATTGCAAGGTGGATATGGTGGTGGCGGATTTATTGGTACATTAGGCCTATCATTTAATAATTTTTCAGTAAGGGGGCTTAAAAACAAAGAAGCTTACAAGCCTGTTCCAATGGGAGATGGACAAAGTTTTGCTTTAAGGCTTCAAGCAAATAGATTTTATAGCACGCAGAGTTTTTCTTTCTCAGATCCTTGGTTGGGTGGTAAACAACCTAGTCAATTTTCTTTTTCTATTTCTCAAACTAAACAATTTAGGTATGATTATTATACAGGTCAGGCTAATAAAAATCAATATTTTAAAATATCTGGAGCTTCAATTGGCTTAGCTAAAAGATTAAGAGTCCCTGATGATTATTTTGTCTTTCATCAAGCGCTTAGCTATCAATTTTATGACATGAATAACTATTACACTGGTCTTTTTACATTTGGTGATGGTAAGTCTCACAATATTGCATATACTGCAGCTTTAACTAGAAATAATACATACACTAACCCTGTTTTTCCCTTAGGTGGATCTTCCTTTGAACTAAGAGGAAAATTTACTTTACCATATTCTTTGTTTAATGGTATTGATTATGCTGATTTAAAAAACCAAGTTGAATTTCAAAATGATGATGGAACACCAGATCAAGCTAAAATTGATCAGGAAAAATTTAAATGGTTAGAATTTTATAAAATAAACTTTAAAGGAAGTTGGTATACTAGAATAATAGATAAGTTTGTTTTAAAAACACATGCTGAATTTGGGTTCTTAGGTGCATATAATCAAGATAGAGGGATAATTCCATTTGATAGATTTTTCTTAGGAGGAGATGGAATGTCTCAATATGCTATGGATGGTAGGGAAACTGTAAGTTTAAGAGGGTACCCTAATCAATCTCTTTCTAGTCAAGATGGTTCAACTATTTATAATAAATTTTCAATAGAGTTAAGATACCCCATAACTCTTAAGCCATCTGCATCAATATTTGCACTTACATTCTTAGAATCAGGAGATGGATTTAATAGTTTTAGACAATTTAATCCTTTTTATGGTAAAAGATCTCTTGGGCTTGGAATTAGAATATTTATGCCTGCATTTGGATTATTAGGTATTGATTTTGGTTATGGATTAGATAACCATTTTGATGGAGATCTTACAGCTCATGGATGGGAGACACACTTTGTAATCGGACAACAATTTTAAGATTAGTGCGTTATATTGATAAATAACAAATAATGAAAAGATTTTTCTTTCTATATCTCTTTATAAGTTGTTTTTTAACTTTTAATTTTTCCTTTTCACAAAAAGCAGAAAGAATTGGTTATATAAATATGGAATATATTTTATCACAGATGGAAGATTATAAGACAGCAAATGCACAGTTAGAAGAAAAAATAGGAAAATGGAAAAGAGAAATTGAAGAAAGAAAAACTGAAATAAAAGTGCTTACTGATAGTTTAGAAATTGAAAGACCACTTCTTACTTATGATATAATTTCAGATAGAGAATCAGAAATTAAATTTGAAGAAGAACAACTTAATGATTATCAAATAAAACGATTTGGAGTAAACGGAGATTGGGTAACCCAAGAGCTCTTACTTATAAGACCAATTCAGGATCAAGTTCTAAATGTTGTTGAAACTATATCTAAACAAAAAAAATTTGACAAAATTTTTGATCAATCTGCTGATGCAATTCTGTTTTATTCCGAAAAAAAATACGATATTAGCGATCTGGTTTTAAAAAGTATTCTAAGAGCAGAAAAACTTGAAAAGCTTAATCTTGAATTTGACGATGAAAAAGTCAATTCTGAATATGAAGCTAAAAAGAAATTGCTAGAAGAAACAAAAGCCAAAAAAGCTGAAGAGGTAAAAGCAAAAAGAGAATTACTTTTAAAGCAAAGAGATGAAAAAAGAAAAGCCTATCAAAAAAGAAGAGATAGCCTTTTAGAATTAAGAAAACAAAATAAAGCTAAAAAAAATGAAAACTTTTAAAACATTATCTAGTACCATTTTATTTTTATTTGCAGTCGTCACAATGAATGCACAAAGTAAAGTTGCGCATATTAATTCACAAGCTTTAATTAGTGAAATGCCAGAAGTTAAAGAGGCTCAAGCACAACTTGAAAAACTTCAAAAAACCTATTCAACAGAAATTGAAGCTTCTATGAAAGAATATCAAACTAAACTTCAAACTTATTCTGCGGATGCTCAAAATCAAACTGAAGTTACTAATCAAGCCCGTCAAAAAGAGTTAGCAGGAATGGAACAAAACATCCAACAATATCAACAGACTGCATCTCAGGATATTCAAAAAAAACAGGCTGATTTACTTAAGCCTCTTATAGATAAAGCAAAAGCTGCAATTCAAAAAGTTGCTAAAGCTCAAGGGTTTGACTACGTTATTGATGCTACAGAAGGAGGAAGCTTAATTTTAGCTGGAGGAAAAGATTTAATAGAAGAAGTAAAAGTAGAGTTAGGATTTTAAAATTCACTTTACAATCTTTTTTGTCAATATAAAACTACCTATAAATTTTGGGTAGTTTTTTTTTATTTTTATTTTATGAATAACTCCCCGATAGGAATTTTTGACTCAGGAATTGGAGGGATTACTATATTAAATTCTATAAAGAGAATTTTACCTAATGAAAATATTATATATCTATCAGATAATTTAAATTCTCCATATGGGAATAAATCCAAAAAGAAAATTCAGAAACTAAGTACAAAAAATACCCAATTTTTAATTGATCATGATTGTAAATTAATAGTAGTTGCTTGTAATACAGCTACAACAAATAGTATAAAAAATTTAAGATCTAATTTTAAAATTCCTTTTATTGGAATTGAACCTGCAATAAAACCTGCGGCAATAAAAACAAAAAGTGGAATTATAGGAGTTTTGGCCACGAAAGGAACTTTATCAAGTCATCTTTTTAGTTATACTATTTCTAATTATGCAAAAAATATAAATATAATTGAACAAAATGCTGAAGGTTTAGTTGAAATAATTGAAAAAGGACTTTTTGAAGGAGATGAAGTAGAAGAAACTCTTAAAAAATATTTATTTCCAATGGTTCAAAAAGGAATAGATCATTTAGTTCTTGGTTGTACCCATTATCCATTATTAATTAAAACTATTAAATCATTAATACCAAAAAATATAAAAATAATAGATAGTGGAAAAGCTGTTGCAAAACAAACAAAAAAAATAATTGATAAAAATTCTATAAAAAGCAATTTGAATAAAGTTAAGTATTCATTTTATTGTAACGGCTCTCCAAAATCACTAAATAAAATATTAAATAATAAATTTGTAATTAATAAAATTTAAATGGAAAAGCATATTATTAAATTTAAAGAAACTAGCAGAGAGGAGGAATTAGAATTCTATTCAAATAAATTTCTATCTAATAACAGAGTTGTCTTTGAAAAAATTGAAGAGGCAAAAGATTTTCCATTAATCCAACAAATTTTTTATCTCCCATTTGTTAAAAAAGTAATTCTTAACAAACGTTCTGTTTACATAGAAAAACTAAATATTTTAAATTGGGAGGAAGTTCAAAATGAGATTTGTATACAAATTCAAGATTTTCTTAATGATGGAGGTTCAGTTAATAATAATGATATCAATAAGCCTTCCCCTACTACCGTTTATGCTGAGAGTACTCCAAATCCAAATGTTATGAAATTTGTAGTGAATAAAAAAATAGTAGATAATGTTTATGAATTTAAAAATATTGATGAAGCAGAAAATTCCCCGTTAGCTCAGTCTTTATTCAGTTTTCCATTTATTAAAGAAATTTTTTTAGATCTTAATTTTATTTCTGTTACTCAAAACTCAAATTCAAATTGGGATGAAAATGTAATGGATGTTAGAGAATTTATTCGAACTTTTATTCAAGATGGAAACACATTAATTAATGAAGACCTTTTCAAAGAAAATTCCAATCAAATTAAAGTCAATACTGAAAATATAGATGATATTTCCAAGCAAATAATTGAAATAATTGAACAACATGTTAAACCAGCAGTTGCATCTGATGGGGGGAATATTTTGTTCCAGTCATACGATAAAGAAACTAAAAATGTAAATGTGATTTTACAAGGTGCTTGTAGTGGTTGTCCCTCATCAACTGTAACGCTTAAAAATGGAATTGAAAATATGCTTAAACAAATGCTTCCTGGTTTAATTTCTGATGTAAATGCAATAAACGGCTAGATCTAACTAGGTATAAAATTTTTTAAATAATCTGGTTCAAAGTATGCAATATCTTCAAATTTTGAGTTTTTAAATTTCTCAAATGACAAAGCTGCCATCTCTTTAGAAGAAGGAAAAGTATCATTACTTGAAAATATTAAATTTGAATCATTTTCAATCAATCTCATACATTTTTCCTGACCATTTCCAATAAAAAAAAGTTTATTAGTCAGTATTAATTCTTGAAAAGAATCTTTATTAATTATTTCAGGAAGACTTTTTCTTACGAAATTATAAGAGGAATCAAAAATGGCAGAATAAACTTCATCTCTTCTAGCATCTATAACAGAAATTATTAATCCATTATCTATTTTTATTTGTTTAGCGAGAATAAGAAGTGTAGAAACTGAAATTAAAGGTAAATCTAAAGCATAACATATACCCTTAGCTGCTGCTACTCCTATCCTTAATCCAGTATAAGACCCTGGCCCTTTACTAACAGCAATAGCTGATAATTCTTTATTTGAAACCTTAGATTCTTTTAAAACTTCATCAATAAAAGAATGTAGTTCAGTTGAATGAGAATAGCTTTCATCATTTTTTTCTTTTATTGCAATTACTTTACCATCCAATGCTAAGGAAATAGAACAGTTAGTTGTAGAAGATTCTATATTTAAAATATAAGACATTTTCAAGGTTACTTAACAGTAATAGGGACTCCAAAATAAAACTCTAAAACTTTAAGCTTAAAGATATAATCATATTTGGTTCTAACTAGTTCTGACTGCGCCAGTTCATATCTTTGTTTTGCTTGAGTAAAATCAAATGAATTCATTGCGCCTACTTCAAATTTATTTTGAGCATATTGAAATGCTAATTCTCTTGCTTCAACTAACTTTTGTGATGCTTCATATGCTTTAAAAGCTCCTTTCGCATCATTAAAAGATTGATTAACAGTATTTTCTAAGTCTAATTTTTTTTGAAGCAGTGAGTTTTCGCTTCTTAAAATATTGACTTTAGTTTGGTTGACATTTGATCTTCTTGATAAATTATTTAAGATTGGAATTGATAAACTTAATCCAAAGTTTTGTCCAGCATTTAAATCAAATTGTTCTGAAAAAGATAGTGGATTTGCTATTTCCATTTTTGAATAGGGTGCAATTACTCTTTCACCAGTACCTTCTACTACTCCAATTGGAGCATATTCAATTTCACCTGTTGGAATTAATCGATCAGAATAACCTATTCGAGAACTATAAGAATAAAATGCTGATAAACTTGGTTTTAAAAAGGCTTTGGAAATCTCCAAATCCTTTTTTGCAATTTCAACATTAGTTTCAAAAATTTTAATTTCTTTTTTATTAGAAACTGCATAACTAAATATCTCTTCCGGAGTTTTATTCATTATATCTGAAACAGGGATCTTATAAGATTCATTAGCTATTTCAAAGTTTTCATAATCATCAATCAATAATAGTTGAGCTAAAGCTATTTTAGATAAGTAATAATTGTTCTTAGCATCTACTAGGGTTTTTTCCTGGGATGCTAAGTTTGCTTCAATTTCATATATATCTCCCTTTGGAACAACTCCTGCATCAACCAGTTCTTTAATTCTTTTTAATTCCTTTAAAGTGATCTCCAATTGTAATTCTTGAACAGCAAGTGATTCTTTGCTAAACAAAATTTGTAGATATGAGTTTGCAACTAAAAGTGCAACATTCTCACTCATATCTTCAAGCTGATACTGGCTAGCTAGAATAGATAAATTAGCTCGATGCAATCTTTTTATATTTTGAAGACCACTGTAAATATTGATATTCATATTTAAATTCATAGATGAAAACTGAGTAGTTACATTTTCTAGTAAACCAGTAGTAATATTTTGATTTAAACCAACATTCCATGAATGATTACTACCTATATTTATGTTAGGCAAAAAATTTCCAATTGCTCCTTGTTTCTCTATTTCAGATCCAGCATAATCTAATTTAGATTGCTTAATTGAAATATTCATTTCTAATGCTCTATCAACACATTCTTGCAATGTCCATGATTTCTGACCAATTAGAATATTTGGGATAATAATTATAAGTAAGTATTTTAATATTTTCATATAATATTTTTTAATCAAAAGAACGCTCATCAGATGGGCTATCAGTCTCTCCTCTTTTGATAGGTTCAGTTTTATTCCAAACTTTTATTTTATCTGATTTTTTTACTCCACTTAAAAGCTCAGCATTTACTCCATCTGATATGCCTAATTTAACATCTCTTCTAACAAACTTTTGACTAGATGTTTCTATTTCTACATAAGGTTTTTTTGTTTCTGAATCATATTGTAATAATGCTTCACTGATAGCCGTAATATCAGATTTTTTATCAGTAATAATTGATGCGTTAGCACTATATCCAGCCCTTACTACATATTCATCATCTAAATAAACCTCTCCTTCAATCTTGAATTGAATTGCTCCTGCAACCTCTGTTCCTTTAGGGGCTATCAACCTTAATTTAGCTTCATACTCTTTATTTTCAATTGCTCCTAGAGTGACAATTAATGGCATCCCTACGTTTAATTTTCCAACTTCTCCCTCATCAACTTGACCTTCAAAAATCATTTTATTTAAATCTGCGATTGTTGCTATAATAGTTCCTGCATTAAATGTGTTAGCTTGAATTACTTGATCACCCTCTTCAACAGGGATTTCTAAAATAGTTCCAGAAACAGTTGCTCTAATATTAGTATTTGTTATTGTAGATCCGCCTGAGGAACCGAGTTTTATTATTTGTAAATCGCTTTTTGCATTAGATAAGTTTTGCATATCCTGATTATAGCGTAGTTCAGAAGCATTATACTCTTGTTCTGATATAATCTCTTTTTTAAATAAAGCCTGGTTTCTTTCAAACTCAATTTCTGAATTCTTCATTACAATTAGTGCATTTTTAACTCTACCCTCTGCACTATTAAGTGTCTGCTCATTAGGAACTACTTTAATCCTAGCTATCAAATCTCCAGCAAAAATTTCATCTCCTTCTTCTACAAGAATCTCCTGAATAATTCCAGCAATTTGAGGAACAATATTTACCTCATCTTCAGGCAATACTTTACCTGTTGCTACAATTTTTTCTTCAATACTTGTAGTAATTAATGTTTGTGTATCATATACAATTGAAGATTTACTATTTGATTTAATAAAGAAAGCGCTGGCAAATAAAATGCCTAAGATTAACAATGTAATTCCAATGTGTTTTAAATATTTCATTTTTTTATTTTTTTATTTATTCTTCTCTTAATGCATCAATAGGTTTAACATTAACTGCTTTTTGTGCAGGAATTATTCCAATCAATGTTCCCAAAATTATCATTAAGGCCAATGCCCCCAAAACATATGGAATTGGAACTGTAGGGTTTGTATATGGGAAATCTGTCATATCTACCGTTGCGGCATTTATTCCGTACAAAACTAATGCTCCTAGAATTATTCCTATTATTCCTGCTAAAACAGTTAAGAAAACTGATTCCAAAATAATTTGGGATCTTACTTCAGAGGGAGTAGCCCCTAATGCTCTTCTAATACCTATTTCTTTAGTTCTTTCCTTAACTGAAATTAATAGAATATTTCCTATTCCAACTACCCCAGCTAGAATAGTTGCAATTCCTACAATTAGTGATAAAAATGTAAGGCCATTTGCAAAGTTCATAGTTTTTCTAAAAACTTCTCCTAAATTAAACCCTCCAATTGCTCGCTCATCATTAGGATCTATTGTATGTATTTCCTTTAAGGTTGCCTTAATATCTCTCTCTACTTTAACTCCATCAATATTTTCATCAGCTGCAATCATAAACCATCCCACATCATCTCCGGTATTAAATATTTTTCTAAAAGTTGCAAAAGGAATATAAATATCTCCATCATCTCCAAAACCTCCGCCCTGTACAAACTTATGTACTCCAACTACCTTAAAATTTATTTTATTTATACTTATAAATTTACCTATTGGATTTTCATCTTCTTCAAAAAGCTCTAGTTGAGTTCTTTCACCAATTACACATACTTTTCTTTCATTTTTTATATCAGTCTGATTAATAAATCGTCCTCCATCATATATTTTAGAAGATGCTATTTTAATATATTCTGGGAACTCGCCATAAATAGCATATGTTCCTGTTTTATTTCCTCTAACAATATTTCCTCCTGATGAGCCAAAAATTCCTCTCACATTTCTAGGTGCAATAAATTTAATTCCTTTTACTCTTTTCTTTAGAATTTCTACATCTCCTAATTTTAATTGTATAGCTCTTTGAGATTTGTACCCACCATATGGGATACTAGTATATTGGGCCCAAACAAAAATACTATTAGAAGCTATTGATTGAAAAGCTCTCTCAAATCCATTATCCAATCCTTTTGAAGAGCCGGCTAGGGCAATGTATATAAAAATTCCCCACAAGACTCCTATCATAGTAATGATAGTCCTAACTTTATTTTTTTGGATAGATCCAAAAATTTCTTGCCATGTATCTTTATCAAATATTCTTTTCATTCTAATTATCTCTTATTGCCTCAATAGGTTTTATTCTAGCTGCTCTCTTAGCCGGGAGATAACCCGCAAAAGCTCCAAAAGCGATTAATAAAAAAGTTGCTAAAATTCCAGTATTTAAATCTACATATGGATCTGTAATAAAGTATTCCTCTTCTAATGTATTTCCAACTAATTTTAAAATCCCTATTCCTATAAATAATCCAATATATCCTGAAATAGTAGTAATAAATATAGCTTCCTGAAGGATCATGCCTATTATGGATCTAGGAGTTGCTCCAATCGCTTTTCTAATTCCTAGTTCCTTTGTTCTTTCCTTAACAACAAAAACCATTATATTAGAAATTCCTATAATCCCTGCTAACAGAGTTCCAATACCTACAAATAAAATAATGGATGAAAGGGCACTTTTAAATTGATCATTTTCCTTTAAATCTTTGGCAGCACTTCGGATACGAATTCCACGCGGATCTCTTGGGTCAATGAATTTCTTTTTCTTTAAATATTTCTTTATTTGATCTTCAAAAGCAACTGCTCCACCGTAACCAAGTTCAGGCTTATAGGAAATAATGATCTGTCTTAATTTATCAGTATTTTTTTGAATTAACTGTAATGTAGTGTATGGTACATAAACTATCCTTTCTTCATTATCTCCTCCATCATCTTGAAACACTCCGACTACTTTCCAGGATCTTCCTTCACCAAAAACAAATTTTCCAATAGCATCTTCTCCATCAAATAAATCTTCTTTAACTAATCTGCCTAAAACTATATTTCTTTCCTTATTTTCAACATCCAGACCATTAATATATCTCCCTTTCATCATAATAGTCATCTCATTTTTTTGATGTGAAGGAGCAACTCCTCTTACTGAATAATTATTAGATTTTAATTTATATCCAACATTTGCACTTGTTGAAATTCTTGGAGTAATACCTTCAATATAAAATGCAAATCTGGATGAAATATCTTTTAAATCATCATTATCAAATTCAATCTGTCTATTGGCTTTATATCCCATATAAGGCTTCGAGGTCCTTCCAGTATTAATCCACATTGTATTTAACGCATCGTCTTTAAAATATTTATCAAAAGTATTATCTAAACCATTTCCAAATCCAAAAAGAACTACAAAAATTAAAATACCTAAAGCCACAGTAAATCCTGAAAGAAAAGTTCTAAGCTTATTCTTTTTAATTGTATCAAAAATTTCTAACCAACGATCCCTACTAAACATTATATAGCTTTTACCATTTTATTTCTTTTATCTTCCATAATGACTCCATCCTTTAGTCTGACAATCCTTGAACACATTTTTGCAATATCCTCCTCATGAGTTACAATTAAAATTGTTTTTCCACTTTTATTAATCTCCTGAATCAACGCCATTACTTCTTTTGATGTCTTTGAATCCAATGCTCCTGTAAGCTCATCTGCCAATAATACTTTTGGTTGGGTAATCATTGCTCTTGCAATAGCAACTCTTTGTTTTTGGCCTCCTGAAAGTTCACTTGGCAGGTGAGTTGCCCATTCTTTTAAACCAACTTGATCCAAATATTCTAAAGCTTTAGCTTCTCTTACTTTTCTGTTTACACCTTGATAATATAAAGGAAGGGTTACATTTTCTAAAGCAGTTTTATAATTAATCAAATTGAAAGATTGAAATACAAAGCCAAGAAATTTATTTCTATAATTTGCTGCTTTGGTTTCATCTAAATCTTTAATTGGAACCCCATCTAAATCATAAGTTCCTTTATCAAGAAGATCTAACATTCCTAAAATATTTAATAATGTTGACTTTCCTGATCCTGAAGATCCCATAATTGCAACTAATTCACCTTCATTAACATTAAAATTTATTCCCTTTAACACATGTAAAGAATTAGAACCCATTTTATAGGATTTATGTAAATCTTTTATTTTAATCATAAACTAATAATGAATATTTATTATGGTTTTTATCAATTATAGTGCCCAAATTTAATGTTTTATTATTCATTCTTTAAAGATTGTAATTGTTTAAAAAAATCTTCAAATGACTTTTTGCCTTTTTCTGTAATAGAATAATCAGTTTTAGGATAGCTTTTTTGAAAATATTTTTTAATTTTTATTAATCCTGACTCATTTAATTTTTTCAGCTGAATGCTTAGATTTCCTTTTGTAGAATCTGTTATTTCAAGTAATGCTTTAAAATTACAAGTCTCAACTGTCATCAAAAAAGATATTGTTTTGAGTCGAATAGGGTTAAACAATAATTTTTCGATCTCCTTATTCATCTTTATAATAATGTAATTGTAAATTATCAGATTTGTGAAAATAAAGTGATAAACCTGGAATTAACATCCCAAAACTGATTCCAATAACATTAACTAAAAGTAAATTTAAACCTGGATTATAATAAGTGTAAACAGTAAAAATCAACAATCCAATTCCTCCAATAGTAATGTTATTGAATTTGACTATTAACCCAGTCATTAATAAAACTATTCCTAATAAAAATAAAATATCTTGAACGGGATTCACTTTATATATTAAGGAGATGCCAACTGTAAAAATCCAAGCTAATCCAAAAACTGACCATATAATTCTAATAACTCTGTCTAGTTGTGTCTCATAACCAATTTTAATACCAGTCTTAAAATTATAGTAAGTTGTGTAGATCATACCTATTAATGGAATTGAGACCCAATAAATTACAGATGAATAATAACTGTATTGAACTATTTGAGGGAAAAAATAATGAAATAAGCTCATTGAAATTACTACTATTGACCAAAAAATAAGGTTATATCCTAGCGGTTTTAAATTTGTTTTTGTTTGCTTAATTGCATCGTTGATAATTTTAAGTTGTTCTTCTTTAGTCATAATATTTTATAAATTTAAACAAATATAAACTAGTTTACTTTATAAACCAAATTTCTTTGAATTCTTTCCAAAAGTTGAATGAGACAGAGCACTATACTTCAACAGTATAAGACTTAGCATTTAAATTAATAACAAATAATAAAAATATTCTAAATGCTATATTCATTTTTTAGTTTTTAATAATTTCTTGACAGATTCATCTAACTCATTCCATGAAACAATCAATTCCTTAATATGTAGAGTTCCCTCATAGGTAATAGAATAATATTTTCTAGGTGGTCCTTGGTCTGATTCACGCCAAACATGTTGGATGTATCCAGATTTTTTGAGTCTATTTAATAGAGGATATACTGTGCCCTCAACAACAATTATTTTGGAATTTTTAAGCTCTTTGATAATATCAGATGTATAAACCTCATCTCTCAATATTATTTGCAAAATGCAAAACTCTAAAAGACCTTTTCTTATCTGTATTTTAAAATTTTCTGCACTCAAATTAAAGTGAGTTGAGATATACTATTTTCATATTATACATAGTACTATGTTATACATAATACAAATATAAAAAAATTTATTTTAACCTATTTTTTAAAAAATTTATAATATAATAACACAATAGTTAAGAATCCTAATACGTAAGGAATTATCATTAAATATACTATTCCATCATTAATTCCCTCTGCTGCTTTTTGATCTGCTCCTGACTCTAAAACAGCTCTACACATGGCACACTGTAAACTATATATGTATAAAAAAATCATTGGTAATATGGTGAGATCATTAAATATACAATCACTCCTGTAATTGTTACATAAAGCCAAACTGGAAAAGTGATTTTTGCTATTTTTTTGTGTGGGTCAAACTGTTTTTGAATAGCCCTAACATAACTAGTTAAAACCATAGGAATTAAAATAATAGACAAAATTATATGAGAAATAAGTATAAAATAATAAATATATACTATTAATCCTTCTCCTCCATAAGGTGTTGGATCAGAAGTCATGTGATAAGCAATATACATTACTAAAAAAACTAAGGACAACCCAATGCAAACTTTCATCATTCTCTCGTGCAATAGCCTTTTTCCAGATTTTATAGCTCTTAATGCAAAAATCAATAATATGGCAGTAATAGCATTAATGGTTGCATAAATTGGGGGGAGAAAATTTAAAGGGGTTGCATCAGGAATTTTAACAGTAAATAAAATAGCTACAACTATAGGAATAGCAACAGAAACAACTATAATTAAAAAATTATAAATTTTGGATTTATTAGCATTCATACCTTTAACAATTTTAAAATGTCTTCTTTTAGCATATCTATACCTTGTTTGTCTGAATTTTCATCATTTATTCCCAAGTAATAAACTATTGGCGAACCCATGCCATTATCTCTGGAACGAATATACCCGTTTTGATCAATTAAAGCAAAAAATCCCTGATGTTCAAACCCTCCAGCAACATCTGGATTTATTGATGAGAAAATATTAAATCCAGTATTTGAAAGATCATAAATATCTGAAACATCACCAGTTAAAAAATGCCAGTTTTTGGATTTGATTTGTAATAATTCTGAATATTCTTTTAATACTTTAGTTGTATCATGACTAGGATCAATTGTAAATGAGGCTATTCCAAAATCTTCTCTTTCTCCAAATTCCTCGTCTAATATCTTCATGTTCTTATTCATTTCTATGCAAATAGAAGGGCATGAGGTAAAGAAAAACTCTACAACAAAAACCTTACTTAAAAAATCTTCATTCCCAATAAAAAGACTGTCTTGATTTAAAAAAACAAAATTTGGAACTTTCTTTTTTTCATTGTTTATTTTTATAAAGCTTAACTCTTTAGAATTACTAAGTCTAGTATCATTATTAATGCTATCACTATCAATTCTATCCATGATTTTAGGAAAAAATAATATTCCAAAAATCAACACTATAAAAGAAATCCATATGTAGGAGTATTTTTTCATTTACAGTTGGTCTTTATAAATATTATTTTTCTTTAGTGCCATTCTGTATTCAGCAAGAATAACTTTTACATCATCTACCATATTATTATTTATATCAGCTACAAACCTAGAATCATATCCAAATTTAACCCCATCTTTATCATCTCTTCCTCTTAAATTTCCATCTCTATCAATAATAAAAACATAAGAAACTCCTAAATTAGAATCTAATTCAAGATTAGTATTTAGACTATTAAAAAGATCTATTATATCTTTTTCATCCATTGATGCAAATTTCCAATTTTTAAAATCCGTTTTCGTCACTCTATTTAATTCATTTAATAAATCTTTCGATAAGTCTTCTGTTCCACGCGGTTGAATTATTACAAATTGAAAATCTTTAAATTCATTAAACCTTTTATAGATCTCTTGATTTAAGTTGCCAGCATCACCATATCTATCCTGAATATTTTTCCCAAAAAAACCTAGAATTGTTATTTTATCTTTTAAACTAACATCAGATATACTAGAAATATCTTTAATATTTTTTGTTAGGATAGGAAGTTTTGCAAAATTATTTATTCCTGAAGCAAAAAAAAGATAGACAACTAACGGTAAAACAAATAAGATAGTAAGTACAAAATACTTTCTCATAAAAATCTATTGATTATGTTTAGAAATTCCAGCTAACAAACCCTTCATATATTACATCATAAATATAATTTCCTTCAACAAGTAAAATAAAAGCTAGATATGCAATTAAAAAGATAAGAGTTATAACTATTGAGGCTTGTAAACCACTTTTTTCATCTCTTAAGTGCATGAAATCCCATGCAATATAATAGGCCTTTACCAAAGTAAGAATTATAAAAATCCAATTAATGAGTTTAGCAGATAAAAAAGTAGTCATTAAAATTTCTGGTTTAGTAATTCCAAGTGCAACCTCAATAATTGTAACAATTGATAAAAAAAGAAGTACTGCCCATATCTTTTGTTGATTTGACTTGAACTTTACAAAACCTCTAAAAATCTCTAATTTATGTGTATTATCTCCCATTTATAAAATTTTATACTAGGTAAAAGAATGTAAAAACAAAAACCCAAACTAAATCAACAAAATGCCAATATAGACCTACTTTTTCAACCATCTCATAATGTCCTCTTCTTTCATAGGTTCCAATAAGCACATTAAAGAAAATTATAATATTTATTATTACACCAGAAAATACATGAAAGCCATGAAATCCGGTTATAAAAAAGAAAAAATCTGCAAATAATCGATTTCCGTACTCATTACGTATTAAATTCGCTCCCTCAACAACATGCTTTGCTTGAGTTATTTTTTGCAATGATTCTTCTCTGGTTAATTTAATTTTATGGCCTTTTTCATCAATTTTTTCTGTCTTTATTATCAAATCAGGATTAGAATTAAATCCACCAATTACCTCTTCTACAGTATAAGATGGCAAAGTTGATTCATTATAAAACCAAATCCCATTTCTTTTTTCATGCTGCAATCTGTCATTAGGGTTACTTATAGCAAAATCCTTTAATGCAACTCTTTTATCATTTTTTTCGTTTACAAACTGATATATTTGTCCTCCTTTAGTTTCAACAGCTCCATATTCACCTCTAATAAAATTATTCCATTCCCAAGCCTGAGATCCAACAAATACAGCCCCTCCAATTATAGTTAATAACATATAAAAAGTTACCCTGCCTTTTTGCATATGATGCCCAGCGTCAACAGCTAAAACCATAGTTACTGATGAAAAAATCAAAATAAATGTCATTAATGCCACATAATACATTGGTGCATCAACTCCGTGTAAGAAAGGAAAATGAGTAAAAACTTCATCAGCTATTGGCCAAGAGTCTAAATTCTTAAATCTAGAAAAACCATATGCAACAAGAAATCCAGTAAAAGTTAAAGCATCTGATACGATAAAAAACCACATCATTAACTTTCCATAACTAGCTTTAAATGGTCTGTTACCACCTCCCCATAAATCTTCTTCTTCTATTTTTTTTGAAATTGTTACACTCATTTACCTATTTAAATTTTAAGTTCAAAGTTACATATTTTTACTATCTAAAGAAATATAAAAAAACAAATAAATATATCCATAAAACTCCAAGAAAATGCCAAAAAGTTACAGCCAATTCAAAACCTAATTTTTTAGTTTCATATTTGTTTTTATAATTATTAATCATAACCACAATCAATACAATAATTCCTGCAAATAAATGTATTAAATGCAGCACTGTAAGTACATATAAAAAAGAAGTAGTTATTGTACTTTGAGCCCCAGTAAAAAAATATCCTTTAGAAATCAATTCACTAAAACCAGAAAACTGAGAAAGGATAAAAATTATTCCTAGACCAAAAGTTATTAAAAGCCATAAAGAGGTATTAGAAACATTGTTTTTAGTTACATTTTTTTTGGCAATCCAAATAGAAATACTACTTAATAAAATGACAATTGTACTTATTGTAAAGGCTATAGGTAATTCAAATTCTTTTAACCAATCTGGCCTTGATTTACTAACAATATATGCACTAGTTAGACCAGCAAAAGTCATAGCTATGCTTAACATTGAAAACAAAAGCATCATTTTTTTTGCTTTTATAGTTTTTATGCGAATTTCTTCCTGATTTAATTCCATATATATATATTATCAATTACATAAACTATTTGAACCATAGTCAAACAAAATACACTAGCTTTAAATAACTTTTTAGCAGCATCGGTTGACATTTTATTATATAGATTAATTGAATAATAAAGCATTGAAAGCCCAATTAATCCAATTACCAAAGCAGAAAATATAGAAAGCTTAAGATCCCCAGTTAAACCACTTAATGGCAATAGGCAAATCATTATCATCCATATAGTATAAAGAATAATTTGAAGCGCAGTTGCTTTATCTTTTCTTTTAGTTGGTAACATATTAATGCCCGCTTTCTTGTAATCATGATGAAGCATCCATCCTAATGCCCAAAAGTGGGGGAATTGCCAAAAAAATTGAATAGCAAATAATGTTCCCGCTTCAATACCAAAATTATTTGTAGCAGCTACCCAACCTAACATGAAAGGAATTGCGCCAGGAAAAGCACCAACAAAAACAGAAAGAGGTGTTTTAGTTTTTAATGGCGTGTATAAACAGGTATATATAAAAATGGAAATCGCCCCAAAGAGAGCAGTTTTAGGATTTATTTTATATAAAACAATTGTTCCAATTAATGTTAATATTATAGATAAAATAAAGACTGATGAAACTGAAACATCTCCTGCAGGAATAGGTCTATTTTTAGTTCTATCCATCAAAGCATCTATATCTCTTTCTATTATTTGATTGAAAGAATTTGATGCTCCTACCATGCAATATCCGCCTAATACAAGAAGAAAAATAATATAAATATCATAATTATCTACAGCTATTAAGTATCCTGCTATGGAGGAAAAAACTACACTAATTGCTAATCTAGCTTTAGTTAATTCCAAAAATATTTTCAAGACTTGCTTAATAATATTAACTATTGATTTTGGGTGAGATTTGTATAAACTAGTAGCCATAAATTATTAAGGGCACAAATTTAAAACAGAATATTAGAGAAAACAATTATTTAATTGATATTTAACTCTTTAAAAAAAATCTATTGTAATCTAAAAGTAATTGGAATACTAAACGGTACTCTAACAGGTCTACCTCTTTGTCTTCCGGGTGTCATCTTAGGTAATTTAGAAATAATTCTATTAGCCTCTTTCTCTAAATTTTTATCAGGGCCTCTAGTCCTAACTCCGCTAATACTTCCATCTTTTCCAATCATGAATTGGACGAAAACTCTCCCTTGAATACCCATTTCTTGGGCAATTTCAGGATATCTAAAATTCTTATTGATATGCTTTTGTATCTGTTCTTGAAAACATTTTCTTCTTTGAGATTTTGGAACTCTTTCGCATCCTGGAAACAATGGAACATCTTCAATAATTGCAAAAGGAATGTCCATATCTATCTCTTCTTCTAAAACCTCAACTTCCTCTACAACTTCTTCTTGATCAGTTTCAGTAGATTCAATAATAGTTTCTTCTATCTCCTCTTCATCTTCAACTACTTCAATAATTTCAGGAGCAGGTGGTGGTGGTGGTGGTGGTGGTGTCTTAATTTGCTCAGTAATTGGAATATCTTCATCATCATCATCATCAACATTTAATGATTCTAAGTCATATAGCCTTTCATAACTTTTAAACTCAATTGCTTGCCACGAAATAAATAGGACTAGACATAATCCTACAGCAAACATCAAACTGCTGTACTTTCTTAAATCTGCTCTTGGATTCTTTTTACGTTGCATATATCAAATTAATTCTTAAGCTAAAATAATTTTTTTTTTTTAAAATGAAAGCTAAGTCACCTTATTTTTAATTATATAAAAGTAGCTAACACCAAATCCCAATAAAAGTCCAATACAATTCGCTAGTATATCTGCTATTTCAAAATATCTGCCAATTGGCAAAATGCCTTGTAATATCTCAGTAATTAAAGCAATAGATAACACTAATAAAAAATAATTCCATTTAATTTTTTTGGATTCAATAAATCCTAATCTAATCCACATAATAGACATAATTAGATAGGCAATTAAATGTAAAGATTTATCAGAAATGCTAAATCCAGGAAATACTAGTTTTGGAATAGGAATTAAAGAAATACAAATAATAAATAAAGTATATAATAATGTGATTTTTTTAAACATAACTATACTCCAATTAATTTTTTATAGGATTCTGAATCTAAAAGATTATCTAATTCATCTAAATTTTCAATTTCCATACAAATAATCCAACCTTTGTCATAAGGATCTTCATTAATTAGTTCAGGATTATCTTCAAGGGATTCATTGATTTCAATTATCTTGCCAGAAACAGGCAAAAATAAATCTGAAACAGTTTTTACAGCTTCCACTGAACCAAAAACTTCTTCTTTCATTAAACTTTCATCAAGTGTTTCAATTTCAACATAAACAATATCCCCCAATTCACCTTGAGCATAATCTGTTATTCCAACCCTAGCTTGGTTTCCATTAACTTCAACCCACTCATGATCTTTAGTATATTTTAATTCAGATTTAATTTCCATATATATAATTTTTATCTTGGCAAATGTAAGTTTTAAAAATATTTTTTCATAACAAATTTATTCACCAAAATTATATCTCAATGTCATTCCTGATCTTATTGTAGTTTGTGGAAATGCCGTTGAAATAGCAAATTCAGAAAATAAATGATCATAGAAAAATACGGCATTAAAACTTTTACTTAAAGCATAATCAGCGGAAAATTTAATAGACCATATTTTTTGACCAGCGGTAACCTTGTTATCAATAATATCCAAGTTTCTAATAATTGTAATATTATCACGTAAACTTACATCTGTTTTTATATTTAAATCACCTTTTGAAACACTTTGCCTTCCACCATAGTTGCTTCTAAATTGTAAATCCTTGATTCTATATCCAAATCCAATTGAATAATCCATTCCAGATGTTTCTGTTAATAAATTATTGTCTAAACTTAAAGAAAGAGCTCTGTCTTTTTTTAATTCCATAATAACTCTTATAGAATTTTTTAGCTCCATATCTAGTTTTAGTAAAGGATTAAATTGTTCAACAAGATTTACATTAGTATATAGAATTTCATTTAAAAAATTTCCAGAAACATCGGTCAATAGATTGTTTGATGAATCATATTCCAGATTTGATTTGAAATTATTCAATGTATAGCTTGATCTATATGAATGTCCAATACTAAATCTTTTGAACCTCTCTTTGAAGAAATCAAGATCAATTAACCCTGTGTACTGTATAGACCAATTGGGAAGAGGGGTACTTCTAATTGCACTTAGTGAAATGCTGTTTGGATCTTTACCAGAATATGCGGAAATAAATGATGGAATTAATACAGATTGATTATTTTTTCCATAACCCAAGGGGAAACCAAATTCATCAATTCCGTTTGAATTTCCATTAATAGCCGCTAATCTGTTTGCAATTATTAGTCTATTTTTTTGAAATTTTTCAAAAGTCTTTGAATTGTATTGATCACTGCTATTGAAAGCGGTTTTAATTAAAATAGTTGAGATAGCAAAGTTTCCTGAAATATTTGGATTAAGTGCATTATATTGATTATTTATTATTTGATAATTTTCTGAAAAATTCTCAGAATAAACTCTATTTGCATTTATATCAATTTTAAAATCTTCAATCCAACTAATTTCAGCAACTAAATCAAACTTTGTATTATGTACCTGTGTATATTGTTCATTAAAACTTGGGAAATTTGTCAACCATCCATTTTTAGCAGCCTCATACCTAATATCTGATTGACTTCCAAAAACAAATGCTAATGAAGGTCTTGAAGTTCCAAGGAAGCCTAAAGATTGAGTATATCCAGGTAAAACTTGACCATTATTTTCTGTATAATTTAACCTTAGTCTAGAAAGTCCTGTTGCCAAACTAATAAATGAATTTATAATTTTATCCCTTGTTTTTTTAGGTTTTTTCTTTTTTTCTATTCCAATATTTCTATAAAATTTTGACATGTTAAAAGAAGCATTTATTGAATGTGTATTGGCATTTTGAATAGTGTTAACTCTACCTAATATATTGCCCAATTCATCTTCAACTTGGGCCATAGCATCAGAACCTCTTTCCCAATTAAAATCTCCAGAATAATTATAATTACTTGAAATAAAGTCTATAAATGGAAAAAGCTTAAAAGGTAAATCGTAACTCAGCCCAAATGATTGATTATGAGAATTAGCTTCTCCAGTATTCCAAAATCCATCCCATATTTCCAATTCCTTATTTATAATAATATTTCCTTCAGAATCATTTTCATAATAATTTTTTACTATACTATTGTTTGATGCTGAAAAATCTAATCTCAATGAGTTAGTTAAATTTTGAGTTAAGTTTAAGTCCCAATCAAAAAGAAAATTCCTTTGTTGTATTTCAGGCAAAGCAATCTGTTTTGAAGAATCTGCGCCTTCAACGTAAACATCTCTAAAACGTTGGCTATTAAATACTCGATTTATATTTGAACTGAACGATATACTAGATAATAAGGGATTAATATTAAATTCACTAAGCCATTTCAAATATTTATTATCTCCAATAAAAGCAATTGATTTAAAAGGAGATATAACAAATGGATTAAAATTAAAATTATATTGAACTCCTGCTCTTACTGTTTTTCTAGTAAGGTTTTCAATTTCATAATCATTTTCTTTCTCTTGATTATAGCTATATGAAAAATCGAAATTTTCAATATCATAAATTCTTTCTTTTTGACCCTCTGATCTATTTTTTTTCAATCCTATTAAACTTATATTTTTGGTTTGTTTAAAAGAAATTGCTTGTTGCCTTATTGAATCTCGTTGACTTTTTCTATTAGCAGAATCTAATCTATCATTTAACTTAATATCTTGAAAAAACGGATCGTATTCAGGCGTTATTAATTGTTGATTTATAGTATAAGCTAATGGAATTTGAATTCCCCATTTCTCAGGTAAAAATTTTCCAAAATTAGCACTACCAACAAACCCATACTGCTTAAATTCTTCTCTACTTCTTTGATTTGGTGTTTTATCAATTGATCCAAATCCAATAGTTGACATCTTCCCTGAAATAGAAAATTTTGCTACATCCGCGATATTGGCATCAAGAGATCCAATAGCCGCCCAACCTCCTTTACCTTCAATTTCTGATAATCTTAACTCATTAAACCAAACTTCAGCTGAAAGATTATCTCCATTTTGTGTAGAGGGATTTTTTACTCCAATCATTAAGGTTTTTATTCCTCCAATTGTAGGATTTCCTTTTATTGCAAACTTATATTTTTTTTCACCTGGCAAACCAGAGATAGAAGAAAATTCATCTATGATTTCAAGGTCTTCATTAAAATATAAAACTTCAGTTAAATTAGAACTATTGGATATTGTTAAAGCTTTTAGTTTAGTTAATATTTCAAGTGAAAAATCAATGGAATTAGATTCAGGTTGCCAAACCTCTTCAGAGCTAAATCTATTCGATGATCCCTGAGAAAATGCAGTAGGCTTTAAGGGGACTTCAATCTGGTAATAATTATCTGTAAAATCTGAACCAAGACGAATAAATCCAACAAGTCTTTTATCAAAATCCTCAGAACCACCTTCGCCAGGCAGTAATGGATTCCCATCAATAGATTCTGCATGTATAAACATTTTTAATTTCTTGTATTGCCTCATGTCAAAGTCTAAGTTTTTATAAACAGCCCTGGAATCTTTGGGATGTAGATCAGTAACTGTAATTGACATGGACTGCTCATTTTGTCTGATAATTGAACTATTAGAGTTTATTTCTTCTCTCTGAACTCCAGGGGGAAGTATATAATTAATGGGCACTCTATTCTCATTTTCTAAAATATTTACTGATCCTATATCAAAAGATGTATTTGGGTAAGAGATATTATCTTTATTTAAGTTTTTTGAATATCTCTTCCAATCAGTTCTGACTAAGTCTAAAGTTCCAAATCTAAAAGTAATAGGATTAGAAAAATCTTTTAAAACAATTCTCATAAAACGAATCGATCGTAAATTATCTATTCCATTAACAGCACTAAAATATTTGCTATAGTTAATGCTATTATAAAACTGTTTAAAAACAGGAACCTTAAATTGTATCCATCTAGTAATCTTTGTTTTGCCATTTGGAAGTTCAACTTTTACATTATTTCTAATGTCACTAATAAATGGATGATTTCCAACATCCATATTTTTTCTAATAGGTATTTTATATTCAAAATAACTATCTATTGTATTCATAGTATTGTCTTGATTTACATCCTCTCTATCAGGAATAGTTGTTGATCCCCTATTATTGTTAGAAGACGTAACAGGAGAATTGCCTTGTGTTCCATTATAATTTTTATATCTATTTAAAATTCCACCTGTTGCACTTAAGTAATATTCATAATTATCTCCAGCAGGATCATTTTTTGTTCCATTAAAATATCTATTTAATTCATCCTGATCATTTAATCCATCATAACCCAGGTCCTGAACTGCTCTATTATTCGCATCTGAATCAAAAGAGTAAACTAAAGATTGTGTAGATGGAGAAACTCCCCAGTTTGAGTTATTGATTATTTGTTGTGAATTTTGAGTTGGAAGACCATTTTCATATAATTTGTATCCATCTTTTAAAATATCCTCTGAAATACTTCCTAAATTAAAAACCAATGTGCCCAATTCATTATTATTAGAAGAGTTCTCATCAAAAGTATCTAATAACCAAAATTGAATAAACTCTACATTAGACTGTTCAAAGTTTGTAGAATTAATTTTTCTAGTTATTCCTGCCCAATTATTGGATAAATTTTCAATAAACAAATTATTTTTATTGTTATTATATGGTCCTTTCTCATTTGGAATATAATTTAAATCAAACGTATTTTGAATTCGTGATTGTCCTTCAATTAAATCTTGTTGTGGGAAAATTTCATCAATAAAAATTCTTCTTGTTTCATTTTTAGATAATTCGTTATCGTCAATTTCTGAGGGTCTTTGTCTAGTGTAAAAAACTGGGTCAATATTGTACCATGCTAATTTAGCTCTATGATAGCCTAATCTTAAATCATTTGTTTCAAACTCTGAACCCTTTACATTTTGAGGAACACTAGAAAGATTCCATGAAAAGGTATCCTTTAAATCTATGTTTGTTTCTGCACCTTCAAAATCATCAACATAAACAGTGGCACTGTTCTCGTATCCTGAATTTTTAGGTTTTCCAGCATGTAAATATGCCAACTCTCCCTTTACAGAAATTATTGATGGAGTTCTTGTTCTTACATTTGGTAATTTATTTGCTAATCTTGTTAAAAAAGGGACTTCTTTTGAAAAAACTCCATTAATACCAATCATTGTATTATTAACAGGTTCAACTCCATAATTTGCCTTTTGACTTATTGATCTTTCACTTAAATTCATTAATGATCCTCCTAGAATGAAATTCTCATTAAATTTATGTTCAACATTAATTCCTGAAAACCTTTTCTTTTGCTGGGCAAAAAACGAATTACTTTCAGTAGAAATTTCAATAGGTATATTAGAACTTTTCAATGACTCATCTAAAATCATAACTCTTCCTGCTTGATAATTAACTGTATAATCTATTCCTTCTTGAAGTAATCTTCCTCCCGCAGTAACCTTTACTGAGCCTCTAGGAACATTGAACTGTCCAATAGCTATTCCCCCAGCATCCCCAGAGGTTTTATATGAGCCTTTTAATTGAAATTTATTTTTTTCAATTTTTTCCTCAGCCCCAATTTTAGACAAGCTATATATTTCTTGATATACGTATTTTTTTTGATTTACATTATATGAATTATAATTTTCATAATTTTCATTATTTGAGCTTGCATTTTTAAGTTTATTAAAAATAAATTCTCCAAATGGCTCAACTGTTGTAAAAATGATTAAACCATTTCTAGAGTCAATAGTTATATCTGGAACAAAATCAAAAAAACCATCTCCTCCATTTTGGATATCATTATTCATGTTTAAGTTATCAAATTCAAATACAGAAAGTAAAGTCTTGCCTTGTATTGATGAAGGCCAAATCGATGAATCCACTGCTTCAATATAATTTAATGGTGATGGGTTAGAATAAAAAATGTTTAGTTTAAAATCCTCCTTATTTATTTGATATGAACCAATAGAATAAATATTTTTCATCATCAAATCCCATACTGGCTGATTTATATTTGTTAAGCTACTCTTTAACATTTTAACAATTAAGCTATTATTTGAAATTTGAGATTGATTATTATCTTGATATAAATTTGAAGCATCAATTCCATCATTTGCAAATTCTCCAACTTGAAAAACCTGGCCTCCAACTGTATATTGATATGCTACACCTAAAATTTCATCATTATTCAGCGGCTGATTTAAGGAAATATATCCCAATTTTTGATGTAGTTTATATTCATTAGATTCTAATTTTCTTGCATTTTCTAAAACGGAATAATCATTTCCTTCACTTACTAAATTTGAAATTGTTCCAAAACCTTTTTTTACAGAAGAAATTTCTCTAATTTCTGAATTTAATAATCCAGTTCCAATAGATGAAGGATCAAATTTATTTACTGAATTATCTGGGTAAATATTTTTTCCAGGTTTTGTTATGAAACTAGGAAAAAAATCATCAATTATTGTTTTTGTAGGATCAGATTCTGCTAAATCCTGTAAGGCTAATATGTTTCTGACATTTTGTGTCTGATTAACCCTATTAGTCACCCACACTTCAACTCTAGTTATATTAACCTGTGTATTTAGATATGGATTTGTTTTAAGTGTTGTATCATATTTATTTCTAAAATATTGTCCTAAAAAGAAATGCCTATTTTCATCATATTCCAATGGAGAAATTGAAAATTCTTCAAAACTTCCATCCCCTTTTGCCATAACAGTTTGAGATTGAGATCTTTGTTCAGATAAAACAGTAGTAACTTTAGTATTACCAAATTTTAATTCCGTTTTAAAACCAAATAAACTTTGGGCTCCAGAAATTAAAGATCCACTTAATGGCATATTTACATTACCCAATTCAATTTTTTGAATAATATCATCCTCTGTTGGAGTATAATCTAATTTTAAAAGATTCTGAAAATCAAAAGTAGATTGTGTGTCATAATTAGATGCAATAGTTAGTCTCTCTCCAATTTTACCATTCATACTTAAACTAATAGCTTGATTAAAATCAAGACTAATATTACTTTGGTTTCTAGTAGATAAAGAAGGATTATCTCTTTTTTGATATCTAGCACCAATATCCATGGTGATAGATCCTTGTGGTGTAAGCTCTATTTCATCTCCTCCAAAAATTGTCTCAAAAAAATTAGAGTTTATATATAAATCTGGAAGTAAATTTTTAAGTTTTTTAGAGTCATTAGAGTCTTCATCCTCTAAGAGTTTTAACTTTTCCTGAAAATAGTTTTTAATATTATTATCTCTTACCAACTTTCTATACTTACTTGGGCTCAAGACTAATGGGATTCCTACATCAATTTCTCCAGCTTTAGTTGTGTAAATATATTTATCTATTAAGGGGTCATATGTGTATTTGGAAATAAAAAAAGAGGGTGGTTTAAGCTTAAATTTTCCTAAATAAACAGTATTACCTATTGTATCTAAGTTGATAATCCTTTGACCTAATAGATTATGATTGTATAATATGAATAAGAAAAATGACAAAAAAATCATTTTTCTTTTAAAAGAAACCTTAATCAATACTTACATTTTTTTTAATGCACCTTTAATCAATTCTTCGACAGATAATTCGGGAGAATTATTAAGAAGCATTTCAATTACCCTACTAGTTTGTTTTCTACTATATCCTAGTACTTCTAATGCTGATAACGCTTCATCTTGATTTGTATTGTTAATATTTCCAATAAATTGATCATTTTCAGAAACTAAACTTACTTTATCTTTTAAATCTATAATTACTCTCTGTGCAGTCTTTAATCCAATTCCTTTTACAGATTGAATTGTTGAGACATTCCCAGAAACTATTGCACTTTGAATTTCATTAGGGCTAAGTGAAGATAGCATAGTTCTAGCAGTACTTGCACCAATACCTGAAACAGATATTAATTGTCTAAAAAGGTTTCTCTCAGTTTTTTCAAAAAAACCAAATAAAGTGTGTGAATCTTCTTTTACCTGAAGATGAGTAAATAAACTAATACTTTCAGAATCAGTTAATTTAGAAAATGTATTTAAAGATATATTTACTAAATATCCTACACCATTGCAGTCAATTACAAGCTCAGTTGGTGATTTTTCAACCATTCTACCTTTTAATTGTGTAATCATTCTTTTAATTTAGCTTTCTTTTGAGCATCTACTACGGCTACTGCAGACATATTTACCATCTCCTCTACACTAGCCCCTAGTTGTAGAACATGAACTGCTTTAGACATACCCATCATAATTGGGCCGATAGAAAGGGCGTCATCTAATTCTTTAATTACTTTATAATTAGTATTTGCAGAATCTAAATTTGGAAATATTAATGTATTTACATTTTTCCCTGCAAGCTTAGAATATGAGAATTTATCTTTAAACATTTTCTTGTTTAAAGCAAAATCTGATTGAACTTCACCATCTACATTAAGATCTGGAAAATTTCTATGTAAAAACTTTACAGCTTGATTAACTTTTAAAGCCATAGCATGATTAGATGAGCCAAAATTAGAATATGATAACATGGCTATATTTGGTTCCATACCAAACATTCTTACAGTATCCGCTGTCATTTTAGCTATAATAGCCAAATCCTTAGAGCTTGGATCAATATTTATTGAAGTATCCGACAAAAATAAAGGGCCTTTATTAGTAATCATTAGATTAGTAGTGGCAACTTTATTTACTCCCGGTGCTTTTCCAATAATTTCTAACATTGGTTTTACAGTAACAGGATAACTTCTAGAATATCCTGATATTAATGCATCTGAATCACCATTTAAAAGCATCATTGCAGAATATAAATTTCTCTGTTTCATTTTATTTACTGCTTCAAACAAAGTAACTCCTTTCCTTCTTCTAATTTCCCAATATTTCTGTCCATATTTCTCTCTATTTGGAAGTTCTTCATCAGACTTTGGATCAATAATTGGTATATCATCCTCAAATTCAATCTGAGACTTTAATTCAAGTATTACTTCTTTATCACCTAATAAAATGGGGTAACCAATTCCTTCTTCATGAACTATTTGTGCTGCTTTTAAAACATCTAAATGATCTGCTTCTGCAAAAATTATTGATTTTGGATTTGCTTTTGCTCTATTTGTAAGAAGCCTTACAATTTTCTTGTCATTACCTAATCTTGTATGTAATTGTTCTTCATATTTATCCCAACATTCAATAGGATCTTTTGCAACACCTGAATCCATAGCAGCTTTTGCAACTTGTGGTGGAATTTTAGTAATTAGCCTAGGATCAAATGGCTTTGGAATTATATAATTTTTCCCAAAGGTAAGCTTAGTCTTGTCATATGCTATATTAACAAATTCTGGCACTGTTTCTTTGGCTAATGAAGCTAGTGCTTTCACCGCTGCCATCTTCATCTGATCATTAATTTTTGTTGCTTTAACGTCTAAAGCTCCTCTAAAAATAAAGGGGAAACCTAAAACATTATTTACTTGATTTGGGTGGTCAGATCTTCCTGTAGCCATAATAATATCATCTCTAGTTTTCATTGCTAAATCATACCTTATTTCAGGATCTGGGTTAGCCATTGCAAAAACTATAGGATTTTTTGCCATTGACAAAAGCATTTTGGAGGTAACCATATTTGCTTTTGAAAGCCCAATAAAAACATCACTCTTTTTAATAGCTTGTTCAAGTGTATTAATTTTTTTACTAGTTGCAAATTCTTTTTTTTCAGTAGACAAATTTTTTCTATTGCTTCTTATAACTCCCTTGCTATCCGTCATAATAATATTATTGGAATTTAACCCAAAGGCTTTATACATTCGTGTGCAGGATATTGCTGCAGCACCAGCCCCACAAACAACCATCTTAACATCTTCTATTTTTTTGTCAGCAATTTCTAGGGCATTTAATAATGCTGCACAAGAAATTATTGCTGTACCATGTTGGTCATCATGCATTACCGGAATATTTAATTCTTCTGAAAGTCTTTTTTCTATTTCAAACGCCTCAGGAGCCTTGATATCTTCCAAATTTATTCCTCCAAAAGTTGGAGAGATGTTTTTAACAGTTTCAATAAACTTTTCAGGATCTTTTGCATCAATCTCAATATCAAAAACATCAATCCCTGCAAAAATCTTAAATAACAACGCTTTTCCTTCCATTACTGGTTTGGAAGCCTCAGGTCCTATATCACCAAGTCCTAAAACAGCTGTTCCATTTGTTATTACTGCTACCAAGTTGCCTTTAGAGGTATATTTATATACATTTTTAATTTCTTTATATATTTCTTTACATGGGTGTGCAACGCCAGGAGAATATGCTAAAGATAAATCCCTTTGGGTATTATATTTTGTTGTAGGAATAACTTCTATTTTACCAGGATTTGGTTTAGCATGATACACCAATGCTTCTCTTCTGTTTCTTTCGTTTTTCATTTATAAAAAGTTGCGCATACTCTTATTCTAATTTATAAATTTATAAAAAGGATATTCAATTACATAGAAAAACTAAACTATTATCAGATTATTCGAAACCCATATTTTTCTTTTTATTATATAAAAACAGAAATGGTATTCTTTATTTTTAAATATAACTCTTAAGTTTGCACAAAATTATATAATCAGTTTGAAAAGATTTTTTTTATACCTGGTTTTGCTACTTATTCCTTTTGGAGTTCAAGCTCAACTTAGTAAAGTGCATTATATTCCTCCGATGGCTGCTGAGGATGATCCAGGAGATCAATGGATGTATATATCAACCCCTAGTGAAAGTGGAGTGAAATATAAGGTTAAAATTGGTGGAATATTAGGTGTAACCAATGATTCAGGAACCTTGTTTGCTGAAGGTGAAGTTTCTAATTCAAATCCAGTAGCAATTGAATTAGCTCAAGATCCAGGGGATAATAATGGTTGGTGGAGCAATCTTTTTGTAGAAAAATCAGAAGTTGAACAAGTTTTAAATAAAGGATTTATAATTGAAGCTGACTCTGAAGTTTATGTTTCAGTACGTGCAAATTCAGATGGTCAACAATATCAAGCTGGTGCTCTAGTAAGTAAAGGAACATCTGGTTTAGGCACAAGATTTCGAGCTGGAATGTTCCAAAATCAAAATCAATCTCATATTGGTTTTATTTCTGCAATGGCAACTGAAGATCTAACTGAACTAACTTTCAGTTTTACAAAAACTATGGAAACTCTTGGAGGGCCTAAACTTAAAGAATCTCCTTTGGTTGTTTCTTTAAATAAGGGGGAGAGCTACATTGTAGCAAGCCAAGGAGGATCAGGAAATGAACTTATAGGGACATTATTAACCTCAAATAAACCTATTGCTGTAAATACGGGTTCAGCTAGCGGAAGTTTTGCAGATCAAACAGGAGGTCAAGACTACGGAATTGACCAAATAGTTGGTTCTAATTTAGTAGGATCAGAATATATATTTATTAGAGGAAATGGAAGAGATGGATGGGAAAATGTATTAATTATCGCTGACCAAGATAATACAGAAATTTTAGTTAATGGAGAATCTTATGGAACACTTGCTAATGCTGGAGATTACTTTTTAATTGAAGGCAATAAATATAGTTCAAATGTTCCAGGAGCAAATATGTATGTTAGTACTAAGGATTTAGATCATAAATTATTTGCTTTTCAGGGAACTGGAAGTGTATATGACTCAAATTTTGCAGCTGCTGCAAACCAAGGAATGTTTTTTGTTCCGCCTTTAAATTGTTCTACAAAAGGAGATGTTAATAATATAGCTAGTATTGATAAGGTAGGGAATAAAACTTTTGAAGGAGCTGTAACTTTTATAACAAAAAAAAATGCTACTATTAATATAAATAACAGTGCAATTGAGAACTTTAATGAAGTTACAGGTCCAACTAATGTTCCTGGAAATGATAACTACGTTACCTACATAGTTAAAAAATTAACAGGGGATATTTCTGTAACAGGAAATGATGAGCTGTATGTTGCATACTTCAATTATAGTGGAGCTGCAACAACAGGTGGATTTTATTCTGGATTTGCTGCACCTCCAGAAATAGTTTATGATGTTGAACTTGAATTACTTGGTTCATGTATCAAACGAAATGGCGAGTCAAATATTATTTTAACAGCTTCTAAGATTGAAAATTTTGATAGCATTAGGTGGTTAATTGAGGATGCATCAGGAAAATTTGTTCCAACAGGAAATACTGAAACAATTTTTAAGCCTACAATTGCTGGGGCTTATAAATTAGAAGGAGTATTAGAATGTTCTAATCTTAATTTTCTTTCCAACAAAATAGTCGTAAGTGTATGCCCCACAGATTCTGATCAAGATGGTATTATTGATAATATTGATATAGATAGTGATAATGATGGAATTTCTAACTCTACAGAATCTTTTGGAGATGCAAAAATTGATCTAACTAATGAATTAAGTCCAACTATAAAATTTGATAAAGATGAATCTATAAATACTTCCATTTTAGAAAATGGAGGTGTAATAACCAGTATTCCTGAAGCTGTTAATAAATTTGAAGGAGGAGAAAATGGGGTGTTTAAATCTACTGTTTTATCTGGAACTGATGTTCAAATTAATTATACTCTTTCATTTAATGAAAACCTAAATATTAAATTAATAGACAATCCTGATGAAAGTGAAATTAATAATGAAGATGTATTTTCAATTAAAGTTTTTCCATCTACTCAAAATATTACAGTTTTAGATTCAAGTGGCAATCTTTTAGTAGATACTAATTTTGATGAAAAATTTGAAACAGGAGTGTCTAATTTTACAGCCAATGAAATTATTTTCAAACAAAATATAAATGCAAATAGCACAATTGACTATAGTTTTGTTGCAACTGAAATAACGGGGATTTCAATAACTCAAAAAAGAACAAATAATACAACTAATGGAGTTTTTAGTGGAATTATTTCTATCGAAAATTATTCTATTGACACAGATAGTGATACAATAATGGATTATTTAGATTTAGACAGCGATGGAGATGGCTGCAATGATGTTATTGAAGCTGGCTTTGAAGACGAAGATGGTAATGGAATAGTAGGCATTGGTATTCCAACAACTGAAAATAATGGGGTTGATGATAAGGGAGGAGTTACAGGACATGACTATACTGTAGAACCCTTAAAAGATAGTAATGGAACATATTTTTTTCAAAAAGTAAGTTCTCCAGTTAAAATAAATTCAATTCCTGTTTCCGCAACTGCTTGTCAGGAGGGAGTAAGCGCAACTTTTAGTGTAGGAGTTGAAACTTTAGATAATCCGTCATTTTCTTGGCAAATTTATAATCTAAATTCGACAAATTTTGAGCCCTGGGATAACCTAAATGACTCAGACAATTATTCTGGGACCAAAACATCTAGTTTAACAATTAATAATGTAACTGCGATAATGAATGGAAATAAATTTAGGGCTTTAGTAAGTTCTGATCAATATTTATGTCCAACTAAAAGTGATGAAGCTATTTTAACTGTTTTTGAGAAACTTCCAGTTGCTAATCCAGTTAATAATATTGTAAAATGTGATGATAATTCCGTTGGTGATGATAAAGATGGGTTTATCTCTAGTTTTGATCTTAGTTCTCAAACATCTACCATTCTTGGTGACCAAAGTAGCGATGATTACACTGTCACCTACCATATCAGTCAAGCAGATGCAGATGATACAACTAGCACTGGATTAACTTCACCTTANACCAATACAAATAAAGGAGGAGATAAAATATATGTCAGAGTTCTTGATNATAATTNNGGATGNTANAGNNCAANNACNNCNTTTNATNTTACAGTNNCACCTCTTACCTGNTNTAATAAATCCANTAATTANNNTTGAACANTGTGATGATGATGANNNTAANGATGGANNNTCNATNNNTAATTTAACNGANNNTNANTNNNTAATCTCTTCTGATTACCAAAATGAAACCTTTGAATATTATACTGCATCTGATTTTAGTGTAAGTTCACTAATTGCAGATCCTACNAANTATCACAAANNAANCNTTTAATNANNNTNTNTATGTNAAAATAATAACTTCTGAAAATTGTTTTAGAACATCTCAAATTGATATNANAGTTGNNGCNAGCTNAGATNNCNNANANNTTTATGGAAGACAATAATACATTTTATGCNNTNTGNGAAGATTCTCCAGCATTAAATCAAGATGGTATTGCTACTTTTAAAAGCGATNTTTTAAAAGANNTTANNCAAAAACTTATTGCATCNNATGCTAANTTTTCAGCTCAAANTATNANNGTNNGTCNTTACANACAAATNNAGANGATGCNTTNANTNNNNAAAATNCTATNNATANNGATNNAGACTTTACCAATACTACTGCTACTACTCAACCTATATGGGCTAGNATTGNNAATANNGANNTNAGNANNNTNGANTGTTTAGGGTNTNAAACAAGTAGCAACTCTTTATGTTGAGCCTAAGCCTGTTGCTAATGCAGTTACCATAGCAAAACAATGTGATGGTGATAGTGCATTAGATTTAGATTCCCAAGATGGTAAATTTCCATTTGACACTTCTGGTATTCAAGCTACCCTTGTAGGATCACAAACTAACGTTACCACTTACTACTATCTTCCTGACGGAACACTTATTGGTAATCAATTACCTAACCCATTCTTGTCTACCTCTCAGACTATCGATATTAAAATTGAACTGGCTTCAACATTAAGTGGTGTAAGCAATCCCGATGGACTATGTTACGATACTACTACCCTAGAGTTTGTAGTAAACGATTCTCCTGAAGCTTACCCAGTTACTATTGCGCCACAATGTGATGATGGAGCAGATGACTCTGATGGATTCTCTGAGTTTGACACTAGTACTGTATTAAATACACTTTTAACTAATCCTGTTACTGGTGTAACACAAAGCTTAAATAAGTATACTGTAAGTTTTAGCTATAAAGATGATAAAGGAGTCAGTCAAACAGCTGCTACTCTACCCAACCCTTTTAATAGTAAGACACAAACTGTAACAGCAACGATAACCAATCCACTCAATACTCAATGTATTATTAATAAAAAAATTGAGTTTGTAGTAAATCCTTTGCCTCTTTTTGAAAGAACCGATGANACTAGTATTGTATGTCTAAACCTAGACCCTATACCTATTGGAGTAAAATCTTCGGATAGCAGAACCTATAGTTATACTTGGACACGTAATGGACAAGCTTTTGCTCCTAATATATCTGGTATAGACTCCAGTATACTAATTGGTCTTGGAGGAGAATATGTAGTAACTGCTAAAACAACCGACGGAACAGATTGTACTAGAAGTTTATCAATAACCATAAAAGAATCTAAAATAGCTACTGTAACCAAAAAAGATATAGTAGTAAAAGACCTGACAAAAGACAACAACAATACCATTACTATTCTAACAGCAACATTAGGAATAGGAGATTATGAATATGCTATTGATGATGAAACAGGTCCTTACCAAGACCAACCAGTGTTTGAAAAAGTAAGACCAGGTATACACACCATTTATATAAGAGATAAAAATGACTGTGGAATCGCNAAAATAGAGGTATCAGTTATTGGATATAAAAAGTTCTTTACTCCAAATGGAGATGGATATCACGACAAATGGAAAATCCTAGGAATAAGAGCAGACTTCCAAGCAAAAACCAAAATCTACATCTTTGATAGATATGGAAAACTAATTAAAGAACTAGATCCGCTAACAGATGGATGGGATGGAACATATAACGGAAAACCTATGCCACAAACTGACTACTGGTTCAAAGTTAACCTAGAAGATGGAAGAGAATTTAAATCACACTTTAGCCTGATAAGAGCTTGGTAAATGAAGATTAGAAACAATCACATTCAATTGAACCTCTTAGGAAATTAAATCCAAGTGTAATTTGATGAAATCCTCCTGAACCAAATCTAATATCTCCTTGTTGATAAGAGTAATTATATGAAAAAATAAAATCTTTATAATCTACTCCAATTAGAGGAGTTATTAATTGCAGTCTTTGTCTTTTTAAAAGTTGGCCATCTAAATATTGAGCACCTTCATAACTATTTCTGTAAGAAAATCCTGCCCATAATCTTCCTTGTCTTAATTTNTAATAGGTTTTTAAATTAATGTCAATCGCTTTTTCGTTGGTAAGTTCTGCAGCTTGAAAAAGAACAGAAGGCTCAAATGACCAAGGTAACTCAGTATAAAAAATATAACCTAAGGACGCAACTAGTCTTTTAAAGCTAGTTCTATCAGGTCTTTTACTATATGTATCAACACCATACATATTGTGAGGGCTCCATATTAAGTTTTTGACAGTAATATGACCATAATACTTATTAGTTACATAAGACATTCCTGCGTCTACATTAAAATATCCTGTACTTTGCTTTATCCCTGCAATTAATGGGTCATAATCGTAAAGATCAAATGAAGTTTGGTCTAAAGAATTTTGAATTCCCCCAACACTTATTCCAAAAGAAAGCTGATTAATATCATCATCTTTCGAAGGATANGGCCTTCTGGAAGGTAACATAGATTTATTAAAATTTATGTGGTGAGCATAAGTCAAATATCCTCCAATTTGGGAATGATATCCGTTCTGATCTTTATAGATAATTGTTCCAATTCCAGATCTATCAGTTAATCTAAAATCTGCTGATAGTGTTTGTAAATTTGGTGCGTCTTGCTGATCAAACCACTGTTTTCTAGCTGTCATTCTTACTTTTCCTCCAACCAAGTTAACACCTGCCATTGAGGGATGAACCAAATAATAATTCTCAGTTAAATAATCACTATAAATTGGTAGGCCTTCCTGACTATTAAGTTTGAAAAGGGATAATATAAAAATTAATAAAAACAGTCTATTCAAAATACAAAACTTAAAATAAATCTTTAGACAATTAAATTGTTTATAGGTTTATATAATTTTTTTAAAGATAATCATTATATGTAATAAAAAAATTGCATCTATTAAAAGAATTATTTAGTAACGTAATCCACTAACTCTTTTTCAGAAAGATGACCTAAATCATTGATTTCAATCATCCAATTATCTAATGCAATTCTTAAATTTTGAATGTCCTCAAAATATTTTTTATTCTCAATAAGATTATTTAACTCAAATGGATCATTTTCTAAATCATAAAACTCTTCAGATTTTTTGGGAATTTGAAACCACAATTTTTGTTTTTTAGAAAGCAAATTTGATTCATTTAATCTATTTAAATTTTGCATTAGTGCCATCTGATTTCTATACGCAACAGGAAGTGCATGTGGTTTGTTAAGATTATAATTTTTGATATACTTAAATTTTTTATTTTTGACAGCTCTTATTCTATCTGGGTGTTCATCAAATCTATCACTTGCTGTAAATAAATACTTTCTTTTATTTTTATTTTTTTTTGATCCCAAAAATGCTTGTCCTTGGTATATTTTTGGAATATCTATTCCTCCAACAATTGATAAAATAGTAGGAGCAAAATCAATAAAATTAAGCATATCCGAATTTCTTTTTTCTTTTGGTTNTATGTTTGAGGGAAATTTAATTACTAAAGGGACCTTAGTTCCTGTTTCATAAATTGCTCTTTTATGCCTTGGAAAGGGGCCACCATGGTCACTGTAAAAAAATATGTAAGTGTCTTGGTATAGTCCTTGATCCTTTAATTTATCAATAATTAATCCCATTTGCCTATCCATTTCAACTAAATTTGAATAGTTGACTGCTAGAGAGTGTTTCGAGATAGAATCATTGGGAAAAAGAGGGGGGACTTTTAGAATTTTGGGATCTACTCTTAATTGCTCTTTATCTCTTTGCCACATAGCAGATTCATGTGTAACATTGAAATTAAAAACTGAAAAGAAAGGCTGATCATCTTTTCTTTTTTCCCAAGAAGCTTTATTACTTGATTCATCCCAAGCTTCATCTCTTAAATTAAAATTATAGTCTCTTTTAGCATTATTGGTACAATAATATCCCTTCTCCCTTAAAATTTGTGTAAAAGGTTTTATATTTTCTGCCAATTTTGAAGAATAATAAGGGACTCCCAATGAAGCTTCTTTTGCACTTCTTTCTTTTGTATCACCTTTTAATGCTCTCATATTTCCTGTTCCAATAGAATTGGGATACATCCCTGTAATAATTGCACTTCGTGCAGGAGCACAGACAGGGTAAGAAGAGTTCATCCCTTCGAAGACAGTTCCGTTTTTTAATAAATCACTAATATTTGGGAGGTTAACAGAATTATCTCCATAAAATGGAAAAAAATATTGAGATTGATCCTCAGCAACAAGCCAAACTATATTTGGTTTCTTTTTTATATTATTTTGACAGCTAAATATTAGAAAAAAACCGATACATAACATTAATACTTTAATTATTTGTCTCATTTTATTTTCTTAATTTAAATATTCCAAATTTAAATATTATAAAAATGAAAAAATACATTCCTTTAATATTATTACTTTCTTTTTTAAATATCTTTTCTCAAGAATCAGATAAATTAATAATAAAAGATACCATTAAAAAAAGTAAAAAGGCTAAACTTCCATTAAAGGTTGAAAGAAAAATAAATCTTAAAACTGATGAAGGGACCTGGATGTCTTTGGATGTTAGTCCAGATGGCAAAACAATAGTATTTGATTTGCTAGGTGACATATACACTTTACCAATTGATGGTGGAAAAGCAACTAGAATTACAAGTGGATTAGCTTATGATACTCATCCAAAATTTTCTCCTAATGGAAAGGAATTATTAATTGTTTCTGATAGAAGTGGAGGTCCAAATGCATGGATTTTAGACTTGGAAAATAACGATTCAACTCAGGTTACAAAGGGGGATGATTATTTTATGGAAACTGCAGAATGGACAAATGACGGGGAATATATTGTTAGCGCCAAAGGAGGAAGAAATTCAAAATTATTTTTAAATCATAAATCCGGTGGAAAAGGGATTGAATTGATTAAAGAGCCCTCAAGTTTAAAAGTTAGTGATGTTGCAATAGGTAAAAATGATAGATTCATCTGGTTTTCTAAAAAAACTAATGCATGGCAGTATAATGCAAAATTTCCTCAAATTTCATTAGCTAGATACGATAGAGATAGTGGGAAAATTGAAAATATGGTAAGTAGATATGGATCTGCTTTTTCCCCTACACTTTCTTCTGATGGAAATTGGCTTGTTTATGGATCTAGGTGGAATGATAAAACCGGTTTAATTGCTAGAAATTTAAAAACTGGAAAAGAAAAATGGTTGGCATATCCGATTCAAAAAGATGATATTGAGTCGCAAAATACCTTGGGGACATTGCCGGTAATGTCCTTTACACCTGATAGTCAATTTCTTTTAGCTTCTTATGGTGGGAAAATAAATAAAATACCTATTAATGGAGGAGATGCAATCAATATTTCTTTTGAGGTTGAAGAAGAGATTGAATTGGGACCACTATTAAAATTTAATTATCCAATAGAAGATTTAGACAAAATTATTTCTAATCAAATTAGAGACCCCAGAGTTTCTCCTGATGGAAATCAAATTGTTTATTCTTCATTTCAAAAAATATATTTAAAACAACTTCCTGATGGAATTCCAATTAGATTAAGTAATTTAAATTTTGCAGAAAATATGCCAGTATGGAGCCCAGATGGCAATCAAATTGCATTTACAACTTGGGATGATATAGAAGGTGGGGCTATATATAAAGTTAATTTAAAAGGTAGAAAAAAAGTTAAAAAAATAACGCAAGATAATGGTGTATATTCTTATCCTGTTTGGAACAATGATGGATCAAAAATTGTTTTTATAAAAGCTTCTGAAAATGATTTTATTGAATATGGAAGAGGTGGTGTAGATTCACAAATTATGTGGGTGTCATCAGAAGGAGGAAAAAATATTTTCATTGACAAAACTAACGGTAGATCTAATCCGCATTTTACTAAAAAATCCGGTAGAATACATTTATATAGTAGATCAAATGGCTTAAGTACTATTAGATGGGATGGAACTGATGAAAAAAAGATTTTAAAGATAACTGGCATTTCTGTTTATGGTACACCAGGTAGAAAAACACCGCCATCTTCAGCATCATATATAATTAAGTCTCCTGTAGAAGAAAAAGCTTTAGCAGTGATAAATAATGATGTTTATGTTGTAACCATTCCGTACACTGGAGTTAAAGATTTTTCTATTAATGTTTCTAAACCAGAAAGTTCAGCTTTTCCTGCAAGAAAACTAACAAAGTTTGGGGGAGAGTTTGCTTCATGGGGTAAAAATGGTGATAATGTCTATTTCTCATTGGGAAAGTCTTTATTTAATTACAATATTCCTAATGCAAAAGCAAATGAAGAAAGAATTAAAAAAGAGAAGAAAGATAAAGTCAAAGAAAAGAAATATCAGGCATCTGAAATTGAGATAAAAACATCAGTAAAGAAGAATAAGGCAGTTGGTTCTTTGATATTAAAAAATGCTAGAATTCTAACAATGAAGGGGAAAGAAATCATTGAAAGGGGAGATGTATTGATTGAAAATAATAGAATTAAAAAAGTAGGAAAATCTGGTGAAATAAAAGTTAAAAGTAATACTCAGGAAATAGATCTAACTGGAAAAACTATTCTTCCTGGATTTGTTGATACCCATGCTCATGTTAGAGTTTCAAGAAATGTACACAGAACTGAAACATGGTCTTTTGCAGCAAACTTAGCATATGGTGTGACAACAATTCGAGATCCTCAAACTGGTACTACTGATATCCTGTCATATGGAGATATGGTAGATGCAGGATTGATGCATGGCCCTAGAATTTATTCAACTGGACCTGGACTAGGTTATTGGGGTTATAATCTAAAAAGTCTTGAACATACTAAAGATGTTCTAAAACAATATTCTAAATACTACAATACCAAGACCATAAAGATGTATCGTACTGGAAATAGAAAACATAGACAATGGATTTTAATGGCTTCAAAAGAACAAAAACTAATGCCAACTACAGAAGGAGCATTGCATATTAAATTAAATATAAATCAAATGCTAGACGGATATCCTGGCCAGGAACATAATATTCCAATTTATCCAGCATATAAAGATTTAATAGAAATAATGGCAAAGTCTAAAATGGCCTATACACCTACTTTGTTAGTTTCGTATGGTGGACCATGGGCAGAAAACTATTTTTATGCAACTGAAGATGTTCAAGGAGATTCAAAACTCAATTACTTTACACCAAAAGATCATCTTGATAATAAATCTAGGAGAAGAAATGATGGTTGGTTTCATAAAGAAGAATATGTTTTTGAAGAACAAGGCAAGTTCATTAAAGATCTTGTTGAAAATGGAGGAATTGTTGGCGTAGGTTCTCATGGACAATTACAGGGTTTAGGATATCATTGGGAATTATGGAGTATGCAAGCAGGAGGACTTGGACTTCACGATGCATTAAGGGTTGCTACTATAATTGGTGCTGAAGCAATTGGATTAGAAGATGATCTTGGAAGTATTGAAAAGGGTAAGTTAGCTGATTTGGTTATATTGGAAAAAAACCCACTTGATGATATAAGAAATACAAATACTGTAGAAATGGTAATGAAGGATGGAAAATTATATGATGCTAATAATTTAGATGAAATATATCCTAATAAGATTAAAGCAAATTTTAATTGGCATCAAGCAAAACCTATAAATATTCCTGGAATTGAAAATTAAAAAAATACTAATTAATTTATTTGGAGGGTTAATATTTTTTATAATAAGCTTTATTTTAATAATCCTTGTATATTTTGAATATAAGGAGATTCCCATATACAACTTTAGCTTAGCTTATAAATTTATAAAAGGTGAACAAAATTATACACAATTTAAAAATCTTGCTGAAAAATTAGGCTATAATAAAGACGATAAGCTATTAATTATTCATGCAGATGATCTTGGTTTATCTAATTCTGTAAATAATGCTTCATTTAAAGCGCTTAATGAGGGAAATATAAACTCCGCGAGTGTTATGATGACATGTGATAAAATTGACGAGGTTGCAGAATTTTCAAAAAAAAATCCTGAAATTGATTTGGGTATTCATCTAACTGTTACAAGTGAATGGGAATTTCATAAATGGGATGGTGTTTTAGATTCAAAAGAAATTCAATCCTTAATTAATAAAAATGGAAATCTTTATGAAAATAAAAAAGGTTTTACCGTTAATGCTAATGTTAACGAACTTAAAAAAGAGCTTCAAGCACAAATAGATTTAGCAAAATCATTAGGCATAAATTTTAGTCATATTGATAGTCATGAGGGAGCATTATTTTATAAAAGTGAATTTTTTAAGGCTTATCTAGATCTAGCAAAAGAAAATAAGTTAGCGGTTTTTGTTCCTGATATTGTTACAGTACAATTTGATAAAGATTTAATCCCACCTAGTAATTTAGTTGTTGTTGACGATTTTTACATGGCAGAGAATGGAATGGACCTTAATAATTGGGAAGAGTTTTATATCGGAATTTTAAATAATCTTAAACCAGGTTTAAGTCAAATAATAGTACATTTAGGTTATGATGATAAGGAAATGAGAGAAATTACCATTGATCATCCAAATTTTGGATCAAAGTGGCGTAAATATGATTATGATATAGTTTCAAATAAAAAGTTTAGTCAAGCTTTAATTAATAATAATATTAAGCTTGTTAATTGGAGAGAAATACAAAAAGTTATGTATCCAAATTAATTCTTTATTTTGTAATAGATAAATGTGGATAGAAATAATGATATGATTCCAACATATAGGTATGGATAATCAATAAAAGATAATTTGGAATACATTAAATACACCACAACAAAGCATATTAAACTTATTAATATTAATATTGAAAAAAGAAACCATTTAATAATTTTCAAAATATCTTTTTTTTAAATGAATATATAAAAGTAATAACTAATGAAAAAATTAATTATAATAATTATTTGTTTTACTGTAAACTTTGCAAATTCTCAAGAAAGTTATGTGCCCACTAAAGAGAATATTGAAGCAAGAAAATGGTTCAACGATGCACGATTTGGTCTTTTTATTCACTGGGGCGTCTATAGCGTTCTTGGGGATGGAGAGTGGGTTATGAATAACCAAAATATTTCAATTAAAGAATATGAAAAACTTCCTTCATTTTTTAACCCTATTTATTTTGATGCAGAAGAATGGGTCTTAATGGCAAAGGATGCAGGAATGAAATATATTACAATAACTAGTAGACACCATGATGGGTTTTCAATGTTTGATTCAAAAGCATCAGATTATAATATAGTTGAAAAAACACCCTATGGAAAAGATGTTTTAAAAATGCTTACAGAAGCTTGTCGAAAACATGATATGAAACTTTTTTTCTACTATTCTCAACTAGATTGGTATAGGGATGACTACTTTCCAAGGGGAAGGACTGGAAATGGAATTAATGGTAGAGGGGAAGGAAATTGGAATGATTATATAGATTTTATGAAAAATCAACTTACTGAATTACTTACAAACTATGGGGAAATAGGGGGAATATGGTTTGATGGTCAATGGGATCAACATGAATGGAATGGTAAAAGGTTTGGAGGAATAAAAGCTGATTTTAAACTTAAGGAAGTTTATGAATTAATCCATAAATTACAACCACAGGCGCTCGTCGGAAGCAATCATCATTTAGCACCACAACCTGGAGAAGATTTTCAAATGTTTGAAAAAGATTTACCTGGCAGGGGGACTATGGTATTTGCAACTTCAGCAGATGATATAGGGAATTTACCTCTTGAGGTATGTGAAACCATTAATGGTTCTTGGGGTTTTAATTTAAAAGACAGAAAACATAAATCAAGGAAAGATTTGGTTCAATATTTAATTAAAGCTGCAGGATATAATAGTAACCTACTTTTAAATGTTGGTCCAATGCCCAATGGAAGAATTCAAAAAGAACACATCAAATCATTAAGAGAAATTGGGGAATGGGTTAAAATAAATGGAGAAACAATTTATGGCACTTCTAGAGGACCAATTGATCCATCTGATGAAATTGCATCTACAAAAAAAGATAATATCATTTATATACATTTACTAGATAATAAATCTACATATTTCATTGAAGGTTTCAATCCTAAAATAAAAAAGTTAACATACTTTAATTCAAAAAAGAAAGTTCAATATCAGAAAACAAAATCTGGATTAATTATAAATATTAGTAAAGAAGAATTAGATGAAATTGATACAATTCTTAAACTTGAAATTTGATGAAAAAAATATTTCTTTTTGTGTTTATAATATTTTCATGCTCACCATTGAAAAAATATGAAGAAACATCACTAAAATGGGAAAAAGATATAAAGAAGCTCGAATCATTAGATAAAAATGAAAATTATAATAAAATTTTATTTATTGGAAGTTCAAGTATAAGGCGTTGGAATTCAATAAAACAAGATTTAGCACCATATGAACCCATAAAAAGAGCGTATGGAGGTGCACGTTATTCAGATTTAATTCATTTTACAGAAAGACTTGTATCTCCCCACAAAGTAAAAGCTATTTGTATTTTTGTTGCCAATGATATAAAAGGGGAAAAAAATGATTTATCTCCAAAAGAAGTGCTTAATTTAGTAAAGTTTATCGTTAAAAAAATTAGAAAAAGTCATAAAAATAAACCCATATTTTTTATTGAAACAACTCCAACTTCAAAAAGATGGAAAGTTTGGGATAAAATATCTAAAGCAAATGATTTGATTAAAGATTTTTCCTCTTTAAATAAAAATATATTTTATATAAATACACGATCTTTTTATATAAAATCAAATGGTATGCCTGATGATAATTTTTTTGTTAAAGACAAACTTCATCTAAACAATAAGGGATACAAATTATGGGCTAAAATTATAAAAGAAAGTTTTGATAAAAATCTAAATTTTAAAAAATAATTTTAGCAGGACTCCAGTTCTCCTTATTTCCTACTATTCCTTCACTAGAATTTACAACTTCCATGCTTAATGGGATTACCTTAATAAGGATTGCATTTTTATCAATATTCTTATAATGTGGACTCCATTCTTTTTTCCAAAATTTTTTTTTTGTATCTAAATCTAGAATTAAGAAAGATAATCCCTTAATAGCAACATACCCTTCAGAGTTTTGAAAAGTTAATGCAACTTTTGGATTAACTTTAATTTCCTCGACTTTTCTGCTATTTGGATTAGTTACTAAGTATACAATAAAATCATTGTTGGGAATAAATGGATCCATAATTCGAGAAGATAATCCTCCATTTTTATCGATTGAACTAAACACACAAGTTTTAGATTGGTCAATAATTATTTTAGCTGATTTTTTTAAAGATGAATCGGAAAAATCTTGAGAATAATTAATTTGAAAAAAAATAATTAGAATAAAAAATAAAAAATTTTTCACTTTTTAATAATAAATTTCATTTAACAAACAGTGATAAAATTATAAAAACAATGATTATAAAAGGTCAAAAAAGTTTGTTTTTATTAAGAAGGTAAATAATACTTGTCAACAGTTAAAAAAAAAAAATATAAAAATCCAAACCTGATTCTTCTCTATAAAATACAGCACATATTAAAATAAATCTGGCCATATAATTTTTAGAAACTATCCATTATAAGTATTTGATTATCAATATTTTACACTTTTAAAGTGAATTTTAATGTTTTAATGTCAATGAACTTATCTGGTTTACAGATTAAAAAAAGTAAACTTTTTATTGTATTGGGAAAAAAAGTAATTAACAAATATTTTTTCCAGAGAAGAAAAAAAAAATCCAGATAAGATATTTTTTTTATAGCTTAGAGTAAAATAATGTTTAACTTAAATTAAATAACAATGGGATACAAACACACAAACAGTAAAGGAAAATCTTATTTTCTGCATTCTAAAGATGTACAGTTGAAAGGTGGAAGAAATCAAACTATCTATTATTTTGCAAAAGATCAAAGAGCTGAGGCTTGTGATCTTCCTGCTGGAAAAACAGTAGTTGAAAGTCCAAAAACTGGACTTCCTTTTGTGAAAGGAAAATAATCTTTGGNATTATTAACTAATCAAAAAAACCCTCCAATTGGAGGGTTTTTTATTTGCTTTAATATAAATAGTATATTATNTAAACATTAATAGCTTAAGCCTATATTGACCTAGCTGTTTTCTAGAGGCAACACCATTTTTCCACATNATTCTATCTTCAAAAGTTGTATTACCCCAAAATTCTTGCTGTTCATCTTCAGANAATGCTCTTCCAAACATGTCAATNGTTGAATGAGTTGGAGTGCCCTCCACAGATGAAGTTGTTGTTACATTAGTTGATAATATTTTATTAAACTCCCACCATTTTCTAGAACCGTTTAAAATTGCTTTTTCATGCCATTTTTTAAAAAATTTCATTTCATAATCCTCATAATCTTCATTTAAAGCTTGGAATGCGTTTAGGGTAATTTGCATTCCTTTTTCAAGGTCACCTCCAATCCAATAGGTATTATCTAATCTTTCTAGCTCATAGTAATTCCTTTTACCANCAGGCAAATTCCATTTTTTTTCAAATTTAGATTTTGACAGTTTTCCTTTATAAACTTTTTTAGCATAATCCTTCCAATTAAGATTATTGACCTTTGCTTTTTGTAATGAATCTTTAAAAAAGTTCATAATTAAAAAATCTGGTTTCCCCTCTCCATCTTTTTCATCTTCNTATACAAATTCCCAGACCATCCATGCCATAGCATGTCCATCTTTGATAGCTTGCTCATGGATATTTGACCAGAATTCTTCTAATTCTAAATATCCATTTCTATCTTCATCATCAACTCTAACAGATGTATGAGAAATTAACTGTGAAAACGAAATTGTTAATGATAAAGAAAATAATGTTGTCAGTATAAATTTTTTCATTTTATATTTTGATTTAAAAAACTAAGATAAAGATTATACTTAAAAAACCTNCTTTAAAGAATGTTTTTTTGATTTAATATTCATTAATATTAGAGTTTTAAATTATTATTTAAATCAACTATAATTTCATATTTGTAAATTTATAATTCAGTTTAAAATGATATACCATTAATATCAAACTAAACTTTTGAATAGTTAATTATTTTAATCAAATGAAAAACTTACTTTTTTTAGCTTATTTATTATTCAGTTTAAATATTTTACATAGCCAAACTGATTCTAAAAAAAATTATCTAATTAATACTATNGCATTTTATAATGTTGAAAATTTATTTGATACAATAAACGATCCTAAAACTTGGGATGATGACAGAACTCCGAAGGGTAAAGATAGGTGGACTAGTATAATTTACAATAAAAAAATAGAAAATATAGCTAAGGTAATAGCTGATATTGGTTCAGAACTAACAAAATCTAGCCCATCAATAATTGGATTATGTGAAATTGAAAATAAAAGAGTTTTAATTGATCTTATTAAAACCAAATCATTAATAAATGAAAATTATGGAATAGTTCATTTTGATTCTCCTGATGAAAGAGGAGTTGATGTTGCTATGCTTTTTAAAACAAATAGATTTAGACCTACAATAGCAAAAGCATTTCCATTATTTTTAAAAAAATCTGATGGAGGTATTGATTACACTAGAGANCATTTACTAGTTTCAGGATATTTAGACAATGAACTAATACATTTTATAATTAATCACTGGCCAAGCAGATCGGGGGGGCTAATGAAAAGTGAGCCTAATAGAATTTTAGCGGGAAAACTTAATAAAAAAATTATTGATTCTATTCTAATTTCTAATCCAAAAGCTAAAATAATAAGTATGGGAGATTTTAATGATAACCCAGATGATAAAAGCATAAAGCCTATTTTAAATACAGTTTTTAAAAAAACTGAAATTAAAAGTGGACAACTCTATAATCCTATGGAAGAATTATTCAAAAAAGGATATGGTTCATACAAATACAGGGGGAAGTGGGATATGATTGATCAGTTTATGCTCTCTGAGAATTTAGTCAAAGATAAAAATGGATTATTTTTTTTAAAAGCCGGAGTATTTAATAAAAAATATTTGATTAATCCAGAAGGAANATATGAAGGGTACCCATACAAAAGCTTTGCGGGTGGAAAGTTTTTAAATGGATATAGTGATCATTTTCCCATTTATCTTTATTTAGGCAAGATGTTTTAATATTAAATAAAATATGATCCAAATATTTATAACAGGCGGAACTTTTGATAAAAGCTATAATTATAAGAATGGGGAATTATTTTTTGAAAAAACTCACCTTCCTGAAATGTTAAAGAGAAGTAGGTGTCGTTTAAAAATTTCAATTGAAACCCTTATGATGATTGATAGCCTAGAAATGAATTCATCGCATATAAAAAATATTATTTCTAAATGTCAAGACAGTAATTTAAATAAAATCGTAATTACCCATGGAACTGATAGAATGGTTTCAACAGCTAAAGCACTTTCTAAAGCCAAAATCCATAATAAAACTATTGTCTTAACTGGAGCTATGATCCCTTATGAATTTGGGAGTTCCTCAGATGGATTTTTTAATTTAGGTTGTGCATTATCATATGTTCAAACACTAAAATCTGGCGTTTATATAACAATGCAAGGACAATATTTTAAATCAAATGAGATAATAAAAAATTCAAAGGAAGGATTATTTGAAAAGCTATAAATAATTTAAATTATATTTTCAATATGATTTAAAATCTTTTCTTTTTCATTTAAAGATTCTTCTAAGATCTGTTTAGCCTCATTCAAAATTCCTCTATCGTTACTAAGATGCTTTAAATTAATTTTTACATTTAAAAAAGCCCCATATATTGCATTGTATACACATAAAGAAGCAACCCCGGTATCAGAAATTGAGTTTTGATTACCTTCTTTNGCTAATTTGAAAATCAANGGATAACTCTCAAATGATTTTTTCATTACTCTCAAAGGAACTTGAGCAGCATAAATTGTTGCTTCATTTATTGCATTTAATCTATCTTTTTTTTCNTTAATTGTATTATTAGGCAGTTTAAAAGCCANCATTATTTTATTAAAGGCATTAGTATCTTCATCAACTAAAAACAATAGCTCTTTTCTAATAATATTGATTTTATTAGCAATGTCACTAAATTTATCAACTTGATCTTCCCACCCTCTTTTATTAGCTGACAAGTTTGAAACCATTAATCCCAAAGAAACACCTAAAGAACCAACATAGGCAGAGACAGAACCTCCACCTGGTGCTGGAGACTCTCTGGAAACTTCATCTGAAAATTCATTAGCTGTTAGATTTAAAATGCTTTTAGTATCATTTTTTATACTTTTCAAAAAATATTCAATTATATTTTTTTCAGGAATAAATTTCTTCACCTGATTAAGTCCTAAAGATTCTATAGCTATATCAATAATATCAGATTCAGGGATTCCAATGGATCTGTTTTGTTTTTTCAAAAAATACTTTCCAGCATCAAGCATTGATTTTAACGGAATAAGCCCTACTATTTCAGATCCTGTAACTCTAACTCCTCGATTATTTGCTTTATTAATTATTTCATCAAACACTACATGAATTGGAGTTACTGTTATATTGGTAAGATTCATTGAAATTTGAGAAATTCCAAATTCCTCTATATACCATCCTATTGCCTTAANATGTTTTAGAGACCCAGGAATTGTTTTAGGATTTCCTTTATTATCTTTTATTATTTTTCCGATTACTGGATGCCCTTTTCTTTTTATTCTTCCCTTTTCTCGAACATCAAAAGCTATTGCATTTGCTAATCTTGTAGATTTTGTATTTAAGTTCACATTGTATGCAATTAAAAAATCTCTGACTCCAATAGCAATCGCTCCTGATTTTTGATTGAACTCTTTGGTTCCGTAGTCTGGAAACCATTCTTTCTTTAATAGCTTTTCTTTTAAGCCTTCATATTCTCCAGACCTAATATTTGCTAAATTTTTTCTTGTTTTACTTTTAGCTGCATGTTCGTATAAGTAAACAGGTGTTTTAAGATCATTTGCTACTTTTTTTGCCAATTTAATTGCATATGGGATTAGTTCATCTAAAGAAATATTTGAAACAGGTACNAGAGGGCAAACGTCAGTAGCTCCAAATCTAGGATGTTCACCCTTGTGTTTCGACATGTCTATTTTTTGTGAAGCAACTTTAATTGCATTAAAAGCTGCATTAATCACAGAATCTGGATCGCCTACAAATGTCATTACTGTTCTATTTGTAGCTTTACCTGGGTCAACATTTAATAAATTGACCCCTTTAGTATTTTTGATTGCATTTGAAATAGAATTTATTATTTCTTTGTCATTACCCTCTGAAAAATTTGGTACACATTCAACTATTTGATTCATAAATTCAATAATTAATTATTATAAACCTTACCTCTTTTACATATAAAAGACGGTTTAATCTTGCCTTGATTATATAATATCTCTTTATAATTAGAAACATCAAATCCTATAAAATCAGCAATTTTATTTTTTTGAATTACCCCTCTATCTGTAAGACCCAATGCGTTAGCCGCTCTAAAAGATATAGCAGAAAATACTTCTGCATTTGAAAGTTTTTGATTTGTAGCTAAAATAGATGCCTGAATTAATAGATCCCCCATTGGAGCTGATCCAGGATTCCAGTCTGTAGCTATNGCTAAACTACAACCATGATCTAAAATTTTTCTTGCAGGCGCAAAGGGTAATCCAATACCAATACTACATCCAGGTAAAACAACTGCTGAAGTTTTAGATTTTGAAAGATATTTTATTTCTGCATCATTTATTGTTTCTAAATGATCAATAGAAATAGAGTTACTGTCAACCGCAACATTAACTCCACCATTAGTAAATTGATTTCCATGAACTGTAGTATCAAATCCTTGTTCTTTTGCTAGTCTTAAAAATGTCTTAGCTTCTTTTGGATTGAATGCTTCTTTTTCAATAAAAATATCTATTCTTTTAGATAAATTATCTTTTTTAATTAATGGTAATAGATCATTTATTATAGCTTGTAAATACTGATCATTTGAAATCATTTGATTTTTAGGTGGAACATGCGCAGCCAGACAAGTACTTACTAAATCATATGGGTTGCTATAATTAATAGCATTTATAATTTGNAACATTCTTATTTCATTTTCAAAATCTTTTCCGTATCCACTTTTTACTTCACATGTCAAAATACCTTCATAGAAATGTCTATTTAACCTATTCTCCGTTAATTTTTTTAATTTATCATAGCTAGATAATGCTGTTTTTTCCATAGTATCGTAAATACCTCCTCCTTCCAATAGAATTTGCTGATATGTTATTCCCTGATTTTTTTTTGAATGGTCATTTGCTCTAGAGCCAGCAAAACAAACATGAGTATGACAATCAATAAATCCTGGCATTAAAACGTGTGGNGAAGTTATTTCAAAAACCTCATCACTCTGATCTTTTAAAACAGAAAATTTTCCAATTTCAATAATTAATTCATTTTCAACAATAATACCACCATCATAGATTATTTCTAAATCTTTATCTGAAATCGGCCCATTCATTGGAAGGTTTGACATGGTAATTATTTGCGTAAAAGGACCAAAAAGAGTTTTCAATTTTATATTTCTAAGTTAAACTTGTTTAAATTATCATTTGCATCAATGTAACCTGCATCACTATGCCTTATTATTCCAAGTGCTGGATCATTATGTAAAACTCTTTTTATACAAGACTCTGCACGATCACTTCCATCTGCTAAAATTACCATCCCAGCATGCTGGGAATAACCCATTCCTACTCCACCTCCATGATGAAATGAAACCCAAGTTGCTCCTCCAGCTGTATTGGACATTAAATTTAATAATGGCCAGTCTGAAACAGCATCTGACCCATCAAGCATTCCTTCTGTTTCCCGATTTGGGGAAGCAACTGATCCACAATCCAGGTGATCTCTTCCAATTACAATTGGAGCTGATATTTTTCCTTGTTTTACTAAATTATTGAAAATTAATCCGGCTTTTTCTCTTTCACCCATGCCTAACCAGCATATTCTACAAGGCAATCCTTGGAATTTTACTTTTTTTCTAGCTTCTTCAAGCCAGTTTATCATATTTTTATTTTTTGGAAATGCATCAATTAAAGCTTTATCAGTAATGTAAATATCTTCAGGATTTCCAGAAAGCGCTGCCCACCTAAATGGACCTTTTCCTTCACAAAATAATGGTCTAATATAATCAGGNACAAAGCCATTAAAATCAAAAGCATTTTTAACTCCACCTTGTTTTGCAAATTCCCTTAAATTATTTCCATAATCAAAAGTAATTGCACCCATCGATTTCATTTTAAGCATAAACTTAACATGTCTTCCCATGCTTTTTAGTGACAGATCTTTGTATTCTGAAGGGTTGTCAATTCTCAGATTAATTGCATCTTCTAATTTAATGCCATTTGGGACATAGCCATTAATTGGATCATGAGCGGATGTTTGATCAGTCAAAATATCTGGAATAATATTATCATTTAAAAGTTTCTCAAGCATATCTCCGACATCACTTACTAAACCTACTGAAATATTTTTACCTTTTAATTTAGCTTCCATAACTATATCACGTGCTTCTTTATATGAATATGTCATTTTATCAATATACTTTGTAGCTAATCTCTTTTCAATTCTTTTGGGATCAATATCTGCCCCCAAAAATGTTGCGCCAGCCATTGTAGCAGCAAGTGGTTGAGCACCACCCATTCCTCCTAATCCTCCAGAAACTAATAATTTATTTCTTAAAGAGCCATTAAAATGTTGGTTAGCACATGAAACAAATGTTTCATATGTTCCTTGTAATATCCCCTGAGTTCCAATATATATCCAACTTCCTGCTGTCATTTGACCATACATTATTAATCCATTCTTTTTTAATTTGTCAAACTCTTCCCAATTAGCCCATGCAGGAACTAAATTTGAATTTGCTATTAAAACCCTTGGAGCTTCACTATGAGTTCTTACTNTCCCNACAGGCTTACCTGATTGTATAAGTAAACTTTCATCATTTTCTAAATCCAAAAGCAACTTAATTATTTTTTCTAAAGACTCGACATTTCTGGCAGCTTGACCCGAGCCACCATAAACTATAAGATTATTTGGGTCTTCAGCTACTTCAGCATTTAGATTATTTAAAAGCATTCTCAAAGGAGCCTCTGTTTGCCAACTTTTAGCATTTAGTTTATTTCCAGTTGGAGAAAAATAATTTGGATGATTTGCATATTTTTTTAAAAAAGATGAGTAATCCATAAATCTTAAGCGGTTAATTCAATTAATTTTTTTGACTTAATAATCTCTATTGCATTTTGAATATCATTCGTAAATATTCTGTCCTTTTTACAATGTTTAATTTTGGATCGAATATAATTGTAACACTTATTTGCCTTAATTCCTGATTTTAAAGGGCTATAAAAATCTAAACCCTGAATAGAGCAAAGTAATTCAATAGCTAAAATTTTTTCTAGATTTTCAATTACTCTTAAAAATTTAACGGCACCTATCGAGCCCATACTAACATGATCCTCTTGCCCCAATGAAGTTGTTATAGAATCTGCACTCGCAGGAAAACACAAGTTCTTGTTTTCACTAGATAAAGCTGCAGTGGTATATTGCAAAATCATAAATCCAGAATTTACTCCACTATTCTTAATTAAAAATTTTGGAACAATCTCATTTCCTTTTAACATTAAATACACGCGTCTATCAGAAATATTTCCAATTTCTGAGGCAGCTATAACAGCATAGTCAATTGGAATAGCTAATGGTTGACCATGAAAATTTCCTCCACTAATAATTTCATTCTTATCAATTACTATAGGATTATCAGTGACTGAGTTAAGTTCAATTTCTAAAATTTCATTTAGGTGAAAGTATGCATCCCAACTTGCTCCATGAACCTGCGGAATACATCTAATTGAATAAGGGTCTTGAACTCTATCACAATCTTTATGTGATTCTAAAATTTTTGAGCCTTTCAATAAATCTCTTATAATTTTAGTTACCATTAAAGAACCTTTAAATGGCCTTAGTTTTTGAATTTTTTTACTAAATGGTTTTATAGAACCTTGAACACATTCCAAGCTAAATGCTGAAATAATATCAGCATTAATTAAACAGGTTTTAAATTTTTCTAATGCATAACAAGCATATGCTGAAATAAACTGAGTTCCATTAATCAATGCCAAGCCTTCTTTTTCTTTTAGAACTAAGGGGGGGGTTTTTTCTTTTTTTAAAACTTCTTTGCTATTTAACCTTTTTCCCTTATACATAACTTCCCCCAATCCAATTAAGGGTAGGAATAGATGGGCTAAAGGTGCTAAATCTCCTGAAGCACCCACAGATCCCTGTGATGGTATAATTGGAATAATATTTTTTTCTATGTGCCAACAAATTCTTTTAATTACCTCAATACTTATTCCAGAAAATCCCATACAAAAAGAATGTACTTTTAAAATCATCATAAGCTTAGAAATTACTATAGGAGCACTATCACCAACTCCAACNGCATGACTTTTTAATAGATTTTCTTGTAATAATTTTGAATCTTTATTAGAAATTATAGTATTACATAATACCCCTATACCTGTATTAACTCCGTATACTTTAGACGATGACTTTAAAACATTTAATATGTTTTGTCTAGATTTTTTAATTTTCTTTATTTCTTCATCTCTAATTTNACAAATCAAATTATCTTCTAAAATCATCTGAGCCAATTTAGGCGTAAGTCTATCTCTTCCATATGAAAATTTCTTAGAGGACATATTAAAATACTGTTTTATTAAATATACAAATTCTGGACTTGAATGAGATTGTTTCATTAACTTTAAAAAACTCATTTAATTTAAAATTATGAATAGATTATCCAAAGATGACATTCCAAAACTTGGACGAAAAATCAATCAATTAAAGAAGAAAATTTCAAGAACAGAAATCAGTGGAAATTTAGAAAAAGTTGAATTTAGAAAAATGCGAATTAAAAAAATTAAAAATCAGATCAATGGGATTTTAAAAAAGAAAAAAAATAAAATATTATGAAAAAAATATACTTACTTATGTGTTTATTAGGGATTGTTTTCCCTTACTACCATTTAATAAAATTTCTCTCTTTAAATCAATGGTCTATGGATGGATTTTGGCCTGAAATATTTTCATCACATCCTGTATCAATGATATCAATGGATTTAACTGTAGCAGCNTCTACTTTTTTAATTTTTATTATTTATCAATTTAGAACTAAAAAATTAAATCCCACTAAATATTTAATTGCTCTTTTTTTAGTAGGATTTTCATTAGCACTTCCTCTTTATCTTTATGATAATCATAAATAATATTTTTTTAGTTGTTATATAATTATACAAAAGAATTTCGCTACAATTTAAAACTTGCATACCCTGTTATGTTAGGTATGGTAGGGCATATGACTGTTGCTTTTGCTGATAATGTGATGGTAGGTCAACTGGGGGCAGCAGAATTAGCAGCAGTTTCTTTAGGAAATAGCTTTTTCTTTATTGTTATGTCTTTAGCAATTGGGTTTGCAACAGCTATTACTCCAATTGTTGCCGAAGCAGACTCTTCTAAAAATATAATGGGTGTTAAAGATGCGCTTAAACATGGTTTAATATTATGCTCTATAATGGGAATTTCTCTCTACTTATTATTAATGCTAGTTAAGCCTGTAATGTTTGAAATGAATCAACCACTAGAAGTAGTTAAATTAGCAATCCCATATCTAGATTTTATTGCACTTTCTATAATCCCTCTGATTGTTTTTGAAGCGCTAAAAAGATTTTCTGATGGATTGTCCAATACAAAATATCCTATGTATGCCACGGTTTTGGCTAACATTATAAATATTGTACTTAACTATCTATTAATATTTGGGCACTATGGATTTCCTAAATTAGGAATTACAGGAGCGGCAATTGGAACTTTAGTTTCAAGAATTTTTATGGCAATTTTCTTATGGATTATTTTTATAAATAAGGAAAAATTTAAACAATATATTTTTAATTTAAATTTTAAAATAATTGATGTTTCTATTTTTAAAAAAATAATTAATCTTGGGTTCCCCTCAGCATTACAAATGCTTTTTGAAGTTGGAATTTTTACTAGTGCCATTTGGCTTAGTGGAGTATTGGGAAAAAATTTTCAAGCTGCAAATCAAATAGCTTTTAATTTGTCAGCAATGACATTTATGATTGGCGTGGGATTAAATGTAGCAGCAATGATAAGAGTTGGAAATCAAAAAGGATTAGCTGATTTTGTTTCATTAAGAAGAATTGCATTTTCTATTTTTTTATTAGTAATATTAATTGAAATAGTTTTTGCATTTATGTTTTTTACCTTAAGAGATTGGTTACCTACATTGTACCTGGATACTGATAATATAGCAAAACTAATGGAAAATAAAGAGGTCATAATGATTGCTTCTGAACTATTAATAATTGTTGCTCTTTTTCAAATTTTTGATGGATTACAGGTAGTCATATTGGGCGCATTAAGAGGAATGCAGGATGTTAAAATTCCAACGATTATTACTTTTATTGCATATTGGTTAATTGGATTCCCAATATGTTATTATCTGGGCCTTTATACACCACTAAAAAGTACAGGCATTTGGATTGGATTACTTGTAGGTTTAGCCTTTGCATCAATTATGCTTTATATAAGATTTAACTATTTAACTAAAAAACTAATTGCTAGCAACAAATAGACTAAATCCAAACATCATTTTCAGAAGTTAATTCACTTTCTTCTAAGTCACCAGTATTGACTACGCCTCTAGGTTCAATTAATAAAATTTTTGCTTCATTTTCAGCACATGGTTTATGTTCTAAACCTTTAGGCACAACATACATTTCTCCTTCTTTTAAATCAACATGACCATCCCTAAATTTTATTTTCAAATTCCCCTCTATCACGACAAATGTCTCATCAGTTTCATTATGACAATGCCACTGAAAATCTCCCTTTATTTTAGCAAGTTTAAATTGGTAATCGTTCATTTCAGCAATAACTTTTGGAGACCAATAGTCATTGAATAAACTATACTTCTTTTTAAAATTAATTGCTTTAAAACTCATATTATTCTATTTCTTGTGATGATTGTGAAACTGTATCTGAAAAATAAAATTTTATTTTTAGTTTATCGTCAGCTTTTACTAAATAAGCACTTTCAATCCATTGATAATTTAGAAGGGTTTTCTTGCCCTCATTTAAAGTAACAAACCTTCCATTATTTTTAAAATATGCATGTGCAGACTGTTTATCAATAGAAATATTCCAATCTGTTATCTCCCAATCATCTTCTATTGTGTTAAATGTACTAGCAAATTCTAAAAATTCTGTAGCATCCATTTTTTTTCCTATTTCATATAATATATAATCATCTGTGACATAATTATAAAAATTATTCTTGTCATCGCTTTCTACAGAAAAAGAATCAAACATTCCGAAAATAGTATCTTTTACATCTTGCTCTGTGATTTCATTAGAACTACTGCAACTAAAAATTAATAAAATTCCTAAACTTAAAATTATTTTTTTCATGTTATTTTTTTAATACAATATATTAAAATTATGAGTCATAATTTTTATATAAATTTGTCAAAAAAAATTATGGCACGTTCTCATCTTTCACTTAGATCTGGAAATCCAGCATTGAGTTCAAATACATTTAAAGATACTGAAGGTATTAATAGAAGTTCAACTGGCCCTTTAATAAAGGATAACTTCATGACCATAAAAGGAACAGTTGACAAAACTGCCATTTCCTTACTTTTAATGTTATGCGCTGGCTATTTTTCATATTTTGAAAATTCAATAATTTATATGGCTGTTGGAGGAATAGGTGGTTTTATTGTAGCATTAATTACAATTTTTAAAAGACACTGGTCTCCAATTACAGTGCCTCTTTATGCAATGCTAGAGGGATTATTATTAGGAGGCATCTCCTTTATGTATGGACAAATTTATGAGGGTATAGTTTTTAATGCAATTATGCTAACAATATCCATTTTAATTTCATTACTATTTGCATACCGATCAGGAATAATTAAAGCCACTGAAAATTTTAAGTTGGGAGTCTTTGCCGCTACAGCTGGCATTTTTCTAGTTTATATAATTTCTTTTATTGCTAGTTTTTTTGGTGCAGGATTCTCTGTTTTAGATCCAACTAATGCATCATTATTTAGTATTGGAGTTAGCCTGTTTATCGTAGTAATAGCATCACTAAATTTAGTGCTAGATTTTGATTTTATTGAAGAGGGTGCTGAAAAAGGAGCACCGAAATATATGGAATGGTATGGTGCATTTGGTCTTTTAGTTACTTTGGTTTGGTTATATCTTGAAATATTAAGACTACTGGCAAAATTAAATTCAAGAAAATAAAATTGTTTTAAAATTTATTAAAAAAAAACCTTCAAGAAATTGAAGGTTTTTTTATTTGAATAATTTATTNAAGATTTTATTCTTCTGTGTCTTCAGAATCTTCTTGGAGAGAGGCTAAAAAACCTCCCGCATCAAAATAATCTCCACCTGAAATGATAAGCCCATCCTTAAAATCCCAAGTGTGGTATGTTGATGGCAATTCCCAACTTTTCCCAGTAGCAGAGTTAACTCCAGTCCACTTTCCATAAGATCTAACACTTCCATCNGGCAAGCCAGTTTCAGGTGAAACNCCTGGTAAAAAATTTGTTGGCGTATAAACAACATCTTCCATTGCATCTTGCCATCCTTTTAAGTATGTTCCATACTCTTCCTTACCTATTGGAGATGATCCATAAAAAGCTGGTTGCCATTGTATATCATCATGTGCAAGATCAAGTTGAGCTTGAAGATCAGCTTCTGATCCTTGAAGCGCAAGTTGTGTTTTAACAGTTTCAACATTAGCAGCATAGTCTGGGTGATTTCCCTGAGAACAAGAAATAAAAATACATACTAAAGCAATTAATAAAATTTTTTTCATTTTTAAATAGTTTAATATTAATAATCAACAATATAATAATAAATTAAATATCTCTTTAGATTGATTTAATTACAGTATTTTTAAATTCTAAAAAATTGTATGGATACTTTAAGTCATGCTCTTTATGGAAAAGGGTTTTTTGGATACAGAAAATATAGATGGTTCTCTTTACTTTTTGGAGCATTGCCAGATTTATTTTCCTTCGGTTTGTATTTTCTATATAATCTATTATTTAACAGTGATAAACTTAGGTTTGGAAAACCTTCAGTTGATGCCCTTCCATATTGGGTATATGATTTGTATGATTTTTCTCATAGTATTGTTATAGCTTTTATTTTTATTGGTATAGCATATAAAATAAATAAAGATTTTGCTTTTCCAATGTTAGCTTGGCCTTGTCACATTATAATAGATTTTTTTACACATAGCATTGAGTTTTTTCCAACTNNTANNTTGGCCTTGTCACATTATAATAGATTTTTTTACACATAGCATTGAGTTTTTTCCAACTCCTATTTTATGGCCAGTTTCTGATTTTAGATTCGATGGCATCCCTTGGTCTAACCCTTATATTCTAATAATTAATGTAATCTGCATATTATTATTATTTGTATATAGAAAAAAGAAAAAAAATAGTAAAATTTAATTATGCTTAGAATCACTTTATTCCTTTTATTATTTTTTCAATTTTCTTTTTCACAAAATATTTTAGATTTAAAAAATAGGGCCACTATTATTAAAGAAATTCAAAAAGACAGAATTGAAAATTTGCTTCCCAGCCTAATGAAAGAAACTGGAATTGATATGTGGATAATTATTACTAGAGAATATAATGAAGATCCTATAATTAAAACATTTTTGCCTCCTACTTGGCTAAATGCTAGAAGAAGGACCATCTTGGTTTTTTATCATAATTCAATTAGTGATAAAGTGGAGGCAGCTGCAATTTCAAGATATAATTTTGGAGAAAATATCCCCTCAATATGGGACAAAGAAAAAATTCCAAATCAATTTGAGGCATTATATAATTACATTTCTGAAAAAGGACCAAATAAAATTGGATTAAACTTTTCAGAAAATTTTGCTCTAATTGATGGTATATCAAAAACTGATTTTGATTTATTTTACAATAATGCTCCAAAAAAAATGCAGGAAAAAATTGTTTCTGCTGAAAAATTAGGAATCCGATGGATTGAAACTAGAACAAAAAAAGAAAAAAAAATTTATAATCAACTAGTCAGCATTACACACAATATAATTAGGGAAGCTTTTTCAACAAGCGTAATAAGACCAGGTGAAACTACAACTGATGATGTTATTTGGTGGATGCGAGAAAAAGTGCTTAGCCTAAAACTTAAAACTTGGTTTCACCCAACAATAGATGTACAACGAAATGAAGCAAGTGATCTTTATGCATTTGATGGAAAATCAAAATATGACATTATACAGCCCGGAGATTTAGTACACTGTGATTTTGGCATAAGCTATTTAACCTTAAACACGGATTGTCAACAAATTGCATATGTTTTAAAACCCAACGAAAAAAATGCTCCTAAATTTTTATCAGATGCACTAAAGGATGCTAATAGAGTTCAAGATATTTTTACGGACCAGTTTGCATTAAACAAAACTGGAAATCAAATTCTAAAATCTTCTTTGAGCTTGGCTAAAAAAGAGGGTTTAAATCCTCAGATATATACTCATCCCTTAGGAACATTTGGTCATTCTGCCGGTACTACACTTGGAATGTGGGATTCACAAGGCGGAGTACCTTTTAAAGGAGATGTAAAAATGAATTTTGATACTGTATATGCTATTGAATTAAATAATAAAACTTATTTAAAAGAGTGGGGAAAGGACATTAGAATAATGTTAGAGGAAGCTGGTATTTTTGAAAAAAGCGGGTTTAGATACGTAAATGGAAGACAAGAAAAAATAATTTTAATAGGGAAATAAAAGAAATCCTAATTTGAAGGACAAGTTCCCCAAACGGGTTTATTGGCTGCTGTTAAAGCAGATGAATAACTAAAATATGATGGTTCTGAAGTAATATTGGTAACACACCATTTTGTTAAATCTTGATTTAATACGTCATTGTAAAAAAACATATAGCTCATGTCAGTAACCTTACTTACGTCCCACTTTCCAATATCTTGGTTGAATGACATTACTCTTCCATACTTTTTATCAGAAAGGTCAGTAGCACGACCAAACATATAAGACATGTTAGTTACATTACTTACATTCCAATTTCCAATATCTTGATTGAATTTGAATGCTCTATAGAACATACGATTCATGTCAGTTACATTACTAACATTCCAAGATGAAATATCACTATTAAATTGTCTTGTTCCCCAAAACATTCCACTCATATCAGTAACCTTACTTACATCCCATTTACTTACATCCAGGTTTGGTTGGGTTCCATAAACCCAAGATGCATAAAACATTTTACTCATATCAGTTACGTTACCTACATTCCAACTCCCAATATTTTCTACATTAGTATCAGCAAACATTCCTTGCATATTAGTCACATTACTCACATCCCAATTACTGATATCTAGATTAAATAACCAAATGGAGAGAAACATTTCAGACATATTAGTTACATTACTTACATCCCATTTACTTATATCTTGGCTGAATTTAGAATTTCCAGCAAACATTCCACTCATATCAGTAACCTTACTTACATCCCATTTACCTATATCTTGATTAAAATTTGACAAACCAAAAAACATTCCAGACATATTTGTTACATTACTTACATCCCATTTGCTGATATCTTGATTAAAATCCCCTGAGTGAATAATATCGGGCCAAATTACATAATCATTAGCTGAATCACGCTTAAACATATTAGACATATTGGTAACATTACTCACATCCCAAGATGATATATCTGGATTAAATGCGTTAAAAGCCTCATAAAACCTTGCTTCTGAATTATCTGTTGGAGCATTTGAAAATAGATCTGACATATCAGTTATAAGTGTTGTAACAGATTTGCTTGCCTTTTCTTCTGCTGCTTTTCTTGCATCATCATCTTTACTCCAATTACTAGCATATGAGCTGAATATTGATCTCAGTGTTTCAATATCTACAGCCGTATAGGTAACGCCGTTCAGATCTCCAGTAGTTCCTGCTATNACCCAATCTCTAGCTTTTATAGTCNCNCCATTNGNNTCTAAATAAAAAGNAGGAATCTCTTCAAAAACTGCTGTGACTGTTTTTGGTTTATCTATTGTAATTTGTTTTGGATTATCTNTTCCCGTTAAATCTCCTTTCCATTNTTTAAATTTCCATTTATCTGTNCAATCAGCTGTTAACTCCACTATCGTACCACTATTGTAATCCGTAGAAGCGCCTGCTTTAATTATTTTTTCCGTAACTGTTCCTTCTCCCTCTACTTTAATTGTTAATGGGTATTTTTTCTTAATAAAGTTTGCAACTACTGTTTTATCTGCATCCATTACAAGTGTAGTTTCTTCAGTTCCTGTAGCTCCTGTCCAACTTTCAAAAACATATTCTGCAGCTGGGGCAGCAACTAAATTAGCAGTATCACCAGATTCATATTGCCTTGTTCCAGGAAAAACTGTACCTCCCTCAACAGGACTAGCAGAAGTGGTTAGCATATATAAAACAGGATCCTTTTCGCAAGATAGAAACAGGAAAAAAATAAAAAAAAGTATTTTTTTCATGATAAGTTATTTTAGTCTAATATACTTAAAATCAGTTAATTATTTTAAGCTCATATTAATTAACTTTGCATTAAAGAACGATAACAATAAACATTTTAGACAAGTTCAAAAGGGTAAATAATCTAAAAATGACTTCCTGTATTGGAAAATAGACAGAAGTGTAATGATACCCTTAAATCTCCTATTCTTTTAATTCAGCGAATTCTAATCCATGTAAGTAGGTTAAACTAACATTTAAATCAAAATGTTTTTTATATTAGTATTTATAACCAATAAACTATTTTAAAATGAAAAATCTATTTTTTACAATAATCTTATTATTTGCTATAAGTTTAAATGCAAATACAGATCCAAACGACTTTGAAACATTAAAACAATTAGAGGGAAAATGGATTGGGACATTAGAAAGAACTAACGATACCAATGATAGTTTTATTTTAGATTTTAGTATAGCTTCAAATGGAAGTGCAATACTAGAAGAAAGTAATACAGGTGGAGTTGAGATGCTCACAATATTTAATTATCAAAATGATGAATTGTTATTAACTCACTATTGTGGTCTAAAAAATAAACCTATTTCTACACTAGATAGTTCTAATAATAGCAAATTTAAATTTCAGACTGATTCAAAAAGAAGTGGATTAACTCTAGAAAAAGACACCTATGTTACTTCTTGGGAAATTGATTTGATGCCTCAAGATGAAAATAAAATTTTATATAAATATACTGTAAGCGGACCAGAGGGTGTTTCGTTTACGGCTTCTGCAGAAATGTCTAGAATATAAATACCGCTACACTACACATTCTAACAAAGCCCTCATTAATTTGGGGGTTTTTTAATACTATGTTTAGTTATATTTTTAGCTTGGTATTTTGATGGTGTTTGGCAACCAATTTTTGACAACATGATGAACGATAGAAAGACATATTTTTCATAGGTTCAGCAACTTCTAATCCACGTAAGTAGGTTAAGCTAATTAATATGAGCTTAAAAGAATTAACTAACTTTATAAATATGAAAGAATCAAAAATATCTTTAGGTGCAGGTATAGGATTACTTGCAGGAATTATAATTGGAAGTGCTACTGATAATGTTGGTTTATGGATTGCTTTAGGTTTATGTTTTGGGGCAGGCATTGGAACTGCATTAGAAAAAAAAACTAAATGAAAAAACTAATTCTACTATTACTGTTTATTCCACTTGTGAGTTTTGGGCAGGAAATTCAAAAAAAAGATAAGACATTTGATAAGACATTTTATGAGTTAACACAAACTGCTTTATATCTTGATGATGTACCTTTGTTTCGTAGTTGTAAGAATGTTTTAAAATCAGAACAAAGAATTTGCTTTCAAAAAAAAATACAAAAACATATAATTAACCATTTTTATTACCCTAAGTATGCTCAAAATAGAGGAATCCAAGGGAGAGTATTCATTCAATTTATAATAGAAAAGGATGGAAGTATAAGTGAAATAAAGACAAGAGGCCCAGATAAAAGCTTAGAAGATGTAGCAGTAAAAATAATTAAAAAACTCCCTAAATTGATTCCCGGGAAAATTAACGGAAAACCTGTAAGAGTTCCTTATAGCATTCCTATTACCTGGAAATTGAGGTAGTTAAACCATAGGTATATCTTCTTCTTTTAATTCAGCAACTTCTAATCCACGTAAGTAGGTTTAGCTAATTAATATGAGCTTAAAAGAATTAACTAACTTTATGATTATGAAAAAACTAATCTACCTCACATCAATATTTACATTATTAATTTGTTGTAATCAAATTAAAACAGAGACAATTATAATTGATAAAGATTCTGAAGAGTTGGTTTATTTGATTGAATTATCAACTAAAGATAATTCGCCTGCTGATGTTGAAGGTTTTACTCAATCTATAACAGAATTTATTAAGAATACTGAGTCGCCTGCAGTCTATGGCTATTTTATTTCTAAGGATAATAAAAAAGTCACTTTAATTGAGAGATGGGGAAATAGTAAAGATGCAATGCAACATGGTTTGGACTTTATTAATGGAAAAAACTTTGATAGATTTTTTGAGGTTTTTGAATTGTCATCATTTATATCATTAGGGAATCCAACGAATGAACTTAAAAAATTCAACTCGGATAATGGTTTTGTAGTTGATTACAGGGAAACAATTGGAGGTTTTGTCTTAAAACAATAACAATCCCTAATTAAAACTTAATTAATAAATAGCTTCACCCCCCCCTTTTTTTTTGTAGGTTTTGCTATTTTAGTATTATGAAAAAACTAATTGTACTATTACTGTTTATTCCACTTGTTTGTTTTGGATAAAATGATTTTGGAAAGATGTTTTTTATATATTAGTGTTTATTAACTTTAAAA
>PACX01000025.1 GCA_002702895.1 Flavobacteriaceae bacterium | reverse complement strand
CAGCTTTTTTGTTAATTAAGTCTTTTTTATCACCCTTTATCATACCTGGAATACAAACATTTTCCGATGCAGTAAATTCAGGCAATAATTCGTGAAATTGAAATACAAAACCTATTTGTTCATTTCTAAATTTAGAAATCTCTTTTTCATTAAGTTTTATTATTTCAGTTTGATTTAAAATTATCTTACAATTATCTGAATGATCAGGATTGTCTAAAGTACTTAAAATGTTTAATAATGTAGTTTTACCTGCTCCGGATGGGCCTACAATTGAAACAATTTCTCCCTTATTAATTTTAACACTTACATTATTTAATACTTTTTTTTTGTCAAATGTTTTATTAATATTTACTGCAGATATCATATTTTTAAAATTCTAGCTTTTTTTCTTTTTAATTACATTGAAATCTAAGAAATAATTAATTCTTAATGAAATTTGATGATTTATTGGTTTTTGAAAAAGATTCTTTGAACTTGTGTAATAGTTGATTCCAGACATATTATCTTCATTAAAAATATTATTTCTATATAAAAAGGTAGCTTTACTTCCAGGTGCAAATTCCCAATTAAATCCTAAATCAAAGTTCCATAAATTAAAATTAGTATTTGGATCATGATCTTTAATTGTTTTATTTGAAAGTTTTCTTNTACCATTGGATTCTAATGAATAAAANAAACTNCTGTAATTTGCAGAACTCCAAAACTGTCTAAGCTTTAGATTTATAGATTTATATGAATCAAAATTATAGTTTAAANCTATATTATTCTCAATAGCTTTTACATCTCTTACACCAAAATACACTANATTATTNTTTTTAAATATTTGTCCAACATCATCGTATTGTACTGAATTTNGAAATTTATAATCAAAATTTAATTTATCACTTGCTCTTATTTTTATTCCNGTACCAAAATCAAAATCTCTTTTATCCTCNTTAAAATCNTCATTTATTGCATACTTATGTCCTAAATTTAAAGAATATTGGATTTTTTNNCTTGAATCTGATGAAAATTGAAATTCTAANTCATATTCACTTGGATCAATTATAAAAGTATCTTTTTTCCTAGGTTCGTCATAATTGTTATACTTTGATGTGTAATCAAAATCCATTCCAATTTTATGTAATTTTAATGTTGTAATATCAATTCCAATTCTAGATCCTCTTGACTTTAAGATTTTGGGGAAAAATCTGCTTCTTTCACTAATAAACCAATAGCCTTCTATCTTTTTATATAATTTTGTAGGTTTAAAGGTCATAAATCTAAGTCTTCCATAAAATCTTTGGTCGTTTTTAGTTCTATAAAAACCAAGGTCATTTTGATAATAATTTGCATCAACTCCATTCCATCCAATTCCATATCTTAAATTACCAGTTAGATCACTAATACTCAATCCACCTCTAAATCCTTTTATAGCAGAGAAAGTTGGTGAGTCACTTTGATATAAAATTCCCCTTACATTATATTTTCTATTGTTGTCAAATAAGTCAAAAACAAAAGCACTGTTATTAGAATTCTCAAAATTACCGGATCTATTTACATTTGTATTTAAAAAGGATAAAGTAGAGAATTCATTTAAAATTTGTTGACTAAATGATAAGATATTATAATTAGTAACCGGAGCAATCTTTTCCGATCTCTTTTCTCCGGATAATTTATTTAATATTCTAGCATATGCATTACCAGTAATAGAATTTATAAACCCTACACTTAGTCCTGAGTCTGTAGTGCCAGTAATTTTAATCGAATTTAACAAGTCAGGTTTAACATCATAATTGATTAGTTCTTCATTATTTTTTAAAATATCATCTTCATTAAAATTAATTTCTTCACCAATTCTTCTACTGTAAAAGAAATTACCTGATCTAAAGCTAGGTCCATCAGCCTTTTTAAATAATGAAGCTCCCTCTGTAAAGAAAGCTCTATTTTCATCAAACTGTTGTTCAAATGGGCTAAGATTTAATTCCTTATCATCAAAAGTAACTTGTCCAAAATCGGGAATAAGCGTTGCGTCTAGGGTAAAACTATTGTTTATTCCATATTTTAAATCCATTCCGGCAGAATACCCATTTAAAGGACTATTTCCTTTTTTAAAATCAANAGAAGATTGAGTATAAGGATAAAAAAACAATCTAAGGGGAGGGGATATGTCCTTAATTTCAGANGTAATTCCCATAGACTCACCATAATTTGCATTTTTTTGGTCTACAAAATTCCATGTATATACTTCACCAGATTCAGCGATTTTTCTTCCAAAATTAATTCCCCATTTTTGAATTTCTTTTGAAGGAAAACGTAGAGCGCTATATGGAATTCTCATTTCCATAATCCAACCTTTATTAACAATAGATACTTTTGCNTCAAAAACTGTATCAAAATCCCAATCCTCATCTGACATGTTACCAGATGTAAATGAATCTCCTAGGGTTCCCGCACTTGTAATTTGAAAACTTTGTTCATTAATATTGTCATCATAGGAATTTATAGANATAAAAAATGTTTCTGCATTTATCTCCCATATATCGTCTCTCTGACTAAATTCTACCGGGANAGGATTTGGATTATTAAATTTTCCAGCTACATAAATTGCATTATCATCATAACCTACGTATACAAANTGCTCATAGCCTTCTTTTTCATAAGAACCATTGTTGGGCATCCATCTTTCAAAATTAGAAGCAGGAGTTAAGNNTTTCCACTGTTCGTCATTTATTTTACCATCGATTTTAGGAGGAGATTTAAATCTTTTTAATTCAATTATTTTTCTTTCTTGAGCTAAATTTAGAGATAAAAATAATAGTGATAAAAAAGTAAGAAAATATTTCATCTATTTAGATAAACAAATTTTAAAAATATAAAGCGAAATTAATTAATTTTGACAATAATAATAATGGGAAAGTTTATTTTATAAGACTAATGATTAAAAATATAATATTAGCAGGAGGATGTTTTTGGTGTACTGAAGCTATTTTTAAAAGAATAAAAGGTGTTAAAAGTCTTTTGCCAGGTTATATTGGTGGACACACTTTAAACCCTACATACAAGGATATTTGTACTGGAAGCACAGGTCATGCTGAAGCCATTAGCATTAAGTATGATTCAGAAATAGTTTCTCTTGAAAATATTTTAAATATTTTTTTTTCAACTCATGATCCAACTACTATAAATAGACAAGGAAATGATATTGGAACTCAATATAGATCAGCAATATTTAATAATGATGAAAATGAAATTAAAATAATTTTAAATTTCATTATTGATTTAGAGAAATCTAATATTTATGAANATAAAATTGTAACTAAAATTGAAAATAAGACTACTTTTTACATTGCTGAAGACTATCATCATAATTATTTTAGTTTAAACAAGGAAGTNCCTTANTGTTCAGCAATAATTGCTCCAAAGGTCAAAAAATTAATGGATAATAAANCTCATTTAATTAAATAATCTAATTTTTATAAAATATACCGAACGATAAAAATTTAATTAATTTTTTAGTAAATAAAATAGACATCTTTAAAAAAAAGTTAAAAATGAATTTATCTTTTTTAAAAGTAAAGATGCTTACTAAAATTCCAAATATAAATCCAAAGAAAACAAGTAATATTTGATAAGCTGGAAAAACAATTAGTAATCTAATTGGCCAGTAAATTANACCAGGCAANTCATCTAAATTAAAATAGGCAGAAATTGGATCAGAAATTTTTGCTGCAACTGATCCAGTTATAGCAAAAACAATAAAAACAATAGTTAATTGAAAAGAGTTTTCAATTCCCCATTTTTTTTTTAAATTTTCAAACATTTTATTTTAATATTTTAATAATTTGCTCTGCAAGTTCAAGTCCAATTCGATCTTGAGCTTCATTTGTCGCTGCTCCTATATGAGGAGTTAAAGATACGTTAGAATGCATTAACAATTTTATGGCAGGTTTAGGTTCGTTTTCAAACGTGTCGAGACCTGCAAAAGAAACTTTACCGGAATCAAGAGCAGAAAGAAGATCTAATTCATTAATAACACCACCTCTTGCAGCATTTATGATTCCAACTCCATCTTTCATTAAATCAAATTCTTTTTTATTAATAATATGTTTTTTTTGAGCAGGTACATGAAGACTTATAAAATCAGAATTTTTTATAACATCTGAAAAAGAAGAAGTTTTAATATTAAAGTCAATACTTTTTTTATTTCCAAAATCTAATTTAATGTCAGTTTTTTTTATAAACTTATCATAAGCTAATATTTTCATACCAATACCAAGTGCAATTTTGGCTGTTTCCCTTCCAATTCTTCCAAATCCAATTATTCCAATTGTTTTGTCTCTAAGTTCAACTCCTTTTGCATACGATTTTTTTAACAACTTAAAATTATTATCTCCCTCTAGAGGCATATTTCTATTAGATTGATGAAGAAACCTAACTCCACCATATAAATGTGCAAACACTAGTTCTGCAACTGATGAAGATGAAGCTGCAGGAGTGTTTATAACATGTATTCCTTTACTTTTAGCATAATCTACATCAATATTATCCATTCCAACACCACCTCTTCCTATTATTTTTATTGAAGGGCATTGATCGATCAAATCTTTTCTAATGGTAGTTGCACTTCTAACTAATAGAACTTCAATTTTATTTGAATTAATATGGTTTATAAGTTGTTCTTGAGCAACTGTAGTTGTAGAAATATTAAACCCTGAAATTTTTAATTTATCAATACCACTTTTTGATATACCATCATTGGCTAATATATTTATCATTATTAATCTTTTAAACTTTATTTTTTAATTCTTTCATTACATCTATTAGTATATTAACAGATGAAATGTCTAATGAATTATATATAGATGCTCTATATCCTCCAACAGATCTATGGCCGTTAATACCACTAATATTTGCATCAAGACACATTTTATCAAAAATCTCTCTATGAGAATCATTCTTTAGATTAAATGTAGCATTCATTNGGCTTCTGTCTTCAANAGCTGCAAAACCTTCAAACAGATCATTTGAGTCAATCTCATTATATATCAAATTGGCTTTTATTCTATTATTTTCTTCAATCGATTTGATTCCCCCATTTTTTTTAATCCATTCAAGGGTTAACATTGAAGTATAAACTGCAAAAACAGGGGGAGTATTAAACATACTATCCTTTTCAATATGAATTCTATAGTCAAGCATAGAAGGTATATTTCTATCAACCTTTCCCAAAATATCTTCTTTAATTACAACTAGAGTTGTGCCAGCTGGACCCATGTTTTTTTGTGCTCCAGCATAAATTAAATCAAATTTTGAAAAATCAATATTTCTTGAAAAAATGTCAGAACTCATATCTGCTATTAATGAAACNTTTGATTCAGGTATCCTTTTAATTTGAGTCCCAAAAATGGTATTGTTAGTTGTTATATGTATATAATCAAGACTAGATTCGATAATATAATCTTTAGGTATGTAATTAAAGTTTTTATCTTTTGAAGATGCTAACTCAATAACCTCACCAAATAATCTAGCTTCCTTAATTGCTTTAGTTGACCATGAGCCTGTATTTAAATATCCGGCTTTCCTGTCAAGCAGATTATACGCAGACATTAAAAATTGAAGACTTGCACCACCTTGAAGAAATAAAGCTTTATAGCCTTTGTTTTCTAAATTCAATAATTCTAGAGATAGTGATCTTGCTTTTTCCATTATTTGAACAAAATCTCTGCTTCTATGAGAAATCTCTATTAGGGATAACCCTGAATTGTTTAAATTTATAACTGCTTCTGAAGCACTTTTCATTACTTCAATTGGAAGTATGCTTGGTCCTGCACTAAAATTATGTTTTCTCATAAATAAAAGGCTTGCAAATTAATCAATTGATTTGTAATAAATGTTAAAATTTAAATAAGATATCATCAGATTTTTAACAAAAAATTTAGTGTGTCAATATTGTCTGCGTAATCATNAATTTTTGGATTTTGACTTGATCCTAATGGAATGGAATTAGGTAATATAGAATTGCTAACTATACATTGTAGAAAATCAGAATTTTTATTAATATATTCTTTAATTTCTGAAATTGAATCATATGTTTCATAAAATAAAGATGCAATTGGTGAACCAAGTTTATTATCTTTTTTTAAAATTAGAAAACCATTTTCGATAAATTTTTCTTCACTCAATAAATAAACTGCTTTATTATAGTCATAGTTGTTAGCATATTTGTTATGTTTTATTATTTCTTTAAATTCAAAAAATGACTCAAACAGTAAATCAAAATTATAATTCTTTGGTACAAATATTTTTGAAACACTTCTGCATCCTAATCCAAAATAATGAAAGATATCATTACCTAAATCAANTAAATTCTCTTTGTTTTCATTTCCATTCAAAACAGCAATTGAATGACGATTTTTTCTTAATAGTTTAGGGTACTCTTTAAAATAATATTCAAAATATTTAAAAGATGAATTACTTCCTGTTGCTATAACCCCATGAAAACTTTTTAAAGGTTTTTCTGTAAATTTTATGTTTTTTTTAAAACCAGGTAAAACAAACTCTAAAAAATCAACTATAACGGGTAACATAATCTTATCATCTGAAGACATTTTAATTACACATTTGAAATTTAAAATATTTACACATAAAAAATCATGAAATCCAACTAAAGGAATATTTCCAGCCATTATAATAGCAATTGTTTTTTTTGGAGATTCATTGATATCATAATTATTTACCCATTTTGAAAGGTTTTTTGTTGTCAATTCCTTACTCCAATTTTTTAATGAAAGCAAGCAATTTTCAGTAGTAAACCAATTATTATATTGATAAGTTTGTTTAATTTTTTTATAAAATACAGGAATCCATTCATTATATTTTGAATCTTTTTTTTGAGACGAAATATCTGCAAAAAGTTCTCCAAGTTTATTAAAAGCCTTAATTCTTTGATCAATTGTTTTCACTAAATTTGTTAAGAATATTTATTAAATTATTTTTGCATGCAAATCTATATAAATATCTTAGAACAATAATGGCTATAAAAATTACAGATGAATGTATAAATTGTGGTGCTTGTGAACCAGAATGTCCTAATACAGCTATATACGAAGCTTCTTATGAATGGAAGTATTCTGATGGAACTAGCCTAGAGGGTGATATTATATTGCCAAATGGATCTGCTGCTAATGCAGATCTTGAACAGGAACCAGTTTCTGATGAATTTTATTTTATAGCTTCAAATAAGTGTACTGAATGTGTTGGTTTTCATGAAGAACCCCAATGTGCTGCAGTTTGTCCAGTTGATTGTTGTATTCCTGATGAAAAAAACGTAGAAAATCAAGAAATTCTTCTTGGAAAACAAAAATTTATGCATCCTGAGGATTAATATATGAAAGCAGGTATTGTAGGACTTCCCAATGTTGGCAAATCAACTTTATTTAATTGTTTGTCAAATGCAAAAGCTCAGAGTGCAAATTTCCCATTTTGTACTATAGAACCCAATGTAGGGATTATTAATGTCCCAGATTCAAGACTTAAAAAATTAGAAGAACTTGTTAATCCAGAAAAGGTAATTCCAGCTTCTGTTGAAATTGTTGATATAGCTGGTTTAGTTAAGGGTGCTAGTAAAGGGGAGGGATTAGGAAATCAATTTCTAGCCAATATTAGAGAAACTGATGCAATAATTCATGTAATTAGATGTTTTGATAATGAAAATATTGTCCATGTAGAAGGTTCTGTTGATCCGGTAAGAGATAAAGAAATTATTGATATAGAATTACAGTTGAAGGATTTAGAGACAATTGAAAAAAAACAAGAAAAGTTAAATAGGCTTTCAAAAACAGGTAATAAAGATGCTATAAAAGAGTCTGTAATACTAAGCAAAATTGCAAATCATTTACGTGGATTTAATCCAGTAAGAAGTTTAACTTTTTCAGATGATGAAAAAAAGTTTGTTGCTTCAATTCAATTAATTACAAACAAACCAATTCTATACGTATGTAATGTTGATGAATCAGCTGTTGTTAAAGGAAATGAATATGTTGATAAATTAAAGAAATCATTAAATGATGAAGATGTGGAATTAATGATCTTAGCAATTGGAACTGAAGCGGATATTAATGAATTGGATAATTATGAAGATAGAAAGGCATTTTTGTTAGATATTGGTTTATCTGAACCCGGATCTTCCAAACTTATTAAAAAAGCCTATGAATTATTAAGGCTTCAAACTTATTTTACGGCTGGAATTAAAGAAGTTAGAGCTTGGACAATAAAAAAAGGCATGACTGCTCCAAAAGCTGCTGGCATAATACATTCTGATTTTGAAAAAGGTTTTATAAAAGCTGAAGTTATTTCATATAATAATTATATAAATTATGGAAGCGAATCCAAAGTAAGGGAAGCCGGTAAATTAAATATTGAAGGAAAAGATTATGTTTTAAAGGATGGTGATATAATACATTTTAGATTTAATATATAAATAGATTTCAACAAACCCGTAACTCTTATTGTTAATTAATTTATTTCAACATCATTTTATTTTTTTTAGTGAAGTACTATCTTAGCCGTTTAACAATTAAATGGCAATTTCATCTACTTATACTGAAGAAAACATAAGATCTCTTGACTGGAAAGAGCATATAAGAATGCGTCCAGGAATGTATATTGGTAAATTAGGTGATGGATCATCTCCTGATGATGGAATATATATATTACTTAAAGAAGTTTTAGACAACTCTATTGATGAGTTTGTAATGGGTGCTGGTAAAACAATTGAAATTTCCATTTCTGAATCAGGTGTTTCTGTTAGGGATTATGGCAGAGGAATTCCTTTAGGAAAGGTAGTTGATGTTGTCTCAAAAATGAATACTGGAGGAAAGTATGATACAAGAGCATTTAAAAAATCAGTAGGTCTTAATGGGGTAGGTACAAAAGCTGTAAATGCACTTTCCTCTGTTTTTAAAGTAGAATCATGTAGAGAAGGAAAATTAAAATCTGTTACTTTTNAAATAGGAAATTTAATTGAAGACTGTAAGGAAGAAGAAACGTCAAGAAGAAAAGGTACTAAAGTCTTTTTTAAGCCTGATAATTCTATTTTTAAACACTACAAGTACAGGGCTGAGTATGTTTCAAAAATGCTGAAATATTATGTTTATCTTAATCCAGGTTTAACTATTGTTTTCAATGGAGAAAAATATTTCTCTGATAATGGTCTTAAGGATTTATTAGAAGATAATAATGATATTGAAAAATTATTATACCCTATAATTCACTTAAAAGGGGATGATATTGAGATAGCATTAACTCACAGTAGGATTCAATATAGTGAAGAATATTATTCTTTTGTAAATGGTCAACATACTACACAGGGTGGAACCCATCAGTCTGCATTTAGAGAATCTCTTGTCAGGACAATTAGGGACTTTTATGGAAAACAATATGATGCATCAGATATAAGAAAATCTATTATTGCCTCTATTAGTATTAAAGTAATGGAACCTGTTTTTGAATCACAAACTAAAACAAAGCTTGGATCAACTGAAATGGGAGGAAAATTACCTACAGTAAGGTCTTATATAAATGATTTCGTAAGTAAATATTTAGATAACTATTTACATAAAAACCCTGAAACAGCTGAAAAAATTCAAAGGAAAATTATTCAAGCTGAAAAAGAAAGGAAAGAACTTTCAGGGATAAGAAAGCTCGCTAGGGAACGTGCTAAGAAATCAAGTCTTCATAATAAAAAGCTTAGAGACTGTAGAGTTCATNTGAATGATATGAGCAAAGAAAATAGATTAGATTCTACGCTTTTTATTACTGAGGGTGATTCAGCAAGTGGATCTATAACAAAGTCTAGAGATGTAAATACACAAGCTGTTTTTAGCTTGAGAGGAAAGCCTCTTAATTGTTATTCAATGTCTAAAAAGGTGGTATATGAAAACGAAGAATTTAATTTATTACAAGCTGCATTAAACATTGAGGATAGTATAGAATATTTAAGATACAATAATATTGTTATTGCTACAGATGCTGACGTAGATGGAATGCATATTAGATTGTTATTAATTACTTTCTTTTTACAATTTTTTCCTGAGCTTATTAAAGAGGGNCATTTGTTTATTCTTCAAACACCACTTTTTAGAGTTAGAAATAAAAAAGAAACTATTTATTGTTATTCAGATAAGGAGAGAGTTGAAGCAATTAATAAACTTGGTAATAAACCAGAAATAACTCGATTTAAGGGATTAGGCGAAATCTCTCCAAATGAGTTTAAACATTTNATTGGAGATACAATTAGGTTAGATCCTGTTATGCTAGATGAAAATTTTGGTATTGAAGACTTGTTGTCTTTTTATATGGGAAAAAATACACCTGATAGACAGAAATTTATAATTGAAAATCTGAAAGTAGAACTTGATAGAATAGATCCGTAAATGAAAGAAGAAGAATATTTAGATTCAGAAAGTGTTAATGAAGAAGAATTAGAGGACTCACTAACCAGAGTTTCTGGAATGTACAAAGATTGGTTTTTAGATTATGCTTCATATGTTATTTTAGAAAGGGCAGTCCCCTCAATTGAGGATGGTTTTAAACCTGTTCAAAGAAGGATTCTTCATTCAATGAAGGATTTAGATGATGGCCGATTTAATAAGGTTGCTAATATAGTTGGTCATACAATGCAATATCATCCTCATGGTGATGCAAGTATAGCTGATGCAATGGTTCAGATCGGTCAAAAAGAACTTTTAATTGAAACCCAAGGAAATTGGGGAAATATATTAACTGGAGACAGATCAGCTGCCTCTAGATATATTGAAGCTAGACTTTCTAAATTTGCTTTAGAGGTAGTTTTTAGCCCAAAAATAACGAAATGGCAATCTTCATATGATGGAAGAAGAAAAGAGCCTATAAACCTACCAGTAAAGTTTCCTTTGCTATTAGTTCAGGGAGGTGAAGGAATAGCTGTTGGTTTATCTACAAAGATTTTGCCTCATAACTTTATAGAATTAATTGATGCCTCAATTAAATGTTTAAAAGGTAAAAAATTCACTCTCTTTCCGGATTTTCCTACCTCTGGAATAATCGATATAGCTAATTATAATGATGGTGTTAGAGGAGGAAGGATCAAGGTTAGAGCTAGAATAAATCAATTAAATAAAAATACATTAGTAATTAGTCAAATTCCTTTTTCTACTACAACATCTTCTTTAATAGATTCAATTGTTAAGGCTAATGATAATGGAAAAATTAAAATAAAAAAAATTGAAGATAATACAGCAAATAATGTTGAGATATTGATTCATCTTCCAACAGGTGTTTCTCCAGATAAAACAATTGATGGTTTGTTTGCCTTTACCTCNTGCGAAACATCAATTTCTCCTCTAGGTTGTGTTATAGAGAATAATAAACCACTTTTTGTTGGTGTTTCTGAAATTTTAAGNAGATCAACNGAAAATACTAGAGAATTATTAAAGTTTGAACTAGAATATAAAAAAGAAGATTTTGAAAATCAGTGGCATTATGCTTCTTTAGAAAGGATTTTTATTGAAAATAGAATCTATCGTGATATTGAAGATATTGAAACATGGGAAGGAGTAATTAAAGCAATTTCAGATGGCTTACAACCATTTGTGAGTAAACTAAAAAGAAAGATTATAGAAGATGATATAATTAGATTAACGGAAATTAAAATTAAAAGAATTTCCAAATTTGATATTGATAAAGCTAAATTAAAAATCCAATCTATAGAGTCTGAATTAGAAAAAATTAATTACGATTTAAATAACCTTACAGATTTTGCAATAAATTATTTTAAAAATTTAAAATCAGTTTATGGAAAGAATAAACAGAGAAAGACTGAGATTAGAATTTTTGCTGATGTTGATGCTAAAAAAGTTGTTGTTAAAAATTCAAAACTTTACGTAAATAGGGAAGAAGGTTTTATTGGAACATCTATTAGAAAAGATGAATTTGTTGAGGAATGTTCAGACATAGATGATATAATTGCTTTTACTCAAAGTGGTGAAATGATGGTTACTAAAGTTGATTCCAAGAAATTTATTGCAAAAAATATAGTGCATGTAGCAGTATTTAAAAAGAAAGATAATAGAACAGTTTACAANATGATATATAGGGATGGAAGAAAAGGAACCTCTTATATTAAAAGATTTAGTGTAACCGGCATTACTCGAGACAAAATGTATGACTTAACAAGGGGAACAGAAGGAACTAAAATTCTTTATTTTTCAGCTAACCCTAATGGTGAAGCTGAAATTGTTAATGTTGTTCTAAGACAATCTGGCTCAATTAAGAAATTAAAATGGGAATTAGATTTTGCTGATCTTGAAATAAAAGGTCGGGGTTCAAAGGGGAACATTGTTACAAAATACACTGTTAATAGAATAGATTTTAAAGAGAAGGGTTTGTCTACATTAAAACCTAGAAAGATTTGGTTTGATGAAACAATTCAAAGACTTAATGTTGACAACAGGGGAGAGCTTTTAGGAGAATTTAAAGGAGATGACTTATTGCTAATAGTACAACAAAAAGGCATATTAAAAACCCTTAAACCTGACCTTAATATGCATTTCCCTGAAGATATGATTATACTTGAGAAATGGATTGTTGAAAAGCCAATATCAGCAATCTATTTTGATGGTAATAAAGAAAGGTATTTTATTAAGCGTTTTCTAGCTGATAATCGAAAGGTTGAGCAACAATTTATCCCCTCAGTTTCAAAAATTCAACTTGAGATGGTTTCTTCAGACTGGAAACCAGTCATAGAAACAACTTTTTCAAAGACATCTAAGGGAATAAGAGATAATTTAACTCAAAATATTGAAGATTTAATTAGTATTAAAGGAATTAAAGCACAAGGAAATCAACTTTCCTCTCACAAGATTAAAAATATTAACTTATTAGACCCTATTCCCTTTACTCCACCTGAAAAAATACCTGTTATGGAACTTGAAGTCAATGATGAGGTTGATGTTCAGGACGAAAATGTGCTAAGTGAGCAGAATTTAATAAACAATAAAGAAGGGCAAACTGAATTGGAATTTTAATTATCAAATTTATTAAAAATCTTATCACTAATTTTTTTAGCTTTTCCTCTGCTGCTATTCTCTACATCTCCAACAAACGAATATTCAAAGATATATTCATCTTCAAAAGTGCTCAGAATTTTCATTTGTATTGATTTTCCTTGAGATAAATTTTTTGGATTTATTTTTTTTAAGATACACTCACATTCAGAGACCCAGTTTACTGATGAAGAGTCAATTTTATTATCAAAATAATCAACTTCAAGATTATTAGCTCTTGTGAAGTATGTTTTCAAGGTATCTCCTTTAGAAGAAATAGTTTCAAATTCAAAGGTTCCCGATTGAAAGTTCTTACAGTTTCTTTCTTGATTATAGCAAGAAAAAAAGAAAAGAACTAAAATTAAATATTGTAATTTCATATTTAAAGATAATTTAATTTTTAAAAATTTTATAACTTTTATCGTTATAAAAAAACACAATTTTATCTAATTCTTTCTCTGTTGAGTTAATATTTTCAATTTCGTTAGGAATAGGGTTAGAGGAGTTTTTTTTATAGCTTATTTCACTTGAATTCAAACCGTTATCCCCGTTTATTAGCCAGTCTAATGAAATATCATCAAATGTTTTAGAGATTTTAATGATAAAATCTAAACTTGGTTTATTTCTTTTACTTAATATATGAGAAACACTAGATCTTTGTACACCAATCTTTTCAGCAAATTGTGATGCTGACAAATTCCTGGTATCCAATATTTTTAGCAGTCTATTTGTAAATTCCTCCATGTATACAATTGTAAAAATAACAATTAATATNCAATTAATCAACAATTAAAATANCTATTTTAATTAAATGTATACTTTATATAATCAGCATAAATGCTTTAATTTCAGTTTGTTAGTATTTATAATATTGATTTTGTATATAAATGTAAATTTTACCACGAAAATNATAGCAATATTTAAATTTAAAATGTTTACAATTGTAATTAATTGTATTGTTAAATTTGTTTAATTTTTATTATAAATGGAATTAAAATTTGATAAATACGAGGAATTTAGAATTAAGTCATTATCAGGAAGATATATTACTAATGATTCAATTTCACAATTGACAGAGTTNCCCCCCTATTCAGAAATAGGTAAAAGTTGTAANAATTTACCCATATTTTATCTNAAATTAGGATCTGGTCCAATTAAAATATTGATTTGGTCTCAGATGCATGGTAATGAATCTACTTCCACTAAAGCACTTTTTGATACTATTTCATATTTTTTAGATACTGAAAAGAAGTATTTATCCTGTTTTACTCTTCATATAATACCTATTTTAAACCCTGATGGTTCTCAGTTGTATACCAGAGAAAATTTTAATAAAATTGACTTAAATAGAGATGCATCTTTACTAAGCCAGAATGAAAGTATTGTTTTAAGAGACTTGTATAACAAGATTATTCCAGATTTTTGTTTTAACCTTCACGATCAAAGATCTATATATTCCGTAGGAAACAGTAATAAATCTTCTATTTTATCTTTTTTATCCCCTACTGTAGATATAAAAAAATCTGAAACAAATTCAAGAATCACAAGTATGAAAGTTATTTTATCCATAAATAGTACCCTAAATAAGCTTATAAATGGCCATATATCACGATTTAAGGACAATTATAACCCAAAATGTGTTGGAGATACTTTTCAATCTTTAGGAACTCCTACGTTGTTATTTGAGTCAGGTCACTTAGAAGCTGATTATAATAGAGAAAACACTAGAAAATATATGTGTTTCGCATTGATTACAGCAATAATATCGATAAGTTCAGGTGATTATAAAAAAATAGATCATAAAAAATATTATAATATTCCAGTAAATAAAAATTATTTTTCTGATATTCTTCTGAGAAATATTAAAATTAACATTGATGGAAAAGAGTTCAGAACTAATATATCATTAATGTATAAAGAAATTCTTGATAAAACTGCTAATATTATAAAATTCCAACCATATATTGACAAAGAGGGACAATTAAAAAATATGTTTGGTCACTATGAATTAGATTTTTTAAACAACAACAAAACTTTTCAAAAAAATAGTAATCTTACCAATGAATTAATTAAATACATTAATTAATTGCGAATAATTCAACAATACATTGAATTGTTTGAATATAATTCAATATATTTGCATTTCGAAAAAAATAAAATCATAATAATATGGGCAGAATAATTAAACTTGATGAAATTGATAGACAAATTTTAGATATGTTGATCGACAATACCAGAACTGCTTTTACTGATATAGCAAAAAAGTTATTAATCTCAGCTGGAACAGTCCATGTTAGAGTAAAGAAGATGGAGGATGCCGGAATTATCAAAGGGTCTTCTCTAACCCTAGATTATAAAAAATTAGGTTACACATTTATTGCNTATATAGGAGTTTTTTTAAAAACAACTCAACAAACNAAANTNGTTTTNCAAAANTTNGAATCAATTCCCTNCGTTACAGTNGCTCATATTACAACTGGAAAATTCAATATATTTTGTAAAGTTAGAGCTAAAAGTACCGATCATGCTAAAGAAATTATTTTTGCAATTGATGATATTGATGGTGTTTCACGAACTGAAACTATGATTTCATTAGAAGAAAGTATCAATGATAAAAAANGATTGATGCATAAAATCTTCAATGAACTATAAANTTTTAATTTCTGGTGAATAAACTTACTAAAAAAGAAAGATTTTCAGATAAAGTTCTTTCTAAATTTCAGGTTTACAATAGTATTTTTTCTACCCTTCCATATGAAAGTATAATAAACACAGGGGTTATGCTTCCGCTTTTTGAAAAGATATGTATTGAAGGATACAATAAAAATCAAAATCCTAGTGAAATAGTTGAGATTTTTTTTAGTACTTATTTAAATAAATCTAATAATAAGCAAAGAGTCGATTTGCTTTTTCATTTTATACAATATATTGAAAGACAAGTTGTTTTATTTGATGCAATTGAAGATGCTGCTTTTACAGAAATTAATAATATGGATGGAAGAGGGTCTTTAAGGGCTCTTAAAGAAGAGGTAAAGTCGAAAAACAAAGAAAAAGAGTTTAAAAAATACTTATCGAAATTTAAAGTTAGACCAGTTTTAACGGCTCACCCAACTCAATTTTACCCTGGCTCTGTACTAGGAATTATAACAGATTTAACAAATGCAGTAAAAGAAAATAATTTATCAAAAATTAAATCTCTTTTGTTTCAGTTAGGAAAAACTCCTTTTTTTAAAAATAAAAAACCATCCCCTTTTGATGAGGCTATTAGTTTAACTTGGTATTTAGAAAATGTTTTTTACAATTCAATAAGTTTAATATATAAATACATTAAATCAAATATTTTTACGAAAGAGGATTTTAGCAATGATATAATAAATTTAGGGTTCTGGCCAGGTGGAGATAGAGATGGTAATCCATTTGTAACAACAGAAATTACAATTAATACAGCCAGAAAACTTAGAAGTGACATTATAAAAAATTATTACAGAGATGTAAGAAATCTTAGAAGAAGATTAACTTTTAAAAATGTTGAAGATATAATTATTGATCTTGAAACTAGATTATATCAAAGTATTTCAGACCATAGTTTAGAACCTAAAATAACTTTAAATGAATTAAAGAATAAACTTTATAGGATAAAAGAAGTTTTAATTTCAGAACACAACTCCTTGTTCCTAGATAAATTAGATGATGTTATAAACAAAGTAAATATTTTTGGATATCATTTTGCTACATTAGACATTAGACAAGATTCNAGAATACACAATGAAGTATTTGAAGCTNTTTTANAAAATGCTCAGGAAAATAAAATTATTAATANACCCAAGNCATATGATCAATTTTCAATTGATAATAAAATAAAATTCCTTTCAACCATCAGTGGTGATTTAGATCCAGAGTTATTTAAAAATGAATTAGTGAAATCTACATTAAGTTCAATTAGAGCTATGAAATTAATTCAAAGATCAAATGGAGAAAAAGGTTGTAATAGATATATTATTAGTAATAATCAAACTGCATTAAATATCATTGAGGTTTTTGCAATGTTTAGGTTAAGTAATTGGATTAATCCCTCCGTTGATATAGTTCCTCTATTTGAAACTATTTCAGATTTAAAAGTAGCTTCTAAGGTTATGGAATCTGTATATTTAAATAAAAAATATCGAAACCATCTTAAAAAAAGAGGAGATAAACAAACTATAATGCTTGGATTTTCTGATGGAACAAAAGATGGNGGCTATTTAATGGCTAATTGGAGTATTTTAAAAGCCAAAGAGGCTCTAACCTCAATTTCTAGAAAATTTGGTATTAAAGTATTGTTTTTTGATGGTAGAGGAGGTCCTCCGGCAAGAGGAGGAGGAAATACGCATGAATTTTATGCATCAATGGGTTCCTATGTTGAATCTGACCAAATTCAATTGACAATACAAGGTCAAACTATTAGTTCCAATTTTGGTACAATTGACTCATGTAAATACAATTTAGAACAACTTTTAAGTGCAGGAATTCAAAACAGGGTTCTTAATTATGAACTTAATCAAGACAACAAGGAAGATAAAATTATTCTTGATGATTTAGCTAGAATTAGCTTTAAATCATATACGGAGTTTAAGAACCATCCAAAATTTGTTCCATACTTAGAACATATGAGCACAATTAAATACTATTCAAAAACAAATATTGGAAGCAGACCTTCCAAAAGAGGAAAGTTTAATGAAAAATTTGACTTTAAATCTTTAAGAGCTATTCCTTTTGTAGGTAGTTGGAGTCAATTAAAACAAAATGTGCCAGGTTTTTATGGATTAGGTTCTGCCTTAAAACATTACCATGATAATAAAAAATTTAATGAATTAAAAAGACTTTATAAAAGATCAGCNTTTTTTAGAACTCTTATTTCAAATAGCATGATGAGTTTAACAAAATCATTNTTTAAGTTGACCTCATATATGAAAGATGATCCAGAATTTGGAGAATTTTGGTTATTGATTTATAGCGAATACGAATTATCTAAATCTATGATTTTGAAACTTACTGGATTTAAGGCGTTAATGGAAAATGAGCCTGCAAACAAAGCATCTATTGAAATTAGAGAAAAAATAGTTCTTCCACTGATAACTATTCAACAATATGCATTAAGAAAAATAAAAGATATTGAAACTGGTAAAATTAACAAAAATCAATTAAAAATTTTTGAAAAAATGGTTACAAGATCTTTGTTTGGTAATATTAATGCTAGTAGGAATTCTGCTTAACTTAGGTAGAAATTAAAAGATTCTAAAATCAATTTGTTTTCAACTTCAATATCATACATTGGTTTACCAATATCTTTAAGTAATATAAAGTTTATTTTTCCATGACTATTTTTTTTGTCGTGAATAAGAAGCTTAATAATTTTTTCAATTTCACTTTTTTTAAAATCTACTCTTTTAAAAATTTTTAGAATATGATATTTGATTGTTCTTAATTTATCTATTGGAAAATCAAGAATTTTATTAGATATAAAAGCAGCTAGAACAATACCAATACCAATAGCTTCTCCATGCAGCAATTTTTGATTATTTTTTAAAAAATGAGATTCAATAGCATGACCTAAAGTATGTCCAAAATTAAGCGCTTTTCTTTCTTTTAATTCTTCTTTGTCTAAAAGAACTATTTTTTTCTTTATTTTAACTGAGGTTTTGATTGTATCTAAGTTTTTAAAATCAATTGAATTTTCTTGAGAAATCAATTTTTCAAAAAAACTTTTTTCTGAAATTAATGAATGCTTAAAAACTTCAGCATATCCACTTATTAGTTCTGATTTATCAAGAGTTTCTAAATATAAGGGATCAATGATTACCATTTTTGGGTCACAAAATGTACCAATCTGGTTTTTTAAACTCCCTAAATCAATTCCTGTTTTTCCTCCAATTGACGCATCTACCATTGAAAGTAATGTAGTGGGCATATTTATATAACTTATTCCTCTTTTAAATGTACTAGCTACAAACCCTCCCATATCTCCGACAACTCCACCTCCTAAATTTATAATTAAACTTTTTCTGTCTCCATTATTATTTGACAATTTATCCCAAAGAAAAATAGTTGATTCAATATTTTTGTTTTCTTCTCCAGGATTTGAAATTATAGTTTGATAATTAATCTTTTTAATTTTTTTTAAAAATACTTTTAAGCAGTGAGTGTTGGTATTATTGTCTAGATGAATAAAAATCTTAGAATAATTTTCAAATTGGATGTGATTATATAATTCAATATATCCTTCATCATTAAAAAAAATAGAGTAATTATTAGCTTTTATTTCTTTCATTTATGTAATCATCTTTTACAAAATAACATCTTTTTTTATTAAAAAACGATGTAAATTAGCATTATAAATATTTAATATAATTGGATACTATATTTAGTAATACTAAAGATGCTTTTTCAATAAAAACAGACTTTGAACTTTTACGAGCACATTTTTTATTTAAAATAATTCAAAATAAGTTTTTAGTCAAAATAGGTGCTTTAATAATAAATATTGCTTTGAAATTCCATTTACCTATAATTCCTATTGTTAAGCTTACAGTTTTTGATCATTTCTGTGGTGGTGTTTCTGAAAAGGATTGTAATTCGATTATTAAAAAAATGTATAATAAAAATGTTTGTTCAGTTTTAGATTTTTCAACTGAAGGATTTAAAAATGAAATTGAATTTGATAAATGTTTAAATAAGAAATTATCAATAATAGATTTTATTAAAGACAGAAAAGATATTCCTTTCGCAGTTTTTAAGCCTACTTGCTTAGGAAGAGAAGTTTTGTTTAAAAAAATTAGCTCTAATCAAAAATTAGAATTAAAAGAAGTGGAAGAATGGAAAAGAATAAAAAATAGATTTAATGATGTTTGTTCTAAAGCATTTCAAAACAATGTAAAAATTTTAATTGATGCTGAGGAAGTTTCAGTTCAGAAGGCAATTGATGATTTAGCTCTTAAAATGATGATTAGATTTAATAAAAAAAAAGCTATTGTCTACAATACTATCCAAATGTATAGATGGGACAGAATAGATTATATAAATAATATTTTAAGTAAAAATTCGGATATCATACTTGGCTTTAAGCTGGTTAGGGGAGCATATATGGAAAAGGAAAGAGAAATCTCAAATACATTAAAAATTAAATCCCCTATATGTAATGATAAAGCTTCAACAGATTTAAATTTTAATCTTGCAATTGATTTAGTATTTAAAAATCTAGATAGAATAAGTTTTGTTTGTGGTTCTCACAATGAATTTTCTATACTTAAGATTTTAAATATGATGAGTGAAAAAAATATTAAGAAAAATGATGATAAGATTTGGTTTGGACAATTATACGGAATGAGTGATAATATATCTTTTAACTTAGGGATTAAAGGTTATAATATATTTAAAATTCTTCCATATGGTCCAGTAAGAAATTTAATTCCATACTTAATTAGAAGGGCAGAAGAGAATACCTCTGTTAGAGGACAAACTGGAAGAGAGCTACAGCTTATTCTTGACGAAAGAAAAAGAAGGAGGTTAGAAAAAAATTAAAAAAGTGTTTTTTTAAACTTTGCTACTTTTGAACAGTTTTCAATTTTGAAAAAATAATCTTTTTTTTCTATTTTATTGATTAAAACATATGTCTTGCAGGAATCTAGTTCTACATTGCTTTTAGAAAAATCAACTTCAAATTTATTAATTAAATCTCTTTTTTTTATTTCAGAAGAGTCAATATTTAAATCAAATAACCAGTCTTTCTTTTTTATATCTGCTAATACTCTTTTATTTGGAGAGTAATTAAAAGTAGCATCTTTTTTGTCCATAAAATAAAATAAGAATATCATACCAAGCATAAAACCAAAAAGATAAAAAACTAATCTTTTAAAAAAACTCATTTAATTATATTTTTTATATTAAGACTTCTTTTTTCACTATTTATATAGCTTATTTCAATTAGCGANTAGTTAAATTGAAAATTATTTAATAATATTTCTGGCCATTCGATAATTATTAGATTTTTTTTGTTTAAATATTCTAAAATCCCAATATCGTATATTTCTTTTATATTCTTAAGTCTAAATAAATCCATATGAATTATAGTTTTATTTTTACCCTTATATTCATTTATTATACTAAATGTCGGGCTATTTACAGTTTCTTTTACCCCCAATTCATAACAAATTTTTTTAATTAGTGTAGTCTTTCCTGCCCCAACTATTCCTTTAAAAAAATAATAATTTGTATTAGATTCTTTAATAACAAAATTACTAGCTTCAACTATGTTTTTATTTGAATAAATAAGATTCATTTTATTTAGGATCAATTACAATAAATGGCACAATCATTTCTTCTAAAGATACGCCCCCATGTTGATATGTGTTTTTAAACATATTAACNTAATTATTGTAATTATTAGAATAAACAAAATAAGTATTTTCCTTTGCAAAAATATAACAACTAGTCAAATGGTTAGAGGGTAATAAATAATTTGTTGGATTATCTAAATTTATTACTTCTTTATTTTTGNCATGAACCTGCTTAGCTGTTTTATATCTTAAATTATTTGAAATTTCCTTATCTCCAGAAACTAACGAGGGTTTATTTACATTAATNGTTCCATGATCTGATGTAATTATAATTTTAAAACCTAATTCTTTACCTTTTTTTATTATATCATTTAACTTAGAATTTTTATACCAACTTTTGGTTAATTCTCTATATGCTTTATCTGTTGGTGCTAATTCTTTGATAAACTTAACATCCTTTTTAGCATGAGACATCATATCAACAAAATTATATACTAATACTGTTAAATCATTAGATTTTTCACTGTTAAGTCTATTATAAAAAAGATTTCCATCTTTAGAATTCGACACTTTAAAATATTTATACTTTATTTTACTTTCTANTCGTANTAATTGANTTTTTATTAATTCATCTTCATATTTATTTTTTCCACCNTCATCCATTTCACTAAACCAATAATCATTATGTTTATTTTTTATATCTAAAGGACTTAAACCAGAGAAAAATGCATTCCTTGCGTATTGTGTGGTAGTAGGTAAAATACTATAGTATAATATATCAGTAGATTTTTTATAATCTTCAATAACAGATGGTTCTATTGATTTCCATTGATCATATCTAAGATTATCAATCAAAATCANTAGGGTAGGGGTTTTTGATGATATTTCAGTAATTACATTTTTTTTAAATAAATTTATNGATGACAAGAAATCTTTATCTATAATTAGCTCCTTATAATTTTTTTCAATAAAGTCAGCAAATAATTTATTTGCTTGTTTTTTTTGAGAATTGAGTATTTCCAAAATTTCTTTTTCTTCAATATCGGCTAGCTGTAATTCCCAATAAACTAAAACTTTATAAACTTCAATCCAATCNTTGTAAGACTTACAGTAATTAATTTTATCATTTATTTCCTGATAATTATTTTGATAGTTAGAAATGACGGTATTGCTAATCAATTCTTTATTCTTAAAAATTTTAGTTAATGATAATAAAATTTGGTTTGGGTTTAGAGGCTTAATTAAATAATCATTAACTCTCAATCCAATAGCATTTTCAATAGTTTCATTATCTGAATTTTGAGAAATCATCACAATAGGAACAAGTGGATAATTCTTATTAATTAGATTTATTGATTCTGTNCCAGAAAGACCAGGCATGTTTTGATCAATTAAGATAGCTTCATAAGTATTTTTGTGAAGAAGATTAATTGCCTCTGGGCCACTTTTACAAATATCAATATTATAACCTTTTTTATTTAAAAAAAGTATATGAGATTTAAAATGTTCAATTTCATCATCTACCCATAAAATTTTAATCATTTTTATATTTTATTCTTAATCAAATTTAATTAGTATTCTATAAATCATTCCAGTTTTTAAATATAAGATGAAATTAATTCATTTTTCATACTTTTGCCACGATGAAATTAAAAGCACATAAGATTGCTAAGATGTTAGGGGGTGTTGTTGAGGGAAATGATCAAATCTCAATTAATAAACTTTCTAAAATTGAAAACGGTGATGAACAATCCCTCTCCTTTTTAGGTAATCCCAAATACAACAATTTCTTATATACATCTAATNCTTCAATTATTCTTATAGATAAGCATCTTAAATTAGAAAAACCTGTCAAATCAACTCTTATTAGGTTAGAAGACCCCAACGAATCGTTTTCTAAGCTCTTAAAATATTTTAGTGAAAAGAAATCAGAGCATTCAGGAATTAGTAAAAAATCAATTATTTCTAAGAATGTAAAATTTTCAGATGATTTATATTTTGGAGATTTTTCTATATGTAAGAAAAATTGTAAAATAGGAAAAAATGTTAAGATTCATTCACAGGTTTATATTGGTGAAAATGTTTCAATTGGTAATAATGTAATTATTTACCCAGGTGTTAAAATTTATGCTGATAGCATTATTGGAAACAACTGTATATTACATTCTGGATGTGTGATTGGATCTGATGGTTTTGGATTTAATTTAGATAAAGAAGGAAATCAAATTAAGGTTATTCATAATGGAAATGTTATTTTAGAAGATGATGTTGAGATAGGGGCTAATTGTACATTGGATAGAGCTACTTTAGGTTCTACAATCTTGAAAAAAGGAGTCAAGTTAGATAATTTAGTTATGGTAGCTCACAATGTTGAAATTGGTGAAAGTACAGTAATTGCTGCTTGCGTTGGAATAGCTGGTTCTTCNACAATAGGTAAAAATTGTATGATAGGAGGACAGGCTGGTATTTCTGGTCATCTAAAAATAGGGGATAGAGTGATGATTCAGGCTAAATCTGGAGTATTTAAAAATATAAAATCAGATACGTCTGTGATGGGAACCCCTGCCATTAATTATTTAGACTATAATAAATCATATGTACATTTTAAGAATTTACCATCAATTATGAAATCTTTAAATAAATTTTTCAAGAATAATAAAGATGCCTAAACAACAGACAATTAATAAACCTGTTTCTTTAAAAGGNGTTGGAATACATACTGGAAAAGAAGTTAATTTAACTTTTAAACCTGCAAAAGAAAGTTTTGGATATTGTTTTTGCAGAGTTGACTTGCCTGAAAAGCCAATTATAGAAGCTAGTATTAAATACGTTTTAAATACAGAAAGAGGAACAAATCTTGACAAGAATGGAATTAAGATTAAAACTTCTGAACATGTTTTAGCTGCTTTAGTTGGAATGGAAATTGATAATGTCTTAATTGAACTTGATGCTTCTGAGCCACCTATTATGGATGGATCTTCAAAGTTTTTTGTTGAAGCTTTGCGAAAAGCAGGTGTAAAGCAGCAAAATGCAGAGAGAAAAGAGTATGTTGTTAAGGAAGTTATCTCATATTATGATGAAAAATCAGGAAGTGATATTACTGTAATTCCATCTGATAACTATGAAGTTACTGCAATGGTTGATTTTGGTACTAAAATTTTAGGTACCCAAAATGCAACNATGAAGAATATCTCTCAATTTAATGATGAATTTGCCAATGCTAGAACATTTAGTTTTCTTCATGAGATAGAAATGCTTCTTGATAATGGTTTAATTAAAGGAGGGGATTTAAATAATGCCATTGTCTATGTTGATAAAGAGTTATCAAAAGCAACAATGAAAAAGCTTAAAGAAGCATTCAATACGGATAATCTCTCAGTTAAAAGTAATGGGATTTTAGATAATCTAGTTTTACATTATCCAAATGAGGCTGCAAGGCATAAATTGTTGGATGTTGTTGGTGATTTAGCTTTATTAGGTACTAGAATAAAAGGTAAAGTTATAGCTAATAAACCAGGTCATTTTGTTAATACAATGTTTACAAAACAATTAGCATCAATTATTAAAAANGAAGAAAGAAACCTTGCTCCTNTATTTGATTTAACAAAGCCACCTGTNATGGATGTTAATCAAATTATGGATATATTACCACATAGACCTCCNTTTATTCTAGTAGATAAGATTTTAGAAATGTCNGAGAATCATATAATAGGCTTAAAAAATATTTCAATGAATGAAGGNTTTTTTCAAGGACATTTTCCTGGNAAACCNATTATGCCAGGTGTTCTTCAAATTGAGGCCATGGCTCAAACAGGAGGAATACTAATATTAAATACAGTACCTGATCCTCAAAATTATTTAACTTTTTTTGCAAGAATTAAAGATGCAAAATTTAAATACCCTGTGGTTCCAGGNGANACCTTGGTTTTTAAACTNGAACTTATATCTCCATTAAGAAGAGGTATTATACATATGAAGGGTAAATCATTTGTTGATGGTAAAATAGCAAGTGAGGCTGAATTAATGGCTAAAATAATTAGAAAAACAGACACATAATATGTACCAACCTTTATCGTTTATACATCCAGGAGCAAAAATTGCAAAAAATGTTGTTGTAGAACCTTTTTCATCAATTGATAATAATGTTGTTATAGGTCAAGGTACTTGGATTGGATCTAATGTAACTATAATGAGTGGAGCTAGAATTGGCAAAAACTGTTCTATTTTTCCAGGTTCAGTTATATCGGCAGTTCCTCAAGATTTAAAATTTAATGGAGAAGAAACAACTGCTGTTATTGGTGATAATACTACAATTAGAGAATGTGTAACAATAAACAGAGGAACTAATGATAGAAATAAAACAGTTATAGGTAAAGATTGTTTGATAATGGCATATTCACATATAGCTCACGATTGTTTTATTGGAAATAATTGTATTTTTTCGAATAACTCTACATTAGCTGGTCACGTAACAGTTGGAAATTATGTGATTTTAGCTGGTATGGTTGCTATCCATCAATTTTGCTCTATTGGAAATCATGCATTTGTAGCAGGAGGATCCCTTGTAAGAAAAGATGTGCCCCCTTTTGTAAAAGCTGCAAGAGAACCCATTTCATATGTAGGAATCAATTCTGTTGGATTAAGAAGAAGAGGTTTTGATAATAAAGTAATTATGGAAATACAATCAATTTATAGAATTCTTTATCAAAAGAAATTTAATAACACTCAAGCAGTTAAAATTATTGAAGGAGAAATGGAAGCTACCAAAGAGAGGGATGAAATAATACAGTTTATTAGAAATTCTCAAAGAGGAATAATGAAAGGTTATTTTCAAAATTAANTATGGCGACATCATCAGACATTAGAAAAGGACTTTGTATTCATTACAATAACGACATATATAAAATTATTGAGTTCCTTCATGTTAAACCTGGAAAAGGTCCTGCTTTTGTAAGAACAAAACTTAAAAGTGTTACAAATGGAAAAGTAGTTGATAATACATTTTCTGCTGGTCATAAAATTGATGAAGTCAGAGTAGAAACCAAAAGATTTCAATACTTATATAAAGATGGTTCAATGTATCATTTTATGAACGTTGATGATTATAATCAAATAACTGTCGATAGTAATTTGCTAGACTCCTCTCAGTTTTTGAAAGAAGGTGAGATAGTTACTGTTTTAACAAATACTGAGGATGGAACAAGTTTATCAGTTGAAATGCCACAAAGTGTGACTTTGGAAGTTCAAGCTACAGAACCTGGTTTAAAGGGAAATACAGCTACAAATGCCACTAAACCTGCTAAACTTGAAACAGGAGCATCAATTAATGTTCCGTTATTTATAAATGAAGGTGATTTAATTAAAATAGATCCTGAAAAAGGGTCCTATTTAGAAAGAGTAAAAAATTTATGAGCATATTAGTTAATAAGCATTCAAAAATTGTTGTACAAGGGTTTACAGGAAGTGAAGGTACTTTTCATTCTGAACAAATGATTTCCTATGGAACTAATATTGTAGCTGGTGTAACTCCAGGAAAAGGTGGTCAAAAACATTTAGGAAAACCTGTCTTTAATACTGTTAAAGAAGCTGTTTTAAAAGTAAATGCAAATACTTCAATTATTTTTGTGCCAGCTGGTTTTGCAGCTGATGCAATTATGGAGTCTGCAGATTCTGGAATTAAAGTAATAGTAGCAATTACTGAAGGAATCCCTATTTTAGATATGACTAGGGTTTATCAATATTTAAAAGATAAAGATTGTGTTCTTATAGGTCCTAATTGCCCAGGGATAATTACGCCAGATGAAGCAAAGGTTGGTATAATGCCAGGCTTTGTATTTAAAAGGGGTAATGTAGGTTTAGTTTCTAAATCAGGTACTCTTACCTATGAAGCTGCAGATCAAGTAGTTAAAGAAGGTTTAGGTATTTCAACAGCAATTGGAATAGGAGGAGATCCAATTATCGGAACTACAATAAAAGATGCGATTGAATTATTTCATGATGACCCAGAAACAGATTGTATAGTATTAATAGGTGAGATTGGGGGTCAGCTTGAAACAAAAGCTGCTCAATGGTTTTCAAAATATAAAAAAAAGAAACCTATTGTAGGTTTTATAGCTGGAGAAACTGCTCCAAAGGGTAGAACTATGGGACATGCTGGTGCAATTGTTGGTGGAACAGATGATACAGCTGAAGCGAAAAAAAAGGTTATGAGAGAATGTGGAATTCATGTTGTAGATTCCCCTGCAGAAATAGGAAAGAAAGTAGCAGAGATTCTACTATAATTAGTATTTTTGCAAAAGCATTTTTAGATTATGAATTTGTTAAAAGGAAAAACTGTAATTGTTACTGGTGCAAGTAGAGGAATAGGAAAGAGGATTGCATTGACATTAGCCAAAAATGGTGCGAATATAGCCTTCACTTACAGTAAATCAATAGAAGCTGCCGATAAACTTCTAAAAGAAATTTCTAATTTCGGAGTTAAATGTAAATCTTATCAAAGTAATGCAGCTAAATTTGAAGAATCTAAATCTTTGATTGAAAATATTTTAAATGACTTTAATTCTTTTGATGTTTTGATTAATAATGCTGGTATAACTAAAGATAATTTACTTATGAGAATGAGCGAAGAAGATTTTGACAAAGTAATTGAGGTTAATTTGAAATCAGTTTTTAATATGGTTAAAGCATGTCAAAGTGTTTTTCTTAAACAAAAATCTGGTAGTATTATTAATATAAGCTCAATAGTAGGTTTAAAGGGAAATGCTGGTCAATCAAATTATGCTGCTTCTAAAGCTGGTATAGTAGGTTTTTCTAAATCTATTGCTTTAGAATTAGGATCTAGAAATATTCGATCAAATGTTGTAGCTCCTGGATTTATTGAAACTGAAATGACAAGTGAATTAAATGAAGATGTACTTAATAAATGGATTGAAGGAATTCCTCTTAAAAGGGGAGGTAAACCTGAAGACGTTGCAAATCTTTGCTTGTTTCTTTCATCTGATCTATCTAGCTTTATAACAGGTCAAGTAATAAATGTCGATGGTGGCATGTTAACATAAATAAATTAAATTAAAAACAAATAAAAATGGAAAAATTAAACAAAATCGGATTACCAGTTGTTGTAATAATAATGGTAACTTTTATAGTATTAGTAAAATCAGCAGTTAATATTGGTTATGGAGAAGCAGGTGTACTCTTTAAAACTTTTGGAGTTGGTACTGTTACAGATGAACCTCCTTTAGGTGAAGGTTTTCATATTATAGCACCATGGAACAAGGTTTATCTTTATAATGTAAAACAACAAGAAGTCTTTGAAAGTCAGATGCAAGTACTTTCATCAAATGGTTTAGAAATATCTCTTGATGTTTCAGTATTATATCAACCTAAAGCAGATCAGTTAGGATTATTACATCAAACAAAGGGATCGAATTATTTAGATATAGTTATTGTTCCTAATATTAGGGCTGTCGCCAGAAGTGTAGTTGGTAGATACACTCCTGAACAACTTTATTCTACAAAAAGAGATGCTATAGAAAGTGAGATTTTTGATGAATTAAAAAAAGGAGTTGAACAACAGTATGTTCAGATCAATGATGTTTTAGTTAGAGATGTTACTTTACCTAATACAATAAAGCAAGCAATTGAAAGAAAACTTAGTCAAGAACAAATGGCTCTTGAATATGAATTTAAACTTGAATCAGCGAGAAAAGAAGCAGAAAAAGTTAGAATTGATGCCAAAGGTAAAGCAGATGCAAATAGAATTCTTAATTCTTCTTTAACAACAAATATTTTAAGAGATAAAGGAATAGAGGCTACTACTAAATTAGCTGAATCTCCAAATTCTAAAGTTGTTATAATTGGTAGTGGAAAAGATGGGTTACCTATAATATTAGGAAATCAATAAATATCAATTAGTTTTATCTTAAGAATAGTTTCTTTTTTAAATCAAGAGTTAAGCCTGATTTTAAATTGAATTTATACCTGTGTATTTAAAAGGGTCCTTTGTTGTTATTTTTAACAGCATTGGATAAACTACCAGGCATAATTCCTCGAACTCCGTGATCTTTAGTTTTTAACAATGAAGTTTCGTTATAGGGTTCCTGTTCTTTTAGATACCAATCTTTTGTTATTGAATTAGGAAGGTCATCACCAGTATTTATAATCCAATCATTAAGCTTACTTTTTAATATTTCATAGTTTTTAGGTAGATTTTGACTATTGATTAAGTTATTGAACTGGTATGGGTCATTATCTAAATCATAAAGTTCTTCATTTGGTCGAGGACTAGTAAATATATCAGATTGCCTATCACTTATAAGACCTTTTTTATAAGCTTCTCTAAGTTCTATATAAGTTTTGCTATTAATTGCATCTAATGGCCCTAATTGAGGAAATTCAGGGCGGGAATTCACTATATATAAATAACGTTCATCCCTTACCATTCTTTGATATGCTTCATAATCATGCCAATTATGTTCAGCAAAAACATAATTTCTAAACTCTTTCGACGGTTCTAATAGAACTCTTTTAAAACTAAATCCTTGAAATCTTTCAAAAGTATCTATGTTAGCCAAATCAATTAAAGTAGGTGCTATGTCTATAGAACTTATTAAACTATTGTTTACTTTATTATTTAATGAATTTATCTTGGGATAGTGAATAATAAAAGGAGTTTTAATACCCTGGTCATTTAATCTCGTTTTACTATGTGGAAAGGGTCTTCCGTTATCAGCCATTACGATGATTATTGTTTCTTCAAATTTATTTTGTTTTTTTAATAGTTCTACAACTTTACCAATATGAAAGTCAAATCGAGTTATTTCATCATAGTAATCAGCTAGATCTTTTCTTGTTAAGGGACCATCAATAAGGTATTCAGGTACATTAATTTCATCAGGATTGTGGGTTCCAGAAAAATCATTTTCTCCCCATATTCGGTGAGCATCGTAAGAAGCAAGCCACATAAAAAAAGGTTTATCTTTTGGTCGGTTTTCAACAGCTTTAACCCAATAATCTTCTCCTCCTAAACCATTAACTTTTTTTTTATCATGAACTTTATCAAATCCTCTTTTGGCATATTCTCCCATATGAAATTTCCCTGCTTGCAGAGTATAATATCCATTTTCTTTTAGAATCTCAGGTAATGAAATCATATCTAATGGCGGTTCAGTATGAAGTTCAGCAGCACCTGTATTATGAGGATAGCGACCTGTAATTATTGAGTTTCTGCTCGGACTACATGAACTAGTTGTTAGGTAAGTATTTGTGAATCTAATACCATCATTTGCTAATTTGTCTATATTGGGTGTTTTTACAAAATTATTTCCATAAGAACCAATATCATCCCAACTAACATCATCAGCAATAAAAACTATAATATTAGGTTGATTTAAATTCTCTTTTTTACACGAATAGGATATTATTAATATAAATAACAAAAGAATTTTTAGGTATTTATTTTTCATAGTAATAAGAGTAGGGGGAGTAGTTAAAATTTGTTTTACCATAATAGTATTGCGAATAATAAAACAAAAAACGCAAAAATTGAATAAAAGAAAGAGAATTTACTATCCTGTAAATTTCTAAACCATTTTATTTCATTCGCTTGGTATAAATATTTTCCATCAACATTAATTCTTTTAAAAGTTCCCTGTTGTAGAAGAAGTATTAAAATATTAAAAACAACCATTCCAATTATCAAATTATTGATAGCATCTGCTTTTGTAAAGACATTTACTACTGGAAGGACCTCATAAACAAATGCACTACTTCCAATTGCTCCAAAAATACCACCAACTGCAAGGTTAATTCTTGATTCTAGTTCTCTGAGTGGAATTAGAAATACCATACAGGAAATAAAATAAGACAAAATTCCACCAGTAAAGATTTTAAAAAATAAAACACCACCTTTTCTTTTTATGTTTAACTCAACTATAAAGGTTTGAGTTACTTCTGGTCTTTTTAATGTTGGTGTCATCTGTAATACAGTTGACATACTAGTTTTATAATCACTTCTATAGGTAACATCTTTTATTTCATATCCTTCGGTAAGATTTCTCATATTTGTTTCAAATGTACTTTTGTATTTCAAGCTAGGCTGGATTTTGACTAATGATGTATCCACTGTGCTTTGAAATTCAAATAATAATTTCTGAGTATCAAAAGGGTAATTTCCTAAATCCCAACTGTGATCAAATTCATTTTCAACGTACATTGAACTCTTTGTAAATTTATCGTCATAAAACAATACAGAATCTTCAATAATATCTCTTTTTGCATATACAAGGTCACCAAAATACCTTATTTCACTTTCTTTTAAATATAATTGAACCCACTCTGGATGAGATAGATCAAGTGAATCTCCACTAATAGAGTTATATTCTAAATCATATTTAGAATAAATGTCGAAAACAAATTTGCCAATAAAGAAATTGTTTTTTACATCCAGATCTTTAATGTCTTTAAAATCCATTGACACATCAAATAGCATTGGCCACTCTAAAGAATCTTCTTCAACTAGTTTAACTTCTGGATAGTATGGAGTACCATATCTTTTATAATCTATATCTGGAATAGAATCATTTGTTTGACCAAATGAAAAATTTGAAATTATTAAAAAATAGATAAAAAACTTTAAAATCTTATACATATTAAAGATAATAACGTATTACAAACTTATTAATAAAATCATAATTCATTAAAAATATATTAAATCATTGTTTACTTTAGATTTAATATTATTAAAATTTAAATTTTATTTTGAAATTATTTCTCTTTTTATTAATAATATTTTTTCATTTTAGTTCATACTCCCAGACAGGAATATTACCAAGCCAACAAGGGGTACATTATAAAAAAGATGAGGCAAGCTGTAGTTCATCTGAAACTCAACTAGCACTTCCAAACCAAGCTGGTACTTTCCCTAATAACGTAAGAGGATACTATTTTACTGCACCAATAGACTTTTGTATAACTGGATTAAAAGTTGATCCAACAGTAGCTACTAGCAATCAAAGTGTAGCAGTCGTTAAATTAAATCAAACTCCTCCAGCTTATTCTTCAACAACAAATAATTTTACTGTCCTTCATTATAGTGCTGGGGTTGCTGTCGGAAAAATTATTGTTGATATTCAAATTTCTCAGGGAGATATTGTAGGTATCTTAGGTTGTGGCAATGATAACTGCGTTAGTTCTTATGGAAGTCCTCAAGATTATCCATCTGCTATAGGCGGTCAGTCTGTTATTCTTAAAAGAACAGGTATGCAGTTTAATTTAAAAACCACATCTCCCAAAGATATGTGGTCTGAAGCAGCAAATATAAATAATAACCTATCTAGAGTTGAGCTTTACTATAAGTACTAAAGCATATTTTTTTTAAAAAATATCTAACAATTAGTTTAATTGTGACTCGTATTTAATAATTTTATTTGTCTAATTTTAATATAAACTACAAATCATGTATTTTTACATTTTTTAAAATTATATATGGCAAAATCACAACAAACCTTTAATAAATTAGAAAAAGAAAAGAAACGTAAAAAGAAGAAGGAGGATAAGAGAAAGAAGATGTTGGCTCGTAAAGAAGCTAAGGAAAGTGGAGAACTAGTAACAAACGAGTTCGTTTATGTTGATTATAACGGAAATTTCACTGATACACCACCAGATCCAGCTGAAAAAGAAAGAATAAGTGCAGAAAGCATTGTAATTGGTGTTCCAAAACGTGCAGAAGTAAAAACAAGTGGTTTTATTGGAAAAGTTAATTTCTTTGATCATTCTAAAGGTTTTGGTTTTATAATTGATCCTGAAACACAAGAAAAGTATTTTGTGCATATTAGCGAATGTATTGATGAAATTACAGAAGGTGATAAGGTTGAGTTTGATACAATTCGCGGTGCTAAAGGAATGAATGCGTGTAAAGTAAAGAAGGTTTAAGTATAAATGAACTATAATTTATATTATGTTAAATCGTATTTTAGATAACTAATTATTGTTAATAATGAAGAAAAAAATTATATATACCCTACTGTCGCTTTTAGCATTGTTTTTTGTTTATGCTGCTTACGTTATTAGTAACCCAGTAAGTCCACTTGAGACGGTAACTTATAATATCAACGATAAAGAAATTTCAATTACCTATAGTAGACCATTTAAAAAGGGAAGATTAATTTTTGGTAATGAATCTGAATCTGCTTTAGTTCCATTTGATAAATATTGGAGAACTGGAGCTAATAGACATACTGTTATTAATACTAACTCTGATTTAAATTTTAAAGACAATATGCTTTCTGCAGGTGAATATTCTCTCTATACAACACCAGGATTAGATTCTTGGGATATTACTTTTAATAGCACAAATGCATTTTTTGGTATTTCAAAACCTGATTCTGAAAAAGATCTTTTTACTATTACAGTTCCTTCGAATCAATTAAATGAATCAATTGAACAATTTACTATTGACTTTATTCCCTCTCCACCAGATGGTCCCTCTTTCTCATCTATAAGATTAAGGTGGGATTTGACTGAGGTAGTAATACCATTTAACTAATCATGTTTTTTTCTTTTAAAAATTTTTTAAAAGCCCTACTCTTTCTTTTTTCTATTCTAATAATTATTTTATTTTTTGGTGGTATTTCTTATTACGTCATTGATAAAGTTCAAAAAAAGAATAATTTAATGGATATTGAAGAGTATTCGCCGGTTTCCAGTTTAGTTGTACCACAAAATCCAATAAAAAAATCAAAATTTCCTTTTATTGACGTTCATAGTCATCATTGGAATATGCCTGTTAAAGATTTTACAAATATTGTCAAAGAAATGGATAGTTTAAACATGAAATTTATGATTAATCTGAGCGGGTCAGGATTTGCAGCATTCTCTGGAAATCAATCTTTAATGGACTTAAATCTTAGAAAATCTCTAGAAAATGTTAATAAAAATTTTCCAAAAAGATTTGGTGTTTTTGTTAATCTAAACTTTAAAAATATTGATGACAAGAATTTTGCTAATAATACTGTTCAAATTTTAAACAATGCAGTTAAAGATGGAGCTATTGGTTTAAAAATTTATAAAAATCTAGGATTAGATGTTAAAGATTCCAAAGGCGAGAGAGTAAAAGTTGATGATAAAAGATTATCTGTCGTATGGGAAACTTGTGCAGATTTAAGTATTCCAGTACTAATTCATTCAGGAGAGCCCTCCCCTTTCTTTGATCCGATTGATAAATTCAATGAAAGATGGCTTCACGCTAGACAAAAACCAAAAAGTTTTAGACCTCCAAATAAATATCCATCATTTGAGACAGTAATGAATGAACAGTACAGGATGTTTAAAAGTAATCCAAGAACAATATTTATTAATGCACACATGGGTTGGATGGCAAATAACTTAGATAAACTTGGAAAACATTTGGATGATCTTCCAAATGTATATACGGAAATTGGGGCAGTCATTGGAGAATTAGGCAGGCAACCAAGAATGGCTAGACAATTTTTTATAGATTATCAAGATAGAATTATGTTTGGAAAAGACATTTATAAAAAGTCTGAATTTGATGTTTATTTTAGGGTATTAGAAACTAAGGATGAATACTTTGACTATTACAGAAAAAGACATGGTCTTTGGAAAATGTATGGTCTTAATCTTCCTGATAATGTGTTAAAAAAAATATATTATAAAAATGCATTAAAATTATTCCCCTCTATTGATAAAGATTTATTTGAATAATCTTTATGTTCTTTCTCCAAATAATATTTTTGTAAATTGATTAATTGTGATTAACTATGCATAATTATAAATATTAAAATGATAATTGGAATCCCAAAAGAAATAAAAAACAACGAATTTAGAGTTGGCATGACTCCCTCTGGTGTGAATTCTTTTATAAGAAATGGACATACGGTTTATGTAGAAAAAGATGCTGGATTAGGAAGTGGATTTAGAGATGATCTATATTCAAAAGTTGGAGCTAAAATATGTAATTCTATTGAAGAAGTTTATTCAAAATCAGAAATGATAATTAAGGTCAAAGAACCTCTAAAAGAAGAATATTCTTTAATTAAAAAAGATCAAATAATATATACTTTTTTTCATTTTGCTTCTTCTAAAGAATTAACAGAGGCTATGATAAATACCGGGGCGATTTGTATAGCTTACGAGACTGTCCAAAATGATGATTATACCCTTCCTCTTTTAACCCCAATGTCTGAAGTTGCTGGAAGGATGGCTACTCAACAAGGCGCTAAATTTTTAGAAAAACCTCAAAATGGGTATGGTATTTTATTAGGTGGAGTTCCTGGGGTTAAACCAGCCAATGTAATTGTATTAGGAGGTGGAGTTGTTGGTACACAAGCTGCTAAAATGGCTGCAGGATTGGGTGCAAATGTCACAATTTTTGATATCAGTTTAGATAGGTTAAGAAAATTAGATGATATCATGCCTAAAAATGTTAATACTCAATTTTCAAATACTTATAATATACTAGAATCTATTAAAAGTGCTCATTTAATTATTGGAGCAGTATTAATTCCAGGAGCAAAAGCACCAAATCTTATTACCAAAAAAATGTTAAAACAACTTAAAAAAGGTACTGTTTTAGTAGATGTAGCTGTTGATCAAGGTGGTTGTTTTGAGACTACACATCCAACAACACACAAAGAACCTACATATATCATTGATAATGTTTTACATTACAGTGTAGCAAACATGCCTGGGGCAGTACCTGTAACCTCAACAGAAGCACTAACTAATGCCACCATAAGTAGAGGATTATCAATTGCTAATAAAGGTTGGAAAGATGCTTGTAAAGAAGATAATTCTTTATTGTTAGGTTTAAATATAATTAATGGTAAAATTGTTTATAAGGCTGTAGCAGATGCTTTTAATTTTGAGTACACAGACTTAAATAAAATTATTTGATTATGCCTAACATCCCCTCATTAGACTTATCTAATTTTTTATCAAATAATGATACTTTAAAAAAAGATTTTGTAAAAAGAATTGGTAAAGCGTATCAAGAAATTGGTTTTATTGCCTTGAAGGGACATTTTCTAACAAAAGATAATATAGATAATTTATATCTACAGATAAAAAAGTTTTTTGATTTACCTCAAGAAATTAAAAATAAATATGAATTTGAAGGTTATAAAGGACAAAGAGGTTATACTTCTTTTGGAAAAGAACATGCAAAAGGTAAAAAAGAAGGAGATTTAAAAGAATTCTGGCATTTTGGACAGTTTTTAGAGAATCCTAATAATTATAATTATCCTGAAAATATTATTGTTAATGAAATTCCTGAATTTAATTCAGTTGGAAGAGAAACTTTTAAAGCATTAGAAAAAACGGCTGTTTATGTATTAAGAGCAATTTCTATATTTTTAAAGTTACAAGAAGACCATTTCGACAAATTTGTTATAAATGGCAATAGTATATTAAGACCTATTCACTACCCTCCTATTAAAAAAGAACCAGAAAAAGCTGTTAGAGCAGCTGCTCACGGAGATATAAATCTCATTACTCTTTTAATGGGTGCACATGGAAAGGGTTTACAAGTTAAAAATAACAAAGGAGAATGGATTGATGCAATTGCTGCTGAAGATGAAATTGTAATTAATGTAGGTGATATGCTTTCGAGATATACTAATGATAAATTAAAATCTACTATTCATAGAGTTGTTAATCCTCCGAAAGAATTATGGGGAAAATCAAGATATTCTATACCTTTTTTCTTACATCCTATTGGATCAATGAACCTTAATGTTTTAGAAAATTGTATAGATAATGATAATCCTAAAAAATTTGATGATATCACAGCACATGATTTTTTAATTAATAGGTTGATTGATATCGGAGTTATGAAAAAAGAATGAAAAAATTCTCTTCACTTTCTGATCTTAAATCTTTAATAAATAATTCGGGATTATCTTCTGATAATTCTAGTCCAGCTAATACAAAAAGTAAATTAAAGATACAATCTCTAGAGGCGCATTATAGTATAAAAGGTCGTGCAGGAAAACCTGTTACTATTATTAAAGGCTTCGAAGGAACAAAAAATGAAATAAAGGATTTAGCCAAACTCCTTAAAAATAAATGTGGAGTTGGTGGATCGATTAAAAATTCAGAGATAATAATACAAGGTAAGTATAGAGATAAGATTACTTCAATACTTACAGAAATGGGACATTCTGTAAAAAGAATTGGTGGTTAACCCTCATGATCATCCTTATCTGTATCTGAGTTTTTAAAAATTAAAAATAAAAATATCAAAGTGGATATTATAGAAAAAGGAGTATTAAGAAAGCTTATCGAATCTAATATTCCAAATTGTGTTAAATCAGCAATAATTTCATAGCCAATAAAAATAGCAAATATGTTATTTCTATTTTTATAAAATAAAGCAGAAATTCTTTTGTAATAAGAAGCTAAAGAAAACCATAGAGCGGGTAAAAAAGCAATAATAAGACTAATGATCCATCCTGATGATAAAGAAGACCATAGATTACCGAAAAATTCTTCAGGATTATCTTCAATTTTTTCTTGAAAAGCTAATTGATCAAAACCTTCAGGGTTATTCATGTCTATAAAACCCTCATTCATCATATAACTACCAAAAAAAGAAAAAAGTAATATTATTCCTGGTATTACAAGTAATATAGTAAACAACATTCTTAAGAAATATGTTGTTCCGCTTATTGTTCCTGAAAACTGAAAGAATTTCGTCATATTAATTTATTTTAATGCAATATAAAAATATATTATTACATTCTACTTAGTATGTGTAAATCAATTCTTTCTTTTATCAAATTTCTCTTTATCAGATTTCGAAACTCTATTAATAATAGCAGCAATAACTAAAATTAAACAGATTCCCCAAAAAATGAAATTCCACATAGTTTAAGTAGTTTTAACTCCTGTTCCATAAGCCAATACTTCAGCAGCTCCTTGGGAAATAACAGAGGTCATAAATCTTACATTTACAACTGCGTTAGCACCTATTTTCTCTGCATCTTCAATCATTCTTGATAAAGCTTGTTCTCTTGAATCTGCTTGAAGTTTAGTATATTCTTCAATTTCACCTCCAATTAAATTTTTGAAAGAAGCAAAAATATCTTTTCCGACATTTCTAGCTCTAACAGTAGATCCTCTAGCTATACCTAATATTTCAGAAATATTTTTACCTGGAATTGTTTCTGTTGTAGTTATTAACATAAATATTTTAATTTAATATGCAAATTTATGAAAATTAACTCAAATAAATTGAGTTAAACCCATTTAATAGCTGTTAAATTGTTCTTAATTAAGTACCTATTACATTTACTAAAATGCTGATTTCCAAACCAATAACCTTTATTTGCACTTAATGGCGAGGGATGCCCTGATTTTAATATCAGATGTTTGTTTTTTGCTATTAAAGATTCTTTCTTTTTAGCGTATCCTCCCCACAACATAAAAACTACATTATCTTTTTTTTCAGAAATTATTTGTATCACATTATCTGTAAACTTCTCCCATCCCTTTTTAACATGACTTCCAGGTAATTTATTTTGAACAGTTAGTACAGAATTTAATAACATTATTCCTTGATTAGACCAATCAATAAGGTTACCATTGGTTCTTAAATCGCAATCTAAGTCTAGGGAAATTTCTTTAAATATATTTTTTAATGAAGGTGGGTTAACAACCTTTGAATCAACAGAAAAACACAGGCCATTTGCCTGAAATGGACCATGATATGGATCTTGTCCTAATATTACTACTTTCAAGTTATTAAAATTGCAATTATCAAATGCAGAAAAGATTAATTTTCCAGGGGGATAGCATTTTTTTGTTTTGTATTGTTTTTTAACAAAATATGAAAGATTATGAAAATATTCTTTACTAAATTCATTACTTAATACTTTATACCAACTTTCTTCAATATTTATCTTCAATGAAAATGTTTATTTTTACGTTTTAATATATATAATTACTTTGTCAATTCCCAGAGAAAATTTTAATGAAGCTAACAATAACATAATTTATTTTGATGGTATTTGTGGTTTATGTAATTCATTAACTGGTTTTTTAGTTAAAATAGATAGAAATTATAAATTAAGATTTGCTACCCTTCAAGGTGAAAAAGGTCAGGAATTACTTAAAAAATTAAATTTTAATAATACAATTTTTGATACTGTTATATTTCAAAAAAATGATCAGGTTTATACTAAATCAACGGCTGTTTTTGAAATTTTTAAAACTATAGGAGGGTTTTGGAAAATATTTTTAATTTTAAAATTATTACCTACTTCATTTTCAGATTTAATTTATAGATATATTGCAAAAAAGAGATTTAAAATTTTTGGAAAATTAGATCAATGTGATATATCTAAATTTAATAGGCCAGGTCAATTTATCGATTAAAATGAATTTTATTCTGTTTTAAACCAGTAAATAAGGGAATAACTAAATCTTTATAGTTTTATTAATTAAGTAAAAATCTACTAAAACTAATGCAGCCATTGCTTCAACAATGGGAACTGCTCTAGGAACAACACAAGGATCATGTCTACCCTTTCCTTTCATTTCCACAACATTATTCTCAGAATCTATAGTCTGTTGAGCTTTCATAATAGTTGCAACAGGTTTAAAAGCTACATTAAAATAAATATCCATACCATTACTTATCCCTCCTTGAACTCCACCAGAATTATTACTTCTAGTTTTACCATCTGAATCAAAAGAATCATTATGGGCACTTCCCCTCAATTTTGTTCCATTAAATCCACTTCCATATTCAAAACCCTTAACTGCATTAATGGATAACATTGCTTTTCCAAGATTTGCATGAAGTTTGTCAAAAACAGGTTCTCCTAGTCCAATAGGTGTATTTTCTATTACACAAGAAATAACTCCACCAATTGTATCTCCTTCTTTTCTGATTTCTTTGATGTGATCTTCCATTTTTCTAGCAACAATAGGATCTGCACATCTAACGGGATTATTTTCAATTTCTAAAAAATTTAAACTGGAATAATGAGAGTCTACTTTAATATTACCAACAGAAGATACAAATGCAGTTATCTTTACATCAGAAAGTATTTGTTTAGCAATTGCACCGGCTACTACCCTACATGCAGTTTCTCTTGCTGAGCTTCTTCCACCTCCCCTGTAATCTCTTTTAGAATATTTCTTGTCATATACAAAATCGGCATGAGAAGGTCTATATGTATCCTTAATATGAGAATAGTCTTTAGATTTCTGATCCTTATTATGTATTAAAAAACCAATTGGAGTTCCTGTAGTTTCTCCTTCAAATATGCCAGAGTAAAAAGTAACGATATCTTCTTCTTTTCTTTGAGTAACAATAGCTGACTGACCAGGTTTTCTTCTTTGCATTTCTTTTTCAATCCCATCTAAATCAATTTTTAATCCAGATGGACATCCATCAATAACTCCACCAATTGCAGGTCCATGAGATTCTCCAAATGTAGTTAACTTAAAAATATGTCCAATAGTATTACCTGCCATTAAAAAAATTTTGACAAAAATAACTCTTTATTTTCAATAAAACTTTTGGTAATTAAAAATTATCGAAAGATTATTTCCAGTTTTTAAACTTACTAGTACGTCCAATTCCAGGGTTAAAAATATTTTTTGGATCCAGTTTTTTATAAAAATCAGTAAGAATTGGTTTAGCAAAATATTCATGACCAACATTGTGTTCTGCCGGGTACTCTGCTCCTCTTTGGTCATATATTTTTAAAAGTTTTTCTTTTAATTTTTCTGAATCAATTCCTTTTTTTAATATATAATTTTGATGTTGAACGTGGCAAAACAAATGACCGTAGTAAAATTTTACTTCAATTAATTTGTCAATTTCAGGGGGAAGTTTTTCAAACCATTCTTTCTCATTCCTTGGAAAAGCAATGTCCATAGACATTATTTCTCCAGAATTTTTTCCATTTAATGCATGATATCTTCCAATTGCACTTGCAGAAACAAACCTATGAAGCATAGCCTTTTTTCCCTCATATTCATTACATTCAAAATAATCACCCTTTTTATCTTTAAAAAATTGTTTAAAATATTTGTTTGCTTCATCAATTCCATCATCTGTCATTTCTATAATCCAATGATGTTCATATAAATCTCTAAAATTTTCCATTCTTTTAGGCAAATGATTAGGCCAAAAATTACTTAAAAATTGCATTAATCTATCTGAAAAATAATCAGGAAAAAACTTCAATTTGCTTGAGATAATATCAACATATCTTTTTAACTCAAAAAGTGTTGGAAGAAAGTTTGTACCTAGCCTCTCAATAACTATAAAATTATCTTTACTATATTTTTTAGCTGCATCATAACACCCTCTATGTACATAATCCCCTAATCTAGGAAGCGATTTAAATGTTTTAAGAATATCTCTTCTAATTTGCCAAAAGTCATCTGGTTTATTGGATCCAACATAAAAAACTTGCTTTTTCTGTGGTTCAGGATAGGTGTCTAATCTTACTGCAAAAACAACTATTTTTCCAGCACTTCCCGATGCATTGTATAACAATCTTTTATCAGCATTGAACCTTGCTGGTGTATTTGAATCAATTTCTCTAACAATTTCTGAGTACTTATTATCAGAGGCTAGTTTATTAGATTTTATAATATCAGATTCATTATAATTTGCTTTTTGTAGATTATTTAAAATTTCCTTTGGATTTTCTCCTAAATTAATCTCCAATTCATTAACCAATTCTAATTCTCCCTCTGTATTTACCTTAGCATATAATGCTAATTCAGTATATGCAGGCCCCCTATGAACTAAAGATCCACCTGAGTTATTACAAACTCCCCCAACAATAGATGCTCCAATTGATGTTGATCCAATTACTGAATGCGGTTCTCTCTTAAATGGTTTTAATTTTTTTTCTAAATCATATAAAGTACTTCCAGCTAATCCTATAATTTGTTTTCCATTATTTATTATTTGAATATTGTCGATTCGCATTGTATTTATAATTACAATAGAACGATCATAATCATCACCATATGGTGTTGATCCCCCTGTCAAACCCGTATTAGCAGCTTGCACAATAACAATAATGTCTTTTTTAACACAAATCTTTAAAATCTTCCAAATTTCAAGTAATGTACCTGGTCTAGCAACAGCTAATGCTTTTCCTTCTCCGTATCGCCATCCCTTACAATATTTTTCCTTTCTCCACAGAGTAGTTAGTATATGTTTATCTCCTGAAATGGCTTTTAAATCGTGAACCAGTTTATTTTTAAAGTTCATCTATTTTTAAAATTTAAGGAATTAAATTATTATATATTTGCTCAATATTTATCCAAATATAATTTATTATGAAAAGAATACTTCTTTTGCTTTTAATTTGTTTTACTTCATTAAGTTGTTCAAACAACTCAAAATTTACAATTGAGGCAACTACTGATCATCCAAATAATAAAAAAGTCTATCTAATTAAAGTAGGTCAAAATAATAGACCCGCACCTATTGATTCAACTGAAGTTGTTGAAGGAAAATTTTCTTTTTCTGATTCTATTGTAGTTCCTGAAATGCACTATGTCCTTTTTGAAAATGAAAGAGAAAATATTCCAGTTGTTTTGGAACCAGGTTCTATTAAGATTAAAATATACAAAGATAGTGTAAGAAGTTCTAAAATCTCTGGAACAAAATCTAATTTAGATTTTAATAAATATTTAAAAGAAACTAACAACTTTTATAAAGAATTAAATAAAATTCAAATTGAAGCTAGAAATGCTTCTATTGTTAATGATTCTTTGATCATCTCTGATTTGAATCAACAATTCGAACAAATGAGATCTAAACTTACTGATTATGAAATGATGTTTATAACTAAAAATAATGATTCTTATATTTCTTCATTAATTCTTCAAAGAATGATCCTACAACAAGAAATCGAACCTTTAAAAGCTGAAGAAATTTTTAAAAATTTCACTAACCTAATACAGCAAACTTCCTCTTCATTAGAAATTAAAAAAGTTATAGAAGAATTCAATAGACAGAAAAAAGAATCTCCGTCAATAGGCTCTTTGGCTCCTAATTTTAGTGGTCCTGATTTAAATGGAAATACTATAGAATTTGATGATATTAATTCTAAAGTTATTATGATAGATTTTTGGGCATCTTGGTGCCTTCCATGTAGAGTTGAAAACCCTGATTTAGTTGCTTTAAATACAAAATATACTACTGATCAATTTCAAATTATAGGAATTTCTTTGGATAGAGATAAAGAATCATGGGAAAATGCTATAAATGAAGATAAATTAACTGATTGGGTTCACATTTCTCATATTAAATTTTGGAATGAACCAATTGCTCGACTTTATAATATAACAAAGATGCCTACATCATATCTTTTAAATTCGGATAAAAAAATTATCGGAATTGATGTTAAAGGTTCAGAATTAGATAAAAGGATTTCAGTTTTGCTGTCTAAATAGTTTTAAAATATCTTTTTCTTTAAATTATACAGATACAGAACTATAGGTGAAATCATTAAAATTATAATCCAAAAATTTTCATTAACAATCTGAGGTTTTATAATAATAGTCATACATAGTCCTGCGATTGCTCCTCCAAAATGAGCAGTATGACCAATATTTCCTAAATTTTTATTCATTCCATAAATACTATATAATAAATAAGCAATTCCAAATATATATGCAGGTAAAGGAATAGGAAAAAAAAGCATTATAAGTTTCATTTCAGGGTAAAGTATTATTGAAGAATAAACTATTCCAGTTACAGCCCCACTTGCACCTACAGCCGAATAAAAAGGTTCTTTTTTATGAAATTTTAATGAAAAATAATTTCCAATATAAAGACTTATTATATATATAATTAAATAGTTGATTGCACCTACTCTTCCAATTACTTGATTAGAAAAAATATATAAAGTAAAAAGATTTAAAAAAAGATGGTTATAGTCTACATGTAAAAAACCAGAAGAGAACATTCTTATTTTATCTCCCTTTAAAATTGACTTTACTTCAAATTTATATTTATTAAAAAAAACCTGATCTTTAAAGCCTTTTAAAGAAACAAAAACTGTCGCTAAAATTATTAAGAATGTATAAATGTTTTTTTTGTTTAAATATAACCTGATAAAATAAGAAATACCAGATATAATTGAATATATTTACATAAATGAAATTAGTTGCATATTTAATAATTTATCCAATAATTTTAACTATTTCTTATCTTCCTTTTAGAATATTATATTTCTGTTCTGATATTACATATTATCTTCTTTACTATATTTTTAGATATAGAAGGAGAATAGTTAGATTTAATTTAAAAGTTTCAAAAATTTCAAATTCAAAAAAGGAACTTATTGAGATAGAAAAAAAATTTTATAGACATATAACAGATGTTTTTTTTGAAATGTTTAAGTTTTTTACAATATCCTCAAAGGAGATTCAAAAAAGATTTGTTTTAGAGAACAAAGAAATTATTAATGAATTAGCAAAAAAGAATAAAAATGTAATATTGATGGTTGGTCATCATGGTGGTTTTGAATATTTTATGTCTATTGGATATCACGTACCCCATCATCCTTTTGCAGTTTATACTCCTTTATCAAATAAATATTTAGATAATCTAGTTAAAAAAATAAGATTGAAACATGGTGCTAGACTTATTTCTCGATATGAAACTTCGCAATACATAAAGAATCAAATTAAAGAAAATAAACTTTTTCTTTATGGCATGGCAGCAGATCAATCTGCCCAAATAAGATCAATAACTTATTGGAAAGAATTTCTCGGAATAAAAGTTCCAGTCTTTACTGGTTCTGAAAGAATAGCAAAAGAGCATAATATACCTGTAGCATTTGCTCAAATGAAAAAAATTAAAAGAGGATATTATAAGATTTTTGTTGAAATAATTTCAGAATTTCCAAATGAACACAAGGATTTTGAAATTACAGATACATATCTTTCAAAAGTTGAAAAACAAATTAAAGAATGTCCTGAATTATATTTTTGGACACATAATAGATTTAAGCATAAAGATAAAGCTCCAACAGATTAGTAAATTCTTATTTTTTTTCCATTCTCCAAAATGCAATCCCTCCTGCTTGTTTACCAATGTTTACTGAAGAAACTTTTTTTAAATTTTTAAGACTAATTATATCTACTACTCCGGCTTCTCCTCCTATACCCTCAACAGAGATAAAAGCATATTTGCTATCTGAAGAAATTGCAATTCCATGTGAAACACTGGTTGAATTTTTAATTGTTTTAGATTTTAAATTATTTTCTAAATCAAAAATAGCAGTACTACCCTCGCCTTTTAAAGTAGCAATTAGGAATTTGCCATCTGGAGAAATTTCAACATTATAAGGGCCTTTACCAGTTGAAATTCTATTACTAATTTTCCAGTTTATCAAATCTACTTCAATTATCTCATTTGACCCATTTCCAGCGATGTAAGCAATGTTTTTTGATGGGTGAGGAATTACCCAAGTGGGTTTAACTTTAGAGTGACTCATTTCTTTCATCATCTTCATTTTTTTATCCATGGATTTATTCATATCCATTTTCATCTTATTGTCTAAACTTAGTTTTCTAGAAACTTTCAAACCTATTGCATCAATTTCATAAAGTTCAGATGACATCATAGTAACAGAATATTGTTTTAAACCATCAGAGGATAATCTGGATCCGTGAGGCATCGTACCAGTTTTAATTCTTTTTATTTCAGTCATTGTTTCTGGATCAACAACAGAAACACTACTTGGCTTCATTTCACCATGAAGATTGAAATTAACACAATATAATAATCCAGTTACTGTCGAAATCTGCATTGATGCAGGAAATAATCCTAAATCGGTTTGATTAATTAGTTCATTGTTTTCTGTTGAGTATTTAATTAGCTTCCCATAAGGATTCCCATGTGCTAAAGATAAATACCAGTATTTACCATTAGGGTCAACAGTTATTCCATGAGGACCCTCTATTTCAGTGGGTAATAATCCAACATCAATTCTTTCAATTTCCTCAGCTTTATTGTTAGCAAATCTGATTAGAGAAACTGTATCATCAGATTCAGCTGCGACATAAACAAAATAACTTTGGGCATGAATATATCCAAAAAAGAAAAAAACTAATATGAATAATCTCATTAATCTACTAAATGTTGGTTTGTTTTTGAATTATCTGGTTTTACTTTTGCAACTTTAGCAGCTCCAATTCCAGTATTAAAATCTGAATAAAAAACATGACCTTTATAAAGTTGTGCTCCCCAAACCATAGTAGCATTTGCAATATAGCCTTTAGGACTACTTGGCAAGATATAACCAATCTCTCTTCCCTGCTTATATAAATCTCCCAATAAGTCTCCACTTATATCTACAACTCTTACCCCTCCAGAATACATAGCTACATATAGTATATCATCTTCAATCCAATAATTATGTGATCCATGACCAGGAAGTTCATATCTAGCAACTTCTTTGGGATTATTTAAGTCACTAAAATCAACAAAGTGAAGAAATCCTGCAGTTTCATTTAAACCATTTGGATTTACACCATTTGGAAAAATTTCATCGCCAAGTACTGTATAAAATTTTCCAGTAGATTTGCTTTTAAATGGAAAAGCAGCATGATTTGCACCACTATCGTATGTGTAGTTACCAAAAGCGATAGGTTTAGATGTTGAACCTCCAACAATACCATTACCTATATCAACTAAGTAAACCCCATCTCTCCAGTTTGAAGAATAAGCAATTCCGTCTTCAATCCAGACATCATGAATAGATTGACCTTCTTTTCCAATTTCAAACATACCTACCTCATATGGATTCTTTGGATCTTCAATATTTATTATATAATATTTTTGTCCATTACTCAATGCATAAACATGATCTTCATATATAAAAACATTATGAACTCCTCCTGTTAAATTTTTTGTATACTCAGAAATTATTTTAACATCATATGGGTTTGAAACATCTATAATTATGATGCCATTTTTTCTGTTTGAGGCACCTTCTCTACTAATTATACAGATTTTTCCATCTGCTGAGACTTTTACGTCATTAACTGTCCTTGCATCAACCTGAACACTGTCAATTTTCTTTATGTTAGAAGGTGATGTTACATCCCAAAAATAAGATGTTCCATCTGCTCCCCAAGTTCCGGTCACAGCGTAATCATTTCCATCAACACCTTCAAAAACCCAAAAATCAGAGGTGTGTTTATCATTAACTAGTCCAGTTCCTATGGTTTTAACTTCTCTTTTTACATCTCTTTCAAAAATATTTACAACTTTTGAAGAAGTTATGTTACCAATTCTTGCTGAAATAATATATTTCCCAGCAACATCACCAACAAATCTTCCATCTTGCAATATTAATCCTGATGCAGTATTACTTTTATCAAATGATTTTCCAGTGAATGAAAAATTAACAGGTAAATCATTTAAAATTTTACCCTTTTTATCATAAGCTATTGTGTTAAATTGAATTACGTCACCAGTTTTAACATTATCATTATTAGAAACTAATTCAATTTTTGAAGTGGGATTTTTTAAAATTTTTACATCAATACTTCCAGTAACTCCATCAATATTAGCTTCAATTGTTGAAACTCCAACTCTAACAGCAAGAATATTGTTTGATTTATCAATATTGATTTTATCATTTTGTGCTTTTAGAGAAAAACTAATATTTGAAAAATACTTAGATGCAATATCTGTACTCCAATAATCAATTACTCTTTTAACATCTAATTCATCTGTTATTTCGTAAATGAGAGGAATATAATTTCCCTCATATACTAAATTGTTATCTAGTTTTAACTCAACTTTCTTAATTTTTGGATAATTGACAAAAACTTCAAAAGTTTTACTATGTCTTTTACCTCCATCTCCAATACATATTGCAACAACTTCATGATTTCCGGGTTCATTTGCTTTTATAGTACCATTTTGAGAATCAACTGAGATTGAATTAGCAGAACTAAAAACACCTTTTTTATTATAATAGATAATGTTCTGACAATCAGATTTAACTCCATTAGCATCTGAAACATAAGTGCTTGGAATATATGTATCACCAATATTCAAAGTAAGTCCATCAAGATCCGAAACAATAGCTTTATCTTGAGCATTTAGCTTAATAATAAAACAAATTAGAAGGGATGTAAAAAATATTTTTTTCATAACTATGATTTAGGGTATATTAAAATAGTAAAAAAGAGTTTATTTTAATAAAAAAAGTAGGATTTTTTTATTTTATTAGGGAATTAATTTCTGTTTGAAATTTATTAACTAGATCTAAACTTTTTTCTTGTGTTTTAGCTTCGCTATAGATTCTAATTATAGGTTCTGTGTTAGATTTCCTCAAGTGTATCCAGCTATCTTTAAAATCAATTTTTAAACCATCAATTACACTGATGTCTTCATTCTTATATTTTTTAGACATTTCTGTTAATATAAAATCTAAGTTGTTTTTTCCTGATATTGTAATTTTTTCTTTAGTCATGTAATATTTTGGATATTTAGAAAGCAACTCACTTACCTTAATTTTTCTTTCACACAAAAGAGAAAGAAATAATCCTATTCCAACTATTGCATCTCTTCCATAGTGACTTTTAGGATAAATAACTCCTCCATTTCCTTCTCCTCCTATTACTGCATGTTTAGATTTCATTTTAGCAACTACATTAACTTCTCCAACAGCACAAGAATAGTAAGATTGATTATATGATTTTGTAATATCATTTAAAGCTCTTGTTGATGATAGATTTGATACAGTTGGACCAGGGTTTTTACTTAAAACATAGTCAGCACATGCCACTAAAGTATTTTCTTCCCCAAATACTTCACCATTTTCACAAATAAAAACAAGTCTGTCTACATCTGGATCAACAGCTATTCCTAAATCTGCCTTTTCATCCAAGACTTTTTTACATAAATCTTTTAGGTTTTTCTTAAGTGGTTCGGGATTATGATTAAAATCTCCACTTGGATCACAATAAATTGTTTTAAAATTTATATTTAATTCATTCAATAACATTGGGACAATTATTCCTCCAGTGGAATTTACGCCATCAACAACTACTTTAAGCCTTGACTTTTTAATTAAATCAGTATTGACAATATCTAGATTAAGAATTGAATTTATATGTATAGACATGGAGTCTTTTTTTTTAGAAATTTTACCTAAATCAATAATCTTAGAAAATAAATAAGAATTAGATTCAGAAATTTTAATAATTTCTTGTCCTGATTTATTATTTAAAAACTCTCCATTTTTATCTAATAATTTTAAAGCATTCCAATTAGATGGATTATGACTAGCAGTAATAACAATTCCACCATTAGCATTGTATTTCTTAACCATTAATTCTACAGTTGGAGTAGTTGATAATCCTAAATCAATAACATTTATTCCTAACGATACAAGTGAATTTTGAACTAAATTTTGGATCATTTCACCTGAAATTCTTGCATCTCTACCTATAACTACTGAAATATTAGAATCATTTGAGTTGTTTTTAATCCATGTTCCATATGCACAACCAAATTTGACAGCATCAATTGGAGATAAACTTTCACCTGGCTTTCCACCAATAGTTCCTCTTATACCTGAAATTGATTTAATTAATGTCATAAAACAAATATACAATTAGAATAACTTTTTAACTTACATTTATAAAAATTTTAAATATGTATTTTAAAAACATATCTCCTTTAATTTTATTATCAGTAATACTTTTTTCATGTAATAATAATAATAATGAAAATGGTTATAAAAATGGAGTTGTTGTTTCTGCAAAAATTGAAGCTTCACAGGCAGGTTTAAGTATATTAAAACTTGGCGGCAATGCATTTGATGCAATGATTGCTACAGATTTAGCTTTATCAGTAGTTTATCCAAATGCGGGTAATTTGGGTGGAGGTGGATTTATGGTATATAGATTATCTGATAATTCAATAGGTTCATTGGATTTCAGAGAAAAATCTCCAAGTCTTTCAACTAAGGATATGTACTTAGATGAAAATGGAAATGAAATAAATGGATTAAGTATTAACGGAGCTTTAGCTATTGGAATACCAGGAACTGTTGCTGGATTATTTGAGGTTTATAATAAATTTGGATCATTACCCTTAGAAACACTATTTGCTCCAGCAATTAAACTTGCTGAAGAGGGTTTTCATCTAACTAAAAGACAAGCAAATTCACTAAATTCTTCAAAGAATTTAATTAATTCTATTAATGATTCATTATTTCTATTTAATAAGAATTTTAAAGAAGGTGATTTGTTTGTTAATAAATCTTTATCAAAATCTTTAAAATTGATTTTAAAAAATGGAAGAAATGAATTTTATGAAGGGTCCATAAGTAAAGAGATAATTAATTATGTTAATGAAAGAAATGGTATTTTAAAGAAGGAAGATTTTGAAAATTATACAGCAAAATGGAGAAAGCCAATTACTTTTAAGTATAAAGATCTTAATATAATTTCAATGGGTCCTCCCTCCTCTGGCGGAATTGTTTTGGGGCAAATTTTTAAAATGATTGAGCCTTTCAAAATTTCACAATTTAACCATAACAAAACTAAATATATTCAATTGTTGGTTGAAGCTGAACGTCGCGCATTTGCAGATAGAAGTAAATATCTCGGAGATCCTGACTTTAATCATATCCCTACTGATACACTCCTTTCAAATATTTATTTAGAAGACAGAATGAATAATTTCTCTTTTGAAAGTTCTACTAAATCAGAAACTATATCTCCTGGTGAAATTAATTTTAGAGAAAGTGAAGAAACCACCCATTATTCGATAGTAGACGGATTTGGAAATGCAGTCTCAGTTACTACAACTTTGAATGGAAATTATGGTTCTAAAATCTTTCCACCTAAATTAGGATTTTTTTTAAATAATGAGATGGATGATTTTTCTATTAAACCAGGTTCCCCAAATATGTTTGGCTTAACAGGTGGAGAAATAAATTCTATCGAACCCAATAAAAGAATGTTAAGCTCTATGACTCCTACTATTGTTGAAAAAAATAACAAATTACATTTGGTTTTAGGAAGTCCAGGGGGTCCAACAATTATTACATCTGTTTTACAGACTATATTAAACTTTGAAGATTTTAATTTTAATATTAATAAAGCTGTAAATTCTCCAAGGTTTTATCATATTTGGTTACCTGACTTAATCCATTATGAACCAAATGCCATAATCAACAAAGACAAGCAGTTGTTAATTGAAAAAGGTTATTATTTTAATGATTATCCTAATTCAATTGGAAGAGTTGATGCTATATATGTTAATGAAGATGGAATTATATTTGGAGCGGCAGATAAAAGAGGAGATGATAAATCAGTAGGATTTTAGTTCTACATACTACTTAAATCTAGTTTAAAAATTGTAATTTGCGTGATTGATTTTTTTTTAAATGAATGATGTAATTTCAATCAATGGCGCAAAAGTTCACAATCTAAAAAATATTGATTTAAATATTCCAAGAAATAAACTTGTTGTAATTACTGGAATTTCTGGAAGTGGAAAATCATCTTTAGCTTTTGATACAATTTATGCGGAAGGACAAAGAAGATATATAGAAACTTTTTCAGCATATGCTAGAAATTTTATAGGAGGTTTAGAAAGACCTGATGTTGATAAAATAGATGGATTATCTCCAGTAATTGCAATTGAGCAAAAGACAACATCAAAAAATCCCAGATCTACTGTTGGAACAATAACTGAAATTTATGATTATTTAAGACTACTTTATTCAAGAATAGGCGATGCTTACAGCTATATTTCTAATAAAAAAATGGTAAGTTATAATGATGAAGAAATAATTGAATTAATAATAAAAAATTATTTTAATAAAAAAATAACAATTTTATCTCCTGTAGTAAAATCTAGAAAAGGACATTATAGAGAATTATTTGTAACAATTAGAAAACAAGGATTTTTAAAAGTTAGAATTGATGGAGAAATTAAAGATCTTGTTTCTAATTTAAAACTAGACAGATACAAAATACATGATATTGAAATAGTTATTGATAGAATTTTAGTAGACAATAATTCATCTTCTTTAAAAAGATTAAAAGAAAGCATATTAACTGCATTATATCATGGAAATGAGTCTATTATTTTAATAAACGAAGACGATAATAAGACAAAATATCTTAGTCGAAATCTAGTTTGCCCTGAAAGTGGAATTTCTTATGAAAAACCTGAGCCAAATTCATTTTCATTTAATTCACCCAAAGGAATGTGTAATAAATGTAATGGCCTTGGATCTGTAAATAAAATCAATATCGAAAGTATTATTCCAGACAAAAACATATCAATATATTCAGGAGGAATTATACCTATTGGAACTTATAAAAACTCTTGGATTTTTAAGCAACTTAATACAATTTCTGATAGATACAATTTTAGTTTAAAGGATCCAATTAAAAATATTCCTAAAGATGCATTTGAAATAATTTTATATGGAGGTAATGAAACTTTTTCAGTTGAATCAAAGACTTTAGGTCTAACCAGAAAATATGAAATTGATTTTGAAGGGATTATTCCTTTTATTGAAAATCAATATAATGAAAACTATTCATCTAGAATAAAAAGATGGGCAAAAGGATTCATGGACAAAGTTGAATGTTCAACTTGTTTAGGATCTAGGCTCAACAGAGAATCTATGCATTTTTATATAGACTCAAAGAATATTTCAGATTTGTCTAAAATGGATATTATTGTTTTAAAAGATTGGTTTTCTAAAATTGAATCAAAACTCAATAAAAGAAAAAAAATAATAGCCTCTGAAATTATTAAAGAATTAAATAAAAGACTAGAATTTTTACTAAATGTTGGACTAGATTATTTATCATTAAATAGACCATCCAAATCACTTTCTGGTGGAGAATCACAAAGAATAAGGTTAGCAACTCAAATTGGATCTCAATTAGTTGGAGTGTTATATATTTTAGATGAACCAAGCATTGGTCTTCACCAAAGAGATAATTCAAAACTAATTGAATCTTTGAAGGGTTTAAGAGACATTGGAAATTCTATAATTGTTGTTGAGCATGATAAGGAAATTATGGAAAAATCAGATCATATAATTGATATTGGACCAAATGCAGGTAAAAATGGTGGTGAAATAATTTTTGAAGGATCATTTGAGAAAATGACAAAAAAGAAAACTCTAACATCACAATATTTAAATGGATTAAAAAGAATTGAAGTTCCTAAAAAAAGACGTCAGAAATCTGAAAAAAAATTAAATATTACTGGATGTACTGGAAATAATCTAAAAAATGTTGATGTCGAGTTCCCTCTTGGAATGATTATTGGCATAACAGGTGTTTCAGGAAGTGGTAAATCAACTCTTATTAATGAAACATTGTATCCAATATTAAATAATTATTTTTTTAATGGAGTTAAAGAACCACTACCATATAAAAAAATTACAGGTATTGAATACATTGACAAAGTTATTGAGATAAATCAATCTCCAATTGGTAGAACTCCTCGTAGCAATCCAGCTACTTATACTGGTGTTTACAGCGATATTAGAACATTATTTACAATGACACCTGAATCTTTAATTAGAGGATATAAACCTGGAAGATTTAGTTTTAATGTTATTGGAGGAAGATGTGAAACTTGCCAAGGTGCAGGTTTAAAAAAAATAGAAATGAATTTTCTTCCTGATGTCTATATTAATTGTGATAATTGTAATGGGAAGAGATTTAATAGAGAAACACTTGAAATAAGATATAAGGGAAAATCAATTTCTGATGTTCTTAATATGACTATTAATGAAGCATGTACATTTTTTAATAATTTTCCTAAGATTTTGAGAAAATTAACAACTATTAGGGATGTAGGTCTTGGTTACATTACATTGGGTCAACAGTCCACCACTTTATCTGGAGGAGAAGCTCAGAGAATTAAACTTGCGACTGAATTATCTAAGAAGGATACTGGAAATACATTATACATATTAGATGAACCCACCACAGGTCTTCATTTTCAAGATATAAAAGTTCTTTTAGAAATGATTAATAAATTAGCAAATAAGGGTAATTCAATTATAATTATAGAACACAATATGGATGTAATTAAAACTGTCGATTATATTATTGAAATCGGTCCAAATGGCGGTAAATATGGTGGAGAAATTATTTTTAATGGAAGTCCAGAAGAATTAATTAAAAACTTAAAAAATCCTACATCAAAATATTTAAAAAAAGAACTAACTTCGATCTAAATTTATGCACAGAAAGGACTTAAAAAACTGGAATGAAATTAAAACAAATGATTCTTGGTCTGTTTTTAAGATTATGGGAGAATTTGTTGATGGATATGAAAAAATGAGTAAAATAGGCCCCTGTGTATCAATTTTTGGGTCTGCAAGAACAAATTCCGATGATAATTACTATAAATTAACAACTGAAATTGCAAAAAAGATTGTTGACCTTGGATTTGGTGTTATAACTGGTGGAGGTCCTGGAATTATGGAGGCAGCAAATAAAGGTGCTAAGGAAGCCTTAGGTTCTTCAGTAGGTTTGAATATTGAACTCCCATTTGAACAGCATGATAATTCTTATATAGATGAAGATAAATCTCTTGATTTTGATTATTTCTTTGTTAGAAAAGTTATGTTTATGAAATATTCTCAGGGTTTTGTTGTTATGCCTGGGGGGTTTGGTACACTTGATGAACTTTTTGAAGCAATCACATTAATTCAGACAAAGAAAGCAGAAAGATTTCCCATTATTTTAGTTGGATCGGAATTTTGGAACAAATGTTATGAGTGGATAAAAGATGAATTAGTAATAAAATATAATTATATATCCCCCAAAGAATTGAATCTTATTTCAATTGTTGATAATTCTGATGACGTAATTAAAATTCTTTCTGATTTCTATAATAAAAAATCAATAAGACCTAATTTTTGATCAACTAAAGTTTCTTTCATGAGATTCTTCATTTTATCTGCAATAATATTATCATCAATTTCGATTAACTCACAGGTGAATGAATATATTATAAATGCTGATTTTGATATTGAAAATAAAAAAATTAGTATATCTCAAAAATTACTTTTTTATAATAATTATGATGTCGAACTAAATCACTTGATATTAAATGATTGGGCTCACTCCTACTCAAATTCAAATACAAATTTAGGATATAGGCTTTCTGAGGAATATGCTTTAGCTTTTCAAAGATCTACAAAAAATCAAAGAGGTTATACATTAATAAAAAAAATATCTCAGAATAATAATAATTTGAACTTTTCAAGACTTATAAATAATATAGATCTAATTAAAATAAATCTTTTTAAACCGTTAAAAAAAGGTGATTCTATTAGTTTTGATATAAATTATGAAATAATCATTCCTGATGATACTTTTACAGGATATGGAATTAATAGATCTGATGAGATTAATATTAGAGACTGGTATTTAACATTTGCTAAAATCAAGGATAAAAAGTGGATTGAAGAAAGTAATTTAGATTTAAACGATCTTACTCATGATCGTGCATATTTTAAATTTAATATTAATTTTCCCAAAGAATACCATTTAATTTCTGATATATCTCAACTTAAATTTAATGAGAAATTAAATTTAAAAAACTTTGTCTCTTCAAAGGAGATAAGAAAAAATTCAAATCTAATCCTTACTAAAAAATCTAATTATATTGAATATGAAATTAATGACATTAAAATTTATTCTGACATTGACAATTATGAGGACAAAGCCGATTCACTTGTAAATAAAATATTTTCATTTGTTGATAATAAAACAGGAAATAGAATACCATTAAATAATGTTAATAATAAAATTATTAATAAAGATTCCATTATAACTAAAATATTAAATTATACTGAAAAAAAAATTGGCAATTATCCATTTAAAAAAATGGTTATTTCTAAAAAAAACCAATCCAGAAGGCCAATATATGGAATTAATAATCTTCCAAAAATTATAAGTCCCTTTAATCAATCATTTCTTTTTGAGTTTAATTTTTTAAAAGAATTTTTACATACCTATTTAGAGGAATCTATTTTAATGCATAAAAGAAAAAATTATTGGGAAACGGAAGGAATTGTAATTTACCTATTAATGGAATATATAGAACTGCATTATCCTGAATTAAAATTAATAGGAAAATATGGTGATTTAAAAATATTGAAAAATAGAAATTATGCTAAATATTCTTTCAATGAACAATATCGTTTGTTTGAGAATATTATTTCTAGCAGAAATATTAATCAACCTATAGATTTATCACTAGACTCATTAACAAGAATAAATCAAAAAATTATTAATCCATACAAAGCAGGTTTAGGAATAAAAATGTTGTCAAAAACATCCAATAAAAAAATGATCAACAATTCAATAAAAGAATATTATAAAAAAAATAACTTAATAAATAATGAATCTATTAGTTTGCAAAAAATTATAGAAAAAAATTCTACAAATAATTTTAGTTGGTTTTTTAATGATTTTTTAAAAAGAAATACATTCAAAGATTTTACAATTAAGAAAATAAACGAATCAAATAAATTAACATATTTTAAATTATCTAATTTTTATGATTCTAGTTCTGATTTACCAATTCAATTATCTCTAATAAAAGATAAAAAAATATTAAAAGAAGATTGGATTGTTCTTAATAAAAAAGATAGTGTAATTTATTATAAATCAAATCTGTATGATTTTATTGAAATAAATAAAAACAAGTATATTACTGAAAGAAATTATAGAAATAATTTAGCATCATTTAAAAAATATAAAAAACCCTTTAAATTAATTTTATTTAATGATTTTGAAAGCACTTATCATAAACAACTAAACTATATTCCATTGTTAGGTTACAACTTATATGATGGTCTTATGCCTGGTTTAACTTTGACAAACATAACTTTAATAAAAAAACCATTTACTTATAAGGTTAAACCATTTTACTCTTCAAAACAAAAAAATATTTTGGGAAGTATGAATATGAAATACACAAAATATAATGAAGATAAAAAACTGTTTAGTACACAATATTTTATAAGTGCTTCAACTTTCCATTATAAAGAAAACCTTTCTTATACAAGTTTTTTTCCCTCAATAACATTTACTTTTAGAAATTCTGATTTAAGATCAAATTTTAGACAATTTTTGAATTTTAGATATGTAAGCATCTACAGGGAAGAAAACATTGATCAACAAAAATATCCAAACTATAATATTTTTAACACAAAATACATCTTAACTAACTCAAATGGAGGAAAAGGCTTTACTTTAAATTCTGATTTACAGATCAATGAATCTTTTGTAAAATCTTCATTTACTGGAATGTTTAGAAATTATTATAAAGACAATAGACAGTATAATTTTAGACTATTTATAGGAAAATTTTTATATAATTCAACTGATGATGATTATTTTAGTTTTTCAACCTATAGAGCTAGAGATTATATGTTCAATTATAATTTACTTGGCAGATCAGAAACTACAGGTTTTTACAGTCAACAATTTATTACTTCAGAGGGTGCATTTAAATCAAAGGTTGATCCTGCATATTCAAATGATTGGATAATATCCTTTAATTCTGGAATTACATTATGGCAATGGATTGAAGGTTATTATGATCTAGCTTTTATAAAAAATAAAAATAAAAATATTAAAACAGCCTATGATTCAGGTATAAGATTAAATATTCTTACAGATTATTTCGAATTATATTTCCCTTTTTATTCAAGTTTAGGAAATGAACTAAAACAATCTAATTATTCTGATAAAATTAGATTTAAAATTACTTTTGATCCAAATACAGTTTCAGGGTTATTTACAAGAAGATGGTTCTAATTATTTAGGAAAAAAATTCTATTTTTCTTAAATTTAACCCCCTTATTTATTATGCAAAGCGATCTAGATCTTAAAAAAGAAATATCCTTTGAATCCTTTAAAGATCAAATTTTAAAGGATTATAAGCTTATAATTACTAGTAGAGAAGCCAGTTTACTTGGAAGAAGAGAGGTTTTGAATGGAAAAGCAAAATTTGGAATATTTGGAGATGGAAAGGAACTTCCTCAAATAGCTTTAGCAAAAGTTTTTCAAAATGGCGATTTTAGATCTGGTTATTATCGTGATCAAACCTTCATGATGGCTATAAATGAGTTAACTCCAAAGCAATTGTTTTCTGGTTTATATGCAAACACAGATATAAATGAAGAACCTATGTCAGCTGGGAGACAAATGGGTGCACATTTTAATACTGTCAGCTTGAATGAAGATGGATCTTGGAAAGATTTAATTAATCAAAAGAATTCTAGCTCAGATGTTTCATGTACTGCTTCTCAAATGCCAAGATTACTTGGTTTAGCTCAAGCATCAAAATTATACAGAAAATTTAAAATTAAAAACAAATTTTCTAATACTGGAAATGAAATAGCATGGGGAACTATTGGTAACGCAAGTACAAGTGAAGGGATGTTTTTTGAAGTATTAAATGCTGCAGGTGTGCATCAAGTTCCAATGGTTATTAGTGTATGGGATGATAATTATGGAATTTCTGTAGAAAATAAAGACCAGACTATTAAACAAAGTATCTCCGATGCTTTATCTGGTTTTAAAAGAACGAATGAGGATAAGGGCTTTGAAATACTAACAGTTAATGGTTGGGATTACCCAGGTTTAATAAACACTTATCAAAAAGCTAATGATATTGCTAGAGAAGAACATATTCCTGTTCTAATTCACGTTAAAGAACTAACTCAGCCAATTGGGCATTCTACATCTGGATCACATGAAAGATATAAATCACAAGAAAGATTAATTTGGGAAAAAAATAATGATTGTAATTTAAAAATGAGAGATTGGATATTAAGTAATAATATTGCAGATAAAATTGAATTAGAGGATATAGAAAAAAATGCCAAAGAAGAAATAAAAAAAGCTAAGTCAGACGCCTGGAAAACATACCAAAAGCCAATACTTAAATCAAGATCAAATTTACTGGACATATTATTAACATTAAATGATGATTACAATGAAGATGGAATAAATGAAATTATTGATAATTTACAGAGAATTAAAGAACCTAACAATAAAGATTTATTATCATGCTCAAGAAAAATATTAAGAATCCTTTTATATGAAAAAAGTGATAATATAGATCGTTTAAAAGATTGGATTAATGTATTTAGTTCATCAAATCAAAATAAATATAGTTCAAAACTTTATAATGAATCTTCTTCAAATGCTTCAAGTGTTGTTGAAATAAAACCATTATATAATAATTCAAAAAAAGTAGATGGAAGAATTGTACTTAAAAATAACTTTAAAGAACTTTTAAATGAGTATAATAATTTATTAATTTTTGGTGAGGATTCTGGAAAAATAGGTGATGTTAATCAAGGCTTAGAAGGGCTACAAGATATTTATGGTAAGGAAAGAGTTGGAGATAGAGGAATTAGAGAAGCATCAATTATTGGTGAAGGTATTGGTTTGTCTTTAAGAGGTTTTCGTCCAATAGCTGAAATCCAATATTTAGATTACGTATTATATGCATTACAAATTTTAAGCGATGATTTAGCTACTTTACATTATAGAACATTTGGAAGGCAAATTGCTCCCTTAATTATACGAACAAGAGGACATAGATTAGAAGGGATTTGGCACTCTGGATCTCCAATGGGAGCTTTACTTTCTACATTAAGAGGAATTAACATTCTTGTTCCAAGAAATATGGTACAGGCATCAGGAATGTATAATACTTTATTACAATGTGAAGAACCTGCTATTTTAATAGAATCTTTAAATGGATATAGATTAAAAGAAAAAGAACCTACAAATCTTTCTAAGTTTACTGTTTTATTAGGTAAATCAGAAATTTTAAGACAAGGAAAAGATATTACAATAGTATCCTATGGATCTACGTTAAGACTTGTTGAAAAAGCTGCTATTGAACTTAAACAATTAAATATTGATGTTGAAATAATTGATTTACAAACATTAATACCTTTTGATATTGAAAGCTTGATAAGAGAGAGTTTAAAAAAAACTAATCGATTACTTATTGTTGATGAAGATTTACCAGGTGGAGCTTCTGCATATATTTTACAAAAAATTATTGAAGATCAGAAGTGTTTTAACTTACTAGATAGTAACCCAATTACATTAACTGCAAAAGCTCATAGACCTGCATATGGAACTGATGGGGATTATTTTTCAAAACCCTCTTCTGATGATATTATTGAAAAGTCTTATCAAATAATGAATGAATATAATCCACAAAATTATCCTGACCTTTTTTAATTAATAATTTGAATTACTAATTGTCTTAATAAATCATGATTAGAAATGTTGGATACCCCCAGACCTTTACTTTTTAAATCAAAATCCTTAATCAAGCTAATTATATTGCTGATATTTTTCATTGAATAGTTTTTAGATGCAGTGATATAATCTTTTAAAAAGAAGGGGTTTATACCTAGAATAATTGCTACATTATTTTGAGATTTATTTGAAATACTATGATATTGAAAAATTTGAATAAAATAATTAAAAAGAGATGATAATGTCATTTGAATAGGATGTTTACTTGAATTTGAGGACAAGTAATCACAAATAATTAGAGCTTTTGATAGATTTTTTTTGCCAATAGCATTTCTTAATTCAAAAACATTATAATCTTTACTTATACCAATATTTTTTTCAATTAAAACAGGAGTTATTTTTTTTTCTTTATCACTTATAATTTTCAGTTTATTTAATTGGTTATTTATCTTATTAAGATCATTTCCTAAATAATCAACTAACATTGAACAAGCTTTATGTTCTATTGAATAATTGTCAATCTTTAACTGATTAATTATCCATTGAGGAACACGATCTTCATAAATTTTTTTACAGTCAAGTACAATTCCAAATTTCTGAATGTTTTTATAAAGTTTCTTTCTTTTATCTAAAGTTTTGTATTTGTAATTAATTATTAGAATAGTATTTAATGAAGGCTTTAAGGCGTAATTAGAAAGGTTTTCAATTCTTCTTGATAAATCTTGTGCTTCTTTTAATATTACAATCTGGAATTTACTCATGACAGGATATCTTTTGCAATGAGAAACTAATTCATCAACGGATGTTTCCTTTCCATAGAGTACTGTTTTATTAAAGTTTTTTTCATCATCTGTTAAAACTTCTATATCCAATAGATTAGTAATAAAATCAATATAATATGTTTCCTCACCCATTAAAAAATATATTGGAGAATAAACTTTATTTTTAATCTTTGAAATTATACTATTAATTTCCTGTAAATTCATTTTGAGACATATTTTATGATAAAATTAAATTTTCCTGATTTTAAATTTATCTTTAAAAATAAAGATAATAAACCTCATATATTTGATATTTTAAGAAAAAAACTAATTTTATTAACTCCCGAAGAATGGGTAAGACAACACGTTATAAAATTTTTAATTTCTCATAACATTTCAAAAAATCATATTGCAGTTGAAAAAAAAATTATTATCAATAAAATGACAAAGAGATTTGATCTAGTAATATTTGATAGAAATAGTGATGTTTTGTTATTAGTTGAGTGCAAAGCTCCTAATATAAAAATTAATCAAAAGGTGTTTGATCAAACTTTAATTTATAATAGATATTTGAAATCTAAATATATGATGATTACTAATGGTTTAAATCATTTTTACTTTAAAGTAAATCAGAAAAATAAAACTTATAGCTTTGTAAAGAATTTTCCATTGAAATGAAAATAGCTATAGTAATATTAAATTGGAACGGTTATGAATTATTAAAAACATTTTTACCTAGTGTAGTTAACCATTCTGGGGATAATCCAGTTTATATTATAGACAATAATTCTAATGATAAATCAATAAATTTTTTAAATGAAAACTACCCTAATCTAAAGATTATACAAAATGATAATAACTATCGATATGCAAAGGGATATAATGAAGGATTAAAACATGTTAATGAAGATGTTTTTTGTTTATTAAATAATGATATTGAAGTTACTAAGGGATGGTTAAATCCAATTGTAAAAGAATTTGAATCTAATAAATCTTTAACTGTTGTTCAGCCAAAAATATTAGATTATAAAAACAAAAATAAATTTGAATATGCTGGAGCAGCAGGTGGATTTATTGATTATTATGGATATCCATATTGTAGAGGAAGAATCTTTAGTGAAATTGAAGAAGATAATGGCCAATATAACAATGATATTGAAATTTTTTGGGCCTCGGGAGCATGTTTTTTTATTAGGAAATCTGTATTTAATGAAGTTGGAGGATTTGATGAAAATTTTTGCAATCACATGGAAGAAATAGATTTATGTTGGAGAATTGAAAATTTAAATAAAAACTATAAAAAAAGATTTATTCACAAGAGCATTGTTTATCACCTAGGTGGCGCCTCTTTAAACTACAATGATCCCAAAAAACTTTTTTATAATATTAGAAATCATAAATGGATGATTATAAAAAATACTAATGAAAATATTCTTTTTAATTTTAATCCCTTTTCAGTATTTAAAATAATTACATGGATTACCATACTTTTCGCATTTTATAATTTATTTAGTCTAAAATTTAATCACTTTATAGAAATTCTAAAAGGTTTGTTCTCAGTTCATGGTTATAAAGATGGAAAGAAGATTAATTTAGATAACAATTATTACCTATTAAGATCAAACAATAAAAAACCTAAACATTACGTTATATATTCAATTATATACAATTATTTAATCCTAAAAAAAAGAAAGTTTTCGGATTTAAATAAGAGTTAAATTAATAACTTTAGTATTAATATTTTACTAAATTTGAATAATTATAATAAAATAAATTAATAATGATGAAAAAATTTTTTTTACTGATACTAACAGTATCTTTTTTACTTCCTTCTTGTGTTTCACAAAAGAAATATGCAGCACTAGAAGCAATGAACCAACAGAGCAAAGATCTGCTAAATTCTGCAACTGTTAAGCTTAATAGTTGTATTGATGAAAAAGCTGGAGCTGAAGCAGAATTAAAGTCCCTTAAGGAACAGGTTACATTTTTGAGTAATAACAATCAAGATCTTATTAACACCATGGGTGACCTTACTACCCTTTCTCAAAAAGGTGCTGAAAATCTTGAAAAGTCACTTGAAAGCATGAAAGAAAAGGACTTAACAATTAACACTATGAGAGATGCTGTGACAAGAAGAGATTCTGTTACACTAGCCTTAGTAACTAGCTTAAAAGGAACTTTCATAGACATTAATGATAAAGATATTGAAGTTAATGTCGAAAAAGGAGTTGTTTTTATTTCTATTTCAGACAAATTACTATTTAATAGTGGTAGTTATGTTGTTTCTGAAAGAGCCAAAGAAGTTTTAGGAAAAGTTGCTAAAGTTGTTCTTGAAAAACCTGAAATTGAATTTTTAGTTGAGGGTCATACAGATGATCAATCTATTCAAAACGAAGTTCTTTTAGACAACTGGGATTTAAGTGTCAAAAGAGCAACATCAGTTGTTAGAGTTTTACAGAACGACTTTGGAGTTCAACCAGAGAGAATGACTGCTGCAGGAAGAAGCTATTATGTTCCTGTTGCTGAAAATGATTCTCCAGAAAATAGATCTAAAAACAGAAGAACAAGAATTGTTGTTCTTCCAAAACTTGATCAGTTTTATGACCTAATTGAACAAGGCATGAAAGCAGCTGGTAATTAATAATTGAATTTTAACTATTAAAAAACACATCTAAATGGTGTGTTTTTTTTTTAATAAATATTACATATTCAAAAAACTTAAAAAAATATATTTATTACCCAATTTAATAGTCGACATTTGCAGCCAAAATTATTGAATGGTTGATTTTAAGAAAATAGGGTTAAACAATGAATTGATTAAATCAGTTGAGGAATTAGGTTTTAAAACCCCTACTCCAATTCAAAAAAAATGTATTCCTCATTTATTAGAAAATAAAAAAGATTTAATTGCTCTTTCTCAAACAGGAACTGGTAAAACAGCTGCATTTGGTTTACCATCTATTCAACAAATAGATTATAAACTTAAACAAGTTCAGTTAATAGTTCTATGCCCAACTAGAGAATTGTGTATTCAAATTTCTAAAGATCTTATTTTATATTCTAAATATATAAAGAATATTCAGGTTGTTTCAGTATATGGTGGAGTAAGTATAGAAAACCAAATAAAATCAATTAAAAAAGGAGCACAAATTATCATAGGTACACCAGGAAGAACCAAGGACTTAATTAAAAGAAAAGTTTTAAAATTAAATGTTGTTGATAGAGTTGTTTTAGATGAAGCTGATGAAATGTTAAGTATGGGATTTAAAGATGACCTAGATTTTATATTAGATAAGACATCGAAGAAAAGACAAACTATGTTGTTTTCAGCTACTATGTCTAAAGAGGTTTTATCTATTTCAAAAAAGTACATGAAAGGAGCAAAGGAAATAAGTGTGTCTAAAATTAATTCTGGAGCAAAAAATGTAGAACATCATATCTATAATATAAACTCCAAATTTAAATATGAAGCTCTAAAAAGAATTTCTGATTATAACCCTAATATCTATGGAATAATTTTTTGTAGGACTAGACGTGAAACTAAAGATATTGCAAATAAATTTATTAATGAAGGTTATAATGCAGATGCTATTCATGGAGATTTATCACAAAACCAAAGAGATGACGTAATGTCTAGATTCAGAGATAAATCATTGCAACTTTTGATTGCTACTGACGTTGCTGCAAGAGGATTAGATGTGGATGATCTTACACATATTATAAACTACTCACTTCCAGATGATCCTGAAGTATACGTTCATCGTAGTGGAAGAACTGGAAGAGCTGGAAAACATGGAATTTCTATAGCAATAGCAAATAGCAGAGAAGGAAGAAAAATAAAATTAATTGAAAATAAATCTCAAATTAAATTTATAAGAAAAGATATTCCCTCTGGAAAATTTATTTGCTCAAAACAATTACTCAATTTGATTGAAAAAATTAAAAATGTTGAAGTTGATGAAAAACAAATTGAACCATTTCTAAATGATATTTATAAAAAACTAGAGAAATTAAATAGGGAGGAATTAATTAAACATTTCGTTTCAGCAGAATTTAATAGATTTTTAGATTATTATAAAGATTCTAAAGATATTAATAATAAATTTTTAAATAATAATGATAAGAAATTCAATAAAAAAACTTTTTTAAACTTTTCCTTAAATGTTGGAAGAAAACATGGTATTTCTCCAGTTGAATTGATATCAATAATAAATAGAGTTCTAAAATCTAATGAAATTAAAATTGGTGGAATAGATATTAGGGAATCATATACAGTTTTTGAAATTGACAGTAAAGTTAAATCAGATTTAATCAATAATTTTAATAAAATAAATTATAATGATGTTAATTTAAAATTAAATGAAACCAAAGAAATAATTGAAAAAAAGTTTTCAAAAAGAAAAAAAAAGAAAATCTCTCCTTTTAAAAAGAAAAGAAATAATAGATTTAATAATAAAGACTCAAATAAAGCTTTTACAAGACGTAAAAAAAAGAAGAGAAAAAAAAATCGATTTTAATTCAATTATTTCTTCTCGTATTTTGCAAACTTTAACAATATTTTTTTATTTCCACTAGTTTCAAACTCTACCTCTGCCTTTTTATCTGGACCTGAACCTTCAGTAGATATTACGTTTCCTCTTCCAAATCGATTGTGAATTATAACATCTCCTTTTTCAAGATCTATAAAATTCAAGTTATTATAGTTTGATTTTGGATTATCTCCTAATAACTTTAGTCTTTTTTTTATTTTAGGTTTTTTAAATCTGAAATTATCTTTTTTTATTTTTTTGGACGAAAATGAAGTTGAAAAATCCGAAACAATAAAGTTTGTATATTTTTGATCTATTTCATTTATAAATCTACTTGGTTCACAATCATTTAATTTCCCCCATCTATACCTAGTTTTAGCAAATGATATTGTTAATTTTCTTTTAGCTCTAGTAATTGCTACATAAAATAACCTTCTTTCTTCTTCTAGATCTGACCTAGTTGTTGAACTTAAAGCAGATGGAAAAAGATCCTCTTCTAAACCTACTACATATACATGATTAAATTCAAGACCTTTAGCTAAATGGATAGTCATTAATGATACTCTTTTTTCAGATTCGACAATATCCTTGTCTAATTCTGATACCAAAGCAATGTCTTCTAAAAATTCACTTAAATTCCTTTTTGCACCTACTACTTCCTCTTGACCTTCAATAAAATCTTTTACACCATTAATTAATTCTTCAATATTTTCAATTCTACTGATTGATTCAGGTGTTCCTTCAGATTTTAAAATATTTATTATTCCAATTCTTTTTAGAATCTCCTCCACTATTTCTAATGCATTTAATCTTTCATTTAATAATTCAAAATTTTTTAATAACAATAAAAATTCATTTAGTTTGTTTCTAGTTCCAGAATTTATATTAATATCTGTTGAGTTTAAATTCTCTAAAGTTTTATACAAACTAATTTCCTTTTCATTTGAATAAAGTAATAATTTATCAACTGTTGTTTGACCTATCCCTCTAGTAGGAAAATTAATTATTCTTTTAATACTTTCTTCGTCATTTGGATTAATAATTACTCTTAAATATGCTAATATGTCCTTAATCTCTTTTCTTTGGTAAAAAGAAAGCCCACCATAAACTTGATATAAAATATTCTTTCTTCTTAATGCATCTTCAATAGATCTTGATTGTGCATTTGTCCTATACAAAACAGCAAAAGAATCATTCTCTAATTGAAAATTGTTTTTATTTTCAAAAATATTTGATGCAACAAATCTACCCTCCTCTGAATCTGTAATTGATTGGTTTATTTGAATTTTTTCACCACTCTTATTTTCCGTCCATACTTTTTTATCAAGTTTATTTATGTTTTTACTGATTACTGAATTTGCAGCATTAACTATATTTTTAGTAGACCTGTAATTTTGTTCTAGTCTATAAACAGCAGAATTTGGATAGTCTTTTTGAAAACTTAATATATTTTCAATATTCGCTCCTCTAAAACCATATATACTTTGAGCATCATCACCAACAACACATAAATTTTCATATTTATCTGCTAGAGCTTTAACAATTAGATATTGAGAATGATTTGTGTCTTGATACTCATCAACATGTATATACTTAAATCTTTCTTGATATTTTGATAAAATTTGAGGAAATCTATTAAGTAATTCATTTGTTTTTAATAAAAGGTCATCAAAATCCATAGCAGATGCCTTAAAACATCTATTTACATAAGTTTGATAAACTTTTCCAAACATAGGCCTTCTTGATTCATTGTCCTGCTCTACAAGCTCATGATTATTTAAATAAGCTTTAACTGTTACAAGACTATTTTTCATAGATGATATCCTGTTTCTAATACTTTTAAATTTATATAAATCCTTATCTAATTTTAATTCTTTAATAATTGATGCAATTAATCTATCTGAATCTTGTGTATCATATATTGTGAAATTCGAAGAATAACCTAAATGTTCCGATTCAGATCTTAAAATTCTAGCAAAAACAGAATGAAATGTTCCCATCCATAAACTTTTTGCTTCACTATCTCCTACAATTTGGGAAATCCTAGATTTCATTTCCCTAGCAGCTTTATTGGTAAATGTTAATGCTAAAATTGAAAATGGGTCTACTCCCATTTCAATTAAATAGGCAATCCTGTAGGTCAAAACTCTAGTTTTTCCTGACCCGGCACCAGCAATTACCATAACAGGACCATTTTTATGTATTGTAGGTAATTTTTGAGATTCGTTTAATTGAGCTAGGTAGTCTTCCAACTAAAATAAGTGTTTGTCTTGATTAGTGATTTTTTTAAAGGTATTTTACCTTATAAAGTTAATAAATTATATTAGTGTTGTGAAACAAAATTATTTATTTACACCTATTGATTATTTAAAAGGAGTTGGTCCAAATAGAGCAGATTTATTAAAATCGCAATTAAAAATTTTCACTTATGAAGATTTATTAAATTTTTTTCCTTTTAGATATATTGATAGAACAAAATATCATAAAATTTCAGATCTAGAAAATACTAGTTCATATGTTCAAATAATTGGAAAATTTATAGACTTTAGACATTCAGATAATCTAAAGAAAAAGAGATTAATTGGCATGTTTACAGATAATAATGGAGAAATAGAGATAATATGGTTTAGAGGAATTAAATGGATAGAAAAATCAATAAAAATTAATCAAGAATATGTTATTTATGGAAAATTAAATTGGTTTAACAATAAATTTTCAATAATACATCCTGAAATTGAACTTTTAGAAAAACATAAAATATCAATAAAAAATAATTTACTCCCAATATATAGCTCAACAGAGTCCCTTCTTTCTAAAGGTATTAATAATAAATTATTCACTGATTTGATTTATAATATTTTTAATAAATCAAACAATTCTTTTAAAGAAAATTTAAATAGAGTAATAAATGAAAAACATAATTTTATTTCAAAATATGAAGCTTTATACAACATTCATTTTCCACAAAATCAAAAACTATTAAGTAAAGCTCAGTTTAGATTAAAATATGAAGAGTTCTTTTTTATTCAATTACAATTTTTGTTTAAGAATTTAATTAATAAAAATAAATTTAAGGGTTTTAAATTTTCTAAAGTTGGATTTTTCTTCAATTCTTTTTATAAAAATAACCTTGCTTTTAGCCTTACTAATGCTCAAAAGTCTGTTATAAAAGAAATCAGAAAAGATTTTTCAAGTAATGCACAAATGAACAGATTACTTCAAGGAGATGTTGGATCTGGAAAAACTATTGTTGCATTACTATCATGCTTAATCGCAATTGATAATTCTTTTCAGTCTTCTATAATTGCTCCAACCGAGATATTGGCGCAACAACATTTTAACAGTATATCTAATTCATTAATTGGGATTAATTTAAAAGTAAAAATCCTTACAGGATCTACAACAAAAAAGGAAAGGGAGATTTTATTTAAAGAATTAAGAGAAGGACAAATTAATATTTTGATTGGTACTCACGCAATATTGGAGGATAAAGTTATTTTTAAAAATTTAGGATTAGCAATAATAGATGAACAACATAGGTTTGGTGTTGCTCAAAGGTCAAAATTATGGAAAAAAAATATTACACCTCCTCATATTTTAGTAATGACAGCTACACCAATTCCTCGAACTCTTGCAATGAGTGTATATGGAGACCTCGATATTTCAATAATTGATGAGTTGCCTCCTGGAAGAATACCTGTCAAAACTGTTCATAGAACAGATAAGAAAAGACTACAAGTGTTTAAATTTTTAAAAGATGAAATAAAAAAAGGAAGACAGATATATATAGTTTATCCTTTAATTGAAGAATCTAAAAAAATGGATTACAAAGACCTAATGGATGGTTATGAAAGTATTGAAAGGGAATTTTCCAAAGATGAATATCAGATCAGTATTTTACACGGAAGAATGAAAACAAATGACAAAAATTATGAGATGAATAGATTTAAAAATGGTAAAACACAAATTATGGTTTCAACTACTGTTATAGAAGTAGGTGTAAATATTCCTAATGCTTCTGTTATGGTTATCGAAAGTGCAGAAAGATTTGGTTTATCTCAATTACATCAGTTAAGAGGAAGAGTTGGAAGAGGATCAGAAAACAGTTATTGTATATTAATGTCAAAAGATAGAATTAGCAATGATGCTAAAACAAGAATTAAAACTATGACGAGCACAAATGATGGATTTAAAATAGCTGAAGTAGATATGAATTTAAGAGGACCTGGCAACATTCTTGGAACTCAACAAAGTGGATTATTAAATTTTAAAATTGCAGATTTAATAAAAGATAAAACCATATTAAATTTAGCAAGAGAAGATGCAAAAAATATAATTGAAAATGATCCTCAATTAAAACATGTTAATAATAAAGAAATCAAAGAAGAATATTTAAGAATTAATAAAAATAGTATTCTTTGGAAACACATAAGTTAATTATTTTAAAAATATTGAAAATTAAAATTTCATAATTGTATCTTTACATTTAATCTTAAAGAATGAATATATCCTATAGTTGGTTAAAAGAATTTCTAGATTTTGACCTTAAAGTTGATGAAATTTCTGAAATTTTGACAGATATTGGTTTAGAGGTTGAGGGTATTAATAAATACGAAAGATTTAAAGGTGGTTTAAAAGGTTTAGTTGTAGGAAAAGTTCTAAAATGTATTAAACATTCTAATGCTGATAGATTAAAATTAACGACTGTAGATATTGGAAATGAAAAACCTCTTCAAATTGTCTGTGGTGCACCAAATGTTGATGTTAATCAGACTGTTGTAGTTGCTACTGTAGGGACTATTTTATTTAACATAAATGGTGATGAATTTAAGATTAGTAAAAGTAAAATCAGAGGTGAAATAAGTGAGGGAATGATATGTGCTGAGGATGAAATTGGAATAGGTGAATCTCATGACGGAATAATTGTTCTTGAAGATAAACATAAAGCAGGAAAAAAAATTTCTAAGATTTATGATTCATATGAAGATATTATTTTTGACTTAGCCTTAACTCCAAACCGTTCAGATGCAATGAGTCATTATGGTGTTGCAAGAGATTTAAGAGCTGCTTTAATGAATAAAGGATATAAAACAGAGTTAATTTCTCCTTCAATATCCTCTTTTTATATAAATTCTAGAACAAAAAGAATTAGTGTAATTGTAAAAGACAATGAATTATGTCCAAGGTTTTCTGGTTTATGTATTGAGAATATTAAAATTAATACATCTCCGGTTTGGTTACAAAACAAACTTAAATCAATAGGCCTTTCTCCTATTAATAATGTTGTAGATATAACAAATTATGTATTACATGAAATTGGACAGCCTTTACATGCATATGATCTTGAGAAAATTAAATCAAATACTATTGAAGTCAAAAGATTAAAAAAAAATACGTCCTTTAAAACACTCGATGGCATTGAAAGAAAATTAAATTCAACTGACTTAGTTATATGTGATAAAAATACTCCAATGTGTATTGCTGGAGTTTTTGGTGGAGAAAATCATGGAATTACAAATGAAACCAATTCAATTTTTTTAGAAAGTGCTTTTTTTAATCCAGTTTCTATTAGAAAAACTGCAAAATCTCATTTAATTAACAGTGATGCTTCTTTTAGATTTGAAAGAGGGATTGATATAGAAATGGTTGATTATGCTCTTAAAAGAGCTGCAATTTTAATTTGTGAGATATGTGGAGGTAATATTTGTAGTGATATAATTGATGAATATCCCAAAAGATTAGAACTTAAATCTATTGTTCTTAATTACGAAAAAACAAATAATCTTATTGGACAAACAATACCTTCAGAAAAAATGAAATCTATTTTAACTTCTCTGGATTTTAAAATAAATAATATTACGGAGACAGGTGTAGGAATTACTGTACCCTCATACAGACATGATGTTACCAGAGAATGCGATGTTGTAGAAGAAATATTAAGAATATATGGCTTTAATGAAATTAAACTTTCAAATAAATTATCTATATCAATAAATTCTGTAGATAAAAACCTTTATTATAAAACTGAAGAATCTATCTCATCATATCTAAATTCATTAGGTTTTAATGAAATAATGAATAATTCATTGACAAATAATAATTTAAATCTATTTGATAGAAAAGATATTAAAATTATTAATTCTATTAGTTCAGATATTTCCAAATTAAGAACTACACTTCTAGAATCTTCTCTAAAAACATTAAAATATAATATCAATAGGAATAACAAAAACACTAAATTTTTTGAATTTGGTAAAATTTATGAGAAGATTGGTAACAATAATTTAGAAAAAAGAAGATTATCTATTTTGTATTCTGGCGAGGTTGTTTCTAATTCATGGAAACAAAAATCATTAAATGCTGATTTTTATTCCTTAAAAAATATAGTGGTTAATTTGCTTTTAAAGCTTTCTATTAATTACAAAGAAAGGATTATTGATTCTGATGGATTTAGTTCTGCTTTAGGATTGTATTTCAATAATAATAGATTAGCAATTATTGGATCTATTTCTGAAAAAATAAAATCAGAATTTGATATAAATCAGGATGTATATTATGCATCAATTGATATAGATTATTTATTAAAATTATTATCATCAAATTTTAAAAAATATGAACCGTTTTCTAAATTTCCAATAGTTTATAGAGATCTTGCATTTATTCTAGATAAGAATATTACTTATTCAGAAATTAAAGAACTCCTATTTAAAAGTGGAATAAAAAATTTAGTTGATATGAAATTATTTGATGTTTACGAAGGTGAAAAAATTCCTAATGAAAAAAAATCTTATGCTATGAATTTTTCTATTTCAAATAATGAAAAAACCCTAAATGATAAAGAAATACATGAAATAATGAATAAAATTCAAAAAAATATTGAAACTAAGTTTAATGGTATATTAAGAGATAAGTAAAATATGTATTTAACAAATATTGAAAAAGAACTAAAAAAGATAAAAAGTCAATCTTCTATAAATTATAAATTTAAAATTGATTCATTTTATGATTTCAATCTAAACTTATTAGAATCAAAAAATATTTTTCACATTAATGATATTAAAAAAACATGTATTGATTACAGGCTTAGATTTCTAAATTCAAAATATTTTAAGGGAAATTTTCCTCTAGAAACAAAAGAAAAAATTAATAATTTTAAATACACTCACAGGTTAAATAATTTAGATTTAAAAGTTATGGCTCCATCTAAACTTTTTAAATTAGAAAATGCAGATGATCCTTTGCTCTTCTGTTCTCTTGGAAATGACTATTTTTATTTAATTGACAAATGGGGAAATGATTTAAATTTTTTTAGAAAAATTTTTATGTGGCCTTTTAAAAACTTCACAAATATTCTTATTTTTTTAATCATTTTAAGTTTTATTACTACTTTATTAATTCCAAATGGCGTTTTTGTTTATCAAAATTCTCCATTAACTGAGTTTTTTATTACATATCTTTTTATTTTAAAATCAATTATAGCTGTTTTTATATTTTTTGGATTTTCTCTTGGAAAGAATTTTAATACAGAGATTTGGAATAGAAAGTATTTTAATTAAATATGACTAGTGTTGATTTTATATTAATATATACTGGTTCAACAATTAATGTAAATCAACTGATATTTGAGCTTAAACAAAAAAATGTAAATCCAATTATCAAAAATGAGTCAAATTCCGCTAGGTTAGCTGGCTTTGGAATTACTTCAAATCAAGACATAAAATTATATGTACATAAAGATCAGGTTAATAAATCTAAAGAAATTATTAAAAATTTAAGAATATAGCTTATCTCTTAAATCTTTTACCTTTTTGTCAATAATATAGTTGTCAAAAGTACTAAATCTATCAATTAATCCATTTGGAGTTAATTCTATAATCCTATCTCCAACTGATTTAGCAAATTCGAAATCATGGGTGCTTAAAATAACATTTCCATTGAATTTTTTAATTGAATTATTTAATGCAGTAATTGATTCTAAATCTAAATGACTTGTAGGTTCGTCAAACATTATAACATTACATCTTAACATCATCATTCTTGACAACATACATCTTACTTTTTCACCACCTGAAAGAACATCAGATGTTTTTAAAGCTTCTTCTCCACTAAAAATCATTTTGCCTAAAAAACCTCTTATATTAACTTCTTCTCTTTCCTCATCGGTTTTGGCCCATTGTCTCAACCAGTCAACTAGAGATAGTTTATTAATAAAAAAAGAGCTATTATCTAAGGGTAAATATGATTGTGATGTGGTAATTCCCCAATTAAATTTTCCAGAATCAGGTTTAATTTCATTATTAATTATTTGATAAAAAGCTGTAGTTGCTTTTGAATCTTTTGAATATAAAATAACCTTTTCACCTTTATTAAGATTAAAACTAATATTTTGAAATAAGAAACCAGATGAATCAGAAAATGATATATTATCAACATTTAAGATTTGATCTCCTGCTTCTCTTTCAGAATTAAAAATAATAGCTGGATATCTCCTAGATGAAGGCTTAATATCTTCAATATTTAGATTATCTAACATCTTTTTTCTTGATGTTGCTTGTTTAGATTTTGAAGCGTTAGCACTAAATCTAGCGATAAAATCTTCTAATTCCTTTTTCTTCTCTTCAGCTTTTTTATTTTGTTGAGTTTTTTGTCTAAGAGCTAACTGACTTGATTCATACCAAAATGTATAATTTCCTGAAAAATGGTTTATTTTTCCAAAATCTATATCAGAAATATGAGTACAAACTGAGTCTAAAAAATATCTGTCATGTGAAACTACAATAACAGTATTATCATAATTTGCAATAAAATTTTCTAACCATTTTATTGTTTCAAAATCAAGATCATTGGTAGGTTCATCCATTATTAGTACATCAGGGTTTCCAAATAAAGCTTGAGCTAATAATACTTTAACTTTTTGGATCCCATCTAATTCATTCATTAATTTATAATGAAGATCCTCTTTAATTTCTAAATTTGATAAAAGTGCAGCAGCATCACTTTCAGCATTCCAACCATCCATTTCTTCGTATTCTAATTGAAGAACCCCTACTCGATCGCTATCTTTATCTGAAAAATCAGCTTTAGAATAAATTTGATCCATTTCCTTCTTTATACTAAATAATAATTTATTACCCGCTATAACAGTTTCTAAAACCTGTTTTTCATCAAAAGCAAAATGATCTTGTTCTAATACAGACATTCTTTTACCTTGTTCTAGATGTACAGACCCTGAATTGGGATCTAATTTATTTGATAAAATTTTAAGAAAGGTAGATTTACCTGCGCCATTTGCTCCTATAATCCCATAACAATTACCCCTTGTAAAAGATGTATTTACATCATCAAACAAAATTCTTTTTCCAAATTGAACTGAAAGATTAGAAACATTTAACATTTTAAAATATAATAAGTTCGCAAATTTAATAAATTCAAATTTATGATTATTCTAATTTTATCTTTAAATTAAGTGAAGCTATGAATTTCTTTAAATTTATTTTTTTTGAAAGAATTATAATATTTATATTCTTGACATTATTCATTTCTTGTGATTTGTTTAATAATAAAAACACATATTTAGTCGGTAAAATACTTAAAAAAACAAATGATAAAATTTCTGTTTTAAAAGATGAAAAAATAATAAATGAAACTCTAATTTCTGAAAACGGAAACTTTCTATTACAACTAGATAGTATAAAAAATGGGTTATACAACTTTAAACATCTTCCTGAATTTCAGTATTTAATATTGGAAAATGGAGATAGCCTAGTATTAAGATTAAATGCATTAGATTTTGACGAATCATTAGTTTTTAACGGAGTTGGAGCATCAAAAAACAATTATCTCATTGATATTTTTTTAAATCATGAAAAAGAAGAGGATTTTCTTAATACTAGTCTTAAAGAAAATCCTATGATATTTAAAAAAAATATTGACTCTTTATTGAATTTTAAAATAAATAGATTCAATGATTTTAAAAAAACTAATAGCTTAAATAATATCAGCGAATTGATTTTGGAATATGCTATTAGCCTTCCACTCTATTCTAAAATAGAAACATATTTATCTATATATAAACAAACAAATAGATTAAGTGAAATTAATAATGAATTTTATGAATATAGAAATAATATTGATTTAAATATCGAAGAATTATCAAATTTTAAACCTTATTTAGACTATATAGTATCAAGAACAATAAATGAATCTGGTATTGACTATAATTCATATTCAAATTTAGCTTTACAATTTAATTTAGACAGGATTAAATTTGTTGATAAAACAATCTCTAATACAGTAGTAAAGTCTAAAATTTTAAGATATATAGCTTTTGAATATTTATTAAAAGAAAATTTACTAATTGATATTGATTCATTTTTAAATATTTTTTTAGAAATTTCAGAAGATAAAATGACTAATTTAGAAATTGAGCAACTTTATTTAAATATCACTGCACTTCAGGAAGGAAATTTTATTCCAAACATTAAGATTATAGATAATAATTTTAAAACTATTTCTAATAGAGATTTTTACTCTAATAAGTCAATAATTTATGTTTTTTGGTCATATGAGCAAAACTCACATCAGATGAGTTTATTTAATAGGATTTTTAGAATACTTAATATAAACAAGAATTACAATTTCTTGTGTATAAATATTAATTCAAACAAAAAAAGGTGGATTGAGTCATTAAAAAAAATTAAAAGCATGAATAATATTCATCATTTCATGGTTTATGATTTTAAATCAATGAGTAAAAAAATGATACTAAATAATCTTAACAAAGTAATTTTAACTGATAACAAAGGAGAAATTACTTCAATTTCTGATATTATGAAATTAGAGAATTCAATAGTGTTAGATTAATTTCCTTTTTTAAAATCAGCTAAAAACTTTTCAAGACCTATATCCGTTAGTGGATGTTTTAACAAGCCTTTTATTGAAGATAATGGCCCTGTCATTACATCTGCACCAATTTTTGCACAATCGATGATATGCATTGTATGTCTTATTGAAGCTGCTAGAATTTGTGTTTTAAAACCATAATTTTCATAAACAGTAACAATTTCTGAAATCAAATTCAAACCGTCAGTTGAAACATCATCTAATCTTCCAATAAAAGGAGAAACATATGTAGCTCCTGCTTTTGCTGCTATTAGTGCTTGGCCAACAGAGAAAACTAATGTACAATTTGTTTTTATAGATTTATTAGAAAAATATTTGATAGCCTTTACTCCTTCTAATATCATAGGAATTTTAACTACAATTTGAGGGTGAAGTTTTGATAAAGCTTCACCTTCTTTTATCATGCCTTTAAAATCAGTAGAAATTACTTCTGCAGAAACATCACCATCAACAATTTTACAAATTTTAACATAATGATCAATAATATTTTGATGGCCTGTTATTCCTTCTTTAGCCATCAAGGATGGGTTTGTAGTGACCCCATCTAAAACTCCTAAATCCTGTGCTTCTTTTATTTGTTCAAGGTTTGCGGTATCAATAAAAAACTTCATAATTATTCTTTAATTTTTACTATAATGTAATAATATTTTTTCAAATAATTTATCTGGTAAAATTCTTTTTAAAACTATTGAAAATTTTTGAATAAATGAACCTATTTTATAATGAATTTTATTATTACCTGAATTAATTATATTCAAAATTAACTTAGAAATTATTTCAGGAGATTGAGCATTATTAACGTGATTATTAGCAGACTTAATACTTTTTAAATAGTCCTTTTTATAAATGGAAGAATTATTTTGAATTGAATCTATTCTTCTAGAAATAATATCTGTTTTAAAGTCTCCAGGAGCTATATTAACTACTCTTATATTAAATTGTTTTAATTCCATGCTAAAAACTTCTCCAATTATTTCCATTGAGCTTTTTGTTGCAGAATAAATTCCTCTGTATGGAATACCAAAATATCCTAAAATAGAAGTTATATTAATTATTAAACCATCCATATTTTCTCTCATTACAGGAATACATTTTTTTGTCATTTCTATTGGACCAAATAAATTAGTCTGAAATGCTTTTTTCATATCATTCTGTGATGTTTCCTCAAGAGGACCAGTAATTCCTATTCCTGCATTATTAATTAAGACATCAATTTTTCCTTCTTTCTCTAAAACATAATTAATAAAATCATTGATTTCATTAATATTATTAATATCACATTTTAAAAGATTAAAATCAGAAATATTATATTTTTTTGGATCTCTACATGTGCCGTAAACTGTAAAACCATTAATCGACAAATGTTTAGCTATAGATTTACCTATACCAGAAGAAGCCCCTGTTACTATAATAATTTTAGACATTATTTCAATAAAAAAGGGCAAGCTATTTATATCACACCGCTACGACCATTGACCCTTGCTGCGTTCCCACCCTGGGGGATTAAATAGGAGCTGGTTGTATAAGACTTGCCCGTAGCAAATATAAATATGTTTTTATAATTTATGTGTAGTGTTAATTATTAATATTTAAATTTGATAAATAAATAAAAATAATGACAATAATAAGATCATTTCTCCTAATAATATATTTATTTATATACTCATGTGGATCTAATGTTGATTCTGGTTATTCAATAATTATTTCAAAAAAATCAGAGTTTTCAAAAAATGGAGATAAAATATCACTTAAAATAAAGAACCCTTCAAATAAAAAGATTGAAAACCTTGAATTTAATATTAATAATATTCCAATTGAAAATGAATATGTTTTAAATAATAAACTTGGAATAAATACTGTATACTCATCATTTACAATAAATGGAAAATTAATTAACCTAAGTAAGGATATAACAATCTTTTCCTCGAATACACCAAAATTATATACCTATAAAATAATTAATGAATTTAAACATGACATATCATCATACACTCAAGGATTAGAATTTGATGATAAATATTTTTTATACGAAAGTACAGGTCAGTATGGATATTCATCATTAAAAAAAATTGATTTTAAAACTGGAAAAGTATTAAATAAATTATTTCTTGATAAATCTTTTTTTGGAGAAGGAATAACTATTTTAAATAATAAATTATTTCAACTTACTTGGAAAGAAAATATTGGATTTGTATATGATAAAAGTAATTTTGAGTTAATAGAATCGTTTAATTATAATATAAGTAAAGAAGGTTGGGGCCTATGTAATGATGGAAAATTTTTATATAAATCTGATGGAACTGAAAAGATATGGATTCTAGATCCAGAGTCTTTAGAAGAACTTTATAGCATTAGTGTTGTTACTAATAATAAAATTATTAAAAATATAAATGAACTAGAATGGTATGGTGGTAAAATATATGCAAATACATATCAGTTTAATAAAGAAGTAGGTATAATAATTGATCCAAAAACTGGAAGTGTTGATGGTGTTATAGATTTTAAAGGTTTAAAGGATAAAGTGAAACAACATGATAAATTAGATGTTCAAAACGGTATAGCTTTTCATAAAAAAAGAAAAACCTTTTTTGTAACAGGAAAAAATTGGAATAAATTATTTGAAATTAAAATATTTGAGAATCAATAATTAAATAATAATCTTCCTTTCATTAATTTATTTACATCATTCTTAACTTTATTTATTTCATTTTCATTATCATGATTTACTATTACCCTATCTATAAAATCTACTATTGATTTCATTTCAGTATGATTTAATCCTCTTGTAGTAATTGCAGGTGTGCCAAAACGAATTCCAGAAGTTATAAATGGAGACTTATCATCAAATGGTACCATGTTCTTATTTGCAGTTATATCAGCATTTACAAGAGCTATTTCGGCATCTTTTCCAGAAATATTCTTATTTCTTAAATCTATTAACATCATATGATTATCTGTTCCTCCTGAAATGATATTATAATCTCTTTTAACAAACTCTTTAGCCATTGATTTAGCATTTTGTCTAACCTGAACTATATAATTCATAAAATCATCGGTCAGAGCTTCTCTAAAAGCAATTGCTTTTCCTGCAATGACATGTTCAAGCGGTCCACCTTGATTTCCTGGAAAGACAGCTAGGTTAATTAATGAAGACATCTTTTTTAATGATCCATTCTTTAATTTTTGACCAAATGGATTTTCAAAGTCCTCACCCATTAATATTAAACCACCTCTTGGACCTCTTAGAGTTTTATGAGTAGTTGTTGTAACTACATGACAGTGTGGAATAGGGTCATTAAGTATTCCCTTAGCAATAAGTCCTGAAGGATGTGATATGTCTGCCATTAAAAAAGCGTTGATACTATCCGCTATTTCACGGAATTTCTTATAATCAATATCTCTTGAGTAAGCTGAAGCTCCTGCAATAATTAATTTTGGTTTTTCTTTTTTGGCTATCATCATTATTTTATCATAATTTAAGATGCCAGTTTCTCTCTCCACACCATAAAAAACAGGATTGTACAATCTTCCACTAAAATTAACAGGTGATCCATGAGTTAAATGACCTCCGTGAGATAAATCAAATCCCAAAATTTTATCACCTGGATTTAAGAAAGCATGATAAACAGACGAGTTTGCTTGTGAACCTGAATGAGGCTGAACATTAGCATATGATGCTCCAAACAAATCTTTGGCTCGATTAATTGCAATATCTTCTATTTCATCAACAACTTCACATCCACCATAATATCTTTTTCCCGGGTAACCCTCAGCATATTTATTCGTAAGAATTGATCCCGTTGCTTTCATTACTGCAGGACTAGTAAAATTCTCTGAAGCGATTAATTCAATTCCAGTTAACTGTCTATTCTCTTCTTTATTTATAAGCTGAAAAATTTCATTATCAATCTGCATAATTTTTGTTTAGGAAATCAAATTTAATGATCAATAAAATGGTTAACAACGTATTTAATAAATAAAATCAATTAATTATCAATAAAGAATTAACAATTTTAATTGGAGATTGTAAATTAAATATACTTCTTAACTTTGCATAGTGAATAAAAGGGTAAACATAATTAATAAAAAAGCTAAGTTTGAATATACTTTAATGGATCAATTTTCAGCTGGAATTGTATTAACAGGAACTGAAATAAAATCAATTAGAGCGAACAAAGCTTCTATCTCAGAGAGTTTCTGTGAATTTAATAACTATGGTGAATTATTTATTATAAACATGTTTATTGATGAATATTCTTATGGAAATCAATTCAACCACAAAACAAGAAGTCAGCGAAAACTCTTATTAAACAAAACTGAATTAAACAAACTTTATAAAGAAGTGAAAAATACTGGTTTAACAATTATACCTTTAAAAGTGTTTATTAACGAAAAAGGATATGCAAAAGTATTGATATCATTGGCTAAAGGTAAAAAGATTTATGATAAAAGAGAATCAATAAAAAAAAGGGAAAATAAAATTCAACTTGACAGAATTAAAAAAGAAAACAATAATTAATTTGTATTTTTTAACATAGGAACGAAACTAAATTTACCCATCATTTCTTTTTCAAATTTATTTTTACTTACTCTTTTAATACATGTCATTTCTTGTATATTTTTACCAACTGGAATTACCATTTCCCCTCCTATCTTAAGTTGTAATAATAATTTTTTTGGAACATCAGCTGCCCCAGCAGTTATTAAAATTTTGTCATAAGGAGCATAGTCTTTAATTCCTAGATATCCGTCACCATATTTAATTAATTCAGGTTTAAAACCCAAAATAGGCAATTTTTTTATTGCCTTTCTATATAAATTATGTTGTCTTTCAATTGTATAAACTTTTGCTTTTAATTTTACTAAAATTGCCGTTTGATATCCTGATCCAGTTCCAATTTCTAAAACTTTTTGGTTTGGTTTTAATTTTAATAAAGAGGTTTGAAGTGCAACTGTGTAGGGCTGAGAAATAGTTTGATTCGATCCAATTGGAAATGCCTTATCAATATATGCATGAGATTCAAAATCTTTATCCATAAACAGGTGTCTAGGAATACTATTAATAGCATTTAAAACTTCTTTTGAATCAATACCTTTTTGGATAAGTTTGTCAACTAATTTTTTTCTTAATCCTTTGTGTTTAGAAGTATCTATCAAATATGAATAAATAAAAATAAAAATAACAATAAGTATTGTATTTTTGAAAAAAAATAAAATGATTAAAGCTGGTGTAATTGGTATTGGACACCTTGGTTCAATTCATCTAAAACTTCTTAAAGAATCTAATTTTTTTAAACTAATAGGTTATTACGACATAAATAAAAAACCTACAAATCATGATAAATTATTGTTTTTTGACAATATTAATGAATTAATTAATTCTATTGAAGCTGTATTTATTTGTACTAATACTCCTAATCATTATAAAATCGCCAAAAAATGTATTGAAAATTCTAAGCATGTTTTTATTGAAAAACCAATAACAGAAACTGTTAGTCAAGCTACTGATTTAGTTAATTTGTCTAAAAGGAATAATTCTAAAGGACAAGTTGGACACGTTGAAAGATTTAATAGTGCTTTTACATGTTTAAACGATATTATTAAAAACCCCAAATTCATTGAGTGTCATAGATTAGCTGAATTTAATCCTCGAGGAAATGATGTTTCTGTAATATTAGACTTAATGATTCATGATATAGATATTGTTTTAAGTCTTGTTAAATCCAATCCTAAAGATATAAATGCAAATGGAGTATGTGTTATAAATGAAACACCTGATATATGTAATGCAAGAGTTGAATTTGAAAATGGATGTGTAGCAAACTTTACAGCGAGCAGGATTTCGTTAAAAAATATGAGAAAAACAAGATTATTTCAATCAAATTCATATATCTCAATTGATTTTTTAGAAAAGAAAACAGAAATAGTTGAGATAAAAGATGTAATAAAAAATGATGATAAATATGCTATGGTTATTGAAAACTCGACTGGAAAGAAAAAAGAAATTTTTTATAATAACCCAGAAATAGAAGATAAGAATGCTATAGTAGAAGAACATAATGCCTTTGCTAAATCTATTTTAGAAGGTTCTACTCCAATAGTAAGTTTAGAAGATGGTTTAAATGCATTAAAACTTGCTAATGAAATTCTAAAAAAGATGAAATGAATATCTCATTAAATTTAAATAAAATAAATACTGAAATACCTGATGATGTTTTACTTGTTGCTGTTTCAAAAACAAAACCCATTAATGATATTAAAGTTGCTTATCAAAATGGACAATTACATTTTGGAGAAAATAAAACTCAAGAACTTGTTAAAAAAGCTGAAAAACTTCCAAAAAATATAAAATGGCATATGATTGGTCATTTACAAAGAAATAAAGTTAAATATATAGCTGATTTTATATACATGATTCATAGTGTTCATAGTTTAAAATTATTAGAAGAAATTAATAAACAGGCTCTTAAAAATAACAGAAATATTAATGTATTAATTCAAGTTGACATCTCTCATGATTTAACAAAATTTGGCTTTTCATATGAAGAAATAAATAAATTATTATTATCAGAAAAAATTAAAGAATTTAAAAATATTTCTGTATTAGGTCTAATGGGAATGGCTAGTTTTACATCCAATCAAAAAATAATCAGAAAACAATTTAAAAACTTGAATACCATATATGAAAAATTTAAAAGTAATTATTCATTTAAATTTTTATCAATGGGAATGAGTTCAGATTATAAAATAGCTATTGATGAAAATAGTAATATTATTAGATTAGGGAGTAACATTTTTGGAAAAAGATCTTAAATAAAACAGTTTGTATTCAATAATAGATGTAGAAACCACTGGAGGAAAGTTTAATGAAGAGGGAATAACTGAAATTGCTATTTATAAATTTGATGGAATTAAAATAATAGATCAATTTATAAGTTTGGTTAATCCTGAAATTCCAATTCAACCATATGTTCAAAAATTAACAGGTATTAACAATAAAATGCTGACTAGAGCACCAAAGTTTTTTGAAATTGCAAAAAGAATTTTAGAAATTACTGAACAGTCTATTTTAGTTGCTCACAATTCATCTTTTGATTACAGGCTTTTAAGAATAGAGTTTAAAAGACTAGGATATGATTTTTCAATTCCTCAATTATGTACAGTAAAATTATCTAAAAAATTAATTCCAAATAAAAACTCTTATAAACTTGGTAAATTAGTTAAATCCCTGGGTATTCCTATTTCTAACAGACACCGTGCTGCAGGGGATGCTTTGGCTACAGTAGAGTTATTTAAATTATTACTTAATAAAGACAAAAAGAAAATTATAATAAATGAATTTTTAAAAAAAACAATTATAAAAAAAACAAAATTTTATAAAATAATTGAAAATCTTACAAATGAATGTGGAATTTATTACATCCATAATGATGAGGGTAAAATTATCTACATAGGAAAAAGTAAAAATATCAAAAATAGAATTAATCAACATTTAACTGGAAAAACTAATAAATCATTAAAGATACAACTTGAAACAAGTTCAGTTTCCTATGAGAAATGTGGTAATGAGTTAATCTCTATTTTAAAAGAGACCGATGAAATTATGGAACATAAACCAAAATTTAATAAACTTATGAAAAAAGATGTATCTAAATTTGGGTTAGAATTATGTTTTGATTCTAAAGAAAATAAATTTTTAAGAATTTCTCATTTTGAAAGCAATGTCAAATATCTAGAAACCTATAGTTCTCTAAAAAATGCTAATAAAAGATTATTTAGTATTTATGATAAGTATGATGTTAGGGAAAGTCAGAAAAATAATCTGAACTCAATAAAGATTGATCATTTTTTAAAAGAAATTTCATATCCACATAAAAACATGATTATTGTAGACAATGGAAGAAGTATAGATGAAAAAAGTGTTATTTTAATAAAACACTCTAATTATATTGGTTTTGGATATTTTAATTTAAATCATCAAATAACTAATTATAACATTTTAGAATCATTAATTTCAAAAGTTAAGCCAAATGAGGTTTACAATAAATTAATTAATAATTATTTAAAAAAAAATAGTGTTGAAAAAATAGTCAATATTGAATATTTAAAATGAAAAAAACACTAATTACTGTTTCAGGACCTACAGCCTCAGGAAAAACAAAGTTTAGTATAAAATTAGCTAAAGAATTAAATTGCGATATAATTTCTTCTGATTCTAGGCAGTTTTATAAAGAAATGTCTATTGGAACTGCTGTACCTACTAAAAAACAATTAAAATCTGTAACGCATCATTGTATACAGCATAAATCTATATTTGATATCTACACAATTAAAGATTTTCATGATGAAGCATTGTCTATAATTAAAGATAAATTAAAGATCAATGACTATATAATTATGGTAGGAGGCTCAGGCTTATACATGGATTCTGTAATTAATGGTCTGGACAACTTTCCTGATATTAACCATCAAGTTCGTAGAGATTTAAATTTAAAATTTGAGAAATTTGGAATTGAATATCTTCAAAAAGAATTAAAAAAGATAGATCCAGTGTATTATAACAATGTAGATAAACAAAATCCTAGAAGATTAATTAGAGCCTTAGAAATATCTATTTCATCTAAAAAACCTTATTCTTCATTTATTGGAAAGAAAAAAACTATTCATAGTTTTAATTTATTTCATATAGGAATTGATATAAATAGAGAGTTGCTATATCAAAAAATAAATTCAAGAGTTGACAAAATGATAGAGAATGGTTTTTTAGAAGAAGTAAAAACTTTGATTAACAATAAAGAATTAAATGCATTAAACACTCTTGGTTATAAAGAATTATTTCTTTTTTTAGAAAAAAAGGTAACTTTTAAACAATCTATTGAAGAAATAAAAAAAAATACTAGAAGATTTTCCAAAAGACAGATGACATGGTTAAGAAAAAGGAAAGATATTTTTTGGATTGATAATAAATCAGATCATAAAGATATTATAAAAAGTTACCTTGATTTTAAATAATTTTTTACATTTTCCTCTATCCTTTTTTGAATATTTTTAGTATTTCCCTTTATAAATTTAGATCCTGTTATTTTTTCAAATAACTCTATATATCTTTCAGAAACTCCATTTATATAATCATCGTTCATTTTAGGAATTTTCTGACCATCTTTCCCTTGAAAACCATTACTTATTAGCCATTGTCTTACAAACTCCTTTGAAAGTTGTTTTTGAGGAGATTTTATTTTTTGAAGTTCTGTATATGAGTCAAGATAGAAATATCTTGACGAATCAGGAGTATGTATTTCATCAATTAGCATTATTTTTCCATTAGAATTTTTACCAAATTCATATTTTGTGTCTACTAAAATAAGTCCTTGATCATGAGCAATCCTACATCCTTCTTTATAAAGTTTATAGGTATATTCTTCAAGCATCGAATATTCGTTTTTAGAAATTATATTATTTTTTAAAATATCTTCTTTTGAAATATCATGATCATGATTACCATCAACGGCTTTTGTCGTAGGAGTAATTATAGGATTTGGAAATTTATCATTTTCTTTCATCCTATCGGGCATATTCACTCCACATATTTTTCTAAAACCTGAATTATATAATCTAGCTGCATGACCTGAAAGATATCCTCTAATTACCATTTCAATTTTAAATGGTACACAAATTTCTCCAATTGAAACATTGGGATCAGGTGAGCTTTCTAACCAATTTGGAACAATATGAGATGTTGCATTTAACATTTTAGATGCAATTTGATTTAAAATTTGTCCTTTAAAAGGTATTCCTCTTGGAAGTATAACATCAAATGCAGAAAGTCTATCTGATGCAATCATAATTAGTAATTTATTATCAATATTATAAACGTCTCTTACTTTTCCTGAATATTTTGAAATTTGATTTGGAAAATTAAAATCTGTTCTGGTAATTGTATTCATATAAATTAATTAAGATGTTTTCTATCTTTATATGCATTAATTATTTTTTTTACAACTCTATGTCTAATAACATCTGAATCGTCCAAATAAATTATCTTAATCCCATCAATATCTTTAAGAATATCATTAGCTTCTTTTAACCCAGATCTTGTTCCATATGGAAGGTCAATTTGACCAGGATCACCATTAATCATAAATTTAGCATTATTTCCCATTCTTGTTAGAAACATTTTCATTTGATTATGTGTAGTATTCTGTCCTTCATCTAATATTACAAATGCATTATCTAATGTTCTTCCTCTCATAAATGCTAAAGGAGCAATTTCAATTATTTCTCTATTTATATAATCATTTAGTTTTTCAATTGTAATCATTTCTCTTAGCGCATCATAAAGAGGTTGCATATACGGATCTAATTTGTCTTTCATGTCACCAGGAAGATACCCTAAACTTTCTCCAGCTTCTATGGCAGGGCTTGTCAAAATTATTTTATTTACTAGTTTGTCTTTTAAAGCTTTAACTGCTACAGCAATTCCAGTATAGGTCTTTCCCGTACCAGCTGGCCCAATCGCAAACACCATATCATTATTTTCAAAAGCATTAACAATTTTAATTTGATTAACAGTATGAGCTTTAATTTTTTTCTTTTTAACACCATACAATATTACTTTTTCATAAATAGAAGCAATTAATTTATCACCATTTCCAGACATGATTGAATTAATTATTTTTTCATTAATGTTGTCATTTTCTTTAATTAAGAAAATTAAAGAATCAAGTCTATTTTTCAGAAGAATTATAAGAGAATCTTCTCCGTTAGCAATTATCCTATCCCCTTTAAAAATTATTTTTACTTTAGGGAAGTTTTCCTTAATTAATTTAGTTATATCATATTTCTTTTTATCAAAAAAATCCATTGGATGTATATTTTTAATAAAATATTCTAGTTTTTTCACTATTGGTTAGTTACTTATTTATTGGCAAGTTGTAAATTTATGTAATTTTTAATCCTAAATATAAGTTTTCTATTAACAAATGTCTGTTATTACTTTAACAACTGATTTTGGAACTAAAGACCACTTCATTGGTTCTGTAAAGGGAGCATTATATAGTGAAATCTCTAATGTAAATATTGTTGATATTTCAAATGAAATATCACCTTTTAATATTATTGAAGGAGCTTATATTATTGAAAATTCTTATAAAAATTTTCCTGAAGGATCTATTCATATCATTGGAGTTGATTCTGAGAAAACACCTGAAAAAAAACATTTAGTCATAAAATTGGATGGTCATTTTTTTATATGTGCAGATAATGGAATAATGTCTTTGATTGCTAATAAAATTAAACCTGAAAAAATTATAGAAATTAATATTCATAATTCCTCTACTTCTAGTTTTACAGTTTTAGATGTTTTTGTGAAAGTAGCAGCACATATCTATCGAGGGGGATCAATTGACTTAGTTGGAAAAAAAATAAATCAACTAAAAGAACTTTATGATATCAACCCTATTTTAAACGAAAAGAACAAAGAAATAATAGGAAATGTATTATATATTGATAATTATGAAAATATTGTTACAAATATTTCAAAGTTAGTTTTTGAAGAATTTGGAAAATCTAGACCATTTATAATAAATGCTAGAAATTTTCAATTTAATTCAATAGTAAATTCATACAGTAATTCAATAAAATTTGATGTTAAAAAAGAATTAAGAAAAGAAGAAGGTAAAAAAATTGCATTATTTAATAAAGCTAATCTTCTCGAATTAGCTATTTATAAAAGTAATGCGTTAATAACTGGTGGGGCTAGTAGTTTGTTTGGTTTAAAATTTAGAGATGTTGTTACTATTAAGTTTAATTAATTAATGTATAAACTGTTAATAAAATTGTTTTATTTTAACATTATATTCTAATATATTTACAACCCTATTTATTTGTTTATGAAATTCATTGTTTCAAGCTCTCTATTATTAAAAAATATTCAAGTCTTAGGTGGTATTTTAAGCACCAATAATACATTACCCATACTTGATTACTTTCTTTTTGACATATCTAAAAACCTTTTAAAAATTACTGCATCTGATTTAGAAACAATATTATCTGCAGATATTGAAATTGAATCAAATGAAATAAATTCTATTGCTATTCCTGCTAAGCTATTGATTGATACTTTAAAAACTTTTCCTGAACAGCCATTAACATTTAAAATTCTAGAAAATAATACAATTGAAATAAGTTCAAATCATGGTAAATATGCACTAGCTTATGCAAATGGAGATGAATTTCCAAAGACAGTATCAATAAGCGACGCATCGAACTCAAGCATTTCCTCTCAAGTTTTATTTCAAGCTATAAATACAACAATTTTTGCATCTGGAAATGATGACTTAAGACCTATAATGAGTGGAGTTTTTTTTCAATTTTCAAATGAAAANTCAACATTTGTAGCTACTGATGCTCATAAGCTAGTTAGATATGTTAGAACAGATTTTAAATCTAATGAATTAGTAGAATTTATTATGCCAAAGAAACCTCTAAATATTTTAAAAGGTATCTTGATTAATGACAACTTTGACGTTAATATTGAATATAATGAAAGTAATGCTAAGTTCACCTTTTCTAATCTATCATTGACATGTAGACTTATCGATGGAAAATATCCAAATTATGAAGCTGTAATTCCAAAGGAAAATCCAAACGTATTAACTATTGATAGATCCTTGTTTTTAAATTCAACTAAAAGAGTAAGTATTTTTTCAAATAAAACTACACACCAAATTAGGTTAAAAATTACAGGGAATGAATTAATTGTTTCTGCTGAAGATTTAGACTATAGTAATAAAGCCGAGGAAAGACTTGATTGCAATTATAATGGAGATGATATTGAGATAGGTTTTAATTCTCGATTTTTAGTAGAAATGCTTTCAAATTTAACTTCTGATGAAGTAAAGCTCGAATTATCTCTTCCAAACAGAGCTGGAATTTTAACTCCAATAAAATCTGACTCTAGTTCTGAAGAAGTCACAATGCTAGTAATGCCTGTTATGTTGAACGCTTAGAGATAATAATCAGTTCTTACAAAACTTGATTTCTTCAAATCAATCATTTCTCTAAGGATATTTTTATTTAAATCNTTATCTTTTGATGCTACAAAAGTTCTAATAGAAAATGATCTTAAAGCATCATGTACACTTAAGGTTGAAACGGCAGAATCTTTTCTTCCAGTAAATGGATAAATATCTGGACCTCTTTGACAAGCACTATTTAAATTAACTCTGCAAACTAAATTAACAAGTGAATCAATTATAGGACCTAATATGTTAACATTTTTTCCAAAAATACTTACCTGCTGCCCGTAATTTGATGAAGCTATATAGTCAATTGGTTTAGAGACATTATTAAATGATACTATTGGAATCACTGGACCAAATTGTTCTTCTTTATATACATCCATTTTGGAATTTACTGGATATAAAACTGCAGGGAAAGTGAAGTTTTTAAANTTCTTTCCTCCATTTTTATTAATAATTTTTGCTCCTTTTGATGTTGCATCTAAAATTAAATCATTAATATATTTCGGTTTATTTGGTTCTGGAAGTGGGGTTAATAATGTATTTTCCCAAGGTAATCCTAACTTTAAAGAGTCAATTTTTTTTGAAAATTTTCTAAGAAATTTCTCTTTTATTTTCTCATGTACATAAATAATTTTTATTGCTGTACATCTTTGTCCATTATAAGAAAGAGAACCTGAAATGCATTCATCAACAGTTAAATCTAAATCAGCATCATTCATAATAATTGCAGGGTTTTTAGCCTCCAATCCAAGAACTAGTCTTAGCCTATTTTTTTGTGGATGAAGATCTTGCAATGAAACAGCTGATGAACTGTGTCCGATAAGGGCTAGGACATTAATTTTACCAGTCTCCATAATCGGTGATGCTATTTCTCTTCCTCTTCCAAATACTATATTAACAACACCAGGCGGAAAAGACTTTTGGAATGCCTCTAATAGAGGCGCTATCAGTAAAACTCCATGCTTAGCTGGCTTAAAAATTGCAGTATTGCCCATAATTATGGCAGGAATTAATAATGCAAAAGTTTCATTTAATGGATAATTATATGGACCTAAACATAAGACTACACCNAATGGGCCTCTTCTNATCAGAGCTCTAACACCAGATTTGTTTTGAAAATTAGCACCCTTTTTATCAATTGTCTTGTATTCTTGAATTGTATCTTTAATATAATCTATGGTTCTATCAAATTCTTTTGTAGAATCACTTAAATTTTTTCCTATTTCCCACATTAAAAGTTTTATAATTTCATCTCTTTTCAAAAACATTAATTTTACAAAGTTCTGCATACAGTTTATTCTTTCATAAACTTTCATTGTTGGCCATTTTCCAGTTCCATTNGAATATGCCTTATTAGCAGCTTCTAATGCTTTTAAAGCATGTTTTTTATCCATTTTAGGCGTAATTCCAATAACTTGATATGGATTTACTTCATTATTCGCAAATAAAGTGGAAATAACATCAGTGAAATCACCATCCCAATTACCAATTTTTCCATCAATTAGAAAAGTATCGTGTTTAATAGGATCAATAATTTTATATTTTTCAGGAATTTTATGTTTCATTAATTATTTTAATTTTTTCATTTTTCCCATATTTTTTCTCAAAATTACACCAATTTTTTCAATTGAATGATTTGATGTTTCTGAATCAAATTGATTCAATTTATTTGAGTNAGTTTCTAAAGATTTATTAATTAAACCAATATGTGTTTNATCAATTTTTTTCATAAAATCTAAAAGAAGTGGCAAACAAGAATGATTAAATAAATAACATCCATATTCAGCAGTATCTGAAATTATTCTATTCATTTCAAATAATTTTTTTCTTGCAACAAGATTAGCTATTAATGGCAATTCGTGTAGAGATTCATAATANGCAGATTCATCAATTATCCCATTGTTAATCATTGTTTCAAAAGCTAATTCAACTCCAGATTTAACAAAAGCTATCATTAATATTCCTTTTTCAAAATAATCATTATTAGAAATCTTAATGTTTGATGGATCTGTTTTTTCAAATTTTGTATTTCGACTTTCTTCTCTCCATTTTAATAAATTATAATCATTATTCGACCAATCCTTTATCATATTTTTTGAAAATTCTCCACTTAATATATCATCCATGTGCGTATTAAANAGAGGAGTCATTATATTTTTAAGTTCTTTTGAAAGTTCATGAACTTTTAATTTAGAGNAATCATTAAGTCTATTTAACATTCCAGAAATTCCATTATGCTTTAATTCTTCAGTTATTGTTTCCCATCCATACTGAATTAATTTTGAAGAAAAACCACTTTCATAACCCAATTCAATCATTTTATTAAAGCATAAAATAGAACCTGATTGTAATACGCCACATAATATCGTTTGTTCACCCATTAAGTCAGATTTCACCTCTGCAACAAATGAAGATTCTAAAACACCTGCCCTATGACCTCCAGTAGATACTGCATAAGCTTTTGCNATTTCTAATCCATTATTATTAGGGTCATTTTCAGGATGAACAGCTATTAGAGTTGGAACTCCAAATCCTCTTAAAAATTCCTCTCTAACCTCTGTTCCTGGACACTTTGGAGCAACCATTATTACAGTAATATCTTTTCTTATTTTAATTCCTTCCTCTACAATGTTAAACCCATGTGAATAAGATAATATTGAATTTTTCTTCATTAATGGCATTACAATATTTACTACTTGTGTGTGTTTTTTGTCTGGTGTTAAATTTATTACAACATCTGCTTTTGGAATTAGCTCATCAAAATCCCCAACCTTAAAATTGTTCTTTGAAGCATTAACAAAAGATTCTTTTTTGTTTTTTATTGATGAAGATCTTAAAACATAAGAAATATCTAAACCAGAATCTCTCATATTTAATCCTTGATTTAATCCCTGTGCTCCGCAACCAACAATAACAATATTTTTTCCTTTTAAAATACTAATACCATTTTGGAATTCAGAGGAATCCATAAATCTACATTTACCTAATTGTTCCTTTTTTTGAATTGATGTTAATTGATTATAATAATTTTCCATATTTATTTATCAGAATTTAATCCCAAAATATTAGAGATATTCATGGGTTCTTTAGAAACTGAAATTCTTCCAGATCTTACAAATTGTAATAAACCATAAGGCTCCAAGGACTTGTATAATTTTTCTGTTTCTTTCCTCCAACCAGTTTTTTCGATTACAAAATAATCTGGAGACACAGTAACAATATTAGCTTGACTATTCTTTATAATTTTTTGTATGTGTTTTTCATCAAATAATGATTTTGATTTAACTTTATAAAGTGCTGATTCAAGATAAATAGTTTCCTTATCAGTATGATAAAAAGCGGCTATAACCTCTATTTGTTTTTCAATCTGTTTAATAATTCTTTTAATTTTAGATTCTAACATAGTTACTACTATAACAAATCTATAAATATTATCAATCTCAGATTGTGAAGATGTTAAACTTTCAATATTTACATGTCGTTTTAAAAAAATAGCTGATATTCTATTTAATAATCCAATATTATTTTCAGTATAAATAGAAACGGTATATGTGTTTAATTTATCTATCATAATTATTATTCAAGTCTAATGTCTGAAACAGATGCTCCAGATGGAATCATCGGAAAAACATTATCCTCTTTTTCTACACAAACTTCTAAGAAATAAGGCTTTTTGGAATTTATCATCTGTTTTATTGAAGATTTTAAATTTTCTCTTTTTTTAACTTTTTTACCATCNATAAAGTATCCCTTCGCTATTTTAACAAAGTCTGGATTTACCATTTCAGTAGAAGCATATCTTTTATCAAAAAACATCTGCTGCCATTGTCTTACCATACCTAAATAATCATTGTTTAAAACAACTATTTTTACAGAGCATCCTGTTTGAAAAATAGTACCTAATTCTTGTATTGTCATTTGGTATCCACCATCACCTATTATTGCAATAACTTCTCTTTCAGGTGCCCCCATTTTTGCACCAATCGCTGCTGGNAGAGCAAACCCCATGGTTCCTAAACCACCAGATGTTACATTTGATTTTGATTGATTAAAATGAGCATATCTACAAGCAACCATTTGATGTTGACCAACATCTGTAACTATTATAGCATTTCCATTAGAAAATTCATTAATTTGTTTAATTACCTCACCCATTGTTAATCCAACTTTAGTTGGATTTAAATCATTTTTAATTACTTTTTTAAATTCCTTTTTGTAAAAGGAATGAAATTTATTAATCCAATTCGTATGTTTCTTTTTTTTAACTATTGGAATAATTTTTGGAAGAGTATCCTTTACACTACCTAAGACTGCAACATCAACTTCAACATTCTTATTAACTTCCGCTGGATCAATTTCAAAATGAATAATTTTAGCTTGTTTAGCATAGGATTCTAAATTACCAGTAACTCTGTCATCAAAACGCATACCAACTGCTATCAGTAAATCACATTCATTAGTAAGAACATTAGGACCATAATTTCCATGCATTCCGACCATTCCCATATTTAGTGGATGATCTGTTGATAACGCAGATAAACCTAAAATAGTCCATGCAGCAGGTATGCCTGTCTTTTCAACAAATTCCTTAAATTCAATTTCTGCATTACCCAAAATAACTCCTTGACCCCAAACTATTAATGGTTTTTTTGATTTATTTATTAATTGAGCTGCTTTATTAATTTCATTAATAGANAAATCTGGNGTAGACTTATAGCTGCGAATTGAATTACATTTTTCGTATTTGAAATCCATTAATTCAAATTGAGCATCTTTTGTTATGTCAATTAAAACAGGACCTGGTCTGCCAGATCTTGCAATGTAAAAAGCTTTTGCGATTATCTCAGGAATATCTTTTGCCTTTGTAATTTGACAATTCCATTTAGTAATTGGAGTAGAAATTCCTATAATATCTGTTTCCTGAAATGCATCAGAACCTAATAAATGTGAAGAAACTTGACCTGTGATACAAACCATTGGAGTTGAATCAATTTGTGCATCAGCAATACCTGTTACTAAATTTGTTGCACCTGGGCCAGAAGTTGCAGTAACAACACCCACTTTTCCAGAAACTCTAGCATATCCCTGGGCTGCATGTGTAGCTCCTTGTTCATGTCTAGTCAGTATATGATCTAATTTATCCTGATATTTAAACAATTCATCGTAAATTGGCATAATAGCACCTCCAGGATAGCCATAAATAATATCAACACTTTCTTCAAGTAGACATTTAATCACCGCTTCAGCTCCAGATATTTTATTTGTTTTTTTCATTTATATATCATCTGTTATACATCCATTTGAAGCATTCGAAACTGTTTTAGCATACTTGTATAAAACGCCACTTTTAACTTTTAAATCAGGTTTAATCCAATTAGCTTTTCTTTTTTTTAATTCTTCTTTTGAAACTTGCAAAGTTAATGTGTTTTTTACTGCATCTATAATTATTTTATCATCATTTTGTATGAGAGCAATATTTCCGCCTTCTTGAGCTTCAGGACTAATATGACCTACAACAAAACCATGAGTTCCTCCTGAAAATCTACCATCTGTAATTAATGCTACATCTTTTCCTAACCCTGCACCCATAATTGCAGAAGTTGGTTTTAACATTTCAGGCATTCCAGGACCACCTTTTGGCCCCTCGAATCTAATAACTATTACATCACCTTTATTTACAAGACCATTTTTTATTCCATCATTTGCTTCAAATTCCCCNTCAAAAACTTTAGCAGAACCTTCAAACTTCAATCCTTCTTTTCCAGTAATTTTAGCAACAGAACCATTAATAGCNAGATTTCCATATAGAATTCTAATATGACCTGTTGATTTAATAGGATTGTTAAATGATTTTATAATATCTTGATTAATAGATACAGGACTTATTCCAGATAAATTTTCTTTTAATGTCTTCCCAGTTATTGTTAAACAATCTCCATTTAAATAATCATTTTCTAACATATATTTCATCACAGCTGGGATTCCACCAATATTGTGTAAATCTTCCATTAAATACTTACCACTAGGCTTTAAATCAGCTAAAAAAGGAGTTTCATTACAAATTTTTTGAAAATCATCTATTGAAAAATCTATATTGGCACTTTTAGCAATTGCTATTAAATGTAAAACTGCATTTGTAGAACCTCCAAGAACTATAATTAATTTAACTGCATTTTCTATAGATTTTCTTGTTACAATATCCCTAGGCTTAATATCATTGACTAATAAATTTTTAATTACTGATCCTACTTTGTNGCATTCCTCCTTTTTATTATTACTTACAGCAGGATTGGACGAGTTATATGGAAGAGNCATTCCCATTGCTTCAATTGCAGATGCCATAGTATTTGCAGTATACATGCCTCCACATGCTCCAGGACCTGGACAAGCTTTTTGTATTATATCTTTAAATTGTTTATTGTCAATTTTTCCAGCAACATTTTCTCCCCACGCTTCAAAAGCAGAAACTATATCTATTTTTTTTCCATTATGACAGCCTGGTGCAATTGTTCCACCATACACCAAAACACCCGGTCTGTTCAATCTGAGCATTGCCATTAAAGCTCCGGGCATGTTTTTATCACATCCAACGACTGTAACGACACCATCATAAGACATTCCTTGAACAACTGTTTCTATAGAATCTGCTATAATATCTCTTGACGGAAGAGAAAACCTCATTCCATAAGTTCCCATAGAAATTCCATCACTAACTCCGATTGTATTAAAAATTAGACCTACAAGACTATTTTTATTAATTCCATCTTTAATATATTTTGAAAGATCATTAAGGTGCATGTTACAAGGGTTACCTTCATATCCGGTACTTGCAATTCCAATTAAAGGTTTATTTAAATCCTTTTCATTTAAACCAATAGCATGCAACATAGCTTGAGCAGCAGGTTGTGAGGGATCCTGAGTTACATTCTTACTAAACTTGTTAAGNCTCATTTTATATGAATTTTAAAAAAAAAAACCCTCTCTTATTTAACGAGAAGGATTGAATTTAAAAAAATATATTTAAAAATAAGGTTTATAAATTATAAATCAAGATAAATGTATGTATTATTTGACATTATCCACTTTATAAATTGTATTTTTAAAAATCATTATTAATTCTATCTAATTATATTATGAAAGACATAATAAAAAATATAATAAACAAACAAAGAACTTTTTTTAATTCAAAAAAAACTTTTAATGTTAAAACAAGGAAAGAATTATTAATAAAACTAAAAAAAGAGATAGTAGGTAATGAAAAAGAAATTGAAAATGCATTATTTAAAGATTTAGGTAAGTCAGAAGGTGAAAGTTACTTAACAGAATTACATTTTGTATACTCAGAATTAAATATAGCTATAAAAAATATTAATAAATGGGTTAGAAGAAAATCTGTTAGATCTTCCTTATTAAATTTTCCATCATCAGATTACATAATCCCTGAGCCATATGGTGTTACCCTACATATATCTCCATGGAATTATCCATTTCAATTATCTATAGCTCCACTAATTGGTGCAATTGCTGCTGGAAACACTGTTGTTTTAAAACCCTCTGAATATTCTTTTAATACCTCAACAATTTTAGAAAAAATAATTGAAAATGTATTTCCAGAAGAATTAGTGAAAGTTGTTCAAGGTGGACCAGAAGAAGCAACAGAATTATTAAAATATTCTTGGGATTATATATTTTTTACTGGAAGTGTTAATGTTGGTAAAATAGTTGCTGAAAAAGCAGCAAAATTTTTAACTCCAACTACATTAGAACTTGGTGGAAAAAATCCATGTATTATTGATGAAACTGCCTCAATAAAAGTGTCTGCAAAAAGAATTGTTTGGGGAAAATTTATTAACTGTGGACAAACATGTATAGCACCAGATTTTTTAATTGTTAATGAAAAAATAAAAGACAAATTAGTTAATGAAATTATAAATCAAATTAAGTATATATACGGAGATGATCCACAATCTTCAGAATCATATGGAAGAATTATAAGTAAAAAGCATATTAATTTTTTAAGTTCCTTATTAAACAATGAAAATATAATTCACGGAGGAAGAATTGATTCTGAAAATAAATATTTTGAACCTACTTTGGTTGAAATTAAAAATTTCAATTCAAATTTGATGCAACAAGAGATTTTTGGTCCTATTCTTCCTGTTTTTGGATATAAAGATTTTATAGAAATCGATGAGATCATTAATAAATATAGAAACCCATTGGCTTTATATATTTTTACTAAAAAAACAAAATTTGGTGAAAAATTCCTTAATAATTATAGCTTCGGTGGTGGTGCTATTAATGACACAATTGTACATATTGTAAATGATCGATTACCTTTTGGCGGAGTTGGTAATAGTGGAATGGGAAAATATCATGGTGAATCAACCTTTAAAACATTTTCTCATTTTAAGCCATATATTTCAAAACCTTTTTGGATGGATATTCCTTTAAGATATCCTCCGTTTAAGAAAAAAATTAATTTTCTTAAAAAAGCTCTCAAGCTAATTGAATAAAAATTTATGGAAATATTGAAAATTTTAATTTTATTATTACCATTTTCAATAAACACACAACTTTACAAAAACTACCATAATTTACAAAAATTAAAACTTGAAATAGAAGTTTCAAAAATTAAAAATAAGGGAATAATCTATATAGGTATTTATAATAATGAGATTGATTTCAATTCAAATGACACATCTAAAGAAAGATTATATAATGGAATTAAAGAAAATGTACAAAAAGGAAATTATAATAAAGAAATTTTTTTAGATAAAGGAGTCTATGCAATAAAAATTTATATAGACAAAAACTATAACAATAAGTTTGATTTTAATATTTTTGGTCTGCCCAAGGAACAATACGGGTTTTCTAATAATGTGATGAATTTATTTGGTCCTCCAGATTTTGATAAGGCATTATTTATTTTAAATGACAATAAAAAAATTAAAATAAATTTAAGATAACAAATGATTGAAAAAAAAGTATTCGAAGCTATAAATTTCAGAAGGTCTGTTAGAATTTTTAAAAAAACAGATATTAATAAGGAAAAAGTAAAACAATGTATTCAAAATGGTACATTAGCCCCCAATAGTAGTAATTTACAATTATGGGAATTTATACACGTTACTAATAAAGAAATACAAAAAAAGATAACTAAAGCTTGTTTAAATCAAAATGCAGCAAAAACTGCTAATCAATTAGTAATCATTGTTGTCAGAAAAGATCTTTGGAGGCAAAGAGCAAAAGAAAATGCTAATTTCCTTAAAGAACAATCAAAAGAAGGTTTAATGTCAGATAAAAGTTTTAAAATGGCCTTAAACTATTATACCAAACTTATACCATTTACTTACACTGATTTTTTTGGAGTTTTTGGAGTTTTGAAATCATTTACTGCTCAAATAACTGGACTCTTTAGACCAATGTATAGACAGTTAAGTTCCAGTGATAAACGAATTATTTCTCATAAAAGTGCAGCATTAGCGGCTCAAAACTTTATGATTAGTATGTCGGCTATAGGATATGATACTTGTCCGATGGAAGGTTTTGATTCATTAATGGTTAAAAAAATATTAAAAATTCCTTCTAAAGCAGAAATTAATATGATTATAGGTTGTGGAATCAGAGACAAGAAAGGAATCTATGGAAAAAGATACAGAGTTCCTTTTGAAAATGTTTATAAAGCTATCTAATTTCAACTATTTAAGATAATTATTATTAAAATTATCTAATCCCTCTTCAAGCCAGTTTTGATATACATCTTTTGAAGTATATTGAATAGGAGAATTTAAAATCTCCAGTTTTGTATTTAACAAAACATAATATGGTTGTGATGCAGTTTTAAAGTTTAATGCTTGAAATGTAGCTGATTTGTCACCAATAGTTCTAATTTTCTTAATTTTTCCGGATTTATATTTAATATCAAATTGATTATCAATTGGAAGTTCCTTTCTATCATCCACGTAAAGTGATATTAAAACAAATTTTTCGTTAATTAAGTTAAATACATTTGGATCAGTCCACACATTTTCTTCAATCCTTCTACAATTAACACAAGCCCATCCAGTAAAATCTAATAATATTGGTTTGTTATTTTGTTTAGCAAATTGCAAACCTTTATCAAAATCTTTAAAACAGTTTAATCCTAATGGACAGTCGTTTTTCTTTGGATATATACTATAAAAAGATGGAGGAGTAAATCCACTTAATAGACGCGCACTATTACTTCCATTAGGGAGTAATGCTGGACTTAAATAAATTGCAAAAATTAAAAATAATAGAGATAAACTAACATTAAAATTAGATCTTTTTACAGTATTAAGTTCATATGGAAACTTATATACCCCAAAAAGATATAAGGATATCATTAATGAAATAACAACCCAAATACCAATAAAAATTTCTCTTTTTAATAATCCCCAATGTTCTACCAAATCTGCATTAGATAAGAATTTAAATGCAAAACCTAACTCTAAAAAGCCTAATAGTATTTTAAATGTATTCATCCATCTTCCTGATTTTGGTAATGATTTAAGCATGCTTGGAAAAAGAGCAAATAAAGTAAATGGCAGAGCTAATGCTATCCCAAAACCAAACATTCCTATTGATAATTGAATTGCACCTCCTTGGGAAGAAATGGAACCTACTAATAAAGATCCAAGAATTGGGCCAGTACAAGAAAAAGATACCAGAACAAGGGTTAATGACATAAAAAATACTCCAATAAATCCGCCTATAGAATTAGATTTAGAATCTATTGAATTTATCCAAGAAGATGGAATAGTTAGCTCATAAAAACCAAAAAAGGAAAAAGCAAAAACTATAAAGATTATAAAAAACAAAATATTCAGCCAAGCATTAGTAGAAATAGAATTTAAAATCTCTGGATCTAATGATTCTATAAAATAAAAAGGAATGCTTAGAAATAAATAAATTAAGATTATAAATAAACCATATACAATTACATTTAATGATGATTTAGATTTCTTCTTTGTAAAAAAAGAAACAGTGAGAGGGATCATTGGAAAAACACAGGGAGTTAATAATGCAAG
>PACX01000024.1 GCA_002702895.1 Flavobacteriaceae bacterium | reverse complement strand
ATCAAACCAACCTAAATGATTGCCATTAAAACCATAAATATTATAATAATTAGATTCAGGTGATAAATAGGCAACTGGCGTTCCATTCCAAAGGTATATAGTATTATCCTCATCATTAGTATCAATATAGGCAACAGCATCACCATCAGAGTTAAATAATGAAATTTCTTGCCCAAAAGAAACAAGTGGAATAAATAGTAATAGTAGAATTATTTGTTTCATAATACTCTAATTTAATTACGTGTAAATAGGTTTATTATTTTTTGAAACAAATTTGGATAAAAAGCTCTCATATATGCTTGATATATTTTTCTATCCAAATAATCTCCATTTTCTTTACCAGACTTAATTAATCTGATAGCATCATTTAGATTTTTATTTGCATTATTAAATCTATCTATTACTTTCAGACTTGAATTTATGTTTGGACTATTTTCTTTTAATATTTTTAAATAAGCAAAATAACCAATCAGTTTATTATCACGTTTAACAGACCATCTTATATTATTAGCGATAATTTCTTTAGAATCATCCAAACGTCTTGTAATTTCTTTTTACTCATAACTATATTATCTTTTTGTTGCTGTATTTAGTTTGTAATTTCAATTTAATGAATTTTAAGAATAGTTGTAAAAATTATTTTAAGTTTGAAATATGTATGAAATTCTGGAACCCATACTATATTTTATAATTGGAATATTTATCATTTTACTCGTTGCACCTATAATTGGAGTTGGGTTACACTTGGCAAGGGATTTCGCAACAAAGAATTTTTTTGCTTTTAAAAGAAAAACTAAAAGAGCAATAAAAACCCCCGTAAAAGCTAAACCTAAAGCTAAAAAAGTAACACTTTTTACTAAATTAAATAAAAGTCAAAAACACTGGTTTCGTTTTGTAGATATGCGTGCTAATGCATTGGATTTCAATTTTTTAAAAAAAAATGATACTCCTATAACTTATGGTAATGAGCACTATATAGAATATAAAGCTAATGAATTAGAAGTGCCAGAAGATAAGAGGGAAAAAGTAGCGTTGGACAGGGTTGAGGGTCTTGCAAGCATACAAAATTATATTAATAACAACGGCAGTGAAAAACAAAAGTTTCATTTTCTGGCTTCGTGGTATGGTGCTATATTTTACGCATCTTCAATAGGTATAAATGTCGATAAATATAAAGATTTGATTGACGGGACTGAATAATAACACAAGTACTTTCTTTCTAAACCATAGGCATATCTTCTTCTTTTAATTCTGTTACTTCTAATCGACGTAAGTAGGTTAAATGTTCCACGTAGAGATGTCGTGGGAAAAACCATTTTTGCATTTTTTTTCATTACCATCTTCATCCCAACATTTTTCGCTTAATATTTTTCCATTCTTGACATAGTCTTCTCGTTTTAATTGTCCAGATTCATAATAATACAAATGAGTTCCTTCTAATTGATCATCATTAAAACTTTTAGATTCTATTTTTAATTGTCCAGATTTATAATAAAATTTGACACTAGGAAATTGTGCTTCTCCATTCTTCATATTTGCTTCCATTTCTAATTCCCCAGATCTATAATAGTGCTTGGAGACACCTTCTAATTTGCCATTTTTTTTAAAAAATCTTGCTTCTATTGAGCCTCTTCCATAATTATAATATATTTCATTTAACCCATTATCATTATGAATATTTTTATTCTTTAAAAAATCAAAAAATCCCATAACTATATTATTTTTTTGTTGTTTAGTTTGTAATTAACAATTTAAATTATCGGCTTGAGTTTAATTTCAAATCTGTCGCCAACATTGGTTTCTATGTTTATTGAAAAAATATCTCCTTCAGAGCGCTGATAACTGAGACTTCGATGAGCACCATCACTAACTCCTTTGAAGGCTAAATATTTATCTCCTATCTCAGATAATTCAAATTTATGAATTCGAGAATAAGTTGCACTTATATTTTCTGGTTCTAACGAGTTATTAAAGATTTGTAGATTTAATTCTAGACTGCCATTAATTTCCCTTATATGAATGATTTCAACAAATCTTGTGTCTGATTCTTTTGTAGAGCGAACTAAAGCAGTAATAGTACCAGAGCGAGGAGGCAACCATGTTTGTTCTAAGATTCCTCCATCATGCGAACCCTCTCTTTGACCGATTAACCACTCCAGTTGATATACTGATGTCGTAGAACTTTCTTCTCCACTAACGACTGCAGGAAACTCAAGTAAAGTACTGTTTTCTTCAATTCTTGATGTAGAGTAGTCACAAGCAAAAACAAGTGGAATAAACAGTAATAGTAGAATTAATTTTTTCATTTTTCCCAAGAAAGGAACCAATTCATTATTTTTTCGTTACTATAAATATTATTCCATCCAGAATGTCCAGAGCTACCAATATCAAACTTTAAATTATCATTACTTTCCAAAAGCTTATTGAACATTGATTCTGCCATTGAAAATTTTGAAGTTTTATCATTTCTACTATGGTGTAAAAATGTTGGCAAGTGAGATATTTTTTCACTTAGTGACAGATATGAATATGGTTGATGATGAGGGCTTAAAGGCATTATAGCAGCAAATATTTCAGGGAGTTTTGAAGCAACTATAAAAGTTCCTCTTCCTCCCATACTTAATCCTGTTAAGTATATTCTTTTATTATCAATTTTTAAATTTGATTTAACATCTTCAATCAGATCTTGTATTTTTTTTGCACTCCAATCAATTCCAAGTTTTAAGGGTGCCGCAAGAATATATTGATCATCTTTAGAAACATGAAAATTATTCAAGCTTTTAATTCTACGATTTAATGAGTTAGGAGTTGAATTAATTCCTCCATGTAAAAAAATAACTAATGGATATTTTTTATTTTTTTTAAAATTATCTGGTATTTTCAAAACGTATGAATAACCACATTTCCATCTTAAGTTATCATTAACACATGAACTAAAATTGAGATTTGGTTTTACATATTTATCTCCCCAAATTGGATCTTCAGTCCATGGATCCGATCCTTCTTTCATCCACCAAGATTTACGTTTCCATTCTGTCCAATATTTGTCTTCATTCTCATATAAAATTGATGTTAAACTATTTATCTTGACAAGCTTTTGATTTTTTAATTTTGGCCAGGATGATTTTACTTTAGTTATCTCCATTTCTGGATTTGCAAGAACATTACAAGGAGGACAGTCTTGCCCAAAAAAGACAAGTGGAATAAATAGTAATAGTAGAAGGAGTTTTTTCATTTTTTTAATTTTCTTTTAATTAGCTCAAATAAACCTAATACTATAATTACTGCAATAACTCGTTCAAGTAATCCTAGCCCTAATCTTCTACCTCCAAATACGACTAGACCAATCAATATAAAACTTATAATACTAGATGTAGTTTTATTCATAAGCTTAAGTACCATTCAGTAATAAAAGAACCTCCATAATATCCAACTATAAATGCAATACTTACAAGAATTGCTACCTTAATCCAAGATTGCCATTTTTTCATATCCATAATTATATCTTATAATTTAAATATAAGAATTGTTGAGTTTAAAGAAAAATATATAATCTAATCTAGATTTTTATTTTTTACAAAAACCATACAATGCTGCCAGGGAAGGTTATCAATATTTCTTTTTAATTTAAAACCAGCAGCTACCATTTCTTTAACAGCTTGTTTTTCAGTCATTTTATGTATTTTTTTGATAGGAACTTTTGGATCTTCAGCTCTGTATTCGATTAAAAATAACTTTCCATTAGGTTTCAATGCTTTTTTAATAGAAGCTATCATTTCTGAAGGAAAATTAAACTCATGGTACACGTCAACCATTAAAATTTTATTAACTGAGTTTTTTGGCAAAGAAATACTATTTTCTGTTCCAAGAATTGTTTCAACATTTCTAATCTTTTGGGAGGCTTTTGTTTTTTCAATTGACATTAACATTTCAGACTGAATGTCTACTGCATAAACCAGTCCTTTATTAGCTAACGGAGCCATTCTAAATNCATGATAACCAGAACCTGCTCCAATATCTGCAATAGTATCATTGGGTTCAATATTCATATTTAGAAGTAAATTTGAAACATTTTCTTCTTTATCTCTGTTTGATCTTTCTAGCCAAGCAATTCCTTGAAATCCCATAACGTGGGCAATTTCTCTACCCATATACCACTTTCCAATTCCGTTAATATCCCCTGTTTTAAAAGTGTATTTTTTATCAGAATTTAAATTCTGTCCTAAACATTCATTTGTTGAAAATATAGTTGTAAATAATAGTATAAGAATAATTAATTTTTTCATATTGTAAAATAAAAAAATATTATTTTGTACTCCTTTCATAGGCAAAACCACCTTTCTGCCCCTGAGACCATGAAGTAAATTTGACACTTAAATAAATATCATCTTTTTCTAAATACATTACTAAATTTTTACCANCAACATCTTTAGGTTTACCTACTGCTAATCTAAATTTTTTAAATGTTAATGTTTCTCTTTGATCTATTGTTCCAATAGCCCATTTTGTTCCAAGTGGACTATTATTAACATCGGGTTTACTTTCTTCTTTAATATTAAAAATTTGTCCATAACCGTTACTACCATCTTGTGTTGTATTTGCTCTAGTAATCCAAACATTATCTGTGATTCTATCTTGATTTGCTTCCAAAGTGGGATCAGATTGATCACCTTTAGTAAATGTCATATTAGTTCCTGTCCAAATATTACTTCCAGAAGATGGGCATGTCCCCCATACTGGCTTATTAGCACTTGTTAATGCAGAACTAGTACTAAAATCAACTGGTTCATATGTAATATTAGTTACACACCATTTGGTTAAATCTTGATTAAATGATGTAGCATTTTTAAACATTTCGCGCATTAATAAAGGTTCGTTAACTTCACCTACATCCCAACTTCCTATATTTTGATTAAATGAACTAGCTCCAAAAAACATAAATTCCATACTATCTACTTTACTAGTATTCCAATTCGAAATATTTCCATTAAAAGATGATGCTTCAATAAACATCCCCTGCATTTGCTTAACACTAGATGTATCCCAACTGTTAAGATCTTGATTAAAAGAAGTTGCTCTACTAAACATATAGGCCATATTAAATACATTAGCAGTATTCCAAGAAGATATATCCTGATTAAAAGCTGATGCGAGAGAAAATAATCTTTGCATTTTTTGGACATTAGCGGTATTCCAAGAAGATATATCCTGATTAAAAGATGAAGCTCCATCAAATAAAGATGACATGTCAGTAACATTACTAACGTTCCAACTTTGAATATTTTGATTAAATGAACTAGCTCCAAAAAACATACCTTGCATACTATCTACTTTACTAGTATTCCAATTCGAAATGTCTTGATTAAAAACAGTAGCATTATTAAGCATTTTTTCCATATTTGTGACATTAGCAGTATTCCATGAACCTATATTTTGGTTAAATGAACTAGCTCCGCGAAATATAGAGGACATATTAGTTACACTCGAGGTATTCCAACCTGAAATGTCTTGATTAAAAGTAGTATTTTGATCAAACAAGTAAGACATATTTTTTACACTACTTACATTCCATTTAGTGATATCGAAATCGATTAAAAGATTTCCAAACATATTACTCATAGATTCAACTTTACTAACATCCCAGTTTGATAAATCTCCAAATATCCATTTTTTTTCATCTGAACCGTCTATCCTAGTCGGAAAAAACATCGCTTCCATATTAGTAGCTTTACTAACATCCCAATTACTTAAATCTCCCACTTTAATTATTGTACAATAGGGACCAAGAAAATTTTTAAAATTCGTCACATTACTAACATCCCACTTACTTATATCAATATTTACAGATTTTCCATCTATACCACTATCTTTACTTACGCCAACAAACATAGACTCCAAAGAATTAACGTTGCTCATATCCCAAGTATTAATATTAGCTCCAAATCTTTCTTCATTCATCGCTATTCTAAACAAATCTCCTGGAATTATAAAATCATCTTTAATAGTTGTAGTTACTATTTTAGTCACATCTGTTTCGGAGTTTTCTAACATTTCTTTTAACTTATCTTTGTCTACAGCCGTGTAAGTCACACCTCCTAATTCCCCAGTGGTCCCAGCCGTCACCCAATCATAAGCTTTTATAGTCACCCCATTTGCATCTAAATAAAATGGAATTAATGTCTCAAAAACTGCAGTGACTGTTTTGGGTTTATCAATAGTAATCTCCTTTGGATTCTCAGTTCCTGTCAAATCTCCATTCCATTCCTTGAATTTCCATCCAGCAGAGGGTGTTGCCGTTAATTCAACTATGGTTCCACTATTGTAATCAGTGGCAGCTCCTGCTTTTATTATCTTTTCTGTAACTGTTCCCTCCCCTTGTTTATTAACTGTTAAAGCATATTTCTTTTTAATAAAGTTTGCAACCACCGTTTTATCAGAATCCATTACAATAGTAGTTTCTTCTGAACCTGTAGCACCAGTCCAACTTTGGAAAACGTATTCTGCAGAAGCAGTTGCTGATAAACTAGCCGTGTCTCCTTCATTATACTCCCTAGTTTGCGGAGTAACTGTTCCTGATTCAGCAGGATTAACAGACGTGGTTAAGGTATATTTTATTGTTTCTTTTGTACAAGAAAATAAAAACAAAACCGATAAAAATAAAATGAATTTTTTCATAATTAATATTAAAAATAATAAGAGGAATAATTCTGTTAGATAAACACTCTATTTAGTGCTCCTTTCATAGGCAAAACCTCCTTTTTTTCCTTCAGACCAAGAGGTAAATTTTACATTTAAATAAGCATCATCATCAACTAAATACATCACCAAGTTTTTACCTATTACATCTTTTGGTTTGCTAACTGCTGTTCTGAATTTTGTAAATGAAAGATTTTCAATTTGACTTAATGTACCAATAGCCCATTTAGTACCAACAGGACTATTTGTTTTATTAGCGACACTTTCTTTTACAATATTATAAATTTGTCCCCCATCATTAGCTCTGGTAATCCAAACATTGGATGTTAATCGATCTTGATTAGCCATAGCAGTAGGGTCTGAACCCTCTGATTTAGTAAATGTTATAGTTGCTCCATTCCAAATGGTAGCGGAATTGGTGAAAGTATTTTCACCTTCATCACCAGAAGAACAAGAAATAATTAATAAGCTTATTAAAAGTAGTTTTATTTTTTTCATGAGTGCAAAATAAAGAAAAGATTCTAATTAAAATGTAAATACTTAACTATTAAATTTATAATAATTTTAATTTATAAAATCAATAAAAAGAATTAAACTCTTTTAAAGTTTTTTTAGAAGGACGCCAATTTATTCCTTTTTTCCATTTTGGTGCCTTTACATCTTTTAGATATTTCTCCAGCAAAATATCGAGATCTTTAGTGATTTTGGGAAATTGATTAGAGATATCGTTTTTTTCATTTATATCATCATTAAGGTTAAATAATAATAATTTATTAGAATTAGAGAACTTAATAAGCTTTAAATTTTCTTTAATAATTGCTGAGTGAGGATTAAAACTTCCTCTTCTAAAAGGAAGGTGAAAAACAAAAAAATCATTATTTCTAAGCACTTTTGAATTTAAATCTTCGAATAAATTAGCTTTAAAACTTCCTCCATCCATTGTTTTAGTAAGTTCTAATTTATTAGAAGCTAAATCTTGAATAGTTGGTAAAATATCGACGCCAGAAATTGGAATAGACGATCTGCTTCCTGGTTTAATCTTAGGTCCAGAAATAATAAAAGGTACTCTGATTCCACCCTCATATAAAGTTCCCTTACCATGTCTTAAAGGATAATTATATCCTTTATTATTTTTATTTGTTTTTTTACTTCCCAAAATTTGTTCTACTGCTCCATTGTCTGACATGTAAATAACAAATGTATTTTCTTCAATACCTAATTCTTTAACTTTTTCTAATATTTTTCCAACACTTAAATCAAGATCTTCTGTCATAGCTCCAATTGAGGAGTTTTCGTGATATATTCCTCTATTTTTTTCTTTGTATTTATCAAAAATTTCTTTTCTAGAAACAAGATCTGAATGAACAGCATAATGTGAAACTTGTAGAAAAAATGGATTATTCTGCTTTACTTGTTCTTCAATAAACGACAAAGATCTTTTTGTTATTCCAAAGATTTGCTTGGGATCATCATGGTGTTGTGGAAGCCATTTTGTTTGTACGGTCCCATCAATGTTTCCATCAATATTTCCTGTCATTCCATCACTATAATCATAACCAAAGTTTTTTGGTTCTGAATACATTCCAAATTTACCAAAATGACCAGCTATATATTTATTATCAATAACCTTAAGGGCTCTTGGGATAGTAGTCATTCCTAAGTGATCTATATGATCAACATTCATAGAAACTCTAATATGTTTTAGTCTAGCTGGTGTTTGCCCAAATTGAATGGCATAACGAGTTGGAGAACAAGTAGGTCCAGGAGCATATGCACGTGAAAAAACCATTCCTGATTTTGCTAAATTTTCAATATTTGGGGTTTCATAATAATCACTTTTTGAATATTCTTGATCTACCATCATTTGATATGAAGTGCCATTCCAACCCTGGTCATCACTAAGTATTAGTATGAAATTTGGACTTTTTAAAAAATCGTTATTGTTGCAAGAAGCAAAACAAATGATAACAAAAAATAAAAATAACTTTTTCATAATTTTTTTTTATTATTAAATAATTTTCCATGAGTTCTCATAACCATTTCATGTGATCTAATTACTATTCTAATAACTGTTTTACAATCAAATAACATACAGTCTTCAACTAGTTTTAATTCAACAAGAGTTTCTTTGTTTGGAGACTCCATAAATATCCCATATTGCCTCATATTATATAGTTCCGATGTATCCCAATATTCTTGTTTTAATAGAACCTTATATTTCTTTTCCTCAAAAGATTTTTTTAATTGATTCATTCTTGTTTTGGTGATTTCATTTGAATAATAATTTTGAGCAAAAAATGTAATTCTTGATAAATTTTCTCTATTCTGAAAAGATGGGAAACTAGATAAGATAGGATTATTAAACATCGAAAATTTCAAATCAGGTCCTAGGACTATTTCTTCATATTTTTCTAAATTTTCTTCGAATATTTTTATTGCATCCTTTGTAGGCATATTGAAATAAAAGTCTCCATATAACTTTACATCTTTTTTATAATCTTGTCCTGAAGAAAATATTGGAATAATAAGTAGTATTAATAAAGTTTTTTTCAATGTATTATTCTACCTCAACAATCATTTCAACTTCTACAGCAATATTAGAGGGGAGTGATCCCATACCTACAGCAGACCTAGCGTGTTTTCCACTTTCACCAAAAACTTCAACCATAAGATCTGAAAAACCATTAACAACCTTTGGGTGGTCTGTAAAATCTGAATTAGAATTAACCATACCTAAAACCTTAACAATTCTCTTAACTTTTCTTAGATCACCTAAAGTAGATTTAAGAACAGACAATTGATTAATTCCCGTTATTCGAGCAGCTTCATAACCTTGTTCAATAGTTAAATCAACTCCTACTTTACCTTTTATATAATTTCCGTCATTCTTTAATGGTCCTTTTCCAGAAAGAAAAAGAAGATTTCCTGAACGAACAACATTCACATAGTTAGCAACTGGACTAGAGGGGCTAGAGAGTTTAATACCCAGTTCTTCCAATTTTGATTCTGGATCATAGTTTTTATCCACAGAATTAAAATTACAACTTAATAGTTGAAAGGAAAGAAAAAGCAAAATTATTTTATTTATCATTTTATATATATTAAGTATTTGAAAGAATTTCTTTAATTCTATTTGCGACAATACCTTCCTGTCCAGGAACCATCATCCAAGTTGTAATACCTATAGTCTTACTATCTCCTACTGTTTGAATTGAAGGACTTCCTTCGCGTAATTGTTTGCGTACCTCATCAGGGGATATTTTTACCAAGTTTTGATTCCATTTTATTCGTAAACTAGGAACATGGTTAGCATGTTTAGGTACATGGATCTTAGACTCTACACCCTCAATTGAAGTGGCACTATCACTTATCAATTGTATTTGAGATTCCCACATTTCCCATTCACTTTTATGATCTTTCTTTAAATATATTTCAAGTGCAGCAAGCATACCAAGCACCTCTTCCTTATTGACTTTCATTCCTCTACCAATAGTTTCACCTCTTGGTGGGGTATGTAATCTGGCAGCTTCAATGTATTTTCGTTTACCTAATAAAAGTCCTGCACTCTGTGGGCCACGAAGTCCCTTTCCTCCAGAAAAGGCAACCAAATCAAACCCCATTTTAGTAAATCTAAATAAATTTTCTAACGGAGGAACATCTGCTGCACAATCAATAAAAGTTGGAATATTATGTTTTTTACCCAATGCAATAAATTCCTCCCATTTAATATCACCCTGATCTGTATTTGCATTTAGGAACCATAGCATTACTGTTTTTTTTGTAATTGCTTTTTCTAATTGCTTAGCAGTTTTAACTTTAACAAGTTTTGCACCAACATTAGTAAGTGCCTGAGCATATCCAATAGTGTGAGATTCTTGTAAAATAACTTCATTTTTTAAACCCTTAGTATTAGGAAGCTGTTTTACTTTTTTTGTATCCATTCCACACATAATTCCAGCCATTCCAATACTCATTGCTCCAAATGCTCCAGAGGAAACTGTTGCATATTCACAATTCAGTAATTCAGCAATTCTTTCTCCTACTTTATCCTGTAATTCATCTAAATTTACATATTCAGAGGCACCATAGCTAATAGCCTCTATCACCTCCTTAGGCATTAACGATCCTGTCATTGAAGTATATGTTCCAGCGGCATTAATAAATGTTCTAAGGCCTAGTTCTTTAAAAAAATCTCTGCGAACATTTGAAACAACAGCTGCTGTTCCAGGATTAGCTGATAATGTATTAGGACCTAAGAATGCACCTATAAAAGGAAGTGATGCTAGGGTTTGAATTACTTTTCTTCTAGATGCCATAATAATTTATATTTTAATTAACTGCTGCAATACAATCGATTTCTACTAAAGAATTTCCTGGAACTCCTCCATATGTTGCTACAGTTGTCCTTACAGGTGGTTTTGAACCAAATCTTCCTCTATAAACTTTATTCATTCCCTTATAATCTGCTAAATCTGCTAAATACACATTTACTTTTAAAACCTGCTCCATAGAAGAACCATTTCGTTTTAATTCTTTTTCTAATTCCTTAAGCACGTGATCAGTATGAGATTCAATATCTCCTTCAAAATGAGCACCCTTTCCAGCAACATAAAGTGTGTTTCCGTGTTTTACTCCTCCTGAAAAAAGAGGAATATCTTGATCTTTAATAATTTCTCCTACTACTTTTTTTGATGGTTTTCCTTGTGAAGCATTTACAGTTCCTATTCCAAAGAGGGCCGCGCCTGACATAAATATTTTCTTTAAAACAGATCTTCTTTTTTCATTACTTTTCATAATTTATTTTTTAATTGTTATTATTATTTTACCACATTCTTTTCTTAATTAATTCTTTTATTTGTTCCTTAGGAACAGGAAGTTTGTCAATATGCTCTCTAATCCATTTTGAAAAATCCTTTTCAATTTCTTCTGACCATTTATTATCAATTTGTCCTGGAGTATATTTCCCCTCTTTTAAACGAGTAATTCCAAACATATCTCTCAATCTTACAACTTCAGATGTTATAACAACTTTTTCTGCTAAATGGGCAGGAATAAAAATAACTCCTTCTCTTTTAGCCAAAACAACATCTCCAGGTAAAACAGTTGCAGATCCAATTCTAATTACATCATTTATACTTAGAAGCATAACCTCTGTTAAAAATGAGGGATGCCACCCCCTAACAAAAGCATTAAAACCTTCAATTTGTGAAAGCCCCTCCATATCCCTACTAGAAGCATCAAACACAACTCCAGTCTTTGTTTTAGCATATATGGAATTTCCTAGGTTATCTCCAATCAACGTACCATCAACAATTTTTCCAAAACTATCTGCAACATATACATCATTCTCAACAAGTCTATCAATAGGCCATGAATTAGTATTACCAATTTCTCCTTCTTTTAATCCCTTATTTTTTATTTGTTCTGAAACATCAGGACGATTTGGTAAATACTGAACTGTTAGAGCTCTGCCAACTATAGTAACGTCATCATGTAATGGTTCCCAACCTCCCTCAAATTGATTATGAAATCCTTCATTTCTTAATACTCCCCATGCTTCTTCAATAGAAACTTTTTTCATTCGCTCCAATATTCCTTTTGAAACTTTAGGTCTTCCATCTTCAAAACGTTCACCTTTCCATTTATTTGTTAAAAATTGAATTTCAGATGAATTAAGTCCTTGAGCATTTATTACAGGAGAAATAATTGAAAAAAGCAGGAAGAGATAACATATTATTCTAATTTTATTCATATAAATTATTTATTAATATTATTTTCTGGGTCTTTATCTCTCCACCATGTTGCAAGAGATGAACCTGAAATATTCATCCAAGGACCAAATATAGCTGGTGCAAGTCCAACTGTTGAAATTTTTCCCATTTCTAAAGCAATTCCAGAAGCTAATCCTCCATTCTGCATTCCAACTTCTAAAGCTATTGTTCTACAATCTTGCTCTTTCATGTTTAGTAAACGACATCCCCAGTAACCAAATAAATATCCCATTAAATTATGAATTATTGCAGTAATAATCAATAAGATTCCTATAGTCAATAGATCGTCTCTACCTGCAGCTGTAATTATCATAATAATCAATGCAATACCTGCCATAGAAACAATTGGCATTGTTTTATCTAACCACTTTGCCTTGCCATGAAAAAAATGATTAAAAATTAGTCCAATTGCAATTGGTAATATCACTATTTTAATAATGCTAATCATCATTGAAATAAAATCAATTGGAACAAACGATCCTGCAAGATATTTCATTAATAGAGGAGTCATAAAAGGAGCAACTAAAGTTGCTACAGCAGTAAGAGTAACAGATAAAGCAATATTTGCTTTTGCTAAATATGCCATAACATTTGATGCTAGACCACTAGGAGAAGAACCAATTAGAACAACTCCAGCAGCAATTTCAGCAGGAAAATTAAAAAGTGTAGCAAGTGTAAATCCTAATATAGGCATAATACTAAATTGACAAACTAACCCTACAAAAACACCCTTTGGCATTTTAATAACTCCATAAAAATCATTAAAACTCATTGCTGTTCCCATNCCAAACATTATAACTTGTAAAAGAGGAACAATTAATTTTTTNAATTGAAAATCTCCAATCTGGATAAAGTATTGAGGATAATACATGGAAAGGCTAACTGCAGCAAAAATTAAAACAGTAAAAGTTAATCCTTTAAATCGATCCGATCCTCTAATTCCTAAAGCAAGAAATAAAAAGAATAAAATCATAAATGGNCCTGATTCGCTNATTTGACCNATAAAAAATAGATATANAGTAATTANAAAGAAAATTATNGATAACCCAATTAAAGTTTTTNTTATTCTGTTCATAAATTTATTTTNNTCTCCANTCATTACTTGCTAGNCCGTTAAGGTCATATACTATTTCACCTCCTTTTATTGTCATTTCACATTCAAGTTTTTTACTACCTTTCATCTTTTTGTTCTTAGTATCAATGAATCCNAAATCNCCTTNTTGNAGATTTAAAATTGTAATATCTGCNACAGATCCGATACTCAAATTACCNAGACTTACTTTATTAATAGATTTAGCTGCACCCCAGCTTACTGCATTTACAACTTCATTTAAATNNAGNCCCATATTTAAGAATTTAGACATTACATTTAANAAGTCTTTCATNCCCCCGTTCATACTACCTGTATGTAAGTCAGTACTTATAGTATNTGGTTTNAGACCTTGATTTATTGCAGGAATTGCTTGTGAAAAAGCAAAACTNCCTCCACCATGACCAACATCAAAAACAATTCCCTTATTTTGNGCTTCTTTAANAAANTCANGNAGTTTATTNTTGCCATCAACTATTGACATTCTNCCTCNNACATTAGCATAAGTATGTGTNAAAATNTCTCCNGATCTNAGCTTATNAAGAAGTAAACTATCAAGNGGCATTAATGGATTACTTCCTCCAAAATCAATCATTACAGGNCTATTTGAAAGTTCTCCTGCCNTGGTNACTTTATCAANTGGAATCCAATTATAACCANTAAAGTGAGCAAGTTTAATNCCNACAATATGTTCAGGATATTTATTAACCATTTNAGCAGTAAGTTCAGGGTCCATATCATCAATATTCTGCTCANTTTCTCCACCTTGCATTCCAAGACCAATTATATTTAAAAAAGCAAGTACTCTAGTCTTAGATTTTTCAATTACTTGTTCCTTAAATATTTCAAAATTTTTCCATCCAGCACCTCCAACATCAACAATAGTGGTAATTCCAGATCTAAAAGTAAATCCATCAGGTGGGAGAGCTGAAAAACTATTACTTAAATATCTATTTGGTATAGTTCCATGAAAATTATGACTATGAATATCAATTAGTCCTGGNGTTACATAGAGTCCTTTTGCATCAATGATTCTAANAGATGANTTTNNTGAGATNTTTTCTTGGACTAAAGCAATCTTNTTNTCATCAATAGCAATATCAATAANNNTATTTATATTATTTTTNACATCAATCACATGTCCATTTTTTATCAAAATATCGTAAGATTGNGTATATGATTTTAATTGAAAAATTAAAATTCCTANNANACATGCTANAANTTTTACTTTTTTCATTTACTTAAANCTACTATTTGTTTTTCTAAATTCTGCAACTTCTTGAAAAGTTATAGGACTAGAGTTNTTTCCAAAATTAGTCCTAATATANGTCAAAACATCTGCTATCTCTTTATCATTTAAAAAAGAATGTTGAGGCATTANTCCATCAAAAGTTTCTCCATTTACTTNAATAGGNCCNTCCATACCATTGATGGTTAAATCAAGAAGNCTTTTCTTATCACCATTAACCCAATCNGTATCAACCAAAGTTGGAAATCTAGNGGAATCTCCCCTTCCNTCNGATTGATGACATGCAATACAGAANTGATTATAAATANTTTGACCTGTTTTAGAATTATTCAAAACTATTCTGTCATTAATAANATCTGGNNTTCTTATGTGANTCATCCCTTTTCTAGCTTCCATNTTTTCTAGTTCTTNATNTCCAAATTTTTCTCTTTCACCCTCAAACTCTATNCGCCATATTCTNCCTGTCACAGTTTCTCCAATGTACATAGANCCATCTGGCGAAAAAGCAATGCTCATTGGTCTATATACTGCATCTTTAACACTAACAATTGGATCNACCTTAGCAAAACCATCNGCAAAAACTTCATATTCACCACTAGGTTTNCCATCTTTAAATGGAACAAANCCTACAAAGTATCCAGATTGAGGATAAGGTGCACGATTAGTTGAACCATGAAAAGCAATAAAAGCTCCATTTTTATATCTTTTNGGAAAATGATCTCCACTNTAGAAAACTAAGTCATTNGGTGCCCAGTGTCCTGGAAATCCAATGACTGGATCTTTATATTGATCNCACCGACCAATAATATTTCCATCTCCTCCATATTCTGGAGCAAGAACTTTTTTACCCTGAATTTGATCATAGTAACAATATGGCCATCCAAAATGATCCCCTTCTTCAATTCTAACAAATTCTTCAGAGGGGAGAAGTGCACTATTCCATTGATTGATTTTATTTGGCCATAATCTAGTTAAATCATCTCTTCCATGAACTACCGAATATAGATGTTTGTCTGCTGAGTTCCATTCCAATGCAACTATGCTTCTTAAACCAGAAGCATAAAGTTCTCCATCTTTTTGAGTTTGTCCTATTTTTTCTGCATCAAAACGCCATATCCCTGCATGATCTTTTAAAATTGGACATGGATCCTCTCCTGGAACCATAGGAGTTCGTTTAGGATCTTGACAAGCATTATTTGGAGATCCAAAGGGAACATAAATATATCCTTGATCATCAATCGCAATTGGTTTACCCATATGTTCATGAGATCCATGTGCATGATCATCATGAACAATAATTTCTGGATCTCCTCTTGGAATTAATTTATCTGGATCTAATTTATATCTATAAACAGTTAGTTCAGAACTAAAATACAGATATCCTTTATATATTGCGATTCCAGTAGAGTAACTACCTCTTTGAACCATGTGGTAAGAACCAAATTTTATTAATGAATCCTTAACTCCGTCTTTATTTGTGTCTCTTATGGCTGCTATTGCTCCATCTTTTCCTTGTTTTCTTAATTTGACATATAAATCTCCTTTATCGTTTACAATCATATGTCTAACTTTTTCTACAATTCCATCAACATAAACATTGGAAACAAAACCTTTAGGCAAAAAAAGTCCTCCTGGATCTTCAACTTTATTACATTTAATGAGACTAAAAAATATAATAACAGCTAACCCTTTAAATAATATAAATTTTAAGTTTTGCTTCATCTTCTCTATTAAAATATAAACATTATTATAGTTATTTAATCAAAAATTAATTTTCCAAAAAATTCTGGTCTGTGAAAATCAGGATTTAATGTTTCAACTGGATTCCATGTTAGATAATGTGGAATTTTAGTTTCATCTCCACATTTATAAAAATTTGCATTTGCTTTTAATTCTCTAAAACTAAAATTTTTGTCATTAATAAAAATAGAAGAAGGAATTATAATTATCATCTCCCAATTAAAATTTCCTGACTTTTCCTCAAATGTTTGATTTCCTAATGTAGACCAAACCCTTATTTGATCTGAAATTAAGTTCTTATCAACAAATGTTCTGTTTTGTCTATTTGGACCATATGCTAAATGAGTTGTTCCTATACAATTAAACTCAAAATTATAATAGTTTCCATCTAAATTTGGATCAATAAAAAATTCTACACAGCTATCCCTATGAGTAGCACTATTGGTAGAAGAACGTTTTGCAAGGATGTGATTTTCGTTCACATAAAATTTTAGAAACAACAAACTATCGACATGTGAAATTCTAAAATTAACTTTTGGTTGATAGGGAAATTTTTTCCATCCAACTAAATTTATTGGATGCAAATCTGTTTTATTTTCTAAAGCCTTTGAAATAGTATTAAAATTTAAAGGTTCACTTATCAGGGTTTTTTTTACTGTGAGAGTTTTTACTTCAGATTCCATTTTTGTACACTGAATTATAAATACTAAAAAAAAGAAAGCTATAATATATCCTTTCATATTCACATAAATTTATTTAAATTAAATTAATTATTTAAAATTATTATGAAACAATTTTACAATGTTTTAATTCTATTCTTTATAAATATTTCACTAATATCATGCTTACAAAAGGATATTCTTTACCAAGCTGTCGACTATGTATATGTAGGAGATTTTACTCAAGGACTTGAAGGACCTGCTGTTGATAAAAATGGAAATTTATATTTTGTAAATCCATTGCATAGCGGTTCTGTAGGCAAAGTAGATGTTGATGGAAATTTTTCTCTTTTTATTGATCATCTTCCTAAAGGAAGCACTGCAAATGGAATTCGTTTTGGTAAAAATGAAAAAATGTTTCTAGCAGATTATACAGGACATAATGTGCTATCAATAGATTTAAAGACTAAAAAGATATCTGTCTATGCGCATGAATCATTAGCTAATCAACCCAATGATTTAGCTATTTGTTGTAATGACAGACTTTTTACATCAGACCCAAGTTGGAAAAAAAATACTGGTAATATATGGAAAGTAGAGGCTGGAAAGTTTTACCTATTATCAGAAAATATGGGTACGACCAATGGAATAGAAGTTAGTCCTAATAATAAAACATTGTATGTTAATGAAAGTGTACAAAGAAATGTATGGGCATTTGATTTAGATTCTGATGGAAATATTTCAAATAAAAGACTGTTTTATAAATTTGAAGATTTTGGAATGGATGGTATGCGCTGTGATATTGATGGAAACTTATACATTACTAGATATGGAAAAGGTACTGTAGTTAAACTATCAAACAAGGGTGAATTATTGAGAGAAATTAATATGAAAGGAAAAAAACCTTCAAATATAGCATTCGGAGGCAAAGATGGAAAAACTGCATTCGTTACTTTACAAGATAGAGGATATATTGAAAGTTTTAGAGTAGAATCTCCCGGAAGATCATTTTCAAAATCTAACTCAGAATAAGTTATACAATATAAATTCAACAAATCTATTATATGACTAATAAGCAAATATTTTTTTTAATTTTTTTAATTTTTTCATGTGATATTAGTAATGATAAAATTTTGATTCAAAATGTTAATGTAATTGATCCAATTGATGGACTCAAAAAAAATATTAACGTAGAAATACTAGACAATAAAATTATTTATGTTGGAAATTTAAAAAACTCCTACTCATATTTAAAAGAAATTGATGGTACTGGAAAATACTTAATTCCAGGATTATGGGATACGCATGTCCATTTTTATTTTGATCAAGAATTAGCGAAAGATATGCCAGATCTTTTTTTACAGTTTGGTATAACAAGTGTACGAGATACTGGTGGAGATTTTGAATTTTTAGATAGTATAAAAAAACTTTCAAAAGAAAACCCTAAATCATATCCTAGAATAAAAATTTCTGGTCCATTAATAGATGGGAAATTTAATGTTTATAATGGTGAAAGATTACCAAATCTTTCTGTAAAAACAATAAATATTAAGGAAACTGAAATTATTGTTAATGAATTAATTGATAAGGGTGTTGATTTTTTAAAAGCTTATGAAATGCTGTCACCAGAACAATTTGAGGTGCTAATGAAAATTGCTAAAGAAAATAGGTTGAATGTTACTGGTCATATCCCACTTAGTATGGATATTGAAACAGCCTCAAATCTTGGTCTGAACAGTCTAGAACATATAAAGAACCTAGAACTATGGGCGAGTACAAACAAATCAAAACTTTTAGAAGAAAGAAGAGAAATGCTAGAAAACAAAAATAATTTAAGTGGTCTAAATTTAAGAGGGATGATTCATAATGCTCAAAAAAATTATGCAATTAATAATTTGGATAAAAATCAAACAGAAAAAATATATAAAGTATTAGCCAAGAATAACACTTGGCAAATTCCTACAATATCAATATATAAAGTTCCTATATATAAAATATTTAAAAGTAAATATTGGATTCGAAATTTAAAGTATCTTCCAAAGGAAACAGCTGAAAATTGGGAAAAAAGAATAAAATCTTCAAGTGACAAAATAAATCAAAATGAAAAAGATTTTTCAGATTGGGTACAAAAGACAACAAGAGAAATGCATGAATACGGAATCAAATTTATGGCTGGAACTGATACACCACTTGGTTTTTTAATTCCAGGTTTTAGTTTACATGTAGAATTAGAATTACTTGTTGAAAGTGGATTAAGTGAATTGGACGCAATTAAAACAGCTACCATAAATCCTTCAAAATACTTTAAAATGCAAGATTCCCTTGGACAGATTAAAAAAAATTATATTGCTGACTTGATATTATTAAATTCTAATCCATTAGATGATATAAAAAATACACTAGAAATTTCAGCAGTTATTAAAAATGGTGAGATATATATAAATCCATTAAAAATTGAATGACAATTAACTGCTAAAATGTGTTTTTAATTTTATAATATTTTTTGAAAACCATTTATTTATAGAATAAAAAATTTAACTTTCTAATATTATAGTTTATTTTTAAGAATAGATTATATCTTAGATTTTATTATGAGATTAAAAATTAATTCTTGCAAGGTTATCTTTTTTCTTTTATTTTTTTCTTTTAATATTTATTCTCAAAACTTAAATTATATTTTTAAGAGTGGAAAAGAAGGATATAAATGTTTTAGAATTCCAACAATAATCAAATCTAAAAATGGAACAGTTTTAGCCTTTGCTGAAGGAAGAAAAAATAGTTGTAGTGATAATAATGATGTAGATATAGTTTTAAAAAAATCCTATGATAATGGATCTACATGGTCTAAATTACAAGTTATATGGAATGATGGTAAAAATACTTGTGGGAATCCCTCACCTGTTTTGGATAATAAATCTGGCAGAATTAGTCTTCTATCAACTTGGAATTTAGGAAGTGACCATGAATGGGAAATAATTCAACAAAAAAGCAAGGACACAAGACGAGTTTTCTTAATTCATTCAATTGATAATGGAGAAACATGGACAAAACCAAAAGAAATAACTAAAAGTGTTAAAAAATCAAATTGGACTTGGTATGCTACTGGGCCAGTTAATGGTATTCAATTAAAAAAAGGAAAAAAAAAAGGAAGGTTAATTATTCCGTGTGACCATATTGAAAGTGAATCAAAAAAATATTTTTCTCATATAATATTCTCTGATAATGGTGGTTTAGATTGGGAATTAGGTGGTTCTACAATGGAAGATAAGGTAAATGAATGTACTATTATTGAATTAACTAATGGTAAACTAGTATTAAATATGAGAAATTACACTGATGATAGATTAAGAAAAGTGTCTGTAAGTAAAGATCAAGGAAAATCTTGGAGTAAAATATATTCAGATAATTTTTTAATTGAGCCCGTATGTCAAGCAAGTATGATTTCTGTGAAAACTCCTCTTAAAAAAGAAATAATTGCTTTTTCAAATCCTAATAGTAAAACCAATAGAGAAAAAATGTCAATAAAATTAAGTTTAGATAAAACAAAAACTTGGTCAAAAACTATTCTATTACATAGTGGTCCATCAGCTTATTCAAACTTGATTCAATTAAATAACAAAGAAATAGGCTGCTTATTTGAAGGTGGTTACCAGAGTGCTTATGAAGGTATTGCTTTTAAAAAATTGTTAATTAAGGATTTATTATCTAATTAAAAATTTTAACTGTCAATTTTCCTTTAGAATTTATATGAGCTCTATACATTCCTGGCGTATTCATTTCCATAGCTATGTTTCCTTTATTATCAATAGCTATTACTCCTCCACTTCCACCAATTTTAGCAACTTTATCATGGATTACAATTTTAGCAGCTTCATTTACAGAAAGTCCCTTATATTCTATTAATGCCGATATATCATAAGCAACAACATTTCTTATAAAAAACTCTCCCCATCCAGTCGATGAAACAGCGCATGTTAAATTATTAGCATAAGTGCCAGCGCCAATGACTGGAACATCTCCTATCCTATTCCATTTTTTATTAGTCATACCGCCAGTCGATGTTCCTGAAGCTAAATTTCCATTTTTATCCAAAACAACACATCCTACTGTTCCATATTTTTGATTTATATATTCATTTGAATTTATAAATGAGATCTCATTATCCAATTCCATTTCTTTAACCTTTTCTAACCCATCTATTCTTCTTTTAGTTAAAAAATATTCTTGATTAACTATTTCTAAACCTTGTTCCTTTCCAAATTGATCTGCACCTTCTCCAGAAAGAAATACATGTGGAGAATTATTCATAACCTTAATTGCAGCAGAAATAGGATTTTTCAAAGTTCTTACTCCTGCAACCGCTCCAGCATTTAATGTTTTTCCGTCCATAAATGAAGCATCAAGTTCTACTATACCTGATGAAGTTAAAACAGCTCCTTTACCAGCATTAAATAAAGGTGAGTTTTCAAGAAAATTAATTGTTTTTTCAACAGCTAATTGACTTGGTCCACCATCATTTATAATATTATATCCTATTTTAATTGCTTCCTCAAGGGCATCCAAATACTGTTTTTCTTTTTCATCAGACATATTTTCTTTTAATATTGTACCAGCTCCTCCATGAATTACAATTCCAAAATTTATATCTTTTTTTTCTTTTTCATTATTTAAACAACTAGTAAATAAAAAAATAGTAAGCAACAATATTTTCTTCATAATTTAAAATTTTAAGATTGAAAGAACAGGGTGATGATCAGATGCCCAACCCTTAGAAGGAGTTTGTAAATGAACATGTCTTGCATTTTTAATTTTAAGGTTTTTTATAAAAATGTAATCTATTCTATTTTTAGATATAAGCTCATTATTAAATTCATTATATGTTCCATAATAATCATCTGATTTTTCAATATTTATTAAAACATCTATTAATTGCTTTTGTATTTTTTTTATTGATAAATCATCATCATTTAAATTAAAATCTCCAGTTAAAATTAAAGGAGTATTATTTGAATTTATATTTTTAATCATTTTTAAAATCAAATCTGTAGATTGTTTTTTTGCATCATTTCCTTTATGATCAAAATGTGTATTAAAAACCCAAATCTTTTCTTTTGAATCAATATTTTCAAACAATCCATAAGTACATATTCTTTCCATTGAAGCGTCCCAACCGACAGATACTTTTTGTGGTGTGGAAGAAAGCCAAAAAGTGTCCTTAATTAAAACTTTATATTTCTTATTATTGAAAAAAATTGGACTGTATTCTCCTTTAGTTTTTCCATCATCACGACCTACACCTATAAAATTATAATTAACTAATGAATTTGATAAATATAATAATTGTGAATGTGTTACTTCTTGAAGACCTACAAAATCTGGATTTTCATCAATAAAGAATTTACTTATAGTTGATTTTCTGTTCTCCCAAATATTAATCCCATCATTTGGACTATTGTAACGAATATTATAAGAGATAACTTTTAATTCATTAGAATTTATAAAAAACAGTAATGGGAGAAGAAAAAAAATATTTTTCACATAATAAAAATAATAAAATATAAAAGTACTTTTTGATAAATAATCTTTATATGTTTATTTATACATTTTTTATATTTAAGTAATTAATGAAAAATAATTTATTAATCTTACTTGTTTTAATACTTAGTTGCAATTCCAACAACCTCATTGATTTAGATCTACAGGGTAAAGTAATAATTCCCAAAACATATTTTATTTATAAAACATCTAAACCTATTGAAATTGATGGAAAAGATCGTGAATCTGATTGGGGAAGAGCTATTTATTCTGATGATTTTATCGATATTGAGGGAGATAAAATTCCTAAACAAAAAACAAATGTAAAAATGCTATGGGATAATGAATTTTTATATGTATTCGCTAAACTATATGAAGAACATATTTGGGGAGATATAACTAAAAGAGATGCTGTTATTTTTAAAAATAACGATTTTGAAGTATTTATTAATCCAAATGATCATGTATTTAGTTATGGTGAAATTGAAATTAATGCTTTAGGAACAGTTTGGGATTTATTTTTAAATAAACCATATAGATTAGGCGGAAAAGCTGATAGCAATTGGAACATAACTGGAATAAAATCAGCAGTTGATATTAATGGTACAATTAATAATTCAAATGATATTGATAATTATTGGACAGTAGAGCTAGCTATTCCTCTTAATGAAATATCCCAATTAAAGGATCCATATTCTATAGATCACACAAAAGCAGGTGATCTTTGGAGGATTAACTTTTCCCGAGTCAATTGGGATTTTGAATTTATTGATGGAAAATATTCAAGAAAGAAAGAAAATGGAAAAATTCTTCCTGAATATAATTGGGTTTGGTCTCCTCAAGGAAAAATAAATATGCATATTCCTGAAAACTGGGGTTATCTAATTTTTTCTGATAATTCATTAGAAAAACAATTTTCTTACGATACAGATATAGAACTTGAACAAACACTTTATGCCATTTTTAGAGAAATTAGATTTGGATATTTAAAGGATTTAATGAATCTAAATCAAGGAACTAAAATAGAATTCAAACCAGAAAAACTTAATTATAAAACAATTTATAGCACATTTCATAAAACCAGTAATGGTTTTATAATTGAAGTCGAAAACAAAACCAGTCTTTTAAAGTATTCTATTGATCAAAGTGGATTAATTAACAGAAAAAATATATGAAAAAAAGTATTATAATATTTATTATCTCTTTCACATTTTTATCGTGTTTTAAAGAAAAAGTATCAAATAATTTCACTTTCAGCACCTGGACTAATTCAGGAAGAGAATTTGATAAAAAATTATGGGAAAAAAAACTTAATTATTATGATTCACTAGGAATTTCAGAGATTTTAGTTGGAGGTTCTCCAAAAATTTTAAAAGATATAATTCCATTAGCAAATAAAAAGAATATCAAAGTTCATGGCTGGATGTGGACACTTAACAGACCTGGCGATACAATAGCAAATAAAAATCCAAGTTGGTATGCAGTTAATAGAAATGGTCAAAATTCTTTAGATTTTAGAGCATATGTAAATTATTATCAATGGCTTAGTCCATTTAATCCTGATGCTAGAAATCACATTATAAATAATGCCAAACAATTAATAGAAATTGATGGATTGGAATCAGTACACCTAGATTATGTGAGGTATCCTGATGTTATTCTTGGAGCTGATTTACAACCTAAATACAATATAATTCAAGATAAGGAATTACCTGAATATGACTATGATTATCACCCTATTGCAAGAGAACAGTTTAAAAAGATTTTTGAAAAAGATCCGATTGATTTAAAAAACCCTGAGTTATCAACCGAATGGAGACAATTTAGATTAAATGCTGTTTCTAGTTTAGTAAATGAAATAATCTCAATTGCACATTCAAAAAATAAAAAGGTTACTGCGGCAGTTTTTCCCTTTCCTGAAATGTCAAGACAAATGGTTAGACAAGCTTGGAATGACTGGAATTTAGATATAGCTTACCCCATGTTATATCAAAACTTCTATAAACAAAATATCAACTGGATTGGTTTTGCAACAAAGCAAGGTGTTAGTGATGTAGACTTTCCTATAATATCAGGATTATATTCGCCTGCACTAAAAAATCCCAAAGACTTGGAAAAAGCCATATTAATTTCTAAAGAAAATGGAGCTTCTGGGATTTCAATATTTACAGCTGATAATTTAAATGAAGAACAAAAGAAAGTTTTTATAAAACTAAAAAAAACAATTCTTAAAGAGTAAAAGTTTGATGTCAAAAAACTAAATAATAAAAAAACCCAGCAAATAACTGGGTTTTTTAAAATCTATATAATCAAAAATTAATTCAAACTTGTACTTAGTTTTTCATTAAAATGATGTCTTTCAGCTGTCCTACTCATAGATTCAAGAGCATCATTATATAAACCTGCATCTCTTCTGTAAGATTCCCAACCAAACATTTCATTATAAAGTTCTTCTAAAGTTTTTTCAGTATCTGGAAATTCACCTCCTTGTCCATAGCTATTAAAACCATCACATATAATATATTCATTAGTGTTTCCTCCTGAGATTAATCTAAAAACACCTGAAACACCTGTATAATTATGCTTTTCATATACCATTTTTGCTCTTCTCAAAAAGTTACCAACATCTTGATCTTTTCCAGGTTTAATAAATCTACGCTGAACTAACATATATTTAAAAGTAGTTTCTGGGTTCCAATTATGAGAAACATTAGTTAATCTTCTCCATACTTTCCATCCAGTTGATTCTTCAATGTATGGATCAACATTATCTCTCCAATACTTTAATTCATCACTTCTATCTTCTTGAGAGTTCATAAAATCCCAATCTTTCCATCCAATAACTCTTGAATACATTCCTTGTTTTTCACCATCCATTATGTTAAAGGTAAACATTGCTGTTTCAGCTGTATTATTGTATTTTTTCATTTTTTTAGCAGCAGCTTGTTCAAATTTATCTTCCATTCCTTTTTTAACTTTAAGTTCATAACTCATCCAAACTTCAGTACTGTTCTGAGCAAAACTTGAAATAGTAAAGAAAACTGAGATAATAAATAATAGTGTTTTTTTCATTTTAAAATTGATTTTAGTTAGGCTTTAAATATACAAAAAAATACTGAACAGAATGTTTATATTAATTATAACGATTTCAGAAGCCCTCCATCGATGGGAATATTAACACCATTAATATATGAGGCTTGATCAGAGGCTAAAAAAGTTACTAAATATGCAAATTCTTTTGGGTCCCCTATCCTTTTCAACGGCACAAGATTTTCCATAGCACTAAAAACTTCTTCAATTTTTATATTTAATTTTTTAGACTTTTCAAAATTAAGCTCATTGATTCTTTCAGTATTAAAATAACCTGTAAGTATATTATTAACTGTTATATTATTTGAGCCTATATCATTTGCAAGAGTTTTTCCCCAAGTTGTTACAGAAGATCTAATAGTATTAGAAAGGGCCAAATAACTTAGTGGCTCTTTTACCGAAACTGAAGTCATATTTATTATTCTTCCCCATTTATTTTTTTTCATGTTTTTTAAAGCAAGCATGGTAGTATATACTACATTTTTAAAAAGTAAATCAAATGAATTTTGATAATCTTCTAAAGAAACATTCATTACATCTCCTGAAATAGGTCCTTGAGTATTATTAACTAAAATATCGACAGGATTTAAAGAAAAATATTCTTTAATCTTAATTTGATACTGATTAAAATCATTGTAATCCACAACCAAATAATCATGGGTAAGATCTGTTTTTTTATTTAATTCTTTAACATTTTTTATTAGTAGCTCCTCATCTCTAGCTACTAGAGTTACTTGAGCACCAGACATTGCTAATTGATTAGCTACAGCATTACCTAATCCTTTACTACTTCCTCCTACAAGGGCTCTTTTAGATTTTAAAGATATATTCATTTATATTCTTCTCTAACAGGACTAAAAACATCCATTAATTTACAATCAGTTAAAGCTTTTCCTGAATGAGGAACATTTGAAGGAATTACAACAACATCACCATCACTATAGGTTTTTTTATCATTATTTAGCACAAACTCAAACTTACCAGTTACTACATGCATTATTTGTTCATGAATATGATTATGTTTCGGAACTATTGAATCTTTTTTCACATTCCAAAACACCCAACTAATTTTTTTTCCATGAACAAATTTTCCAGAAAAACCAGGGAAAATTTCTTTTTCTTCAATTTCTATCAAGTTCATATCATCATTTTATATTTTCTAAAGTTATATAAATATTAAATAATACTTAAATTAAACATCCTTGTTAGTATTTTTATATATTTACACACTAAAATTTAAATAAAATGAAAAAAAATATACTATTAATATTAAGTCTTTTAGTAATCTCATGTTCTTCTAATCCTGATTATAATGCGAATTTAAATCTTGCTAAAAAGTGGGTTGAAGCTTTTGAAACTGGAGACATTGAATTATGGAAAGAAGTTGTTTCAGAAAATGTGCAAGATATTTCTCCTATGTATGGAATGGGCAGAGTTGGATATGATGCATCTTTTCAAGTTGCCGACTTCTATGTAAAAAATTATACGGATGTAAAATTTAATGACCCTGTTTGGTTACCAGGAATTGATACTTTAACAATGAAACCAGACGGAAGTGTTAGAGCATATGGTAGATGGAGTGGCGTAAGTAAATCTACTGGGAGAGAATTTAGCTTAATGTCTTATCATAATTTTGATTTTGAGGATGGTAAAATTGTTAATACTGGAGAGTATTTTGATGCTACTGGAATGGTTAATGCAGTTGGTCCAGCTCAAAGAAATGTTGTTGTATTTACTGCAAAAGTTAGTAAAAAGAATTTAGATAAATTTCAAGAACTTATGGATTCTGATGATGGCTTAACCGTTACCAGAAATGCTGATGGTTGTACTCATTTAGAAGCTTTTTATAACGAAGAAAATCAGACTTATTTTATATACGAGTATTGGGATTCGTTTGAAAAATATGAAACATATTTAAATTGGAGATTCAATAAAGATCCCAGCAAACTTGTTGCTAAGGCTACAACTCTAGTTACAGGTGGTGAGAATGGAATGAAAGCTCATTATAACAATACTAATTATAACTTTTATTAAAATTTAAATTATGAAAAATTATTTATTACTTATTGTAAGCATTTTATTAGTAACATCTTGTAAAAATCCTAACTCAGTCCAAATTGATGATGCTGATTGGTCTGGAACAATTTCAGCAACAGATGAAAGAAATGCAATTATGAATTCATTTACAGATGCATATGAGAACAAAGATGCTGAAAAAGCATTATCAATATTTGCTGATAATGCTATTTTTCATGTAAATGATACTGAATTAACCGCTAATGATGTTGTAAATTCTTTTATGACTGGTCATGAATACTTTGATGATATAAAAAATATCGATAGAAATACAACAACCATGTTTTATAATAATGGTGAGATTTATACCAATTACTGGTATACTTGGAATGGAATAAATAAAAAAACAGGAGAATTATTATCTTTAAGAGGCTATGCTTGGTTTAAATGGGATGACATGAAAGTTATAGAAGCATACAATGCTTTTGATCCTACGGAATATAATAAAACCTTCGTTGAATAAATTGATTTTTAAATAAATTATTATAAAAAAAGGGTTAACTAACGTTAACCCTTTTTTTATGAATAAGAACAAGTTTTTACTGATATCTTTTTAATACTTCAATCATAAAATCGTGAATAAACTCAACTTCACCCCTGGTTATTATTAACTCTTCCATTGCTTTAGCGTAATCATTTTCAAAAGTGTTATACATGCTTAGATGACCATTTGTGTCTTTTTCTCCAATAACTACCCAATGTGTTGCTCCGTTTGGTCTATTGATGTCATAAGTTCCAAATCCAACAACTTTATTTTCAAACATTTCAGCAGCTTTTTTTACAATCTTATCATGCGCTTTTTTAAAGGCTACTGGATCTTTTGGAGTCATATCCCATATATGTCCATATGGAAATTCTTTTACATCACCTTCATGCCAACTTAAAATTCTTCCAGATTTTGCATCTCCCCATTCTTCAATATAATGATTTGCTTGAGCCCAAAAAGCTTCATTTTCATACTCTTTCATATCATCAGCTCTGCCTCCGTTATCAAGTTCCCAGATCCATACGATTCTGTGGGTCATACCTTTCACTCTACCTTGCCATAATCTTTCCAATAAAATACTTCCAGATTTGAATTTTGCATCTTCAAAAAATTTATCAAATAGATCTACTAAATTTTCTTGCGAATTATCTTTTGCTTTAAAATCAACTGTAGTGAAAGCTAATTGTTGAGCTGATAAATTAAAGCCAAAAAAGATAAATAATATTAAAATAATTTTTTTCATAATTAAATTTTAGATTTAGCATTAAATATATAAAAAAATACTTATTAGTATGTTTTTAAAAATAAATACCTAAAACGAGTTAATATAATCGTTTAAAAAACTGTATCCACAAATTCATCTTACGTAATTAAATAATATATTCTCCATTAATTCCTGTTTTCCACTTACAGCTTTAATATCCGCACTTTGAATAGCAATTTGATAAAGATCATCTAATTTTAGATTTCCTTTTTCAAATTCTTTTCCATTACCTGAATCAAAAGATTCATATCTTTTTTTAAGCATCGATGGTAGTGGTGAGTCTGAAATTAATCTATCTGCAATCAATAATGCTCTTGCAAATGTATCTGCTCCTCCAATATGAGCCAAAAAAAGATCTTCTCTATCAGTGGAATTTCTTCTCAATTTAGCATCGAAATTTACACCTCCACCTTGTAAGCCTCCTGATTTTAAAAAAACCAACATTGCTTCTGTAGTTTCTTGAATGTTTATTGGAAATTGATCTGTATCCCATCCATTTTGATAATCTCCTCTATTTGCATCTATACTACCTAACATACCCGCTTTAGCCGCAACTGTTAGTTCATGCTGAAAAGTATGTTGAGCTAGAGTTGCATGATTAACCTCAATATTAATTTTAAAATCATTATCTAAGTTATATTCTTTCAAAAATCCTATTGCAGTTGCAGTATCAAAATCGTATTGATGTTTTGAGGGTTCACTAGGTTTAGGTTCAATGAAAAAATTTCCTTGAAATCCATTTTTTCTTGCATAATCTCTACACATAGTTAAGAATTGTGCCATATGATCTAATTCTCTAGCCATATCAGTATTTAAAAGAGACATATATCCTTCTCTTCCTCCCCAAAAAACATAATTTTCTCCATTAAGAGCTATTGTTGTATCTAAAGCCAACTTAATCTGTCCTCCAGCCCTAGCTACAACATTAAAATCAGGATTTGTTGAAGCTCCGTTCATGTAACGAGGATGGGAAAAACAGTTGGCAGTTCCCCAAAGAAGCTTTATTCCAGATTTATTTTGCTTTTCCTTAATATATTCAGTGATTGTAATTAACCTTTGTTCTGATTCATTAAGAGTATCTGCTTCTTTAATTAGATCAAAATCGTGAAAGCAAAAATATTCAAATCCCATTTTTGATATAAATTCAAATGCTGCATCAGCTTTATCCTTTGCTGCTAGAACTGGATCATTTGATGAATCCCAAGGAAAAACTTGAGTTCCATGACCAAAAGGGTCTGAACCGTCACCACCAAAAGAATGCCAATAAGCAACAGCAAATTTAAAATGATCTTTCATAGTTTTTCCAGCAATAATTTTTTCTGGATTATAGTATTTGTATGCAAAAGGATTTTTGGATTTATTCCCTTCAAATTTTATTTCTTTTATTCCTTTGAAATATTCTTTGTTTCCAATTAGTACCATAATTTTTAATTTAAAATTGTATTTAATTTTATTTTCCACTCTTCATATGCATCTAGGTATTTATTATTTTGATGGGAGGGGAAAAAAGTTTTTATATAATCGTTTTTACTAATATTTTCTGAAAAGTTTTTAAAATCTTTATCATTACAACCTGCTGCTCTTGAAGCTCCATATGCACCTGAAACATCATGAATTTCAATTTCTTTATTTAATATAGTACTTATTGTGGTTGAAAATAATTCAGATTGAAATAAATTATCATTTCCTGCCCTAATTAATTTTGGATTTAAATTATCATTAATCAATATTTCCATTCCATAGATAAATGAAAAAGCAATTCCCTCAAGAGATGCTCTTATTAAATGTGGTTTTGAATGAATATTAAAATTTAAATTATGTATTGTACTTCCAATATTTTTATTTTCAAACATTCTTTCTGAACCATTTCCAAAAGGGAAAACAATTAATCCATTACTTCCAACTTTTATTCCAGATCCTATTTGATTCATTTCATTGTATGAAATACTTTTAGTTAAATTCCTAAGCCATTTATATTGAATGCCTGATCCATTAATACATAACAATTTTCCAATAATATGATTCTCTTTTGAATAATTTACGTGAGCAAAATTATTTATCCTCAAAGATTCTTTTGATTTAATATTTTTAGTTAATGCATAAAGTACACCAGATGTTCCACCAGTAGCTGCTATTTCCCCTGAATTTAAAACATTCAATGACATAGCATTGTTTGGCTGATCTCCAGCACGATATCTAATAGGTATTCCTTTTGGAAGGCCTGTTTCTAAAGAAGCTTTTTTATTAATATAACCTTGATCATTAAAATTTTCTACTATTGAGGGCACTAAAGATTCACTAATACCAAAATATTTTAATAACCATGTTGCTACTTTACCTTCTTTAAAGTCCCAAAACATTCCCTCAGAAAGTCCATTTGGTGTAGAAAGTACTTCTCCCGTAAATTTGTATGCAATAAAATCTCCGGGAAGTAAAAATTTATAAATTCTATCATAGACATTTGGCTCATTTTTCTTAACCCATGCTAATTTAGAAGCCGTAAAATTTCCAGGTGAATTAAGTAAATTTTCATTACATTTTTTGATACCAATATCATTGAAAGCTTTATTACCTATTTCAACAGCTCTATCATCACACCAAATAATTGAATTTCTTAAAACCTCACCAAATTTATCAATTAAAACTAGTCCATGCATTTGGTAAGAAATTCCAATTGCAAGAATCTTTTTTGAGTCTATTTTAGATTCTTTAATTATTCTTTTAGTTCCATTACATATACATTTCCACCAAAAGTTTGGATCTTGTTCTGCCCATCCATTTCTTTTAGAAATAATGTCCATCTCTTTCTTAGGTTCTTGAATTATAAAAATCTTTTCTCCATTAGTTGCATTAGTTAATGCAATTTTTAAAGATGAACTTCCCAAATCATATCCAATGTAATACATTTTTTTAATATTTTTTTAAAATCTATTTCAAGATAACATTTTAGTTAAAATAATTGTAAAAACAGGCATAATAGTAAGATATTTTATAGTATTAATGTTCGATTCTTTAAAACAATTACCAATTGGTTGGCATTAACTTCTTCTTAGGATATTTTTTTTTCATTATATTTGCTCCACTAACTAGAGTAGTTAGGCTTTACAACAGTTTAGTTGTTTGGGAAATAATTAATTAAAATAATAATTATGAGTAAACACACAAACAAAGTCCATGGTAAATTAAATTTCTTAATCGTGGCGGTTGTATTGGTAATTGGTGTCTTAGGATACTTATTAGTACAATCAGAAGCAATTGACTTTAATAGTTCAGATCTTTCAAGTTCTGGAATTAAAGCAATTAAAGGCGTTAAAAAGGCCGAAAAATACGACAACAGAAGTGATGTCGTAGTTGATCTTGACGGTGAAGAAGTTCAAGAACTTCTTAATAATCAAGACTTCCAAAAGATGATCGCAAATCCAGAATTTGCAAAATTGATTTCTGCACCTGAATTTCAAAAAATGATGGTAGCTCCTGAATTTAGAATGTTTGCACTCTCTCCAGATTTTGGAAAGATGCTTGCTGCACCTGAATTCCAAAAACTTGCACTTTCTGCTGACTTTGGAAAGATGTTAGCTGCACCTGAATTTCAAAAAATGATGGCTGCACCAGATTTTGGAAAGATGTTAGCTGCACCTGAATTTGCAAAACTTGCACTTTCTGCAGACTTTGGAAAGATGCTTGCTGCACCTGAATTCCAAAAACTTGCGCTTTCTGCAGACTTTGGAAAGATGCTTGCTGCACCTGAATTCCAAAAACTTGCACTTTCTGCTGACTTTGGAAAGATGTTAGCTTCGCCTGAATTTGCAAAACTTGCAGTTTCTGCTGACTTTGGTAAAATGTTAGCTTCGCCTGAATTTGCAAAACTTGCACTTTCTGCAGACTTTGGAAAGATGTTAGCTACACCTGAATTTGCAAAACTTGCACTTTCTGCTGAGTTTGGTAAAATGTTAGTTGCACCTGAATTTGCAAAACTTGCACTTTCTGCAGACTTTGGAAAGATGCTTGCTGCACCTGAGTTTGGTAAAATGCTTGCTGCACCTGATTTTGGAAAGATGATAGCTTCGCCTGAATTTGCAAAACTTGCAGTTTCTGCAGACTTTGGAAAAATGTTAGCTGCACCTGAATTCCAAAAACTTGCACTTTCTGCAGACTTTGGAAAGATGCTTGCTGCACCTGAATTTGCAAAACTTGCACTTTCTGCTGACTTTGGAAAGATGCTTGCTGCACCTGAATTCCAAAAACTTGCACTTTCTGGTGACTTTCAGAAAATGCTAGCCGCACCTGATTTTCATAAAATGATGGCTGCACCTGAATTCCAAAAAATGTTAGCTGCTCCTGATTTTCAAAAAACTATGATGTCAGCTGATTTTTAATATATAATATTTATATTACTAAAAAAGGAGAAAATAATATTTTCTCCTTTTTTTTTTGATGAAAAACTCATAAATTCAAATATGAAAAAATTCCTTCTGTTTCTTATTCTTGTAGTTTTTATTAATAAATCAAACTCTCAATTCAATAAAATTGAGACAAAAGATTTTGATGTTGTAAGTCTAAATCCGCAATTTAACTTCGTATTAAAACATGCTATAAGATGTTCTCACAATGCTTTAGATTTTCATAAAGATTTATTTGATTACGATCCAAAAGAAAAAATATTTGTTATGTTTCAAGATTTTGGAGACTATGGTAATGGTGGAGCAACATCTCTTCCAAAGAATCTAATTTTTACATGTATTTCTCCCCTAAACTACTCATTTGAATCTAGTATAGCAGGTGAACGAGTTTTTTCAATAATGAATCATGAACTTGTTCATATTGCAGCTTTAGATAATGCTTCAAAAAGTGATCTATTCTATCAAAAATTATTTAATGGAAAAGTAAAAAGTTCTAATGATCACCCTATTTCTATATTTTATAGCTATTTAACAAGTCCTAGATATTATTCTCCAAGATGGTTACACGAAGGGATAGCTGTTTTTGTTGAAACGTGGATGGATGGGGGAAAAGGAAATGCATTAGGAAACTATGATGAAATGTTCTTTAGAACTAGAGTTTTAGAAAATAGCAGAATTTATTCTGCTCAAGGTTTAGCATCTGCAGGAACATCAGCAGATTTTATGTCTAAAGCAAATTATTACTATTATGGGACAAGATTTGTAAGTTATTTAGCTCATGAATATGGTCCAATAAAATTAATAGAGTGGATAAAACGAAAAGATGGAAGCAAAAGAGGATTTGCCAATAATTTTAAACATATATATGGAATTCCAATATCGAAATCATGGAATAATTGGATTGAGTTTGAAAAAGAATTTCAAAAAAATAATATTCTAAAATTAAAAGAAAATGCTGTAAGTGAAGATGAACTAATAACAGATAAGGTCCTAGGTGGAGTTTCACATGCATTCCATGATAAAAAAAGAGATAAAATCTATGTTGCGGTTAATTATCCTGGAAAAATTCCTCATATTGCTGAAATAGACTTAAAATCTGGAAAAATAAAAAGACTTCAGGATGTTAAAGGTCCTACCCTATTTAATGTCACATCACTTACCTATGATGAAAAAAATGATTTACTTTTTTATACAACAGATAATGATGATAAAAGAGATTTAAATTCATATAACCTAAAAAATGGTAAATCAAAGCTATTACAAGAAGACTTTAGAGTCGGTGATTTAGCATTTAATAGATCGGATGAATCAATTTGGGGTGTAAAACATATGAATGGAGTGAGTACACTTGTCAAAATACCTAAGTATGATAAAGAAAATCCCACTAAACAGTATAGCACTTGGGAACAGAAATATACTTTAGCATTTGGCTCTGATATGTTTGATATAGATATTTCTCCAGACGGGCTTAATTTAAGTGCTGCAGTAACTGATTTAAACGGAAATCAATATTTAAACATTTATGAGATGAATTCTCTATCAAAAGGTGATAAAGAAAATATAAAATATGATGAGGTTTTTAATTTTGACGTTTCTTCTCCCCAAAGTTTTAAATATTCTGATGATGGAAAATATTTAATGGGTTCATCATATTATTCTGGGGTTAGTAATATTTTTAAAGTGGATACTAAAACTCTTGAGATTGAAATTTTAACAAATGCTGTTACTGGATACTTTAGGCCAATTCCAATTGACGACCAAAAGATTTTTTCGTTCAAGTATACTAGTAATGGTTTTGTTCCTGTTTATGTTAAAAAATTAGAAAATATAGAAGTTTCAGGAATAGATTTTTTAGGAAATAATACAGTACAAAAATATCCTGAATTAAAAAATTGGAAAATAGATGTTCCAAACTCTACAAATTTTGATGAAAGTAAAATTGATCCTAAAGAAGGGTTCTATTTTCCAAATAAGGAGGTTAAATTAAATTACTCATATCCAATTGTTGTTGGTTATAAAAATAAAGTTGGAATTGGTTATAAATATAAGTATCAGGACCCATTGGGATTAAAATCGGTAGACTTAGAACTATCATACACACCAAATAGTTGGAAAAATAAACTTGATGATTCTATTACAGATATAGAGAAAGATGAAGAGATTCATGCTTCAATAAATTATTCAACATCAAAACTTACTGGATTTTTACCTGGAACATACAATTTATTTGCATCATACAATAAAGCTGATTTTTATGATTTATTCGGTCCAACCAAAAGATCAAGAAAAGGTTTAAATTTTGGACTCGACATAAATCACTCTCTTATTTATGACTCTCCAAAAAATTTAGATTTAAATTTGGGATTAAGTGGATATTATGGTCTAAATCAATCACCAGAATTTCAACAAATTAATTTTGCCAATAAAGATTTCAATACTAATCTTTTTTATAATTTTTATTCATCATTTGTTTATAGAAATTTAAAAGGATCTGTTGGAGCTGTAGATGCAGAAAAGGGAATTAAATCAGCTTTAACTATATCCTCTGCTATGACTGAAGGAAATTTCTTTCCAAAAATTTATGGAAATTTTGATTTTGGATTTCAATTGCCAGCTGACCACACCTCTCTATGGCTAAGAAATTCATTTGGAAATTCATTTTCTAAAGATGTTAATCCATTTACTAGATTTGGTTTTGCATCTTTTGGAAACAACTACATAGATAATGCATCCTCTAAAATGTATAGAGCCCCCTTTTCATTTGCAGGATTAAGTTATGACTCTGAAAAAAGCATAATAGCAAAGAGTTTTTACAAAGCTACTTTGGAACTGCTGTTACCCGCAATTAGATACAGAAAATTTGGATTTTTTAACTTGTTTGCTACATATTCACATCCAACATTATTTGCAGGAAGTTTATTTACAAAAAATATTGGAAAAATGGATAAAGAATACAGTGAAACCTTCAGAAATATTGGATTTCAAGTTGATACTAAACTTGTAATGTTTTCTCACCTGTCTTCAACATTTTCTTTTGGATGGGCAAGAGCTTTTTCAGAGGGTAAAGATTATAAATCTTATAATGAATGGATGATTTCATTAAAATTCTAAACAATGAAAAAACTTTTAATAAATAGTTTTGGGGCATCAGCAATTATAACAGCTTTATATTTAGCATTATTTTATCCTTTAATTTTAATCAATAGGTTTGACTGGTTCGATTTATTATTAGTCACTCTTTCAATTTCCCCTGGTATATTTATCATGGTTTTAATATATTTTTTAGATGAATATAATAAAGAACCATTATGGTTATTAGCAATTGCATTCATATTTGGAGCTATGAATTTACATTTAGATGTTGATATTTTAGAATTTTTATTTAGTTATATAAATGTTGAAAATAATTTTATAAGAGTTGGAGAAGAAGCTCTTTCCGTTTCTATTACTGAAGAATTATTAAAATTTCTTGTAGTAATTTTAATTTTATATCCAAATAAGAATTTTGATGAACCCTTTGATGGAATAGTATATGCTGTTTTTGTAGGAATGGGATTTGCTACGGCAGAAAATTTAGCTTTTGTAATGCAAGGTTCAGCATCATTAGCAATATTAAGAATGCTTTCAGCAGTTCCCGCTCATTTTGTTTTTGCTGTTATAATGGGTTATTATTTAGGAAAAGCTAAAACAGAAAATAAAAAGAAGTTTACATACTTATTTTTATCATTATTAATACCTATTATTTTTCATGCCTTTTATGATTATTTCTTATTCTTAGAAAATATTCCTGGCATTTGGATAGGTGGATTTGTAACTTTATTAGTAGCTTTCTTTATTGCTAAAAATTCAATTATTGAACATCTAAAAGCATCTCCATTCAAAAAGAAAAAATAAATAAAACATTCTTCTTGGCTTTTTTTTATAATTAACTTAAATTAATGGTTAAAATCTTTTAGAAAAAAAATGAGATTAAAATTATTTTTTTTACTGATTCCATTCTTTATATTTTCCCAGAATATTAATTGGGAATCAAGAGAAGATTTAAACACTGAAAATAAATATCATTATCAAACATCTTACAATAATTTAAAAAATTCTTTATCAGAGTCATCTAAACCTCTAAAGGGAATTGAAATTAGTTTGCCAATTGATGGAAGAATTTTTGAAAAATTTACCTTTTATAAGCAAAATCCATTCTCAAAAGAATTAAGTGAAAAATTTTCTCAAATAGAAATTTTTACTGGTCAATCTAATGAGAGTAACAAAAAAGCTTTTATTTCTATAATTGATCAAAGAGTAAATATCACAATTCTTGATAATTACAAAAAATATGTTCTTATTAACTCAAAAAACAAAAATATATTTATTCTTAACTCTGGAATAGAGATTGAAAAAATAAAAACATCAGACATTTTTGATGATATGATTGATCATCATGATCATGATCAAAAAAAAAATTTTAGAGAACAAAGTCTATCTACAATTTCATTTAGTCCAAAAGTTAAAAAATACAGACTAGCTATTGTTACAACTGCAGAATGGTCAAACTATTTTGTAGATCTTTATGACGCTAAAGACAAAGACAATGATTTTAAAAAGGCAATTGTTCTTGCTGAAATAGGAACTGTAGTTTCTGCACTGAACACAGTTACAGAACGTGATTTAGGATTAACTTTTGAACTTGTTTTTGGTGTCCAAGATTTAATAGAATTTGATACAAATAGTGATGGTTTAACTAATGGAGATAAGTTTAAAACAATTAATGAGGGACATCAAATTATTATAAACAGAATTGGAGCTAATAATTTTGACATAGGGCATTCCTTTTATGCTGGTGGTGGTGGTTTGGCAGGTGTAGGAGTAATATGCTCTGGCGGAAAAGCTAGAGGAACTTCAGGAGGATATAGTGGTCTTGGATTTCATTTTGTTTTTGCGCATGAAATAGGCCACATGCTTGGAGCAGTACACACATTCAACAATGCTGAAGGATATGGAGCAGATGGAAATATGGTCGAAACGGCAGCTGGTGCTACAATAATGGGATATGGTGAAAGAAAAGAACGAAACCTATATTACCATGCAATTTCTATTAAAGAAATTAGTCAAACAGTCAAAAATGCTAGCTGTGGTTCATTCTTAACAAATCAAAATAATGATCTGCCTAAATATGTATCAGATCCTGCAAAGAAGTCATTTTCAATTCCAGCAGGAACTCCTTTTGCTCTGGGTAAAACATTTGAAATTACTGATGCAAATAATAATTATACCGATTTATTATTTAATTGGGATCAAATGGATGCTTATGAAATAACTGTTAACCCTCCACTTAATACAAGTCTTAAAGGACCAACTTTTATCTCTCTATTTCCTGACAACCAAAAAGTAAGATATTTTCCTGATATTGAAACAATACTTTCTGGAAAAACTGCAAATGAATGGGAAGTCGTTCCCCAGTTAAGTAGAAATTTAAATTTCACCTTTACTGTTAGGGATAATAATACTAACGGAGGGAGTGTTTTACAAGATGACTTTTTTATTCAAACTAAATATTCTGACGATGGGGTGTTTATGGTTTTAAGTCAACATGTTAAAGACTTAAAATATCATCAAGAAAAAGAAATTGAAGTAAGATGGAATCACTTAGCTGCAACAGAAACGGTAAAAGTTAATATTGAATTATCATATGATGGGGGTTATACTTTTCCAGTTAAACTTTCTGAATCAACCGATAATGATGGTTTTGAAAAAGTTACCATACCATTAGTTAGTAGAACTAAAAAAGCTAGAATAAGAGTTCAGCCAACGGATAATATATTCTTTTCAATAAATACACATAATTTTGAAATTCTTGATCCTGAATTTAAAATGAATATTACTTTTCCAGATGAAATATTGTGCTTTGGAGATTTAAGTAAAATTTCAATTGATCCAAAAGGAGGAGCTGGACCAACATATACAATTACGTGGGAAAAATTATTAGGAAATACATGGTCTAATTATGATGATAATGATAATGATCCAAAAGTTTTATCAAATATTGCAGCTGGAAAGTATAAAGTAACAGTAAGTGATATAGACAATAATATATTTGAGTCAGATCCAATTACAGTAACAGGACCAACCCAAGAATTATTAATTCAATTAGATTCAGATATTAATAAAGAAATATCGTGTGTTGGATATAGTGACGGATATCTAAACATAATAAATGAGGGAGGATCAGCTCCATATACCTTATTTTTAAATAATCAAGTAATAAAGACAGGTTTAAAAGAAAAAGAAGTTTTTAAAGTAAGTAATTTAAAATCTGGAGATTATTCTTTAAAAGTATTAGATAATAATGGATGTAGTTCTAATATTTTAAATGAAAAGATTACCGAACCTGAAAATGCACTTTATTTAAAAAACTTTAATATAACAAACCCAAAAGATGGTTTAAATGATGGGGCAATTGATATTGAAATAGATGGTGGTACAAAAGATTATACCTACAGCTGGACTGGGTTAAATTTCAGTAGTTCAGATGAAGATATCTCAAATTTAGATGTTGGAACTTATTTGCTAACAGTCACAGATTCAAAAGGATGTGAATTAAAAAAAGAATTTATATTAGAACTGAGCTCAAACTTTAATTACAACATTTCGATTACACAAATAAATTGTTGGGGAGAATCCTCAGGAAAAATTGAAACTAAGCCCTCAGGAGGATCCGGAGCTCCCTACACAATTGAATGGTTAGATCAAAATGATATTTTATTATCAACTAGCTCAATTTTAAATAATGTTAAAGCTGGAATATATAAACTAAAAATTTCTGATTCTGATAATAATGTTTATCCTATTAAAACTATAGAAATTACTGAACCCTCCTCCTCTACTAATATTAGTTTAGTTAATAAGACAGATATAAAATGTAAAAATGATTCAACTGGGAGTTTTACAATTTCTATTGTTGGAGGAATAGCACCTTTTACATATTATATCAATGATAAATTATTAAAATCTCAATCTGGAAACATTAACGATAATACAGATCAATTAGTTCAAAATAATTTAAAAGCTGGACTCTATAATATTACTGTTATAGATTCTAAAAATTGCTCAAAAAACTTTCAGGTATCTATCTCTGAGCCTGAATTCTTAATTAATATTACAAATGAAAAATTAACCAATGTTTCAAAATACGATGCTAAAGATGGTTCTATAGAATTTACTGTTTCTGGAGGAACAATTGGAGCAAATAGTAATTACACCTATGATTGGAGTGGTCCAAATAATTTTTCTTCAACAAATAAAAATATAAGCAATTTATCTCCTGGAAAATATACTGTTATAATAAAAGATGATAATGATTGTTCCTTAACTAAGGAATTTGATATTAAAACTCCTACAGATTTTTCATTTACATCAATTACAACAACAAAACCAAAATGTTTTGGAGGAAAAGACGGTACAATTACAATAGATTTTCAAGGTGGTTACGGTGAACCCTATACTGTCAATTGGTTTCAAAAAAATGATTTAGGGGAATATATTGCCGTTAGCGCGGAATCTGATGCTAGTAAGATTTTAAATACTTCATCTGGAACATATAAAGTTGAAGTAGTTGATAAAGAAAATGTTAAATATGTTTATGGTTCTGATATTATTGTAGATTCAGTTTCTGAACTTATAATAGATACGCCATTTAATATTGTTCCTGAAACATGTCCAGGTGATAAAGATGGATCATTCAACATTAAAATTGCTGGTGGAACAGGACCATACTCATATTACTTAAATGATCAACTAATCGCAACTAATAGAGGAAATTCTGTAGATAATAATGATGAGTTTAAAGTTGATAATCTAATAAAAAAAGGATACTCGTTCTATGCAATAGATGCTAATGGATGCACATCAAATCCCGTTATTGTTGGAATATTAGGAAATGATCCTATTCAAATTACTAATCCTGATATTGCATTACAAGATATCAAATGCTATGGAGAAAATACCGGATATATAAAACCAGCATTAACAGGTGGAGATGGTACAGGAATTTTCACTTATAGTTGGTTGGGACCCAATGGATTTACAAGTAATCAAAAAGATATAGAAAACTTAGGAGATCCAGGTGACTATAGTTTAACTGTAACTCAGGGCCCCTGTTCACAAAAATTTGATTTTACTATTTTGGAACCAACGGAAATGTCTGCATCATTACAAAGTATAACAAATAATATTTGCTATGGAGATGCCAAAGGAGGAGTTGAAATTGCAGTTCAAGGTGGGACTGCTCCATATAAAGTCAAAATTAATGATGCGGGAGAATACTTATATTTTGGAAGAAAAGGAGTAAACTCAAAAGTTATATCAAAATTAAGATTGCCAGCTGGTAAAGTTAAATTTGAAATTACTGATTACTATGATTGTAAAACCATAATTTTAGAACCAGAAGTTCTCCAGCCAAGTTCAAAATTAATAATTGACTATAATATTTTAGGTGATTGTGAGGCAGAAAAAAGTAAACTTAATTTAAAATTAAATGATGGTGATACATTTCTAAATGATGAACTTAATGAATATTACAAGGTAAAATTAACTTCTGCTAATTTTGACAAATCATATGATATTATAAAAAATCAAGAATTTACAATAGAAGATTTAGTAGATGGTAATTATCTCATTCAAGTTACTCAAAGGGATTTTTTAGAAAGTAATGATTCAAATAAAATTGGTTGTATTGTTGAAGAACAAATATATATATCTAATAAAGTCTTTTGGGATAGCAAAACAGTTAAAAATATTTCTTGTGTTAATTTAGACACTCCTGCCAATGATGGATCAGTAACATATACAAATATTAGAGGAGGCACTCCTTTTGTTTTAGGAAATAAAACTTATAAATATGAGTTAATATTTAATGAGACAATTATTACACAGGGAGTAATAAATCAAAATAGTAATCTAACACTTGATAATCTTGCTGAGGGTAGATATTCTGTCAATTTTATTGGAAATAATGAAAAGTGTATTGAAACAGATGTATTTGAAATAACTCAACCTGCTCCCATTGCATTCAAAGTTGAGGAAATTGTTGATTCTTGTAAAGATGCTGTCCTTAATTCTTCAAAAGGAGAAATAAAGTTTAATATTAAACATGGTACTGCTCCATATAAAGTTTATATAATTAATGAAAATAACGTTATTTCAAATACTGGAATTAAAGGTGGAAAAGCATCAGAACAAGCCACAATTGGGTTCACAAGTACTGTTACGGGATTAAATACAGGAAAATATAAAATTAAAATAATCGATAATAATAATTGTGAATTTATTTCTGACGAAATAACTGTAGGTGAACTTGAGGCATTTTCTATTTCTAATATTCTTTATTATGATGTAGAATGTTTTGGAGAAAAGAATGGTAGTATTGACATAGGTTCAATTAGCGGAGGACGAGCTCCATACTCAATACTACTAGAGGGAACTAATTATAAGTTTGAAAGAACATTAGTTAATGCAGTTAATAATTATATAATTGATGGTTTAGATAAAAAAGATTATAAATTAACAATAAAAGATAAAGATGCTAAATGTGGAACTTTTACTCAAGATTTTACTATTAGAGAACCTGAAAAAGTAAATATAATTATTGAAGAAATTGAAAATCAAAAATGCTATGATTATGCAGATGGTAAAATAAAGATTGATTTGCAAGGGGGAATGTTGACTGGAAATCCTGCTACTTATTTAACCAAATGGTATAAAGATGATGTATTAATTAGTGAATGGAATGATAAATTAGAATTAAATAATTTAATTCATGGATTCTATAAAATCGAAGTCACTGCAAAATCAATAGTCAATGCTAAGGAAGTTTCTTGTATCTCTACAAAATCTTTTCAGATAAAAAGAGAAGATAGAATAATCTCATCTGAAAACATTTCTAAACATGTTGATATTAGTTGTAATGGAGGAAATGATGGAGAGTTTGAAATATTTTTTACTGGAGGAGCTCCTCCATATAAAGTTGTTTCTAATGGAAGTGTTGTAGCAGAAAATTTAACTGGCAACTCATATTTATTTAAAAACATGCTTGCCGGCAATTACGATATTGACATATATGATTCAAATGACTGTAAATTTTCAGAATCAATTAATGATGCAACTGATCAAGTAAATGGAGCAATTAAAGTAACTCTATTACAACCTGAAAAATTATTAAATGTAGAAACATCAATAATAAATGCTAGTTGTACTGGTAGTGATGATGGAGAAGTAACAGTAAATGTATCAGGTGGTAAACCACCCTACTCAATTAAATGGAATCTAAATAGACCTTATAAGGAACTAGAATCTAACCCAAATGCTGGTTATTTTAAAATCAGAACAAGTAAAGGAGATGTTTTTGCTAATGTTACTGATGTTACTAATTTTTGTGGTTCTATTTCTTCAAATTTAGTTATAAAAGAACCTCAAGAACTAAAAATAACTCAAGTGTCTAAAAAAGATAATGTCTGTGTAGATGGTGAGTTAGGAGAATATGAGATTTATCCAAATGGATTATTTGATAATATGTATAGTGATCAAACTATAAATTGGTATAAAATTGAAGGAAATATAACTAAATCAGTTGTTGGTCTTAATAATATTCAAATAAGTAACAATAGTTTAAAAGCCACTAATCTTCCAAAAGGAAATTATTTTATTGAAATAAAAGCAAAACATTTTAGAAATTTCAATGATGGGGAAAAAGTCGAATGTTTAATTTCGAAAAAATTTGAAATTAAGGATCCTAATCCGATGATTTTAAGTGAAGTAACAGAGAAGCATCAAAATATAGTTTGTGAATTAACAACAGGTAGTTTAGTTATAAATATTAATGGTGGAACAGGTCCTTATAGAATATTAATTAATAATAATTTATCTCAAGAAATCAATACTGATTCAGAAGGAAATTATAAAATAGAAAATTTAACAAAAGGAATATATAATATTTCTGTATTTGACAGTTTTAATTGTAAAACAGCTGAAATTTCAAGTGAAATTAAAGAATTAGACCCAGTATTTGAATTAGCTAATATATCCTCAACTGATTCCAACAACAATGGTATTATTGAAGGTAATAAACCTAAATGTTATGATGGATTTGGCAGTTTTTATTTTGAAATTGAAAATAATAAATCTTCTCTTCCTCTAAAGTTTTATTTAGATGATAAAGAAATTTTTATTAACAAAGAAATTTCTTTTGAATCAAATGGTTACATAATAAAGGATATTGATCTAGGAACAAAAGAGTTTAAAGTAATTGATGAAAACGGGGCATGTAGAACTATTAATTTTGAAATACTTAATCAAGAAAAATTAAGATTAAAAAGTAGTGATAATACAAACTATATAGAAAAATATATTGCCTGTCATGATGAACAAAATGATTCAAATCTAAATTTAGGAATAATAGATATTACCTCTAGTGCAACAGGTGGTGTAAAATATCAGAATTTAAATTATGAATATAAATTTAATTGGTCCGGACCAAATTTCTCTAGTAAAGAAACTAGAATTGAAGTGACAGAACCTGGAATATATGATCTTATTATTTCAGATGCTAATGGATGTGAAAGTGAAAAATTATCATTTGATTTAAGTATTCCTCCTATTTCTGCGAATCCAACTATTACCAATTACTCATGCACAGGTGATTTAGGTGATATTATTATAAATCCATCCGGGGGTAATGCACCCTATTTAGTACAGTGGTATAAATCTGATAAAGATGGAAAATTATTAGAATTCATAAATGGTCAATTAAAAATTGACAAGTTATTACCAGGTTATTATACTTCTGTTATAGTAGATAATAATGGTTGTCAAAAAAACGAGACTCATAAAGTTATAAGTGAGCAGTTGTTTATAATAGATGAACCTGTTATTGATGATGAACTTTGCTTACAAGAAACAGGTTATTTAGATGTAAAAATCAATAATCCTTGGGATACAAAAATAATTTTCATTTATGATAATAAAGAATTAATCGATTATACTAAAATTAATACAACTGAAGATTATGTTCTGTATCGTGTAAAAATTGATAATCCAGTTGGAGATGCTGATTTTTTAATAAAAAATGAATTTGATTGTACGTATAAGCTAAACCTAAATTTAGGAGTTGGTATTCCTGGTTTTTCAATTTTTGATAATCAAAATTTAGAAATACAAGATTTTGGAAAAATTCCTTTTAATAGAAAAATAACTCTAAAAAATAATTCAATAGGAAAATATTCATCTGTTTCATACAATTTTGGAGATGGATCTGGAGAACAAACTTTTTTAAGACAAAATGATCAAGATGTTAGTATTACTTATAAAGAAGAAGGATATTACAATATATCTCTAAGAATTTATAATCCTGAAGGTTGCTTTAAAGAAATTAGAAAAACTATTTTAATTGGAAAAGGTTATTGGTTTAAAGTTCCAAATGCATTTACTCCAAATAATGATGGTATAAACGATAGCTTTAGGCCTATTATTAGAGGCTTTATTAATGGCCAATTTAATGTCTTTTCTATATCTCAAATCAAATTATATGAAGAAACTTTTGACGTTGGAAAAGATTATAGGAAAATTGTGACATTAAAAGGATGGAAAGGAGATAATAGAAATAATGCTGAAAAAGTGTACTATTACCTTTTTAATGGAACTACTCTTGATGATGAAAAAATAAGTAAATCAGGTTACTTTAAAGTATTAGAATAAATATGAAATTTAATAAAAATAAAATATTGTTTTTTCTATTCATAATTGTGAGTATTAATGCTTTTTCACAAAATGCATCGAAAATATTTTATTCATATCTTTTAGAACTAAATAACCCTAGTTTTGCTGGATTAACAGAAATAAGCCACCTAAGTTTAATCTCAAATCAAACTTATGATTTAAATAAAAGATCATATGGACATGAAAACTTTGTAGGATCATATTTCTTTGAAGAAAATAACTTTTTTTTAGGTTCTAAAATTTCTTCAACACATTTTTCAGATATTGGTTTGAATAGTATGAGCTTGGATATTTCCTATACTCATAAATTAAAACTTAATGATCAATTTTTTGTAAAAAACATAACGCTATATCCTTTCATAACTGCAAGCTATTCTTTTCCTATAAGATTAAAAGATGTCTTACTTGAAGACGAACTACTCAGTGGGTCTCCAAGTTTAGATCCTCTTTACCAACTTAACAATACAATAGGATATTTAGATTTTAATGCTGGATTCTTAGTAAAAAATGACAAGTTTATGCTTGGAGTAACAATTAATAATTTAAGACAAGCAAATACAGCTACTGATGAGGAAAATGTAGCAAGAATTTCTAGAAGCGGAGATTTTGTTTTTGGCTACCAAAAAGAATTTGATAGATTTGGAATCTTTGCAATGGCTTCGTATTTCCATAGACCTGCGATTAATAAAGAAATAACTTTTTCTAGCTTTAGATTAGATCAAGAAATTATGTTTAATTCATTTACTTTTAATTTATTTGAAGAATTTAACATGAATACTTTTCAGTCAGGGCTTAGAAACATTGGAATTTCATTAAGATATAAATTAGAAGAATTTGATTTTGGAATTGGATATAGATCTCCTTTAGGAACCAATTCTTTTAATAATGAAAATAGCTTTGAAGCATTTTTTAGATATAATTTTGATTTTCTTGGTTTTCTGTCCAATAGAAGATGGGAAGATGACAGTTATTTCTAAAGAACTTAAAAATCTTTTTGTATTCTGTTAAAATATATCGATAAATAATAAATTATGGGGGTAATAATAATCCAACAAGATTGAGTCTGAAAAGTAATTGGATTGCCTAATATTTTAAAAAGTGTAGGATTATACCATGATCCTAGAGGCTGTAAGGGAGCCCAGGATAAGTCTCCATTAGATCCTAATTGAAGATGATAAAAGAATGCTTCCACATAAATATTCTGTACAATAAACCATATTAATAAAATAAAAAAAGCACCCCATTCCCATTTAATAAAGGGAGATTTTTTGTTCTTATAATAAGTTTTGACAAAAAATAAACCAATCCATACAATTAATACATCAGCAAGTGAATTCAATAGCCAATTTATATTTACTGGAATCGCACAAGTTAACATAACACTTCGTCTTTCATCAACAGGCAATCCTCCAGCAAGTCCATATGTCATCCAAATTTCCCAGCCCAATGCAACAATGAAAAAAGAAGATATTAAAGTGTAAGCTTTTGAATAAGATATATTTCCTCTAAAAAAATAATAAATAGTTAAGAATATAGGAAAAATTGCAGCAAAATAAAGACGAATAACTAACCAATATTCAAAGTTATTAAGATTACAAAAATTTAAAAATTCATTCATTATAAATTGTAATTTAAGAAAAAGTATTTATTCTAAAGAAAGAGTAATTTCCTCCCATTTTTTCATCATAAGCTCTAATTCATTTTTCTTTTTTTCATAATTAGGAAAGAAATTGTCTTGTTTGATAGTATTTTCATAATTATTTAACAAATCCTTATCTAATAATGAAATTTCTTTTTCTAATTTGGAAATTTTACTTTCTACATTTCTTAAAGCCTTTTTTAATTTTTGATTTTGGGTTTTTTCTGAATTGTCTATTGAATTATTTAGATTTACTTTTTTTGGAATATTTTTCTTTTCAATTGATCTAAAATTATCTACTTTTCTTTCTTCTAAATAATAATCTATATCGCCCAAATACTCTTTTATTTTTTTATCTCTAAATTCATAAACTTTATTTGTTAAACCTTGTAAAAAGTCTCTGTCATGTGAGACTACAATTAAAGTTCCATTAAAATTTTGTAATGCCTGTTTTAAAACATTTTTAGATTTTATATCTAAATGATTAGTAGGTTCATCCATTACTAATACGTTAAAGGGCTGTAGCAACATCTTAGCTAGGGCTAAACGGTTTCTTTCACCACCAGATAGAACTTTAACAAATTTATCTACATCTTCACCCTGAAATAGAAATGAACCCAAAATATCTCTTACCTTACTTCTGTTTGATTCATTAGCAGAATCTATCATTGTTTCTAAAATTGTTTTTGAAGGATCTAAATATTCTGGTTGGTTTTGTGCGAAATAACCTATTTGGACATTATGACCAAGAATTAACTTACCATTTCCACTTAATTCTCCGACAATTATTTTTGCTAGAGTAGTTTTTCCTTCCCCATTTTGACCAACAAATGCGATTTTACTTTCTCTTTCTATCAATAAATTAATATTGGAAAGAACATGATTTTCATCATAATTTTTTGATAAATCTTCTATTTCAATGACTACTTTTCCTGGTCTTACAGAAACTGGAAAATATAATTTCATAACGCTATTATCATCATTATCAACCTGGATTCTTTCAATTCTATCTATTTTTTTAATAAGAGATTGAGCCATGGATGCTTTTGAAGCTTTAGCTCTAAATTTTTCGATTAATTTTTCTGTTTGTTGAATTTGTTTCTCCTGATTCTTTTGAGCACTTAATTGTTGTTCCTTGATATCCTTTCTATAAATTAAATACTTTGAATATGTTTTATTAAAATCATAAATTTTTCCTAGTGATATTTCTATTGTTCTATTAGTAACATTATTTAGAAACATTTTATCATGTGATACAATCATAACCGCGCCAGAAAATGTCTTTAAAAACTCCTCTAACCATATAATAGATTCTATATCTAAATGATTTGTAGGTTCATCTAAAAGTAAAAGATCATTATTTTGAAGCAACAATTTTGCTAGTTCAATTCTCATACGCCACCCACCAGAAAATGTATCCGTCATTTTATCAAAATCATCTCTTTTAAAACCTAAACCTTGTAAGATTTTTTCAGTATGCCCTTTATAATTATATCCACCTATTAATTCATATCTATCAGTAATTTCACCAAGTTCTTTTATAAGTTCCATATAAGATGAACTTTCATAATCTACTCTTTCTTCTAATGTTTTATTTATGGAATTCTGTTGAGATTCTAATTTCTTTATTTCAACAAATGCTTCATATGCTTCATCAATAACAGTTCTTCCTTTATCAAAATCAATATCTTGTCTTAAAAAACCTATTTTAATATCTTTTTCAAATGCAATAGACCCTGAATCTAATTCCTTTTCTTTTGATAAAAGTTTTAGCAGAGTTGACTTTCCTGCTCCATTTTTTCCAATAAGTCCAACCCTATCTCCAGAAATTAACTTAAAAGAGATTTCTTGAAATAAATATTCACCCGAAAAAGAAACGGAAAGTTTATGAATATTAAGCATTAAGTAAATTTAAACTGTTGCGAAGTTAATAGAAAAATGGAACTGAGAGAAAAAAGCCTTTGATTGAGTATCACCAAGCTCTTATAAGACTAAAGTGTCCCTTAAACATTCTGCCATCTTCTAAAATTACTTTAAACCAGTAATCAGTTTGAGGCATTGGTTTACCATTGAAAGTTCCATCCCATCCTGGTGAAAGAGGATCTAATTCTTTTAAAAGTTTTTCAAACCTATCAAAAATATAAATTTTAGATCTTGCTTGATAATCTTTTGTGATACCTATAATATTCCATTTATCAGTGTAACCATCTCCATTGGGGGTAAAGAATTTTTTATATCCAATAACCCAGACATCCATATTTACAACTCCACATCCATTTTTATCTCTAACATATACAGTATGTTTTCCTGGTCTAACTTTATTAAATACAGGCTCATCTTGATAAGGTCCAGTTTGATCATCTAAAGCATATTCATAATCCCCAATTCCTAAAGTTGCAGTTTTAACAGTTATAGTATTGTTTGGACCAGCTAAAAGATCTTTAATAACAATATCTGTTCTCAATAAAGTAGCAATACTAGATTCCTTCATTGTTATTTTCATAGACCTAGAACAATTAGTTCCATCATTTGTAGTTGCAGTTACTACATATTCACCACCCAAACCAATTAGAATACTACTATCAACTCCAGTAATGTTAGGTGGAAAATTAGTTCCATTTCTTGTCCAGGTATAAGTATATTTTCTATTATCTGCATTTGTTACTCCAATAGTAACTGGAGGCAAGTTAGTACAAACACTTTTGGTGTCTTCAATTCTTTTAATTTGGGGAAGAGTATTAACTACAAAATCAATGGTTTGGTTGGCTTCACATTTTCCATTTATCTTACTTTTAAATTTAACTGATACTGTTTGAGATGCAGAATAAAAAGGATTTGGAAGAGAAGCATTTGTAACATTAGCAGATGTAGTTTCATCATAATATGTAAATTCAAAATCAAATAAGTTTTTATCTTGTAAAATTCCTGTAGAAGGATTCTTTAATAATTTATCTAAAATAGATGATGTGTCAAAGTTTACTTTACCATTAGTATCATCTCCATCAACATCATCATCACAGTTTTCAATTTTACCAACAACATAAGCAACAGGTGGATCAGTAGCAATAATTTGAACATCAATAATTTGTTGATATTTTGGTTGTCCAACTACTGTAAAAATAAGTTTATGTGTACCTTCTGGTAAATCTTTTATTTGAGCTGTTTTATTTGGAGATACAATTGTTCCTACCTGACCTTTACCTTGAATCGCTATATTGTATGTAATAGGAATATCAGGACCAGCAGCAGTTTTCTTATACGATGTGGCTGTAACTTCTATATCTATTATTCCATATGCAAAACCTTTACATGTTTCAGTTGTTGTTATTTTATAGTTTGAAAGAGGCAGATTTAATACAAATTCCTTGATATTTATAGTTACTGTCGCAATATTACTATCGGCTTTTCCATCATTTAATTTAAAATTATATTTATCCTGTCCGTAAAAACCAGAATTAGGGACATAAGTAGCATCTGTATCTTTTAAAGTAAACGGCAGATCAGAAGCAGTAATGGTTTTAGCACCTTCTTTTAAAATACCATTACTAGGTAAGGAAGTGATGATATATGTTAAATTTAATATTTTATGTGCCCTAATAAAACCTGTATGACCACCTACAACCAATGTTTTTCCATCTCCGGACATATCTAAACTTTCTCCCCAAAGTCCAGGTGTTCCAGCTGGTTTTCCTAAATCATCACCAAGTTGATTCCATTTACTACCATCCCAATCAAACACTCCTATTTTTTGATCTAATATTGGAATTGCTATTCTATTTCCATCATCAGATAGAGAAATAGCTCTCCAAGCTGAACCCGAACCATAATTAATATCTGTTCCAACTTGAGTGACAGTGCTTGCTGAAAGATCATATACTCTAGCTGAACCTGCTCCATTTACACCAACAGCAACCTTTTTACCATCTCTTGAAATACTTAGGGTATTTCCAAACTTTTCACCACTATTTTTACCATCAATTACTGTAAATTGATTCCAAGTATTTGTACCATCCCAATCAAATATTTTTACTTGACCTTTATTTCCACTGTAAGTACCTGTTCCTATAGCTAATCTATTTCCATCAACAGAAAGTGAAACTTGTCCTGGTGAATCTCCTCCACCAGTCGGAATCGAAATAACACCAGTTTTATCCCACTTTGTACCATCCCATTTATATGTATCAACATATCCGCCTTTAAAAGAAGCTGCTGCTACTGCATTTCCGTCTCCTGAAATATGGACTCCTCTATAACTTTGTTCATCACTAGTATTACTCCCTTCCATTTCAGTTCCTGCTTCAGTCCAACTAGTTCCGTCCCAATCAAAAGCACGAACATGTCCTCTATTACTATCGTGTTTGTGAGCTCCCACCGCAATTCTTTTTCCATTACTGGATATGGACACAAATTCTCCAAAGTCATCTCCAGAATCAGATCCATCTATATCACTACCCAACTGATTCCAGTCAGTACCATTCCAACCATAAACTTTTACTTTATTATTCGTCCAACCACCAATAACCATTGTCTCACCATCAGCAGAAATTTCTATAAACTCTCCCCAACCGTTTCCTAAATTAATATTTGATCCAATTTGGGTATGTTTAGTAAAAATATTTATTAAATCTTTATCTCTTCCAACATGGGTAATATCGACTGCCACGTCCTCATCCGTGTTTACAGTCTGGTCATCTGCTTCAGGCGGGTCATTAACTGGATTTACAATAATTGATACTATAGCAGAAGCACTTTCATTAACTCCATCATTAACTTTAAAAGTTAAAGCATCATTTCCATTGTAATCAGGTTCTGGACTGTAGGTTAATGCATTTCCACTTAAAGTTTTTGGTAAATCTACATTTGTAATTGCTGTTCCACCCTCTTTTAAAGTTCCGTTATTAGGAATCGCAGTAACTATATATGTTAATGGCTGACTTTCTGGATCTGTTCCAGTTAAAGTTATTGCAGCTGGAGTAGTTACATCCTCACTAGTAGTTATAGTTTGTGCATTAGCAACTGGTGCATCGTTAACTGATTCAACTTTAATTGAAATTTTAGCAGGTGCACTTTGAGTACTACTACTTATAGAGAATTCAAATAAAGGCCAAGATTGTGCATTACCAATAGACATATCATTCCACTTAATTCCATCTGGGCCATTACTACTAAATTCAAATTGGGCATAATCTTCAGCACCAGCATTATTTGGTTCAGATGGGTAATTATACCAGTTTTGATAGCCTCTATCTTTTAGGGTCACTCCGTCAACCCATGTCCATCCACCCCAATTTTGAGTTTCTAATCCTGGTTCAGCATAATCAGGAGATGTTTTATCTTGATAAAGTCCAATCCAATAATAAAGACCTGATTTACCTGTTAAACCCATAGATTTTAAACCATTCCATACCAATAATTCCATTTGAGCATTTAAGATGACATACATCTTAGCACCCTTAATTGAATTAGTTAAAGTACGTGCAGTAGTCCAATCAATTGGTGAGCCAGAAACTCCAGTATTTTCTTGGATTAAAAAGTAAGTTTTTCCTTCTGGTTTTTGATATGTTACTGGTACTCCATTTTGGGTAATATATTTTAAATTATTTGCCTTAGTAAATGAATTTAAATAATTAGCATTTACTAAAAAATCAAAAGAATCATCTCCTACAAAATTAGCATTAGGTACATAAGTTATTGAGTCAGCTGGCAAAAGTTTAGGCAATTCACTAGATAATATTTCAGTATTTCCATCCTTTAGTTTTCCATTTGATGGAAGACTTTTAATCAGATAAGTTAAAGGATCATTTTCAATATCACTTCCAGTAAACTTAACTGTTAGTGAAGTATCCTCATCAGTTTTTAAGTTTTGAGAATTAGCAATAGGAGGATCATTAACCTCTTTAACTGTAATATCAACAGTAGCAGCAACTGTACTATCAACAGTACCATCGTTTACTTTAAAAGTATAAGAATCTGCTCCATTATAATTAGTTTGAGGAATATAAGTAGCTTTAGCAGATGACAAAGTTTTAGGAAGATCTCCACTAACTATTTCAGTTCCATTATCTTTCAAAATCCCTTTTGCAGGTAATGTTATAATAATATAAGTTAACGAATCTCCATCAGGATCTGTTCCTGCATGAGTAATATCATTTTCAGTATCCTCATCAACAGTCACAGATTGTGCTGTTGCTACAGGTGCATCATTTAAATTACCTACATTAATTGTAACAGTAGCTTGATTACTAACAGCGGGAGTGGATTCATCATCTTTTGCAGTAAACTTAAAAGTATCATTGCCTGAAAAATTTGCATTAGGTAAATAAGTTAGAGCACCAGAAATGTCTCCAGCTGTTGTAATCTCAGTACCTCCATCTTTTAATTTACCATTAGCAGGTAAAACTGCAATAGTATATGTCAAATTGGTATCATTAGGATCAGGATCTACTGCAACTAATGTTATAGTTCCTGTTTCGGTTTCTTCATTTGTAGACAGCGTTTGATCTTGAGCAACAGGAGGATCATTATCTGTATTATTAACTGTTATAGATACCGTAGCTGCATCAACACTATTTTCAACATCAGTTAATTCATCATCACCTACTCCTTTATCTCTTGCTTTAAATTTAAATGAATCTGAACCTGCAAAATTAGAATTAGGAGTATAGGTTACTTTGGCAGTTCCTGAACTAACAACTAAAGAGCTTCCTCTTTTTATTGTATATTCTTCTCCAGATGCCATAATATCAGAACTAAGAGAAAGGGTTGTATCACTATCAACTGCTTTTATATCAGCATAAGTATTATCAGTTGTATTAATAAGAAAATCACCAGGTATAACTGTACTTGTAAAATTTTGAGAAGAATCTTCTAACTTATCGCTATTAGCTGAAGTTGTTGTTCCTGAATCTTTATTTACTAATGTAACAGCAGAATTACCATTATTTTTATCTGTCAAAGTTCCATTAGTTGGTAGTGAATAAATTAAAAAATTTAAATTGGTATCAGCATTATCAACATCTGTTCCAGCAAGATCAATATCCTTAGCAACATCTTCGTCACTTGTTGTTGATTGTCCAGTTGCAACAGGAGGATCATTATCAGGAATTATTGTTAAAGTTACCGTAGCAGGTACACTACTGGCTTTAGTATCATGAACTATAAACTTAAATGAATCATTAACGACTACATCAGAATTACTATTATATTTTATCTTATTTGCAGTTAAAGTATGGGGAATATTAGCAGATGTAATTTCAGTACCACCCTCAAAAAGCTTAGCAGTATTTAGCTCTGTAATTATATACACTAAATCTATATCATTTCCATCACTATCTGTTCCTATTAAAGTAATTTCATCAGTTGAAGTTACTTGCTCATACAATGTAAAAGATACATCTTGTGAGTTAGCTACGGGAATAACTTGAGGCTGAAATAATTTATAAACCCTTACATGACCTGAGTTTGTTCCATTACCATCATTTTCATCAGCACCAATAGCCAATACCGATCCATTTCCACTTAAAAATACTCTTTGTCCCTTAGATTCATTATTACTTCCAGTACTTTGATCCTCGTCTGCTTCTCCGTCAAAATCATAACTTACTGGAGATTGAATCCAACTGGTAGAAGCTATATCGTAATTAAAAACCCTAACTCTACCTTTATTTAAATAACTACCAGAAGAACTACCAGAATTTGCATCATGACCTGGACCCATTACAGCAAGAGTATTTCCCTCATTATCTAATGAAAGATGAGCTCCAAAATAATCATACTTATCTGATCCAATTAAATCAGAACCAAGTGCTGTGTAATTTGAACCATCCCACTTATAAATACTAACCTTACCAACAAATTCACTTCCAGATCCAGCTACTCTATGATAGGGTGCTCCCACTGCAACAATCAATCCATCACTGCTAAGATCTACAGCAGCTCCAAATTTTTCAGCAGATTTATCACCCAATAAAGTTTCTTTTACATTCCACTGTGTATTGGCTGAATCATATTCAAATATTTTGACCTGTCCTTTATTATTGGATGAATAATCATGAACACCAACAGCCATAATATTTCCATTAGAACTCAGAGAAAGTCCCCAACTTAAATTATCTCCACTTTCACCATATATAGCAGTCTCATTTCCAAGGGAGTTCCAGTTAGTACCATCATAACGATAAACTACAACTCTACCCGAATTATTTCCACCAGATCTATCAAACCAAATATCACTAACAGCTAAAGTTTTTCCATCACTACTGAGTCTAACATCATTTCCAAATTGCTCTGAAACAGCTTTGTTTGAACCAGACGAAACAATAGTTGGAGTTATTGTACTCATTATATTCCAAGTACTATTTGCTGAATCGTATTGATATACTTTGACTTGACCTGCATTTGAATTTGCAGTATCATTATAAGGGATTCCCACTGCTAATATTGTACCATCACCACTCAAGGAAACACTTGATCCAAAATAATCTTGATCATTAGTTCCATCAATATCATCTCCTAATTTTGTCCAACCACTATCAGATGATAATTTGTATACTCTAACACTTCCTTTGTCAGAATCAGTTGTGCCAGCATCATTAAAGGGAGCACCCACTGCCATTATAGTCCCATCTTCACTTAAAGAAACCGCGCGTCCAAAATTATCCCCTGCTCCTTCCCCATTAATTTCAGAACCTATTGCTGTGGGAGGATTAAGATAAGAATCAAAAACCTCAACTTTTACTGTTTTAATATCACTATCCCCATCAGAATCTGTTACCTTGTATGTAAATGAATTGGTCCCAGAAAAAATATATTTATGATTTTCCTCTGAATCAGGAACGAATGTAACAGAATTTCCTGTTAATGAACCTCCTGCACTAACCACAGAATTACTATTATTTGGATCCTTTAATGTACCATGGGAAGGTAAAGTGATAATCGTATAGGTTAAAGAATTAAACTCAGCATCTGATCCAACTAAATGGATTAATCCATTTGTATCCTTAAAATGAGCAGCAGATACATCGGATGCCATAGGTTTAGTTTGAGAAAAAACCAATCCAGAAAATAAAAAAAGTAAAGAAAAAAGTATTTTTCTCATACTATAAATATAATATTCATTCTTGAATGTTTCCCTATAAAAGGAATAAGAAAAGAACTATTTTTTGGAAAATTTCATTATTTTTTCATATTCTAATTGAAAAAACCCATTTTTTCCAATAGAAACTTGATAAATCATAGCCTTAGAAATATCATTAGCATGAATTGATTTATACTTGGCTAAAACTCCAAAAAGAAGGGGGCTTATAAAAGAAAATATATATTTTGCTATTTTTTCACCAATTCTACTTTCTTTTCTATTGCCTAATATAATTCCAGGTTTCATTATGCTTACATGATCAAAAGGTAATTTAGCTAATTCTTCTTCTAATTTACCTTTTGTTCTTGGGTATAGTAAATTAGAGTTAGAATTTGAGCCAACAGATGAAACTATAGAAATTCTTTTTATTCCATTATCAAAAGCAATTTTTGCTAGATTTATACAATAGTGATAATCGACTTTTTCAAAATTTTTGGCACTTCCAGCTTTTTTTCTAGTAGTTCCAAGGGCAATATATAGGTGATCTATCTTCTTTAAAATATTTTCATTTTCCAAATTATCAAAATCTACTATTGTATTAAAAATATTATTTTGTGAAAATTTAATTTCTCTTCTAGAAATAGAAACGATTTTTGGATATAATTTTGATAAATTTTCAATCAGAAAAGATCCTACTAAGCCTGAGGATCCAGCAATGCATGGAATTTTTTTTTTATCAATCATTACATAATAAAATTATATAATAATCCTGCTAATATTGCTCCAAAAAATGGTCCAAAAACAGGAATCCAACTATATGACCAGTCGGCATTTTTATTTTTTCTCGGCAGAAATGAATAAACTAATCTTGGTCCAAAATCTCTTGCAGGATTAATAGCAAATCCTGTAGTTCCACCTAAAGTCATCCCAATAACCCAAACTAATATACCTACAGGAAGTGCAGCTAAAGCTCCTAATCCAAAATTAACAACCTCCCCTTGAATTTCTAAATTGGGTTCTACTATATAAAAAATTCCAAAAACTAAAATAAATGTTGCAACGGTTTCACTGAAAAAATTATTCTTATAATTCTTAATTGCTGGTCCGGTACAAAAGGATCCTCTTACAGTATCTTCATTTTCTGTTATCCTGAAATGATCAATGTAAACTAGATACGCTAACCAACTTCCAAAAATTGCTCCCAAAAGTTGAATAAATATATATGTTGGAACTAGAGACCATGAGAATTTGCCAATAATTGCTAAACCAATTGTAACTGCAGGATTTAGGTGTGCTCCGCTAAATTGGCCAGTAATAAATACCGCAACAAAAACTGAAAGACCCCAGGCCATACTTACTAAAACCCAATTAGAATTCTCGCTTCCAATAGTATTTTTTAAACTTGTATTTGCATTTACTCCGACGCCCAGTAACATTAAAATTGCCGTACCAATAAATTCTGCTAAAAAAGAGTCCATATATTATAATTTAAATTAGTTAGTTCATAAAAATATTGGAATATTATTGAATTTTCCCAATTCTTGAACTCCAATTATTAATAATTGTTTTATTATTACTATCCTTTACAGGAAAAAATTCATGATCAATTTCCCAAATATTTTTAATTTCATCCATTGAAGACCAAAAACCTGAAGCTAATCCTGATAAAAAAGCAACACCTAGTGCTGTTGTTTCTGTTATTTTAGGCCTTACTACATTTACATTTAAGAGATTTGATTGAATTTGCATTAATAGATCATTATTACTTGCTCCTCCATCAACTTTTAACTTATTAAATTTCGTGCCTGAATCCTTTTCCATTTCAACTATAATTTCCATAGAGCGCAATGCAATAGCTTCAAGAGCAGCTCTAGCAATATGACCTTTTTTAGTTCCTCTGGTTATCCCCATTATTGCACCTTTAGCATTCGGATTCCAATATGGTGCACCAAGGCCTGAAAGGGCTGAAATAAAAGTTACCCCTCCACTATCTTTGACTGTTTTTGCTAATGCCTCTATTTCTGATGATTCCTTTATAATATTTAACTGATCTCTTAACCATTGTACTATAGCTCCAGCTATAAAAACACTGCCTTCCAAAGCATAAACTGTTTCATCCTTGATCTTCCAAGCTATAGTCGTTAACATTTTATTATTAGATTTTACCGCTTTATTGCCTGTATTCATCATACAAAAGCAACCTGTTCCATAGGTGTTTTTTACATCCCCAGGTTTAATACACATCTGACCAAATAATGCAGCTTGTTGATCTCCCGCAATACCACAAATTGGAATTTCAGCATTTAAAATTGATTTATCAATAAATCCAACTTTTTGAGAACTATCTAAAACTTTAGGTAATAAATTTTTAGGAATATTTAATATTGAAAGCAATTCATCATCCCATTTAAGCGAGTGAATATTAAAAAGCAAGGTTCTACTTGCATTAGTACAATCAGTAACATGGTATTTTTTATTAGTTAAATTCCATATCAACCATGAATCAATTGTTCCAAATATTAAATCTCCATTTTCTGCAGACTTACGAATCTTGTGATCTGAATCTAAAATCCATTTAATTTTAGTTCCTGAAAAATAAGCGTCCAAAACCAATCCTGTTTTATTATAAAATATTTCCTTATAACCATTTTCATCAAGATTATCACAAATAGAAGATGTTCTTCTATCTTGCCAAACAATAGCATTGTAAACTGGCTTCCCTGTATTCTTATTCCAAATTACAGTGGTTTCTCTTTGATTAGTAATTCCAATTGAATCAATTTCATTAATATTAATTTTTGATTTTTTTATAACATCATGAATTGCATTTAATTGAGTTTCCCAAATTTCTATTGGGTTATGCTCTACCCATGATTCTTTTGGAAATAATTGCGTGAATTCAAATTGTGAGATTGAAATTTGAGTTCCTTTTTTATCAAAAATAATAGCTCTTGAACTTGTTGTTCCAGCATCTATAGCTAATACATATTTTTTCATAAGTTTTTCTTTACATCATTTGAAAAATAAGCTTATAAGAAATATTTGCTATATCATCCATTTTAACTAACATTAATGATGGTAATTTTATATCAAAATCTGTTAAAACTATAGAAAAATTACCTTCAATTTCTATTGAATCTTTATTGACTGAATATTCCGCTTCAAATTTCTTATTAATTTTTATTCCATGAAAATCTAGTTCACCAGATAGAGCAATTTTTTCTTCTGTAATTAAAATTTGATCAGAATAAAATTTAACTTGTGGATATTTAAAAGCATCCAAAACTCTTAAAGAATTAGAATCTCTATTACTAATTCCACTATCAAAATCTGCAATGTTTGCTGCTACAGCAATTTTACTGTCTTTATCCTTTAAAAAAAACACTCCCTTTATATTTTTATTAATTCCTTTCCATTGATGAAGTAAATGTTTTGCCTGGTATTCTATAAAAGATTTTTCAGTGTCTATCATCCATCTATTATCATTTTGAGAAAAACAATTTATTAATGGATTTATTAAAACAAGAAGTATTATAAAATTCTTTTTCATTTTAAAATTTTAGAACAATTACCGCTGTAGCATAACTTGCAAAAGCAGTGTATGCCGAAGCCTTATGAATTTTTTTATCTCTATGCTTGTAATGATTTGTTGCTACCATTGCTGAAAAATGAATAGTTGCTAATATTTTGTGTGCTTTAATTGAATCAAAACCTTTTGATTTCTTTTTATTAATAAGTGGTGGTGGTGAAAATAAAGAAAGTCCAGCCCCAGTAAAATAACCAATATTAACCACTGTACCCATCGTATTATGAGTCTTTCTTAAACTCTCATCTCCATTGTATAGCTTTCCTCCAATAATTCCTTGAGCTATCATTGAAGCTAAAGTTAAATAACCAATTGCCTGATGAGCTGTAAGCATTGACTTTCTTAATTTCAATTCCTTTTCTCTATTTTCAAGATTCAATTCTGAAATTCCTGTTTTCCTAAATAAGCCCTTTTCTCCCCATAGTAGACTTTGAGTAAAAACCATTCTTTCAGGAAGAAGTTCTATTTGATTTTTTTCTTCAGAAATCATGCTAAAGAGTTCATCTTTATCTTGAGAATAATTAGTTGAAATTGAAATCAGAATAAAAAGAAATAAAATATGTTTCACTAATTTTTTAAAATTGATTTTGGCAAAGGCTCTAAGTATCCTAAAGATACAAGAAAATCATCTGCTTTATTCATTGTATCAACAAATGGACCATTATTATCTCTACCATAATTAAAAAAACCATGTTCCTTATTTTCATAAGCAAAAAGTATACATGAGTTTCCAAATTCATTCATTTTTTTTGTAAAAATTTCAGCAGATGAAAATGGTACAGTTTTATCTGCTGTTCCATGAAAAATTATTGTTGGTGGTAATTCCTTTTTAATATTATGATAAGGTGATATACTATAATAGTCATCAGTTCCTATTCTTTTCTTTGCTTGTTCATTATTTATCCATCTCTCACTCACAGTATTCAATCCTGGATTAAAAAGAATCATTGCACTTGAAACGGAATTGAATTCATAATTATCACTTGGATCATCAAAGTTCTTTAACATTATGGTTGAGGCTGCCAAATTTCCTCCTGCAGATCCCCCACTAGCAACTATTTTATTTATGTCAACTCCTAAAATATCACCATTTTTTTTAACCCATTTAATTAAAGATTTACCATCAGAAATAGAATTAATAACTTTCACATCATGTCTACTTGAAACTCTATAATCTGCTAAAATTGCCACCATTCCTCTAGAACTTAAATATTTAGCGTGCTCTACAAATTGATCAGGTGTTCCTGCTCTATAACCTCCTCCAAAAAAGAAAATTATTGCAGGTTTTTTTTCTTTCAATACATGACCTTTTGGATTAAAAACCCAAACTTTTAAGTCAGTATCTTTTGTCTTTTTGTAAATATATTCAATGGCATCTCCAACTTTTTTTGGGGGATAATTACTTTGACTATATAATTCAAAGGAAATCAAAAAAAATAAAACAAATAGAGTGTTTTTCATACAATCATAATGACCAAGCTCTTCCACCGGTAGTTTCTTGAAGATCAACACAACCTTTCTGTTGCCCAGGAATAGGCACATAAGCTAGTACATTTTCACCAATGTACTCATTCCCTTTAAAAGCAGTAATAGTTAATTGACGAATAGTATTTAAAAAATTATATGAAAAAGCTTCAATTAAAAGGATATTTTTTTCAATACTTTCATTTTTGTTTTTATTATAAGCCTGTCTCCATTTATTATGGGAATCTTTTTTAGTTTTAAAGAAATATTCTATACTTGATTCTAAATCATTTCTATTAAGTTTTTCATAATTATTTTTATCTGATTTTTCCAGACAATCATTCAAAAATGTATCTAATGATTTTTTTAATAAAACTTGATCATTATTGTTTGAGATATTATAAATATACAGATCAATAAATTTAATTAGGTTTAATTCTTTAGAACCTGGAATATTATTATCAGATGGTATTATTATATCTGTTAGTTCAGAAATAACACTAATTTGGTTTGTATTAAAAAAAGAAGGATTCCAATCTAGATCGTTCTTACAACTTTGCAGTAAACTTAAAACTGCTGGTGAGAGTGTTATAGTTCCTAAACTTAATCCTAAATTTTTAAGTGCCTTTCTTCGATTCATTTTAAATATTTTTTTTATTTAATTCACTTACAGCATGTTTAGCTGCTCTAGCAGTTAAAGCCATATAGGTTAAAGATGGATTTACATTACCAGATGATGTCATAGCAGATCCATCAGTTACAAATACATTTTTTACATCATGAATTTGATTAAACTTGTTTAAAACTGAAGTTTTAGGGTCGTGACCCATTCTAGCTGTTCCCATTTCATGAATACCAAGTCCTAAATCATATTTTGATTCAGTGCTTTTAACATTTTTAAAACCTGCATTTTCAAGCATTTCAACAGCTTGAGCTTTCATGTCTTTTCTCATATTTAACTCATTTTCTCTTATATGGGCATCAAAAGTTACTGTTGGAAGACCCCATTTATCTTTCTTCTCATAGTTTAAATACATCTTATTATCGTGATATGGCAAAATTTCACCAAATCCCGTTAAACCTACATTCCATCCTCCTGGTGATAAAATGGCTTCTTTTAGATCTTTTCCATAGGATAATTCCGCAATTAGTTTAGTCCAATCTCCTCTTCTAGCACCACCCTGATATCCGTATCCTCTTAAAAAATCTTTTCTATTCGTAGAACCTCCTATATTTCTAAATTTAGGTATATTAATTCCTCCAGGTCTTCTTCCTGTATAGTATTTATCATTAAAATCATCACATTTAGCATTAGCACCAACTTTAAAATGATGATCCATTAAATTGTGACCAAGCTCTTCAGAATCATTTCCCATTCCATTTGGAAATCTATTTGATTTTGATTGCATCAATATTGAAGTGGATCCTACGGTTGAGGCACAAACAAAAATAACTTTTGCTTTAAATTCATAAGTTAAATTAGTTTCTGCATCAATGACTTTTACTCCAGTTGCTTTTTTTGTTGTTTCATCATAAGTAATTTCATAAACTAATGAATGAGGCCTTAAAGTCATATTTCCAGTAGCTTCAGCAGCTGGAAGTGTAGATGAATTACTACTAAAATAGGCTCCAAATGGACATCCTCTTCTACAACGATTTCTGTACTGACAAGTTACTCTTCCAAGACCAGGTTTTGTGCCTTCAGTAATATGCGCTATTCTAGCCATTGTGACAAATCGATTGTCATATGTACTAGTTACTGAATCTTTTAATACTTTTTCAACACAGTTCATTTCCATAGGCTTTAATAGTTTACCACTTGGAAATTGTGGTAATCCTAAATTTTCACCTGTTACACCTATATAATCTTCCACGTAATCATACCATGGTGCTAAATCATTATATCTTACGGGCCAATCAACAGCTATGCCTTCTTTAGCATTTCCCTCAAAATCAAATTTTGTTAAACGGTGGCTTTGTCTTCCCCAAGTTAATGATCTTCCTCCCACATGGTATCCTCTAATCCAATCAAACGGTCTATCTTCATTGTAAGGATGATCTATGTCGTCAACAAATAAATGTTTGGTAGCTTCTCTATTCACATATCCAGTTCTGCTTTGCTTTGGCTGTCTTTCTTTAATTTTATTTGTTATAACATCACCTAAAGGAAGGTCCCAATTATCCAAATTTGCAGTTGTATAATCTTCAATATGTTTTAACATCCGTCCTCTTTCTAAAACAAGGGTTTTTAAACCAGCCTCACACAATTCTTTTGCAGCCCATCCTCCACTAACTCCTGTTCCAATTACAATTGCATCAAATTCATTTTTCATGTAAAAAAATTAAAGTAATAATGTTTACAAAGATTCACCATATGACCATCCCTCTCTTACAGGTTCCTTTATATACTCATTAACATCTGGCCTATTAGTAATTTTCATATTTTCTGAGTCATATTTTAAATTAGCATTAAATCTTTGGGCTAAACATCCCAAAATTGCCATTTCCGTAAGACTTGCACCATAATCAAAATTTGAGAGAGGTAATTTGTCATTTTTTATAGCATGAACCCATTCTTCAACTGGTGATTCGTCATCAATTCTAGGAATAACTTTTTCTGGTGCATTTTTCAAAAATTCATTCCAATCAGAATCTGACATTAATAATTTTGGATTATTTGGTCTTCCTCCAGTAATCAAAGTGTTTTTATCACCAACCATTATCATTCCTTGCCTGTTGTAGTCTTTTTTATTAGCATCATTAGATTTAAATTTATCTAGACCAAGTTCATTAAAAAGTTCTGGTTTTAAACCACCTTCATACCAATTTAATTTAACATTTTTATTATCAAAATTATACTTGACAATAGATTGATCAGAAACAAAATTATATTTTGTTCTAGGATTTGGAATTTCTACATCAATTGAATTTGGCATGCCTAAATCCATAGCCCAAAAAGGACCATCAAGAGTATGACATGCCCAATCTCCAAGCTGACCATTTCCAAAATCATAAAAACCTCTCCATGATTTGGGGGCATATGCTGAATTAAATTCTCTATTTTTTGCAGGTCCTAACCACAAATCCCAATNTAAATAATCTGGAATTGGATCTTTTGGTGGTGGAAAACTTTCAGGTTTAGTCCAATAATGTCCTGGTCTAAAATCAAATGTTCCAATCCACGCATGAATTTCCTTCACTTCTCCTAAAATTCCTGCTTCATACCATTCTTTTATAGATCTAATTCCATTAGTTGTATGACCTTGATTTCCCATTTGAGAAACAATTCCGTAGTATTTAGCTGCTTTTTTCATTGTTCTAAGCTCCCATACATTATGAGCTAATGGTTTTTCAACATAAACATGTTTTCCAAGCTCCATCGCAGCCATAGTTGCAGCATAGTGAGTGTGATCTGGAGTACTAATGATAACTGCATCAATTTCTTTATGCATTTCATCAAACATTACTCTAAAATCCTTAAATTTTCTAGCTTTTGGATTCATTTTGTATCCTTCAGAAGCTCTGTTATCATCAACATCACACATTGCAACAATATTCTCATTATTAACTTTACTCCAATTTGCCTTACCTCTTCCACCAACTCCAATCACTGCTACGTTTAATTTACTATTTGGAGAGCAAGAGTAGAGACCTGGCAGAATTAATAATCCAGTTGATAATGCTGATGTTTGTTTTAAAAATGATCTTCTTGTATTTTTCATATTTTGATTTGAATATTAAAGGAAAATATTACATAGTTACTTAATACTTAAATATAATAAAATACTTTATAGTATTTCTAACAAAAAATTCTAAAACAAAACTCATTGTTTATTTATTTTTTTAACTCATTTCTATAAATGAGTGAAATAAATATTGTAATTATAAAGTAAAGTACCATTATAGAATAAAAGAAAATATGATTTTCAATTAAAAATTGATTGTAAGGATGCATAAGAAAAAGTATGGATCCCAATCCTCTAAAGAATTCAAATTTTGAAGCCCAAGAGTATAAATCTAAAAAAGATGTAAAACCAAAAATTGAAGCAAAGATTAAAAAGCCATAAGAAATTTGAAATTCTGTTGAAAAAAGGCTAAAATTTGATAAAAAGAAAAAAACCAAAATATTAATAGAAATGAAATGAAAAAGTGCAATCCATTTAAATTTAGTTGAATAATTATGATTATACTTGACTCTATTCTTTAAATCAGTTATCATAGGTCTTGGAAATTTTTCAATTACATCATTTGGTCTCCAACCAGTTGGCATAAACCATAATCTAAATTTATCTTTAATACTTCTTGTATTATATGCATCTTGAATCAGATGGTATGCATGTTGAAAATTAATTAAAATAGGATTCCACGTATTAACTGGCTTTAAGACCCCATAAACTGGCGGTTCATTATCTAATTCTTCTTGAAAAGTTCCAAAAATTCTATCCCATATACAAAAGATAGCAGATAAGTTTTTGTCAATATAAGTTGGATTAATAGCATGATGAACTCTATGCTGTGAAGGGGTTACAATTATATACTCCAAAAAACCTAATTTTCCTATATGTTGAGTGTGATACCAAAATTGAGCAAATAAATGTAATGGAGCCAATATATTTATAACATTTGGAGGAATTCCAAAAATAGCAGCAGGAATTAAAAATAAAGCCCCAAATCCTATCCAAGCTGAAATACTTTGTCTTAAAGCACAAGCCATATTAAATTCCTCACTACTATGATGAATAATATGTCTATTCCAAAAAATATTCACTTTATGATTTAATCTATGGTTCCAATAACTAGCAAAATCAATGCATATAAAAGCAACTAAGTATAGGATAAAACTAGATTCCAAGTTAACAATTGATATAGAATCTAGAATATATGGATAGGAAATAATAATTAAAACTAAACCTAGAGAATCTTTAAGGATATTGGTCATTCCTGAACTTAGGCTAGAAATAGTATCCATAAATGAATAGGTTTGTTTATTAGTAAAATGACCATATAAAATTTCAATTGTCATTAAAACAAAAAAACCTGGAATTACCCATAATAAAATCGCAGCATAAGTATCCATATAATATATCTAATAAAGACTTTAAAAAACTTTAAATTTAAACATATTTTTTTAAATTTGCAGCGCTAAAAAGGTCGCGTAGCTCAGCTGGATAGAGCATCTGCCTTCTAAGCAGACGGTCAGAGGTTCGAATCCTCTCGCGATCACAAAACCCCTTGTAAGTCATTGATTTACAGGGGTTTTTTTTTATAATGATAAGTTTATTGATAATTAAATGTAAATTAGTAAAATGACAAAAGAAAACTCTATTGCAGAATTATTGGAAAAGTTAAATGAAGAAATACAAAATCCTAAAGATTCTGTACATAAAATTGTATTACAAACTACAATAGATAATATAAATAAACTTTTAATCTTAAAAAACTAATTCTACTATCATTATTAAATGGATAAAAATAAACTTGTTAAAATCGTTAGTGTAGCTACTGGTCTTGTGGTTATAGTTTGCATAATTTATTTTATTATGAATGGAGATTGGTTTGATGCAGTTGGTTTAAGTGCAATATTTTTTGGGTTATGGATTATGCCTNCTTTTTTGAAAAAAAATAAATGAAAAAAATTTTATTTTATTTTATAATTTTCTTATTGCCTCTTTTAACTTTAGAGCTTTTTGATAATTATATAATTGGTGCTGTAGCGTCACTTTTATTAATCTTTTTCTTTTGGAAGATCAATTACTTTCCAGAAAATAAATCATAGTTTATGAAAAAACTCCTTCTTTTATTACTGTTTATTCCACTTGTTTCTTTTGGGCAACCCCCCCCCATTCTCCAGACTCCCTCACCAGTGATTTATCTTGCAGACAATCTGGATGAACAAGATCAGTTAGGATATTGTATTGATACACGAGGTAGAGGTTTCAATGAAAAATTGCATGCACATTCTTGTAAGCCAAGGGGTGGTGATGTTCAGTTTCTTTATAAAAAAGAAACTCTTCAGATTTGTTCGGTTGAGTTTCCCGGTTACTGTATAGAAATGCATGGAGGAGCTTCAAAAGGCGTGAGTTTAAGACTTGTAGAAAGTGATACGAGTTCATCAGATCAGAAATTTATCTATAACGAAGATAGCGGTGAATTTGTACCCGAAGAAGATCTTACCCTTTGCCTTGCTGTAGGTGAAACTAGTGCTGCTGCTGGTCCCTATATGTCACGTTCTCTAACCTTGGAACTTTCTTCTGAAACAGATGTTAAATTAAAGCAATGGGTAATTAATGAAAAAGGAATTTGAAGAAATAAGAAAAAGTAAATATTTCAAGTATATAGTTGCATTTGGAATAATTAAGAAAGTAATTCTACTTTTACTTTTTATTTCACTTGTTTTTTCTTGTTCAGGTAGTGATGATGAAAATGGAGTTTCTTTAAGAATTGTAAATAGAGATGCTGTAACTTTAAGTGTGATACAGGTTGCATTTGTAGGTTATGAATTTAAAAATCTAAACATAGCTCCTGGTGAGGAAAAAACATTTTCTCAACTAACTATACCTTCAGGAACTAAAAATGTCAATATAGATATTACATTTCGTTGTACAATTGCTAATCAAGTTTTTACCAGAAGTATATCTAAGGATTTTGATAATCAAACTACAGTTTGGATTGCTGACCCTGACCCTAATGATACTACACCTATGAACTGTTGGCCTGCTCGTATTGATTAGACTGCTACACCACACATTCTAACAAAGCCCCCTTTATTGGGGGTTTTTTCTTAGATAATAGTCAGCTATATCGCCTCCTTTTTCAAGCTCATTTTCTTCAAACCATTTCTCACATTCTATTGACGTAGGATAAAATTTAATTGTAGAAAATTTTAATTAAAACTATTGACCAATTTCTTTCACTAAAAATGATTCTAAATTATTTTCATTAACAACAATATCAAATTCCAGCGGATTACAACATATTTCACAATCCTCAATAAAGTTTTGAATTTCAATAGAAGGATCAATCATTTTTAGTTGATTTTGCCAACAATGTGGACAATCAAAATTATATTCTAACATTATTTTTTTTCTAAGTTTAGTCTTTCAAATTTTTTATATTCTCTTTGACCATAAAACATTCCTCCAATTAAATCAATAATTTCATCTGTAATTTTGGAAGGAGTTTTAGATTTTATATTAAACACAGTACCATCCATACTAATCAATTGATTTTTTTTTGCTCCAAACTCAATTCCTGTATAAAAATGATATCTCAAAACATATTCAAGATTGATGTTAGTATCTCGATATTTTTCCTGAAAAAATGAATTATCTTTTAATGTAGTTTTTAATGTTCTGGTCTTTTTAGCAAATCCATTTTCACTTTTTCTTAATGCTAATAAATTAATATTTTCATTGGATGATTGACAATAAGAAAAAACTGGAATAATTAAAATCAATAATATTTTTTTTAAAAAAGAAATACCCATTTAAATAAAATTACTTTTTATCAAAAGAATATTTTCCAGGACCCATTAGAAAAATGATCAAAAAAGCAAATAAATATACAATAGCTAGTTCTTTTCTTTTAAACGGATCATCAAGATGAACAACAAAGGCTGCTACAAACATTGTTATTATTGGAAATATTGTAAAAATTCTTGTTTTATATCCAATAATAATAAAAATTGGAGCAATAAATTCTGCTAAGACAGCCAATATTAAGGTAGGAATCTCACCAATACCTAAAGGGTTTCCAAATGTAGGATTTTCGGAAAATAACTTAACTAGCTTTGGATACCCATGAGTAAGCATTAATAATGAAAATGCTACTCTATTAATTAATAATGATAAATGTGTTTTCATAATATAAATTTATATAACATAAGTGTAAAAAAGTAATTTATAATTATAATATATATTAAATTGATATTTTCTATTTATTATTATATTGATTAATCTAAAATTAACTATAAAATGAAACTATTTGATCTATCACATTTTAAAGAAAATTGTCCCACAGAAGCCAAGAGCTATTTTAAGGATATCTTATTAAAGCTAGAAAATATTGAAAAAAGACTAGATAAAATTGAAAATAAAATATAAAAATATTACTTATTCTATACAGTTTATTTAGAATTTTAATGAAATCAAATCAATGGATATTATAATTATTTCATTAGTTACATTTTTTGCAGCTTTATTAACTTTTTTTTCAGGCTTTGGGTTAGGAACTATTCTTACACCTGTAATGTTATTATATTTTCCAGTTGAAATTGCAATTGCATTTACTGGAATAGTTCATTTTTCAAATAATATTTTTAAACTTTTTATTATAGGGAAAAATGTTAGTAAGGAAGTATTAATTAAGTTTGGTTTTCCAGCAATAATAGCAGCGTTCTTTGGTTCTTTACTCCTATTTTACATTGATGAAAACTCAATTGTTTATTCTATAAATATTAATGGAATTCTAAGGGAAGTTTCTGCTGTTAAATTTGTTATTTCATTGCTATTGATCATGTTCGCTATTATTGATTTAGTTCCATTCTTTAATAATCTTAAATTTGAAAAAAAGAGTTTACCAATTGGAGGAATTTTAAGTGGATTTTTTGGTGGACTTACTGGAAATCAAGGAGCTCTAAGAAGTGCTTTTTTAATAAAAATTGGACTAGAAAAAAAAGTATTTGTTGCTACAACCGTTGTAATTTCATCATTGGTAGATATGACAAGACTAGGTGTTTATGCATCTAATCTAGTAAGCATTAATCTATCAGATTATTTTGCATTGGGATTCTTCTCTATAATTTCTGGAATTATAGGCTCAATAATTGGAAATAAACTCTTAAAAAAGGTTACAATTGAATTTATAAGATTTTTAGTTGCCATATTAATCCTAGTTATTGCATTTGGACTTTTATTAGGAATATTATGATATAATAAATTTAATTTGCTAATTCTTTCTTACATTTTTTCCAATAATTAAAAAAGGATTTTATATCATCAGAAAAAAACATCCAATCTCTTTGATCTTCAATTCCTTTATAATTTCTATTTAGCGGATGTTGTTTAAATATAACTTTGTCTAAATTATAATGCTCTACAAGTTGAGCAAAAGATCCAACATAAAGTTGAATATTATCAATGTTTTTAGAAATATCTATAGCAAAATCAATAGATTTTTTTGATACAGGATATTTTTCAAAAACTGATGGCTCTAGAAGAAATATTCGATTGTATTTTTCATTTTGCCGCCACAATGGATCTAAATTATAGAAATTATAAATTAATGTTGGTAGATTTAGATTTAGATTTAGATTTAAATTTTTTGGTAAAATAGTTTTTAATTGAAGGTCAACAGTTTTAATTAAAATATCCGGGATTTCCATACTTTCAAATTTTGAATAATCAACATCTAAAAATGTCTTTTTTTGTTTTGTATAGCAATATTTATTGATGTTATCTTGGTTTGCATAATATTTTCTATTACTATTGCTTCCACTGACCCATTGCCAGCTTAAAGCATTTGATCCCCAGTCAGCATCAAGCAAATGATAATACATCCATTTTGCTGGATTTTTCCAATGACATTGAGCTATATTACATGAAATTGAAGCAACATACATTCTTAAATGATTATGCATATATCCTGTTTCATATAATGTATTAATTGCATTATCTATTGATAAAATTCCAGTACTAGCATTATTTATAGAATTTGGTAAAGAATAATTTGAAACATTTTTTTGTTTAGATTTTAAATCTTCATTTATTTGGGTTCCATTTTTATTCCAAATTAGCTGCCAATAATCTCTCCAACATAATTCCTGAATAAACTTTTCAATTTTTAAAAAATCATACCCCTTTTTCATTAATTTATCATAAACATATCTTGTAGAAATTACTCCTCTGGAGATGTAAGGGGATAATTTACTTACTGAACCATCAATAAAATTTCTGTTTTTAGAATATTGAATTGGTTTTATCAAATCAATTTTTTTTAAAATATCATTAAAATTTGTTTTCATTTCTAACAAAATTGAATCTAGCACAAAAATAAAAAACTTAAAACTTTTTGCTTAAAATAATTATTATAGTTTTAATTTTAAACTGTGAAAAATACATGGCCTATTTCCTTTAAAAAAAGAATTAATTCAAGTGCTGAAGATCTATGGAAAATTATAACAAAACCAAATCATTTGAACTTGGTTCACCCTTTTTGTAAATCAAATGAAGTTATTAAATGGAATGGAAAAGATTCTAAAGATGTATTAATTTATTTAAATGGTTTAACTTTTTTTAGAAACTTTATCGAATGGAATGAAAAAAAAGGTTACACATTATTAATTGGAAGAAAAAGAGGAAAAAAATCAAAGGTTGTATGGGAAATTACAAATTCTAAAGATTCAACTTTTCTAAAAATAACTGTATATCCGTATTTATTAAATTCTATTCCAAAATTTCTTTCTTATTTACCATATAAAATATTTATTGGTCCTATTCTAAAAAATTACCTTCAATCAGTAGTCTGTGGTATTGATTGGTATCTTACCAAAAAAAAAAAGATTCCCAGAAATTATTTTGGTAAACATATATGGTTTTCAAAATTTTAATTTTTAGAGTTCATAAATTTTGAAATTAAACTATGAAAATGATGTACTCCTTTTTCTTTTGAAGGAGAGAACCTTCCAGCCTTGTAAAAAGAAGAATTTAATCCTCGATGAACATTTTCTACAACAAACTCATCTTCCTCCTCTACCTTTTGAAGATCATTACCCGCTCCTCTATTTAATTTAGATTGATCAAAAACATAGGATCTAAAGGAAACTTTAGTATATGATTTTGAAATTGGTTTAATGAGATTAATTGAAAGACCCCAAGGATAAAAATTAAACATCATGTTTGGAAAAATCCAATAATAATAAGCAGCAACATTTTTTCCGTAGTCAATATGACTTTTAGGAAGATCGAAAACTTCGGAATTATCTTCACTATAACCAATTTGTAAATTACAATACTTATATACTTCGGTAGTATAATTTTTATAATCTAGTACTTCATTTAAATCTTTATGAACAAAAGGAATATGAAACCCCTCTAAATAATTATCACAATATAAAGCCCAATGAGAATTTATGTTAAAATCCTTAGATAACGAATCATCAAATTCAAACTTATCGATAGGCAGAAATCCAATTCTTTCATTCATCTTATCTATAACCTGTTGAAAATCAAAGCTTGGGTTTAATCCAACAAAAAGTAATTTACCCCATTTTTTTAATGGAAAATTATGTAAACTATCACATGCTCTTGGATAATTTTTTGCATCCTGAAATTCAGGCATGTATTCGTAGTTGCCTTTAATATCAAATCTTCTTCCATGATACATACATATCAGCTTTTTCATTTTTCCAGGCTCTAATATCATAATATTTCCTCTGTGGGTACACACATTTGTCATACAATTAATATGATTGTCATCTGATCTAGTAATTACAATAGGTTCTGACAAATAATCTTGTAAGAGATAAATTGGGTATACTGAATCTTTTTCAGGGACAAGATCTGAATCACCAATCCATTGCCATGATTTTAAAAATATTTTTGATTTAATATCTTCAAAAACTGATGGATCTTTATAAAACTTTGATGGTAAAGTTTCAGCTTTTGATATATCTGGATCAATATTATATTTATCTTTAGTTGGCATTAAGAATTTAATTATTGAATATAGATTTTTATTATGACCCAACAAAACGAAAAAATAGGATTATTAGCTGCAACTTCCTTAATAATTGGAAATATGATTGGAGCTGGTATTTTTGTTCTTCCAGCAAGTTTAGGAAAATTTGGAAGTATAAGTATTTTAGGTTGGATACTTACCGCTTCTGGAGCATTAATTTTAGCAAAAATATTCAGTAATTTTAGTAAAATTCTCAAAGGAAAAAGTGGTGGACCTTACATTTATTCAAAAGTAGTATTTGGAGATTTTATTGGTTTTTTAGTCGCATGGGGATATTGGATTTCTTGTTGGGTTAATAATGCAGCAATTGCTGTAGCAATTGTAAGTGCTCTAAGTTTTTTTATCCCTGAATTAGCAACAAATTCAATTTATGCGACATCAACAGGACTTTTTTTTATTTGGCTATTTACATATACCTCGTCAAGAGGATTTAAATCTTCAGGAAATATTCAAATTTTTACAACAATTGCTAAATTAATTCCTCTAATATTTATAATTATTGCTGGATTATTTGTTTTTGATTTAAATATCTTTCCAAAATTTAATATAACAGAACAAAGTGATTTTGAAATTCTTCCTATTGTGTGTGTCATGACACTGTATGCTTTTTTAGGAATCGAATGTGCTAGTATTCCTGCAGAAAATATTAATAATCCTGAAAAGAACATACCAAAAGCAACTATGATAGGAACTTTAGTTTCTACACTTATTTACATTTTTGGAACTATAGTTTTATTTGGAATTATACCAACAGAAGTTATAATTAATTCACCCGCACCATTTGCAGAAGCTGGTGAAGCTATTGGAGGAAAATACACAGGTTATTTTATTTCAGCAGGAGCAGCTATTTCAGCAATTGGTGCTCTTAATGGATGGATTTTAATAACAAGTTATATGCCAATGACTATGGCTAATGATAAACTTTTTCCAAAAATATTTAATAAAAAAAACAAAAAAGGTTTTCCAGTTTTCAGTTTATTAATAGGTAGTATGCTCACTTCATTTGTAATGACTATGAATTTTACAGAAGGACTAGTTGATAGATTTGAGTTTTTAATTCTTTTAACTACATTATCTACTCTTATTCCATATTTATTTGTTAGTGCATCTTATATTTTATATCATATTGAAAAAAAATATTTAAAAATTAAAATTTTTAAATCTACTATTTTAGGTTTTTTAGGTCTTAGTTATTCCTTATGGGCAATTTTTGGATCAGGAATTGAATCTATATACTATGGTTGTATATTATTAATAATTGGAATACCATTTTATTTTATAATAAAAAAACCCTCATAATAGAGGGTTTTAATAATTAAGCTATAATTTATTTTTATTTAGGGTCTTGATATTTGTAGTAATCTTCAACTGGTATCATTAAATGATCATAACCTGTTCCCTTAAACATAACATACGGAGCTCCAGTGTTAAAATTAGTAGTTTGTCCATCTAGGGAAGCTGGATCCTTAGGGAATAGCATTAAATGAGCTCCTGATTCAATCCATTCTCCATCAGCTTTTGCTTTTGCAACACCTTCTTCATCAATAACTAAATGCTTCCTATTATCCTCACCCATATCTCCATGTAACATCCATGCCCATCCATCTGTTTCCATTTCAGGGGTTTTTCCACCCATGTAAGCCATTGCCCACTGCATAGCTGGACCATCTCCAACCATTGGCATGGCTTCATGTGGATCTTTCCATCCATTTTCTGGATCAGCCATTCCTCTTGGATTAGCTGCCATTGCGGTCCAACCATTAGTTCCTTCTCTAAGAACAGTACCATCAACATCAACTACAGTACAATTAGCAGCAATAAATGATGGAGCAGCAGTACTATATGCCCAAATTTTCCATTCAGTTGATGTATGAGGACCATCTGGTTCTCCATTTGTATTAACTGCATCAACCTTTGGAGCAGTTGTATTATTACAGCCTACAAATAAAACTGTAACAAATAATAAAAGTATTTTTTTCATATTTTTTTTTTTTTTAAAGTTAAAAAAAATTTAATTGGATTTAACATTCATTGCGGGGTCGTATTTGCAGCATAATGGTAGATTTTCATATGAATCCATATTATTTTCCACTAATTCTGTTCCATAGCCAGAATTAGCTATTGCTTCATGTACACGTATCAGTTCTACAATTTGTGAATCATAAACCAAGCTAAGTTGCTTTGTTTGTACATTCCAGTCTGCTTTTAAAACTCCATCTAAAGAATTAGCTGCTGTTTCAATCGTTGTTTTACACATTGTACAATTGCCTTTTACTCCAAAAGAGGTTTCAGTTCCCATAAGTTGAACAATCTTTTCTGGGCTTGGGTCCACATTTTTTTCAATGCTATTATAATCAAGACCATTATAAACCCATAAAATTATAATTGTAAAAGTACATATGAATGCAGCAATAAATTTGTTATTTTTTTTCATACTATTTATTCATTGAATGTATTTCAACAGATTTGTAATAGCAACATTCTGGTAAACTATTGTAAACCTTTTCTGATGATTTAAATTTCTCAGTATCATGACCTAAATGTGCAATCTTTTTTTGAATTGTATTTAAATCAATTTTTGTAGAATTATAAATTATTGATAAATTATTAGAATTTAAATCCCATTTAGCATATTTTACTCCTTTTATTTTTATAGAACCCTTCTCAATTCTAGACTTACACATTTCACATACTCCACTTACTTTAAATGTTGATTTTGAATTCTTATTATTTGATTCTTGAGCAAATGCAAAAGAACTTATGAAAAGAAAAAGAATTAATAAATATTTCATCAATGTAAAATTACAATTTTAATCTTAACCCAATATAAATCATTGGAGCCATTATAGGTGCATATATAATTGTACTATCAAAATTTGTTCCAAATGGATTTTTAAAATCTAAAATTGGATTTTCTTGTGTGTAGTTTCCTAAATTTTCTCCTCCAAAGTAAATTTCAAATTTTGAAGAAAAAACCCTAGTTACTTGGGAATTAATTAAATTATAAGAAGGTGAGAAACCTTTAAATGAGTTTTGGCTAGAATGTATAGGCAACCTTTGTTTACCGATCCAATTAAAAGTAAAATCAAATTTCCATTGAGTTCCATTTTCGTTTATAACAGACGAAAAGTCTAGGTTTGTAAAAAATCTATTTTTGGGAGTTAATGGATTTTCTTTAAATCCAGAAACATATTGCTTTTTTACTAAAAAGTTTTTGTAAGCAGATTTAAGTTTTAATCGATTTGATAATTGATAATCTAACTCTATTTGGAAGGATTTAGCATAACTTTTTCCATCAAGATTATAAAAATGTAGCTCACCTTGTTTTTCCCAATCTACAATAATTTGATTTTTAAAATCTGTAATGTAATAATCAAATGTAATGTCCCCATCTTTATTATTTAAAATGAAACCTTGTCTATAACTCAAACCATAATTCAAAGCTTTTTCTGGATTTAAGCCATAAAACTTTCCTCCTTTGCTATCGATAAATATTTTTCTTCCTGATGAGAAAATATTTTGATTTTCTGAATAAATATTAGATGATTTTCTTCCAGATCCAATAGAAAATCTAACAACTGACTTTTCTTTAGGTTGAAATCTCAAATGGAATCTAGGTGTAAAAAATGATCCTAAATTATTATGAAAATCATACCTTAAGCCAGCTACTAAGCTTAACTTTTCTAAATTATCATAACTATATTCAAAAAACCCTCCCATAGATTTATCTACCCTATTAAATTTATTTTCAACAAATTCAATTGTCTCATCATAATTATCATAGGAATAATTAATTCCTGATTTAAACTTACTCATAGTGTTTCCAATAATGGAATTATATATAAGATTTGAATAGAAACTTTTTTGTTTAATGTTATATTTTCTTAACCCAAAAAAAGATTTTTGTTCATGATTTGAATAAGCTAATTGAAAACCAAAAGATTGGTAGGGTATATTAGGGTTTACGTAGCCTGTTTTAAAATTTGTGTCAAATCTGTTAGTATTTACCTCGCTTAACCATGGCATTCTTTCAATATTCAATTTATCAACATCCTCTCCTGATTTCTTTTCATTCTTTAAAAATTTAAACCCTAAAAAACTTACAATACCTTTTTCAAAATCTGTATATTGCCATCTGTTAAAAAAGTTTACTCCTTTATATTTTGGATGATCTAAAAATCCATCTAAATTATCATCATGAATAGTTGAGTTATTATCAGCGTGAAGAAAAAGTCCGGTACTAAATTTTTCATTAAGTTTTTTGTTTAAATGAAAATTCATTTCATTTCTGCCCATATTAGACCTAAAAACATTTAAAAAAATGGGTGCATCATTTATAGGTTTTTTTAATTCTAGATTAATTTGACCTGAGATACTTTCAAATCCATTGACAACACTTCCAACTCCTTTTGTAATTTGCATNCTTTCTACCCATGTACCTGGAATAAATGATAAACCAAAAACTTGAGAAGCTCCTCTTATGGTAGGAATATTTTCTTCAGTAATCAATAAATAAGGACTTTCCANTCCAAGCATTTTAACTTGCTTCACTCCAGTTATTGCATTAGAAAAACTAACATCAATTGATGGATTTGTTTCAAAACTTTCAGAAACATTACAGCATGCTGCTTTTAATAACTCTTCTTTAGAAACATTAACAATATTTTGAGTTTTAAAATATGATTTTTGGATAGTATTTTTTCGTTTTGAAACAACGACCTCATCTAAATAATTAGATTCTTTATTTAATGTATGATTATAAATTTTAAGGTTTTTAATTGTAATTACATCCTCTTTAAAACCTAACATTTTAAATACTAATAAATTAGTTGACTTGATAAACGGAATAGAATAATTTCCATTGACATCTGAAATAACTCCAGTTGAAGATTCTTTCCAGTAAATACTCACACCTTCAGCTGGAATTAATTCATTTTCATTATTTATTAAAGATACTTTTCCTGTTAATAAATCTTGAGAATACGATTTTGAAAATAATAGTAATGCGGCAATAAGAAAAAATCTTATTTTCATTTATTTATAAAAGCTTTTGACCTTTCAATTGAATTAATTCTAATATCTTCCCAAAATAAATTAATATCTGCTTTATGATAATCTTTTACAGTAGAAACTAATATTTTTTTAAAAAAACCCATTTTAGGTAATTTCACATAAACTTTATCATCAACATCTTCGATTTTTACAGTATTTGGATATATTTTTTTATTAAAAAAAAGAAAACCTTTATGATCTTCATAATTAGATGTTTTATTATTATCCCAAGTAATAGGATTTGAGCATAATGCTCCTTTTATCCAATCCCTATTTACAGTAAGTGAAGCTTTTTTTGTCTTTCTTTCTGACATTAGTCGATATGTGTTCCAAGTAACAAAACCACCAGTTTCATTTTTAGATTCCATCAATTTTAAATTANTAAAATCTTTATCGGTAATTTTTGTGCCCACTAAGTATGCTGCAATTAATTTATTTTGAAGAGGTTTTCCATCAAAAAATTCCTGTAAAATTTTTTTAGCATGCCCAGCACCTTGGCTATGCCCTGCAATTATAATTGGTTTATTACTATTATATTTTTCTAAAAAAATTTCAAAAGCTTTTTTTACATCACTATAAGCCAATTCATATGCCTGTTCTCCCCCATTTTCCCAAAAAGATTCTCTAAAAACTCTTATATGTGCCTGTCTATAATGAGGAACATATAAATCTCCAACACTAGCCCAAGCCGAAGCTTGGTATTTAACACTTGAAGTGTTTACAAATTCTCTCATTTTAGGATCATAAATATCTGAATTCCAAGAAGTATTTTTACTATCCCAAAATAAAGTTGGATGAATAAAAAATACATTCACATTTAATTTTTCATTTAAATTGGCAAAAGACTTTAATTCATTATTTTCTTTTTCAGGATGAGCTGCCCACGAATCCAATTTATCATAATTAGGTGGGTCAGATGGTTTAAAATTTCCATATTCTTCACTAGAGTAATTCGATGAATTATTAAATTCAGATAACAATCCACAAGAGGATAAACTAATAAAAATTATAAGTAGACTATAACGTTTCATAAATTAAAATAACAAATAAAAATTATGCAAATTTAATATTCTTTTACCAATTCTAATTAGATNAAAGAATGTAAAAAGTTTTAAAATTACTCTAGAATTACAGTCCTAAAACTAGGATTGAAAGGAGATTCAATTAGATCACCACTAGAATTAATTAATTCTAATTTGATTGAAATCTCTCCCTTAGGTAATCCTTCAATATAGTATGGTGCCCAATCATCAATAATAAATTCTGAGTCCTGGATAGTTGCCTTTACTTTATTTCCATCAGGGGATATTTTAGTGTTAACTAAATAAAAATCTAATAATAATTTTTTTGTATCCTCNCCTTTATATGTGCCTTTTGGTCTACTATAAAAAAGAAATTCATTTCTTAAATCTATCTCTTGATTNTCACCAATTTGTTTTAAGATATAAGCATTTGGATTTTTAACAGACTCATGATAAGACCTCGATAAAAATGCCAATACAACACTACCATCTTTAATTTCCTTAGAAAAACTTTGAGAATAATGAGCAGAGTAAGGGCCATTATCTACAATAAAATGGATATGTTGACCTTTATCTGAATTAGCTAATTTATANTTAAAATCCTTTGAAGTTTGAACTCCGAGATCATAATTGTCAATTTCAAATGAAAAAGAATAATCATTATCAATTTTAACAGTTTCAATTTTTGAAATTTTAGCATTTTCATAGCTAGGAGAACCTTCAATTTTATTAATTGTAATTTTATCAGACTTATCACAAGAAACAAGTACCAATAAAAAAATAAAATTTCTTATAATATTTAATATTTTCATAATATTTTAATTTATAGCAAACTTAAAAAAATATAAAGTATAAATTACCACTCTCTTTCCTTATTATTTTCTTCAAGTAATGAAATTTCTTCTTCACTTAATACTTTTAAAAATGAAGGATGTTGTTCAATAGCAAATTCTAATTTTTCAACTATACTTTCAATAGAGTCATTTTCATAATCTATATCCATAGGTTTTTTTATTTCCATTGACTGTAAAATATCCCTTTTCTTTATTCTTATTCCTTTTTTATCAAAAGATCTTCTAAAACCATCTATGACTATCGGAACAACAGTTGGTTTATATTTTTTAATTATGTGTGCTGTTCCCTTTCTTATTGGTTTAAAAGGGGTTGTAGTTCCCTGAGGAAAAGTAATTACCCATCCATCATTAAGTGCTGTACCTATTTTTGTAATATCAGTCATTTTAACTTGTCTATTAATATCTTCCCCACCTGATCTCCATGTCCTATCAATCGAAACAGATCCAACATATGCTAAAATTCTAGCGAATAAACCGTCCTCCATAGTTTCCTTAGCAGCAATAAAATATATATTCAATTTTGGCTGCCATAGGTAAGACATATTTTTAATAGAATCATCTCTACCACTCAAACTAGCATTAAAAACGTGAAACATAGCACAAACGTCAGCGAAATAAGTTTGATGATTGGATACAAACAACACATTATTTTGAGGAAGAGATCTCAAAATATCTGAACCTTCTATTTTNAACTTATTAAATCTATTAAATCTTGTATGGGATAAAAATCCTAAAATTCTAATTAGCCATTTCTTTATATATAAAATATGACCAAAGGGATTTCTTTTTAATAAATTCACTTAATGAAAATAAGGAATGTAAATGTATTAAGAATTAACAACATCATTAAATAAATAAAGAAATTCATTGATAATCATTGAAGTTGCTCCCCAAACAATTTGTTTTTCTATAATAAAACTTGGCACTATTATAATTCTATTATTAACACAAATTTTAGATTCTACTATTTTTAAGTTAATTAAATCAGAATATAATGGATTTAAAACTAATGAAACCTCATTAATACATGGTTTAAATTTTGGCAATTTATTATATATTCCTATAAATGGTTGAACATTAAAATTACTAGGAGGAATATANANNTNAGATAANGGTNTNATNANNTNNATNAAAGATTCATCAANTCCTAATTCTTCNANAGTTTCTCTAANNGCNGTNTNTNTTAAATNANNATCAGANTNNTCNNTTTNNCCNCCTGGAAAACTAANTTGNTTNGANTGTACACCATTATAAGTATTTCTTAAAATAAGTGTCATTCTTGTATCATTATTTATATCACCATAAAATAAAACTAAAACAGCTGCAAGTTTAGGATTTTTTGGAATAAATCCTTCCTTAATTTCTTTTAATCTTGATGGTGGAGCTAATTTTAAAAGAGATTTATTTCCAGGAAGATCAAAATCATTTATTTTTGACAAAACTTTTTTAAAATCTGAAAAATGCATCTAATGAAGATTTTGATTATTATTGGTTTATTAAGCTTTATCTCTTGTAAAGATATTAGTAATAATAAGCCGACAAAAAAAATAGTCTTAAAAAAAGAAATTAAAATAAAACCTATTGAAAAAAAGAAAGTTTTTCTGTTAAATGATGAAAATGTAATCCCATTTTTTTATAATTATGAAAAAAATAATCAAGAAAATCTTGTAAGAATAATAACTGATTATGGAAATATTGATATAGAGTTGTTTGAAAACACGCCATATCACAGAGCGAATTTCATTTTTTTAACCAAAAAAAATTATTTTGAAGGAGAATATTTTCATAGAGTTGTAAAAGACTTTATTATACAAGGTGGGAATTCTGATAATTTAAGTACATCTAAAAAAAGAAGAGCAATTGGAAGATATCTTTTACCTCCAGATACTAAAAAGGGATATAAACATCATAGAGGAATTGTTTCAATGCCTAGCAGTGAAATTGAAAATCCACATAAACTTGCTTCCCCATATGAGTTTTTTATAGTTCAAAAAAAAGATGGAGCATATCATTTAGATGGTAACTATACAGCGTTTGGAAAAGTAATAAAAGGAATGAATGTAGTAGATATAATTTCTAATCTTGAAACTGATAAAAGAGAGTGGCCATTGGATAATGTAAGGTTTAAAACAGTAATAATCAATTAAGTATATTGGCAAATTCTATTATTTTTTATATCTTAAAAGATATTATCTATCATGACAATAGTACAATTAAAATATGCAATAGCAGTTTCCCAATATTTAAATTTTACAGTTGCTGCTGAAAAATGTTTTGTTACACAGCCAACATTGAGTATGCAAATTCAAAAGCTCGAAAGTGAATTAGATATTATAATTTTTGATAGAACAAAAAAACCAATACAATTAACTGAAATTGGAAAAAAAATAATCCATCAATGTAAAAAAATAGTAAGCGAATCAGAGAAAATAAAAGATGTTGTAGACCAGGATAGAGGAATTATTGGAGGCAATTTTAAAATTGGTATAGTTCCTACAATTATGTCTACACTACTTCCAATTTTTCTTAATGAATTAGTAGATAAATTTCCATTATTAAAAGTTTCTTTTTTTGAATTTCCAACAACTGAACTAATTTCAAAATTAAAAAATAAACATTTAGACCTAATTATTGCTGCAACTCCACTTGAAGATGATGAATTAATAGAAAAACCGATTTATTATGAACCTTTTGTGGCATATCTTCCAAAACACAATAAACATTTTGGTAAAAAAGAAATTGTTCCTAAAGATTTGTATTCAAATGATTTGCTTTTATTAAAAGATGGTAATTGTTTTAGAAACAGTATAGAAAATCTATGTTTTGATTGTCATGAATACAGGGGAAAGTTTGAATTAAAAACTGGGAATTTTGAATCATTAATTAATTTAGCTGATCGGGGATTGGGAATAACATTTTTACCTTTTCTTCATACTTTAAACTTAAATGATAGTCAAAGAAAAATGCTTCATAAATTCAAAGATCCAAAGCCATCTAGAGAGGTAAGTTTAGTATATCATAAAAGTGAAGTTAAAATTCATATCATAAATGAAATTAAATCTCTAATACATGATCTCACAAAGATAAAAATTAATTTTGCTGATGTAAATATTATAAGTCCTTTAAAAAACAGAGAAGCAAGAAGAATGTAGAAAATTATATAATTCCTTGTAGGGCTGGCTTATTTACAGTATACTCTTTTACCCAAATAATTAGTTCATAATATTCGTAAGGCAATAATCTTAAAGAAGCCTTTTGTAATTCCTTTTTAAAAAGTTTAGGATTAAAACTCACTTTTTTCAATACCTCAATAGTATACTTATATACTGATCTAGACACAATAATTGATTAGTTATAATAAATTTAAAAAAAATAAACGCTTGAAAATGTTTAAGAAATGTTAAGATTTTTTATTTAATCTTAATTTAATGCTCCATTCAAATGAAAATTCTGAAACTATATCACCTTTTTCATCAATTCCTTTCGTATTAATGCTAATTTTTTGAGGAAGTTTAGTATCTAATGCATCATTAATTAATTGATCTAAATCTTTCCCTTGATCATAAATAAATAGAATTTTACCAGTTGCTTTTTTAGTAAATTTTGATGTAGATCCAATCAATAACATAGCTATACTATGACCACTTTTTTTAATTTTATTTTGTAAGATTAACCCACCTGGCATTTCTGCTGCCATTCCTTGAACGGCCCAATATAAAGATTTAAAGGGGTTCTGATTTATCCAGCGATGTTTTACACGAACTACACATTTATTATCCTCGATAGATTGAACTCGGATTCCAGAAATATAAGCTAATGGAAGAACGAAAAAAGAGAAAGTATTTTTCATAATTAAATCTAGTTTACTCATTTAAAATTTTATAAAGATGATATAATTTATTATTCGATAGATGCTAAATAGCGTTCAGCATCCAAAGCAGCCATACATCCAGTCCCAGCGGCAGTTACGGCTTGTCTATATTCTTTATCTTGAACATCTCCAGATGCAAAAACACCCGGATAATTTGTTTGAGTAGTTTTTCCATCTGTAATAATATATCCAGCATCATCCATTTCTAATTGACCTTTAAAAATATCCGTATTAGGCTTATGTCCAATTGCAACAAAAAATCCAGTAACTTTTATATCTTCTGTTTTAGAAGTTTGATTATTAATTATTCTTACACCTTCCACTACATTATCGCCTAGAACTTCTTGAATTTCAGAAAAATACTTAACATCTATATTTTTTCTAGAATTTACTCTATGTTGCATTGCTTTGGAAGCTCTCATCTGACCCTTTCTAACAACCATAGTCACCTTTGAACAAATATTAGATAAATATGTTGCTTCTTCAGCAGCTGTATCTCCTCCTCCTACAATAGCAACATCTTGTCCCTTGTAAAAGAAACCATCACAAACTGCACATGCAGAAACTCCTCCACCTTTTAATCTTTCTTCTGATGGGATTCCTAAATATTTTGCAGTTGCACCAGTTGAAATTATAATAGTATCAGCTTCAATTTCTTTACCATTATCAACTTTTACTTTATGAATTCCTCCTAGTTCACTATTCAATTTAACTTCAGTTACCATACCTATTCTCACATCTGTTCCAAATCTTTCAGCTTGTTTTTGTAACTCAACCATCATAGTTGGACCATCTACACCATCTGGGTATCCAGGAAAATTATCTACTTCAGTTGTTGTTGTTAATTGTCCGCCAGGTTCCATTCCAGTGTAAACAACAGGCTTTAAGTCTGCTCTTGAAGCATATATAGCTGCAGTATAACCTGCTGGACCAGAACCTATAATTAATGTTTTTATTCTTTCTAAGGACATTTTAATATTTAAAAATATAAATTTAAAATATTTGACCATTTGCTTTTCAAAAAAGTATAAAAAGTTATCATCAATTATTATTTGATGATTTTTTAAATTATCCTATATTTGCTCGCTCTTTTCGGGGTGTAGCGTAGCCCGGTTATCGCGCCGCGTTTGGGACGCGGAGGTCGCAAGTTCGAATCTTGCCACCCCGACACTAAAAAATTCCAATTAGTTGATTTTTAATTGATTGGAATTTTTTATTAACTATGCTATTAGAATCTATAATCATTAAAAAAAGATTAAATTTAGATTCTCTTCAATCAATATTTTTTTATGAAAAATAAATTGCTTGCTACCTTAATTTTAATTACAAGTCAATTATATTCTCAACAACAAAATAACAAATACGCTATTTATTCATTTGGAGAAGGTGGAAATTTAAAAATGTTATACGATAGAAGACAGAGACCTCAGGCTTTAAAAGAGGGAAATGAAATTTATTTGGTTTATAATGGAAATAGCATTAATAAAGATGAAAAGCCAAGAACAATGCCGATTATCACTAATTTTAATTTAAAAACCAAAACTTTTGGGGATTCCTTTAGCTTAGGAAGTGCTTCATCAGATCACCATGATTGTCCAATTATTTGGGCAGATAAAAAAATGAATTTACATGTTTTTTATGGTGCTCATAATTCTCCAGGCATTCATTTAATTTCAAAAAAAAAACTTTCAATAGGTAAATCTTTAGATGATTGGGAAAAAATTCCTTTTTTGGAAACCAAAGTTTCTTACCCTTCATTTTCAACATCTGCCTTTGGAGATATAATCTATTTTAGAAATGGGGGACATACCAGTAATTGGAAATATGCTTTAAAAAATTACAATACAAAGGTTTGGATATCAAGTGTTTCACCCACGACTGATTTAGACAGTAAAGGAATGTTTGAATGGTCTTCATATCATTCTTATACTTTAAGTAATGATAAAAAATTTATGCATATAGCATTTATATCTTATGATGATAATAAACAAAATAATCCGGGTAGATACTTCAACGAACGTTACAATACAATTGTCACAAATGATTACAAGTACAATCTATATTATTTAAAAATTGACTTGGAAAGTGGAAAAGCATATAATTTTTCAGGTGAACCCATGAAACTTCCAATTGATCTATATACTGCTAACCAAAACTGTATTATATGGAATACAAAGGGAAGGGGTTCAGGAATTCCACCAGAAATTATTGAAGACAAAAACGGGAACCCTGCTTTTCTTCATGTTCTCACTGAAAAAAATCTTAATGAATTTCAATATTATTTTGTTCATTATTTGAATGAAAAATGGATTAAATCTTCTATTAGAAGTTCAAATCATCAATGGAATAATGCTGATATAATAATTAAAAATGACAAATACCATGCTTATCTTATTACTGGAGATAAAGTATTAAAAACACCATATGATGATGCTAAAAAATTTTTAAGAGAAAATAATTTGAATAATTGGACAAAAATTAATGAATTAAATGGTGGTTACATGGATAAACATGGTGGGGGTCAAATTGAGGAGTGGGTATCTAACGATGGTATGAATTGGGAATTTTATAAAAAAATAACTCCTAAAAATACTGACTCAGACTGGAAATTTAACAATATCCAGTTTATTAAAGATAAAAAGGGAAATAAAATGAAAGATGCTTTTATCTTTTATGGATGGAACAGTGATCCTGAAAAACAAAGTTCTGGTTTTCTTTATTTAGATTATTAATTTTAAATAAACTATTTTATATATAATTTAATCTAAATATTTTGGAATTATACTTTTACTTTTCAAAGCTTTTTTCAATTCATCAACTGCTTTCTTTGGATTTAAATTTGAATCATAAATATATTTAAATTCATGAGATGAGATATCATTTTTATCATAAACTCCCCATGTATTATAGGTGACAACACCATTATTTCTTTTTGATATTAAAATTTTTAGAATATTGGTGTATCCGTGAGCTTGTCTATTGTATTGAGAACTAGTAGGATTAGTTCCTACTAACCTATAATCAATTTCTGTAATATGAAAATCCAAATTATTTTGATGTGCCCAATCAATTAGTGACAATAAATAATCTAACTTTTCTTTATTTAATGATAAAACAACATTATCTCTTAAATGAGCCTGCCATCCCAACCCATCTATCCTTATACCTTTATTTTTTAAATAAAGTATAGTCTCTTTAACTTTATCCCACATCTCAGGTTGCATACCAGCATGCTGATTAAAAACTAAGCTTATATTAGGAGCAAACTGATCAGCAATTTCAAATGATCTTATTATGTATAGCGGAATACCATCATTGTTTTTTCCTATCTGGGTCCATGGATTTTCCCACTTATTAGTTCCATCTTTTTTATCTGTCCATTCCCCATTAGATCCAATTGTTTCATTAACAACATCCATCCATTTGATATTTTTTTCATTATTAATTTTCTTACATAGTTCTGTTAGAAATTCCTCATAGTTTTTTGTAAGTTCTTCTTTCGTCCTAAAATCTTCCTTTGCCCAGGTTGACGATTGAGGACCAATGGGACCATGGACTCTCATTTCAACATTATTAGTATTAGCAAAATTTATAAAAGCATCAACTCTATCCCAATTCCATATATCTGGTTCAGGATGAACTATAGTTTGTTTAAAAGAATTTTCAGCAGTTGTATATGTAAACTCTTTTAAAAAAAGTTTTTCAGTATCTGAATTGAGCTGAAAAAAATTTAATGTAGCTCCAAATTTAAAAGAATCTTTGTTATAATTATCTGAGATAATCTTTTTAAAACTCTCAACATTTTGTTGTGGATTCTCTATACTAACCTCCTCTTCATTATTACTGCCTGAACAGGATATAAAGAGAATAAATACTATAAATATCTTTTTCATTTTTATATTTTAAACAAATATAATTTGAATTTAAAAAAAATATGTAAATAAATAATTTTAATTAATATTAATTCTTTCAGGAAAATCAGTTATTATTCCATCAATATTAAATTTTTTAATTTTTTTTATCTCAATTGGATTATTAACAGTGTAAGGAAAAACTTTTAACCCATAAGATTTAATTTTTTTTACAATTTCAAAGTTTAACAGCTTTTGACTAGGATTAATTGCAATAGCTTTTAATTTTATAGCCTCTTCAATTGCTTTTACGATACTCTTATCAGTTAAAACTGCAATAGGAATATCTTTATTTATAGATCTCATAACGCTTAATTCGTTCCAGTCAAAACTTGATATAATAAATCTATCTAATTTAGAGTCTGTATTATCAATAAATTCAGTTATAATTTGGTTAACCTTTTTTGCAGTATCCTTACCTTTTAATTCAACATTAAGAAATATCTCATTTGGTAAAATATCAATAACTTCTAATAGCTCAGGTATTTTATATTTTCCCTTGACTTTTATATTCATAATTGAATCATAAGAAAGGTCTTCAATATAGCCCAATGAGTTTGTTAATCTATCTAGCTTTTTATCATGAAAAACTACAATTTCTCCTGATTTACACTTAAAAACATCAATTTCTATTCCATCAACTCCTAATTCAATTGCTTTTTTAATTGATGGAATTGTATTTTCTATTACATGTCCCATTGCTCCTCTATGACCAATAATAAGTGGATCTTTATTTTGAAAAGAACAACAAACAAGAGACAGTATTGAGATTATTTCAAGAACTCTTTTCATTATATTTTTTTAATATTAGTAATCTAAAATCAATTGATTTTTCTCCAATTTTTTTTGTTGTTTTGATTTTTAATGTTGATAATCCTTTTTTAAAATACAAATCCCCGATATTAATTCTTTTAAATTCTTTTGTATATGACTCTGTTCTTTTTACAAAGTCCTTTTCCATTCCTATTAATTTCGGATCATAAAAATCATCTATCGTTTTATATATTATTTGATTTTCATATTCAATTGCAATTTCAGTTCCTTTGCTATTTTCTGGAAGGGTATAATATAAATCAATATTAGCTTTTCCAGAGTTTAAAACATCTAAATCCCAATATATATAGTCATTTTCATTTTTCCAATTTTCAATGAAAGAACAGTTTGCATGTATAGATGATCTTTTTAAAATTCCTGTGATTTCAGCATCTCTAGCTGGAAGATGGGTATCAATTAAATCAGTGTAATTTATTGTAAATCTTCTTTTGCTAATTAATTTATTATAAGGGACAACTAATGAATCTTTCCATTGCTCTTTAGCTTTTTTTAATTCTTTATAATCATTAATAAAATTTTCATTTACTCGAAATTCTTGTTTATGATCATTATTTAAATTAAACAAATCATCATTATTATCTAAAATAAAATTATTGTTCCTTACACTTATTTTATTTCTCCAATATGAAAATATTTTCCTATCATTATCCTTTAAATATGGATCCTCTAAATATTGATTAAAACTTTTTCCATCAAATTCTATATTAGAAGAATTATTAGTTAATTCAACTAATGTTGGGAAAATATCCATTACACTTGTAATCTGATTTATTTTTATTCCTTTTTTAATTTTTGATGGCCATTGAATAAAAAATGGAACTCTAACTCCTCCTTCATTTGTACTACCCTTCTTTTCTTTTAAATCGTTATTCCATCTATTTCCATTTGGGCCATTATCGCTAAAGAAAATGATGATAGTGTTTTTATATAAATCATATTTTTTTAATGAATCTATTACTTTTCCAACATTATAATCCAAATTTTCAACCATTCCAAGTGCTGCTTCAGTTTTTCTAATATTTTCTTTTTCAGCATACCTACCCTGTTTAATTATTTTTTTATTAGAAACATAAGATTCAGGAACCTGCATTGGTGAATGGGGAGTATTATATGAAACAAATGTAAAAAAAGGTTCTTCTGATTTTTTTATAAATGAAATGGCATTGTTGGTAATATCATCTGATATATATCCTTTCCCATTAATAATTTTACCATTTTTTTCTAATATTGGGTTAAAATAGTTTCCCCAATGACCAGCAGTAAACCCATAAAATTCTTCAAATCCTCTTGAGTTTGGATGATAAGGAGGCTGGGATCCATTATGCCATTTTCCAAAAAGTCCAGTTCTATATTTTTTTTCTTTAAAAAAATCAGAAATTAATTTATGATCTACATTCATTCTCTCATAACCTTTGGTAACTCCTTTAACTCCAGATCTAAGAAAAAACTTTCCAGTTAATAACTCTGCTCTAGTTGGAGAACAGACTGGACTTACATAAAATCTTTCAAATCTTGCTCCGTTTTTAGCAATTTCATCAATATTTGGAGTACTCAAGTTTGGATTACCATTTATACTTAAATCACCCCATCCCTGATCATCAGTTAAAAAAATTAAAATGTTAGGGTTGTCATTATTGCTATACTTACATCCAAATAACTGTATTAGAAGAAAGAAATAAATAAAAGTTTTGAAATTCATTTCATTATTTTTAAAAGTTGTTCTAAAGTTAAAGTTTGTCTTATTTCTATTAAAATATTTTTATAATAAATTTCTATATTGTTAATTAAAAATAATTATCATGAAAAGCCCTACTAAAAAGATATTATTATTTATAACCTTTATCTTTTTTGGTTATATATCATGTGGAGAAAGTGATAACGTTAAAAATTCTGAACCAATTAATCCTGGAAATGATCCTAACTTCATTATTGTTGCTCATGCAGATCCTGGTTTTACAGCAACAAACAGAAAAGTAGAGGTTTTTGGAATATCCATTTATGCATATTCTGATGTTGAAGACTCAAAATTATTACATGCTGCTAATATTATGGCACAATATTTAGATAATGATGAAGATGGAGTTGTAGATAATACTCCACTTTTATCAACTTTAAGAGCATATAAAGCAGCTTTATTTATGTGGAAAAAAGAATCTCAGATACAACTTAATGCACAAGATTTAGGAGCAGATGAAACTATACCTGAGTGGCATAAAAATGGTCATACAGGACAATTTGATGCATCTCTTGAAGAAATTTGGCATGTGATTACTCATATAGGATATGCTAATGCGTATCCCTTAACTTTTGGAGAAAAAGCAGGTACTTCTTTAACTAATGCTATGGATATTGCAAGAGGAGGGTATTTTCCTTCCGTTCCTAATCCTTATCCAAGTGTTGCTTGGTACACATATGACGATCAAACATGTGATTACGGATGTATGGCTACAGAATATATTTATTGGGGGATGACTTCAATCTTAGGTGCTCAAAAAAAAAGATTAAATGAAATATCGCAAGAATGGGATTTGAATACAAAATCATTAGTTCAATCAACTGATACAGCGATTTATTCACTTCTAACAGATCCACTTTATAATTTTCCAACTGTTTTACCAGATGGAACTTATAAAAGATAAATTTTCGGGATGTAGCGCAGTTCGGTAGCGCACACGGCTGGGGGCCGTGGGGTCGCAGGTTCAAATCCTGTCATCCCGACAATTTCTCTATCTTAGAGATTAATTAAAATCATTTATAATGTTCGATTTGCTTTTTGCTAAAACATTTCTTTTAGTTGGAGGAATGCTCATTATTACAACAATATTTTCTAGAATAAATAAAGCTTATGAAACAGTTGAAGAAGCTATTATAAATATTGCTGGAAGTTTTATAATTCTTTTTTTAATTATTTTTTTAAGTGATAGCTTCCCTACAAATATTATTTTAGTCGCAGTTTTTTCTGCCTTTATTGGTTGGAGTATTGGTCCTACTATTTCCACTTTAGGATATCGTTTTAAAAGTATGAAATATTTTAGAAGAAAAGGGATAAGATCAAAAACTGTTATTACAAAAAAGTCATCTTTATGGAACAAATTTTGGGGAGCTGAGGACGAAAAAAAAACCATGTATTATAAGAAAAGTAGTCCAAATGAATTATTTGATATAAACTCAGATAAATATAAATCCATTTCTAAAGATTTTGAATCAAGCTATAAATTAAAGAAAGATACTTATGACCAAGAATGGCAAAATCTAGTATTTCAAGCAATGTTAGGAACAACTATTGCTATTTTATCTACCTCATTTCTTGTTTTTAATTCAACATTTGATTTTAGTATTTTAGGTGGATATCTTTTTATAGCATTAACTATTTTAATTATAATGGGATTTTTAAATATATTTATTTTTAAATCTAGATTTTTATCATTAATTAAATCCTATATTGGTGTAATTATTTTTACTGGTTATCTGTTATATGATTTTAATTTATTAGAGCAAAGAATGAATATTGGAGATGATTCTTGGTCCTCTGCAGTAAAAATTGCTGTAAACATATATTTAGATATTATCAATTTATTTTTAGATTTATTACAAATTTTGGCTGAAAGCAATAATTAATTTTTTAAACATATATAATGATGAACAATTTTTTTTATTTAAGTATTATTCTTTCAATAATGCTTTCAAATTTTTCTTATACACAGATCTTAAAACCTTTAGATAAGGAAGGAGAAGATTCAATATTAACTGAAGAAACAAACTATGAAATGGAATTAGTATTTGAAGATGAAAATATTATATGGGCTATTGAGTTTTTTGAAGACAACTCTATTCTAGCTTCTGTAAAATCTGGTTCTATTTTTCATTATAAAGATGGAATAAAAACACAAATAAAAGGAGTTCCAGAAATATATTTAAGAGGCCAAGGTGGATTAATGGACATTGCTTTTCATCCTAATTTTAAAGAAAATAAATTGGTATATTTTTCTTATGCTTCAGAAGATAAAGTAGAAAAAGGTGGTAATACTACTATTGCTAGAGCAAAACTTATTGAAGATTCTTTAATAGACTTAGAAGTATTATACAAAGGGTCTCCCAATTCAAGAAAAGGGCAACATTTTGGAGGAAGGTTAGAATTTGACGATAATAATTATCTCTATTTTTCAATTGGAGATAGAGGAAATAGAGATGTAAATCCTCAAAACCTAAATCTTGACGGTGGTAAAATCTACAGAATATATGATGATGGAACAATTCCTGAAGACAATCCTTTTTTTAATAATCCTGATACAAAAAAAGCTATTTACTCCTATGGGCATAGAAATCCTCAAGGAATGTTTAAACATCCAATAACAGGTAAAATATGGACAAATGAACATGGCCCTAGAGGAGGAGATGAAATAAATATTATAGAAAAAGGAAAAAACTATGGTTGGCCTAAAATTACTTATGGAGTTAACTATAGTCTTACTACTATAACAAAAAATAAAAGTCTTCCTGGAATGGAACAACCTTTATATTATTGGTTACCATCAATTGCGCCAAGTTCATTTGAATATATTTCAAGTAATATTTATCCAAAGTGGAAAGGAAGTTTACTTGCTGGTGCCTTAGTCTTTCAATACATTGAAAGAATCGGTTTAAAAGACAATAAAGTTATTTCTAGATCCAAAATAGCTGAAGATTTAGGAAGACCAAGAGATGTTAAACAAGGGCCTGACGGATATATTTATGTTTCAATTGAAAATAAAGGTATTTATAAAATTATTCCTAAAGAGTGAAGTCATTAAAATTTATTTTAATAATTTTTCCAATAATTATTTATTCACAAAATGATAGTTTAGAAATTTCTATTAATAATGGCAAATCTATATACGATGATTTTTGTATAATTTGTCATATGCATGATGGAAAAGGCCAAAAAGGTATTTTTCCTCCCCTAGCTAAATCAGATTATCTTTTTAAAAATATGGAGGAAAGCATTAGGGCGATAAAATTTGGAGGAATTGATGGTGTAATTGTTGTAAATGGAGTTAAGTATGATACTAAAATGGAAAGGATGGGTCTCTATGATGATGAAATAGCAGATGTGATGAATTATATTCTAAATAGCTGGGGAAATAAATATGATAAAATGATCAAAGAGGATTATGTAAAAAATTTAAAAGAATAAAAATGTTTGTTATAGGAATATGTGGAGGAACTGGATCTGGAAAAAGCACTTTTGCACAAAGTTTGGAAAAACATTTTAATAAATTAGGTGTTATTAAAATCATATCTGATTCATATTACAAAAATAATTCCAATTTAAATTTAATTAAGAGATCAAAAATTAATTATGATCATCCTAATTCGATTGATTTCAAACTGTTAATTAAAAATTTAAAAACATTAAAAAATAACACTAAAATAAAAGAGCCTATTTATTCTTATACAAGTCATAAAAGATTAAAAAAAAATAAAATTATTTTTCCAAAAAAAATAATAATTTTAGATGGATTACATATATTTTGCAACGACAAAATAATTGAACTTATTGATTTTGGAATTTATCTTGACGTAGATGAAAAAACAAGACTAAAAAGAAGAATAAAAAGAGATATTATTTCACGTGGAAGATCTCAAGAAGAAGTTGAAAAAAGGTTTTTCAGCATGTGTAAGCCAATGCATGAAAAATATATTGATCCATCAAAAAAATATGCTGATTTAATTATAAAATCAAAAACTATTTCAATTAAAAAAGTTATAAATTTAATTTCAGAGAAAATAATATTTTGAATTACATGAAAAAATTTATTTCCAACAAATATTTTAAATTTATAACTAATATTTATATATTAATCTCTCTATTATTTTTATTTTGGATGTTATTCATGGATACTAACTCTTATCTATTTCATAGAGAACTAAATAAAGAAATCAATGATTTAAAAGAACAAAAAAGATTATTAGAAATTGAAATAATTAATGATAAAAAATTAATAGAAGATTTAAATGATCTTGATAACTATGAAGCATTTGCTAGAGAAAAATTTTTCATGAAAAAAGAAAATGAAGAAATCTATATAATTGAATTCCAAGACAGTCTTAAAAACTAGTTAACAAAAAGACTTACACTACTAATTAACACATATCAAAATATTGTATTTTTATTTCGATTATTCGATTCAATGGGAAAGATAATTGCCGTATCAAATCAAAAAGGAGGAGTTGGTAAAACTACCACTTCATTAAACCTTGCTGCATGTTTAGGTATTTTAGAAAAAAAGGTTCTACTAATTGATCTTGATCCTCAAGCAAATGCAACTTCAGGAATTGGAATAGATTTAAATAAAATTAAAAAGTCTTCTTATGATCTATTAGAACATTCTGCTAAAGCAAGTGAAATTATTATAAAATCAGAAACTCCAAATCTTGATATAATCCCTTCAAATATTGATTTAGTAGCAATAGAATTAGAATTAGTAAATCATCCTAGTAGAGAATTTATGTTAAGTCAAGCACTAAAAGATGTTAAAGATCTATATGAATATTTGATAATTGATTGTGCCCCTTCATTAGGATTAATTACATTAAATGCTTTAACAGCCTCCAATTCGGTTATTATTCCAATTCAATGTGAATACTTTGCTCTTGAGGGATTAGGCAAATTACTTAATACTATTAAAAGTATTCAGAAAATACACAACAAAGATTTAAAAATTGAAGGTCTTCTATTAACTATGTATGATACGAGGCTAAGACTATCAAATCAAGTTGTAGACGAAGTGAGAAAACATTTTCATGATATGGTATTCAAAACAATTATACAAAGAAATGTAAAGTTAGGTGAAGCTCCAAGCCATGGAAAAAATATAATAGACTATGATGCAACAAGTAAGGGAGCAAAAAACTATATAAAATTAGCTCAAGAATTAATAAATAATAATTTTTAAATGGCAAAAGCGTACAATAAACAACCCTTAGGTAGAGGTCTATCTGCTTTACTTGAAAATCCCTCAGATGACATTAGGTCTATTGAAGATAAAAATGCAGATAAAATTGTAGGTAATATAATAGAGTTACCTATTGCCCAAATTAATTTAAACCCTTTCCAACCAAGAACTAATTTTGAAAATGAAAAAATATTAGAGTTAGCTCAATCGATTAAAGAACTTGGAATAATTCAACCCATTACAGTTAGAAAAACTGGATTCAAAGCATTTGAAATTATTTCAGGAGAAAGACGATTTAGAGCTGTATCTTTTTTAAAATTAAAATCAATTCCCGCATTTATTAGAATAGCAAACGATCAACAGTCATTAGAAATGGCTTTAGTTGAAAATATACAAAGAGAAAATCTAGATCCTATTGAAATTGCATTGTGCTATAAACGTTTAATAGATGAAGTAATGTTAACCCAAGAACAAATGAGTTCAAGGGTGGGTAAAAAAAGATCCACAATATCGAATTATTTAAGATTATTAAACTTAGATCCAATAATTCAAACTGGGATAAGAGATGGGTTTATATCAATGGGACATGGTAGAACATTAGTAACAATTGAAAAAAAAGAAGATCAATTAAAACTTTATGAAAAAATTTTAACAAAATCTATTTCAGTAAGAGAAACAGAAAGAATAGCTAGTAATTTTAAAAAATCAAAAAAATCATTTATAAAAAAACATCAACTAATAAAACCTTATAGTTCAGAATTAAATAAATTAAAAAAAATGTATAATTCAGAAGTTAAAATTAAGTTAAACGGAAAGGAAAAAGGTTTTATAATAATTCCATTTAATAATATTGAAGATTTCAAAAAGTTAAATAAGAAGTTAAATGGAAAGAAATAAACTGTTCATTGTTATAATATTATTTACAACAATATCTTTTTCCCAAGAACCATCATTTGATGAATTAGATCCATTAAGTCCATCCAAAGCAGCCTTTTACTCTGCAGTATTTCCTGGAGCTGGACAAGCATTCAATAAAAAGTATTGGAAAATTCCTATTGTTTACGCTGCAATTGGCACTTCAATTTACTCTTATAATTTTAATCAAAAAAAATTTTGGAATTATAGAAATGCATATAAAAGCAGAAAAGCAGGTTATAATAACGACGAGTTTCAAAATTTAATTTTAGATGATAATCGGCTTTTGGACGGAGCAGAATTTCATAAAAAAAATAGAGATTTATCAATGGTTTTTATAGTAGGTTTCTATATTTTAAATATACTAGACGCCAATATAGACGCTCATTTAAAACAGTATAATGTAAATGAGAGTCTAACACTAAAACCATATATAGATAAAGGAATAGCTACAAACTATGAATCTATAGGATTATCATTAAATTTGAATTTTTAAAAATGAAAATAGCACTTCTTGGTTATGGTAAAATGGGAAAAGAAATTGAAAAAATTTCTAAGGAAAGAGGTCACTGTATAATTTTTAAAATAGATAAGGATTCCGATATTAAAAATATAAAAGGTGCTGATGTAGCAATTAACTTTAGCACACCAGATTCTGCAGTTAAAAATATAGAGTTAGGATTAAATAGTTTAGTCCCTGTAATTAGCGGAACTACAGGATGGCTTTCAGATTTTAAAAGAATTAAAGAGTTATCTAAAAAATTAAAAACTAGTTTTTTATACTCATCTAACTTTAGCTTAGGGGTAAATTTATTTTTTGACTTAAATAAAAAACTAGCAAATATCATGAAAGAACATGATGAATATAAATTAAATATTGAAGAAACTCACCATATTAAAAAAATAGATAATCCAAGTGGTACCGCTATTTCTTTAGCAGAAGGAATTATTAAAAGTGGCAAATACGATGGTTGGACTTTGAATGAAGAAAAAGACAAAGTAATTTCAATTAAATCTAATAGAATAAATGAAATTCATGGTGTTCATAAAGTAAATTATTCTTCAACCATTGATTCAATAGAAATTATACATACTGCAAAAAATAGAAAAGGATTTGCTTTGGGTGCTATTATTTCTGCCGAATGGATAATTAATAAAAAAGGAATATTTGAAATGAAAGATGTTATAAACGATACAAAATTTAAATTTTAAATATGACATTATTTCAATGGTTTGTATTTTTTTTAATTATTCAAATAATTCATGGATTTGGAACTTGGAAATTATATAAATCTGCTGGGTTTAAAAAAATTAATGCTTTTATTCCTATTTACAATGCGATAATTTTAATGAAAATTATTAATCGACCCTGGTGGTGGGTTATTCTTCTTTTCATTCCAATAATAAATCTTTTAATTGTTCCTGTAATTTGGGTTGAGACATGTAGAAGTTTTGGGAAAAATTCATCAATTGATACTCTGATAGTTATAATATCATTAGGTCTATTTATTTACCATATAAATTATTCATCTAAAATAAATTATAAAATTGACAGAGATTTAAACCCTAAAACTAGCTTAGGTGAATGGGTAAGCTCAATCATTTTTGCTGTAATACTTGCAACTATAGTTCATACTTATTTTATTCAACCTTACATAATTCCAACAGGTTCACTTGAAAAGACTCTTTTAGTTGGAGATTTTTTATTTGTAAGTAAGTTTCATTATGGAGCAAGAGTTCCACAAACTGCAGTTTCATTTCCAATGGTTCATGATACTATAGTAGGAACTGGAATTAGATCTTATCTAAACAAACCTCAAATACCATACTTAAGGTTACCTGGATTTGAAAAAGTTAAAAGAAATGAAATTGTCACTTTTAGTTGGCCAGCCGATACTGTTAGAAAATTCTTTGTCAAGGAAAAGGGGGTTAAAAAGCCTATTGATAAAAAATCAAATTATGTTAAGCGGTGCGTAGCTATTCCCTCTGATACTCTTGAAATAATAAATGGAATAATTCATATTAATGGCAAAAGAAGTAAAATGCCATATCGAGCAAAACCTATTTACTCATTTTCTGCATTTAATTCCAAGGGAGTCTCCACTTCAAAACTTGCTAAACTAGGTATAGATATTCAAAGAAAATTTAAAATTTCTGAGATTACACAAAATAAATATAAATTAATACAACCCTACATAAGAGGAATAATTGATAATAATCCCAATAACTTTGTAGTTGTAACAAGCTCAAAAGGAATACCTTATGATGTAAGATCGAAAGGCAGAATTCTTTTAACTGAAATTACAGACTTCAAAATGAATTTACTTTTAACTGAAAGAGAAGCAGAAATTTTAAGAAACAATAAAATAATTGATAGCCTTAATAGAAATTTTAAATCCTATAAATCTTATAATACATCTTTTTTTCCTAACGATATAAAGTATAACTGGAATGAGGATAATTTTGGACCAATAATTATTCCTAAAAAAGGATCAAAAGTTAAGTTAAGTGAAACTAATCTTCCTTTATATAAAAAACTTATTAGAGACTATGAAAAAAATACGTTGACACTGAAAAATAATGTTATTAAAATTAATAATATAGTTACAGATCAATACATATTTAAACAAGATTACTTCTGGATGATGGGTGATAATCGTTATCGATCTGAGGACAGTAGAGTTTGGGGATTTGTTCCTGAAGATCATATTGTAGGAAAGCCAGTATTTATTTGGATGAGTATTGATGGAATAAATGATGGCTTTAAAAACTGGAAAATCAGATGGAATAGAGTTTTTACAACCGTAAATTTAGATGGAGAACCCAAATCATACAGATGGCACTTTTTGATCGTTATTTTAATAATATTAGGTTTATCTGAATTTAGAAAAAGAAAAAAATCTAAAATAGGATAGATTTTGAAGAAAACTTTCAAAATCATGACACCATGTTATTTTGCTCCTATCTCACATTGGAAAGAAATAATTAGTGGAAATATTCTATGGGAATTAAATTTAAATTTTAATAAACAAACCTTGAGGAATAGAACATACATATATGGACCAAATAAAAAATTAAGTCTAAGCATTCCTGTCAAACATTCTAACAATTATTTTACTTTAGAAAATGCATTTATTGAAAATGATTTTAAATGGCAAAAAGACCATTGGAAATCTATTCAATCAGCATATAAATCTTCACCTTTTTTTGAATTTTATGAAGATGGATTAAAAAATTTATACTTCAAAAATTATAATAAACTCTCTGTTTTTAATATTGAATGTACTAAACTAGTTTATCAATGGTTAGATATTGAAACTAAATTAAATTTTACAAAAAGTTTTAAGGAAAAATATAGTAATAACATTGATTTAAGAGATATGGCAGAAAAAAACTTTGAAGATAAATTTATAGGCAAAGAATATATTCAGGTTTTTTCAGAAAAATATGGATTTAAAAATAACTTAAGCATATTAGATCTCATATTCAACCAAGGACCCAATAGTATAAGTTATTTAAAATAAAAAGCAGGCCATAAGCCGGATTCTGTCGTGCCTTATCATTTATCTAGACAAAATATTACTATTTTGTTCAAACCGCCCACCCTCCAACATCGAACGAGCAATTCTCAAAAGTTGGTTTACGTGGCGTTTCACCTTATAGAGTTTACCTGATTTCACTACAGCCTAACTGTACATTCTTTCTGTTGCACTTGTCCTCTATTTTCATAGTGACGGGTGTTACCCGCTATAATGCTCTATGGTGTCCGGACTTTCCTCTTTTGAAAAACAAAAGCGATAAGGTGGCCTGCACAACAAAAGTATGGTAAAAATTAGTGTTGATAAAAAGTTTTATTTAATTAATTATATCAATATATTAATATGGTCAATTTATATATTTGTTAAATGAATGATTTTGTTGTTTCAGCATTAAAATATAGACCCAATACATTTGATGATGTTATTGGTCAAGATTCCATAACAAAAACACTAGAAAATGCTATTAAACAAAATCAATTGCCTCAAGCTTTATTATTTTGCGGTCCTAGAGGAGTTGGAAAAACTACCTGTGCTAGGATATTAGCAAAAAAAATAAATTCCAATAAAAATGAAAATAATTTTGATGAATTTTCTTACAATATTTTTGAATTAGATGCTGCTTCAAATAATGGTGTAGATGATATTAGAAATTTGATTGATCAAGTAAGGATTCCTCCTCAAACTGGAAAATATAAAGTATATATAATTGATGAAGTTCATATGTTATCAGGACAAGCATTTAATGCTTTTTTAAAAACATTAGAAGAACCTCCAACCTATGCTATATTTATTTTAGCTACAACTGAAAAACATAAAGTAATTCCAACAATTTTATCTCGATGTCAAATTTATGATTTTAAGAAAATTGGTAATACAGACATTCAGTATTTCCTAAAAAAAATAGCAAAATCTGAAAAAATTAAATATGAAGAAGAGGCTATTTTTTTAATTGCAAAAAAAAGTGATGGGGCATTAAGAGATGCATTATCAATTTTTGACAGACTAGTAAATTATACTGAGGGTAATATCACAAAGAAGCAAGCCTATGAAAATTTAAATGTTCTAGATTTTGAAATTTATTTTAAAGCTTTTGAACATATAATTAATAATGATATTACTAAAATGCTCTTGTTATTAAATTCAGTGATTGAAAAAGGTTTTGATCCTCAACATTTTATCAATGGATTCACATCTCATCTACGAGATTTAATCGTATCTAAAAATGAACAAACTCACGTTTTAATAGAGCAAGATAATTCAATTTCAAAAAAATACATTGAACAATCTAAAATCAAAGATTTAGAATTTATATTAAATGCAATAGACTTAGCTGAAGATTGTAGTTATAAATATAAAACTAGCAAAAATCAACGATTGTTGGTTGAAATATGTTTAATGAAACTTTGTTCAATTTCTCAAATTGAAATAAAAAAAAAAATAGCAATTATTCCTAGTTCTTCTTTAAAAAATGATAAAAATTTAATTAGAGAAGAAACCAAAGTTATTAAAGAAAAAGTATCCCAAAATAAAATAAAAGAACAAGAAGAAGAAGAAGAAGAAGAAGAAGAAGAAGAAGAACTAAAAGAAAAAGAATATCACACTACTGAAATTAATAAAGACAAAGTAATTTCTGGATTATCTATATCAAGTCTAAGAATTAAAAAAAGTATTAAGAAATTTAAAGAAAAGGAAAAAGAATTAATTAACTCAAAATATCAGGATGATGAATTTTCAAATGAAGAATTAAAAAAAATGTGGGTTAAGTATTATTCAATGTTAATAGAAAAAGGAGAAAAGAACCTTGCTAGTATATTACAAATTGATGAACCAATATTAAAAAATAAACAGGAAATACATTTTACTCTATCAAATAATATTAATAAAATAGAACTAGAAAAAAATAAAGTTAATCTTCTTAATTTTTTAAAGGAAAAATTAAATAATAATCTTATTGAAATAATATTACATGTAAATAAACAGAAAGAAAAAGAATTTATTTACTCTCAAACAGAAAAATTTGAAAAACTTAAGGAAATAAATCCTACTATAGAAAAAATGCGAAAAGAATTTAAATTAGGACTTTAATTTTTTTAAAAGTTCTGAAACCATTCCATCAGCTAAGCCAACTTTTGGAACATCAATTTCATGTATATTTAATATATCAAGTAAGAATTTATATATTTTTCCCGCTGGGACAATAACATCAACTCTGTCAGGATTTAATTTTAAAATTAAGGATTTATCTTTATATGACATTTTCTCCAATTTAAAAATAGTTGAATTTAGCTTTCTTATTGATAAGGGTTTGCCAATTTTATTTCCTGAAATTTTAAATATCTTATTAATATTTCCGCCAAAACCAATTACAGATACATTTTTTATTTTTAATAGATTTTCATTTATCCATTTTTCAAAAAATTTCCATGTTTTTTCTGATACTAAATTATTTATTAATCTGACCCCACCTATCTCAAAAGATTTTGATTTTAAAATTCTGGAGTTTTTTAAAATAGTTAATTCTGTACTTCCTCCACCAACATCAATAAAACAATAGGTTTTATATTTATCTTTAAAAATTTTATTTTCTGTAATCAACCTTGCTTCTTTTTTTCCATCAATTATTTTTATTAAAACTCCTGTTTTTAATAATATTTCTTTAACAACATCATTTCCATTCGAGGAACTTCTAAGCGCAGATGTAGCATAAGCAAGATATTTTTCTACTTTATGAGTTTTCATTAACAATTTAAATGAATTCATAGTGTCAACTAATCTTGAAATGTTCTGATCTAAAATAATTCCATTAGTAAAAGCATCTTGCCCTAATCTTATTGGAACTCTAACTAAAGAGTTTTTGGTTGACTCTACAGAATTCTCATCACTAATAAAAATATTTGATATTAATAATCTTACAGCATTAGATCCAACATCTATAGTTGCATATTTCTTAATTTCCTTGAACCCCTTCAATTTTTTCTTTATAATATTTATAAACTTCTTCTTGAGATCTTAATTTTTGTTTTTTATTTCTTTTATAGCTATTAATTTCAGAATCATTTATAAACCTAGACTTTATATTATCATCCCAATAAATTTTAAATAAATCTAATATTTCATTTTTAATTTCATCATTGAAAATAGGGCATGTGACTTCAACTCTATTTTCTAAATTTCTAGTCATCCAGTCAGCTGATGAAATAAAAACTTTATTATCATTATTATTACAAAAGATCATAAACCTAGTATGTTCTAAAAATCGATCAATAATACTTATAACCTCAATGTTTTTACTCATATTTATTCTGTCAGGAATAAGACAACAAATTCCTCTTACAATCATTTGAATTTTAACACCTGCGTTACTGGCCTTATATAAATATTTAATCATACTATGACTAGTAATATTATTGATCTTGATTTTTATAAAAGCTGGTTTTCCTAATTTTGAATTTTTTATTTCATTATTAATTAAATTTTTAAATCTATTTTCAGTATTTAAAGGAGATACTATTAGGTTTTGAAAGTTAAATCTTTTGTAATTTGCAGTGAAAAAATTAAAAACTAATTTTACTTCTTTCAAAATCATATTATCAGATGTAAACAAAGTCATATCTGTGTATATTTTAGCTGTAGATTCATTAAAGTTTCCTGTACTAATAAAGCCGTAATTCTGAAAAATTTTACCTTCCTTTCTTTCAACTAAACAAATTTTACTATGAACCTTTAAATTTGGAGAACCATAAATTAATTTAATTCCATGTAATTGCATCTCTTGGGCATATTTAATATTTGCCGATTCATCAAACCTTGCTTGAAGCTCAATTTGAACAATAACCTTTTTACCATTTCTTGCGGCATTTATTAATGCACTTGCAACTTTGGATAGCTTTGAAAGCCTATAAATTGTTATATAAATACTTTTAACTTTAGGATCAATTGAAGCTTCAAGTAAAAAATTTATTATGTACAAAAATTTATGAAATGGTGTGTGAATTAAAAAATCTCTCTTAGATAATTTTTTAAAAATTCCTTTTTTTAAATTAAAACCTTTTATTTTGAGTGGTTTTAAAGCACTATAAACCAATTTATTATGATTTAGAGTAGGAAAAGTCATGTAATCTCTTCTATTATGATATTTTCCTCCAGGAATTATACTATCCGTTTCAATATCAATATTCATTTTCTTAATCAAAAAATCTAAAGTTTCCTTTGGAACGTTGGAATCATAAACAAAACGAACAGGATGGCCTGAGGATCTATCTTTAAGACTTTCAGATATTTTTTCTAAATAACTTTTAGAAATATCATCGTCAAAATCAAGTTCTGCATCTCTACTTATTTTAATCATATTTGCTTGAACTGACTTTGGTTTAAAAACTTTAAAAATACTATTCAAATAATAACGAATTAAATCATCTATTATCATAACATATGTATTTTTATCTTCAGATGGTAATTCAATAAATCTTTTAAGATTATTAGGAAAATGGATGATAGCATGTTGAATTAATCCATCAGCAAGTTTCATTCTAACAAGTAAGAATGAAAAATTATCTTTAAGCTTTGGAAGTTTTTTAATTTTATCTAAAATAATTATACCTAAAGAAGGACTAACAATATCATTAAAAAAATTTGATACAAATTTTTTTTGATATTTCTTCATTGATTTTTCATTAACAAAAAATATCTTTTCAGATTTTAATAAATTAATAATTTCACTTAAAATTTTAAAACTAGTCTCCTGAAGTTCAATGGCATTCTTAGTAATTTCACTCAAAAGATTTTTTGCTGTTATCTCCTTAAATATTTTTTTTCCAGATTGATTACTAATTGCAATTCTTTTTACAGTAGCGTAGCGAACTCTATAAAACTCATCTAGATTGTTCGAAAAAATACCCAAAAATCTAATTCTTTCAATTAAGGGTACGTTAGGATCACTAGCCTCCTGTAAAACTCTTTGGTTAAATTGAAGCCAACTTATTTCTCTATTAACAAATTTATTTTGTGAAGTCTTCATCTAAAATCTTTAGGGAAATAATAATTACAACTACCTAATTCAATATCAGACCATAAAGATACATCAAAATCAAAAATTAAAATTCCACAAGTTGGAACATGTTGATTAATATTTGCATATTTAAAAATTAAATTAGAACATGAATTATTATGAGAAAAAATCATAACTGTATTTAATTTGTTATCCATTTTTTTTATAAATAAATCAACTTTTTGACCAGAAAAATCATATAAATCTGGAGATTCAATGATAGATTTATTTTTATTATTTAAAAAAATTTTTGCAGTTTCTTTTGTTCTTGTTGAAATACTAGAAAAAACACAATCAATATTAATAGATAAATCATTTAATAATTTAGACATTAGATTTGCATCGTTCTTTCCTCTTTTAGATAAGGGTCTTTCTAAATCAGAAACATTATATTTCCATGATGATTTTGCATGACGAACAAGAACTAATTTTTTCAAGGAGATAATCTTTTATGAGTCCATAAATTATTTTTTTTCTCATATAATATTCTATCATGTAATCTGTTATCTCTACCTTGCCAAAACTCAATAGAATATGGTTCTACATTGTATCCTCCCCAATTTTTGGGTCTTTTTAATAATTCTTTTTTCAGATTATTTTTAATTAATTTATTATCTAAAAATTTTCTTGATGGGATAGTTTCACTTTGATTTGAAATTATTGCACCTAATTTACTACCGATTGGTCGACTATTAAAATAGTCTTCAGATTCTTTTTCATTAATTTTAATAGCTTTCCCATTTATAATAACTTGCTGCTCTAGACTTGCCCAAAAAAAGGATAAACATACATTTGGGTTGCCAGAAATTGACTTTCCTTTTCTACTATTATAATTTGTAAAAAATATAAAACCATTATCTGAATATTTTTTTAATAAAACAACACGAGTTAATGGAAATCCATTGGTATCATCGATTGTAGAAAGTGACATGGCATTTGGTTCAATTTCATTACCATTTGAATCAACATTATTAAACCAATCTGAAAATAATTTAATTGGATTTACAGGAAGATCTTTTTCAATTAAAATTCCCTTTAGATAAGACTTTCTATAATCACCTAAATCTTTATTCATAAAATATAATATAGAATAAATATAATTATTATTTAAAAATTAAAAACTTTTCCATCAGATGCTAATTCAACATTATTAAATATTTCTTGAGCTTGAGATTTAAAATCATTTAAATTATTATATCTAGATGAAAAATGTCCTAGAATGAGTTTTTTTACATTGGCTAATCTAGCAATCTCAGCAGCCTGTTTAGCTGTAGAATGCTTAGTCGTATTCGCTAATTCAATATGTTTGTCTAAGAATGTTGATTCATGATATAGAATATCACATTCTTTGATAAAATCTATTATTTTAGGATAATAAGAAGTGTCACTACAATATGCATAAATAATATCATTTGGTTTAGGTTCTGTAAGTTTACTATTTTCAATTATATTGCCATTTGACAAAACTCCATCTTTACCCATCTTAATGCCATTAAATTGTATCTTATCAATTTTTAATTTCAATGCAACATCAACAAGTAACTTTCTTTCATTTTTTTTCTCCCTAAACAAAAATCCATTAGTATATATTCTATGATTTAGTGGAATTGTATAAACTGAAAGTTTATTATTTTCTAATAATTTAATTGATTTTTTCTCATCTAATTCATTAAATTTTAATTCATAATTAGTCCATGAATCACCTAATTTTAGAATGAGTATAATGGCTTCTTTAATTCCTTTAGGACCATATATATTAAGTGGTTTTGTTCTTCCTAATAATCGAAAAGTAGAAATCAAACCAGGTAAACCAAAAAAATGATCACCATGTAAATGTGAAATAAAAATATGTTCAATTAAATTTAATTTAACTCCATATCTTTTTAATTGGATTTGTGTTCCTTCTCCACAATCAATTAAAAAATTCTTTCCAGCAATTTCTAGTAATTGTGCAGATGGAAAAGAATTTTTACTTGGAGAAGCAGAGTAACATCCTAATATAGTTAATTTCATAATGAATTTATATCACGTTCCATTTCTTCTAAATCAATAAAATCTATAGCTTCTTGTAAAGTAGGAACTAGATTCAAATTATAAATATCATGGTCAATTTTTTCAGCAACAATAACTAAAGATTTGTTATTTTGATTTTTGAAAGCATTTAAAATAATTAAGAATTGATCAGGAATTACATTACTTAAATCAATTATCTTATTAGAATTATTATAATTTTGTTTATTTATTTCAGCTTTAATTAAAACAGGGGTGTCTTTTTTTTCTATTATAAATAAAATAGAGTTTTTTATAATATTAATTTTCATTGTTAATAAAGCTTTGAAGCTAACAAATACATTACTGCCATTCTTATAGCTACCCCATTTTCCACTTGATCAAGAATAATAGCTTGATCAGAATCTGCAACTTCACTAGTGATTTCAACACCTCTATTTATGGGCCCTGGATGCATAATTATAATTTCCTTGTTTAGAGAATCTAAAATCTTTTTGTTTAAACCAAATTGTTGAACATATTCACGCACAGAAGGAAAGTAACTGTCGGACATTCTTTCATTTTGAATTCTTAACATATTTACAGCATCACACCATTTTAACCCATTTAACAAATCAGTTTCTACTTTTACATCTAAAGATTCAATATATTTTGGTATTAATGATTTTGGACCACAAACTGTTACATAAGCACCCAATTTTTGATATGCATAAATACTTGAAAGAGCAACTCTTGAATGTAGAATATCCCCAACTATTAGTATTTTTTTATTCTTTAAATCTCCTATTTTTTCTTTAACTGAATATGCATCTAATAAGGCTTGAGTTGGATGTTCATGAGTTCCATCACCAGCATTAATAATACATGAATCTACATTATTTGCTAAAAAAACGCTAGCTCCAGGACTTGGGTGTCTAATTACCACCATATCAACCTTCATAGATAATATATTATTTACCGTATCAATTAATGTTTCACCCTTGGAAACAGAAGAAACTGAAGAAGAAAAATTAACAACATCTGCTGAAAGTCTTTTTTGGGCTAATTCAAATGAAATTTTTGTTCTAGTACTATTTTCAAAAAATAAATTTGCTATTGTTACGTCCCTTAGAGAGGGTACTTTTTTAATTTTTCTATTAATTACTTCCTTAAAATGATCGGTTGTTTCAAAAATTAATTTTAAATCCTTTGAATTTAAATATTTTATTCCCAATAAATGATTAATGGTTAAAGTACTCATTCTTTATTTTTAAATAAATAAACAGAATCTTCTTCATCACGTTCCTTCCACTTAACCTTTACCTTTTGGTTTAATCTTGAATCTACTTGAATACCACAATAATCTGGTTGAATTGGCAATTCTCTTGAAAATCTTCTGTCAATTAAATTCAATAATTGTACAGCCTTGGGTCTTCCATAGGATTGAATAGCATCTAAAGCTGATCTAATACTTCTACCTGTGTAAAGGACATCATCTATTAATACCACAGTTTTATTTTCAATCGAAAAGTCTAGTTTAGTTTTATTTGCTGTTAGAACCTTCTCACTTCTTCTAAAATCGTCTCTATAAAAAGTTATATCTAATAGACCTAATTGAACTTGACAAGATTCTTTACTTAATAGTCTAAGTATTCTTTCAGCCAAAAGAACTCCTCTTGGTTGAATAGCAATTAATACTGTTTCTGAAAAATCGTTATGGTCTTCAATTAACTGAAAGGAAAGACGATGAAGTATTATAGATATTTCATTAGCGTTCAGTATTTTTTTTGGAGTCATCCCGCTGATTTATATGTAAAATTAGTGTTTTTTTCCCTATTAACTTTTAAGAGTTTATAATTAGATAAAAAAGACTCAAAAATTACTTTATACTATTTGCAATTTTAGAGTATGTTCCATCATAAAGTTTAGATCCTATTTTTGAAAAAGCTGAAAGAGTTTCATTTATATCATTGATATTGTGAGAAGCTGTAGGGATTAATCTTAATAAGATCAAACCCTTGGGGATTACAGGATAAACAACAATAGAACAAAAAATAAAATATTTTTCTCTTAATTCTCTAACCATCACAAAAGCTTCATGTATATCACCTTTTAAAAAAACTGGTGTAACACAACTTTGAGTTGTTCCTAAATCAAAATCTTGATCTCTTAATCCATTTTGTAATGCTTTCACATTAGACCATAATTTTGATCTAATTTCTGGTCTATTTTTTAACAACTCTAATCTTTTTAAAACACCTATAACTAATTGAAGTTGTAATGATTTGGCAAATACTTGAGATCTCATATTATATTTAAGAAAATCTATTATTAATGCATCACCTGCGATAAATGCACCAGTACTTGCCATGGATTTTGCAAATGTTGCAAAATATACATCAATTTGATCTTGAACAGATTGTTCTTCACCAACACCTGCTCCATTAACTCCTAAAGTTCCAAATCCATGAGCATCATCTACGAGCAATCTAAACTTATATTTATTTTTGAGTGATGCAATTTCTTTTATTTTTCCTTGCTCTCCTCTCATTCCAAAAACACCTTCAGAAATAACTAAAATTCCTCCTCCTGTTTTTTTAACGATTTTAGTTGCTCTTTCTAGATTTAGACATAAACTATCTATATCATTATGTTGAAATGTAAATCTTTTTCCAATATGTAATCTAACTCCATCAACAATACATGCGTGAGAATCAATATCATATACAATAACATCATTTTTTGAAACTAATGAGTCAATTGTTGATAATATTCCTTGGTATCCAAAATTTAATACATATGCTTTTTCTTTATCAACAAATTTTGCAAGTTCATTTTCTAATTTTTCGTGAAATTCAGTATGACCCGACATTAATCTTGCTCCCATTGGATATGCAGAACCATATTTTTTTGCTGCTTCTAAATCAGCTTCTCTAATTTCAGGGAGATTGGCAAGGCCCAAATAATCATTCACACTCCAAGTTATTACCTCTTTTCCATTAAAAATCATTCTATTTCCTATGGGTCCTTCTAATTTTGGAAAAGCAAAATAGCCTTCAGCAATTTTGGCATATTTTCCCAAAGGTCCTTTATTTGTGATTATTTTATCAAATAAATCTTTCATTTAAAAATGTAAAATATTGAGAGAATAAAAATAAGCTTATTTTATGTATTCAATAGGTTTTTCTAATTCAGATTTTTCAGAATCATAAAAACCTTGATCATACATCCACTTATCAGAATATATTTTACTCATGTATCTAGAGCCATGATCACAAAAAATCATAACAACATTACTATTCCTATTAAAAATTTTTTGTTTTGCTAACTGTTTAACTGCTTGCATAGTTGCACCAGATGTATATCCAACAAAAAGACCTTCTTTCAGGGCAATCTCTCTAGATGAATGTGCACTTTCCTCATCATTAACTTTTTCAAATAAATCAATAACATCAAAATCAGTTGCTGTTGGAATTAAATTCTTTCCTAAACCTTCAATTCTATAAGGGTAAATTTCATCTTCATCAAATTCATTGGTTTCATGATATTTTTTTAATACCGAACCATATGCATCAACTCCAATAATTTTAATTTTAGAATTCTTTTCTTTTAAAAACTTTCCTATTCCTGAAATAGTTCCACCTGTTCCACTACTGGCAATTAAATGAGTAATTGTACCATTTGTTTGATTCCAAATTTCAGGACCTGTAGTTTTATAATGAGCTTCAATATTTAACTTATTAAAATATTGATTAATATAAAAAGAACCTTTTATTTCCTCATGAAGTCTTTTGGCAACCTGATAATATGATCTACTATCATCAGCACTAACATGAGCGGGACAAACATAAACTTTGGCTCCCAAAGCTTTTAACATATTAATTTTATCACGAGATGATTTTGAAGAAACTGCTAGAATGCAGTTATATCCTTTAATCACACTAACCATTGCTAAACTAAATCCAGTATTTCCTGATGTAGTTTCGATTATTGTACTTCCGGGCTTTAAAAGACCTTTTTTTTCAGCAGATTCTATAATATGAAGAGCTATTCTATCTTTATTAGAATGACCAGGATTTAGAGCCTCTACTTTTGCATAAAAATTTCCTGGAATATTTTTTAAAATTTTACTTAGTTTAATCAGGGGTGTTTTTCCTATTAAATCTAAAGCACTTTTATAAGCTTTTACTTTTTTATTCATTTAAAGTATAATCTTTTAAAGTAGGCAAATTACTTAAAAAAAGCTGTGAACACCAAATTTTATATCTATTTATAAATTTTTTCAAGATCAAATAAAAAAACATATTCTTTTGCTAATTCTTTAATTGCCTGAAATCTTCCGGAAGCTCCTCCATGTCCGGTATCCATATTCGTGTTTAAAAATAATTTGTTATTTCCTCTTTTAAATTCTCTCAACTTGGCGACCCATTTAGCAGGTTCCCAATATTGAACTTGAGAATCATGAAGACCTGTTGTAACCAATAGGTTAGGATATTTTATTTTTTTTACATTATCATAAGGTGAATATGATAACATATAATCATAATATTTTTTTTCATTAGGATTTCCCCATTCATCATATTCTCCAGTTGTTAATGGTATTGTTTCATCTAACATTGTAGTTATCAAATCTACAAATGGAACTGCACAAATAATTCCATTATATAACTCAGGTGATAAATTAATAACTGATCCTAATAAAAGCCCGCCAGCTGATCCCCCATAGGCATAACTATGTTTAGGGCTGGTGTATCCTTGATTAATTAAATTTTTTGAACAAGAAATAAAGTCCAAAAATGTATTCATTTTATTCAAAAGTTTTCCATTTTCATACCATTTTCTGCCCATATACTCACTTCCTCTTACATGAGCGATTGCAAAAATAAAACCCCTATCTAATAAACTTAAACGACTAATAGAAAAATATGGATCTATTGTATTTCCATATGATCCATATCCATATAATAAAAGAGGATTTTTTCCATTTTTTTTAATTCCTCTTTTATAAATAATTGATGTTGGAATTTGAGTACCATCTTCAGCTTTTGCCCAAATTCTTTTAGAAATATAATTCTCTTTTTTGAAGTTTTTATCTAAAACCTCCTGTTCCTTTCTAATTATTTTTTTCCTGGTTTTCATATTAAAGTCAATAACCATCAATGGTTGATTGAAAGAACTAAATCCATATCGCAGGATATTTGTATTAAAATCAACATTACTTGTGGTAAATAAGGTATAGGTTTCCGATTTAAAATTTATATAATAATTTTCTGAATCATCCCATTTCTTAATATTTATTTTATTTAAACCATTTGACCTTTCACTAACTACCAAATAATTTTTAAAAACATCTATTCCTTCAAGCAAGACTTCTTCTCGGTGTTCAATAACAGTCTTCCAATTTTTATAATCAGTATTATAAATAGATGTTTTCATTAATTTATAATTCTTACAATTATCTCTATTTGTTATTATAAAAAAATCTTTTGCAAAGTGACTTATACTATACTCTAAACCTCTTTTTCTTTTATTAAAGAGCTTAAAATTCTGATTTGGAAGATCAGCATCTAAAAATTGAAACTCTGAGGTTAGGGTACTGTAAGATGATATTATTAAATATTTGTTTGATTTTGATCTGGAAACACTAGTAGAAAAAGTTTTATCTTTTTCATGAAAAACTAATTTATCTTTTTTTGAATTTGAAATTAAAGAATGCTTATAAATTTTATGGCTTCTTAAGGTCTTAGAATCTCTAATTACATAGAACAGAGTAGAATTATCATTTGCCCAAGCAAAACTTCCAGAGGAATTCTTAATAGATTCACTTAAAATTTCTCCTGTTTCTAAATTTTTTATTTTAATGGTATATAATCTTCTAGAAATTGTATCGATACTAAATGCAGCATATTTATTATTTGGACTTATTTTAAAATTTGAGAGATTAAAATAGTCATGACCTTTTGCAAGTTTATTACAATCAAATAGTATTTCTTCCTTAGCAATTAAAAAGGTTTTTTTTCTCAAATAAATTGGGTAATCATTTTTTTTTTTAAATTTTGTTATATACCAATAACCATTTAAAAAAAAAGGTACAGATTCATCATCCTCTTTAATTTTTTCTTTGATTTCTTTAAAAATTTGATTTTGAAAATCCTTAGTATTATTTGTAAGAGTTTCATAATACTTATTTTCTTTTTCTAAATAATTTATAACATCAAGATTTTTTCTATCATTTAACCAGTAATAATTATCTAATCTGACTGAATCAAATTTTTTATGATAAGTAGGGATTTTTTTAGCTACTGGAGGAGAAATTGAGTTTTTTGATAATTTTGCCATAATCCTTTAATACCAATTTCAAATTGAGACTAATTTTAAAAATCTTATTATTATTTAGTTTTTTAATAATTAAAATTTCAATTCATTTAAAATTTTTAAAAAAACTTGATGCATTATTTCCGTATAATCAAGATGTGTAACTATCCTTAATTTGTTATCACCCATTGAAATAATTTTTACACCCTTTTTATTTAATTTATTTAAAAATAATTCAGAGTTTATTCTTGATTCAATTTCAAAAATTACAATATTAGTTTCAACTGGTTCTACTTTTTTAATAAATGAAAGTTTATTAAGTATTTTTGCTATTTCTGATGCTCTTTCATGATCTTTTGAAAGTCTTAAAAAATTGTTTTCTAAGGCATAAATTCCACAAGCTGCTAAATAACCAACTTGCCTCATTCCACCACCTAAAACTTTTCTAATTCTTAAAGCTTTATCAATCAAATCTTCAGATCCAATTAAAACAGATCCAGAAGGACATCCAAGACCTTTACTTAAACATACCGAAATTGAATCAAATAATGAGCCATAATCTTTTGGACTTTGATTCATTTTAATCATTGCATTCCAAATTCTAGCACCATCTAAATGGTAAGATAAATTGTTTTCTATACATGTTTTTCTTATTAATTTTAATTCTTCAATATTCCAACATGCACCTCCACCTTTGTTTGTTGTATTTTCAACACAAACCAGTGATGTTTTAGGGCTATGATAAAAATCTGGTGGATTAATAGCATTAATTAATTGTTTATTATTAAACATTCCTCTATTTCCATCAATCAACTTACAGGAAACTCCACTATTAAAGCTGACCCCTCCTCCCTCATAGTTATAAACATGGGCATATTTATCACATATCAATTGATCTCCAGGGTTTGTATGTAACTTTATGGCCGTTTGATTGGTCATTGTTCCTGATGGAAAGAACAGAGCAGAATCCATTCCAAACATCTTTGCAATTTTATCTTCAAGTTCATTTACAGTTGGGTCCTCTTTAAAAACATCATCACCCACTTTTGCATCAACCATTGAATTAAGCATTTCTGAGGAAGGTTTTGTAACCGTATCACTTATTAAATTTATTTCCATATAATTTAAAAATTATAATTATATGATTCACTTCCAATGGGAGAACCATCAGGTATTTTAGATGATCTTTGTTTTTTATACAAATCTGGTCTCTTTTTAAAATCCTCAATTATATAAGAATATTGATCATAATAAGCATGTATTTTTTTTGATTTTGTAATTAATCTTTTTAAATATTTCACAGCCATTATAGCCTCGTGTTTAACCTGCATAAATGCTTCCTCATCTTCTGTAATATTTAATAAATAAATTAAAATATTTGTATTAATTAAATGTTGAACTTCACTTAAATAAGGGTCTTCATACGTTTTTTTAAAGGAATTTGATATTAATCCACTCAAAAGATACCTCAAACTCATCTTCGAACTATCAATAGAATTTTGAATTTTGATTCTGTTTAATCTTTTTGTATTTAACAATAATGAGATAGTCATTTCACTAGCGGTGGATGCAGCGCTGAATGGATCAAAAGAAATTCCAGTTTTGCCTTTAAATGATTCCCTAGTTCTTGGAAATCCATATGCTCTAGGCGGAAATAATTTTAAAATGCGTCTTGGTATTATTAAATTTTTAGCTTCCAAAGATTGAAAGACAGAAACTAAAGCTGTATTCTGAATTTCAAAATCAAGATCTTCTACAATCATCTGTTTGTCTCCTCTAGTTGCATAGTTATAATCCATACCCCCTATTAACTTTACTACAGCTTCAGTTTGATATCGATGCATGAAATATAGTGGAACAAACAAATCTTCTAAAACAGAATACGGTTCACCACTTTTTATATTAAATTCAGAAAAGTTTAATATAGCATTTTCTCTTATTTTAAAAATATCATTTAATCCTTCTATTATATCCTCTCCATTATCCCATAAGTGTGCATAATGATGTGAGCCATCCTGTGCTCTAGCATCCTTATCAGTAATAAATCTTAGTCCTTTTTGATTTGCTTTTTTTAAAATATTATTTAATTCATCATTTTCATTTTTTTTATCAAATTGAGAATAACTGTATGCAACACTAACCTTATCCCACTCTCCTATTCCCTCTGAATAAGCATCTGATAAAACAATTTTATCTTCATCTAATTTTATTAATGGATGAGGATAATCCATCACAGAAGCTCTTTTATTTGCACTAGATGCAAAATTATGTGTAAAACCTAAAGTATGTCCAATCTCATGAGCACTTAATTGTTTAATTCTCGATAATGCCATTTCTAACATAGGTTTGTAATTATCATCTTTTTCATATGGTTTATTAATTAAAGCTTGAGCTATCAAAAAATCTTGTCTTATTCTTAAACTTCCTAAACTAACATGTCCTTTAATAATTTCTCCTGTTCTGGGATCAGAAACATTGGCTCCATAGCTCCAACCCCTAGTAGACCTATGGACCCATTGTATAACATTGTATCTACAATCCATTGGGTCAACATCTGGTGGCAATACTTTTACTTGAAAAGCATTTTTAAATCCTATCTCTTCAAAAGCTTCATTCCACCAACTTGCACCTTCAATCAATGCTGATTTCATTGGTTCTGGTGTTCCTGAATCTAAATAATATATTATTGGTTTAACTGGGTCACTATATTCTAAATTTGGATTTTTCTTTTCTAAACGGTGTCTAATAATCATTCTTTGCATTATTTGATCTTGAACCGGGCTGGCATAATCCATAAAAGAAGTCATAATAGCTCCACTTCTTGGATCAAACTTTCTAGGTTTATAATTACTATCAGGAAGTTTTATAAAAGAATGGTGTTGTATAACACTAATAATAGACGGATCAGGAGATACACTTGAAATTAATTTTCCTTTAGATTCTCCAGCAAAGGTTAATAATGCTTCAAACTCAATATTATGAGGAAATGCCTTAGTTCTATTTAATTCTAAAGCACTTTTAGTTAAATCTAATTTATATTCACCTTGATTAAGGTTTTTTAATCTGGTTTGAACTCCGTGCCTATCATGCATTAAGAATGGAGTAAAGTCGATTTTATGAGTTCCTGATTTTGATTCTATAATTTCAAAACCATATATGACCGAAAAAGCAAAAGCTTGTTTAACTGTACTTATTTCAGAATCATTTTTTGAATTGGCTCTATAAGATTGATTTGGTTGAACTAAAAGTAATTTATTTCCATATTTTTTGAATCTTACTATTCTTTCCTTTCCTAATTGACCACGATCTAAACCTATATCATTTGAGCCTATTCCAGTAGCCAAAGAATTAATATATAAAAAATCGTAATTTAATTTATCTACTTCCAAAAAAATCTTATCAAATTTTTCTTCATACGAAAAATTAAAAAAACCCTGGTAATTTATTTTATTTTGTTTTGATTCTTGTCCATGAATAAATAGAAAGAAAAAGAAAACGAAAAAATTCAAAAAATTTTTAAACATTCAAATAATTTTAATTCTGAATTAAATATAAAAATTAATTAATTTAAAATGTATTTTTGTTCATTATTTAATATAATGATAACAACAGAACAAATTAAAAATCTCCTTGGGCGTACTAAAGCGTTAAGGAGCTATCTTTGACATAGACTCAAAAAAAATTGAAATTTCTAATAAAGAGGAAGTTACATTTGATCCAGAGTTCTGGAATGATTCTAAGAAGGCTCAAAAAATAATGAAAGAGCTTCAATCTTTAAAACAATGGGTAAAAGATTATGAAAAAGCTAATTCATTATGTGAAGATTTAGAAGTATTGTATGAATATTTTAAATCAAATGAAATTTCAGAATCTGAATTAAATTCTCACTTTAAAAAATGTAATAATCATATAGAATCTGTTGAATTTAAAAATATGTTATCAAATGAGGGTGATGAAATGAGTGCAGTAATACAAATAACTGCTGGAGCTGGTGGAACAGAAAGTTGTGATTGGGCAAATATGCTAATGAGGATGTATGTTATGTGGGCCGAGAAAAATGATTATAAAATAAAAGAATTAGATTTACAACAAGGAGATGTAGCTGGAATAAAATCTGTCACATTAGAAATTGATGGAAATCATGGATTTGGTTGGTTAAAAGGAGAAAATGGAGTTCATAGACTTGTAAGAATTTCTCCATTTGATAGTAATGCTAAAAGACATACGTCTTTTGCATCGGTTTATGTTTATCCTCTAGTAGATGATTCAATTGAAATTAATATAAATCCTTCTGAAATTTCTTGGGAAACTATGAGATCCAGTGGAGCTGGAGGTCAAAGTGTTAATAAGATTGAAACTGCTGTGAGACTAAGACATGCACCCTCAGGTATAGTTATTGAAAATTCTGAAACAAGGTCTCAACTAGAAAATAAAGAAAAGGCTCTTCAACTTCTTAAATCTCAGCTTTATGAAATTGAATTAAAAGAAAAAATGAGAGAAAGAGAAAAAATTGAAGCTAGCAAAATGAAAATTGAGTGGGGCTCACAGATAAGAAACTATGTTCTTCACCCTTATAAATTAATAAAAGATGTTAGAACTGGACATGAAACTAATAATATTGATGGTGTTTTAAACGGAGGGTTAAATCCATTTTTAAAAGCTTTTTTAATGGCTAATTAATATGAAAATTGAAACAATTATTTTTGATTTGGGGGGAGTGCTAGTTGATTGGAATCCAGAATATGTTTTCTTAAAAGAATTTAATGGTGATAGAAAAAAAATGAAATGGTTTTTTAACAACATTTGTACTAATAAATGGAATGAACAACAAGACGGAGGAAAACTTATTAAAGATGCTACTAAAGAAAGGATAAAACTTTACCCTAAATATGAAAAACAAATTAAAATGTATTATGGAAGGTGGGAAGAAATGCTGAGAGGAGAAATTTCTAAATCTGTCGAAATTTTAAATACATTATATAAAAATAATTATAATCTAATAGCACTCACCAATTGGAGTGCAGAAACTTTTCCTGTCGCTTTAGAAAGATTTAGTTTTTTAAAATTATTTAATGGAATAGTTGTTTCAGGTGAAATTAAAATGTTAAAACCTTTTCCCGAAATTTATCTGTATACACTTAATAAATATAAATTAAATCCAGAGAAGTGTATTTTTATTGATGATCGATTAAGTAATGTAAAGGGTGCAGAAAAATGTGGAATTTCTGGCATTAAATTTGATGATCATGTTGGTTTAATAAGAAATTTAAAAAAATTAGGTGTTGAAATATAAATTATTGCACAATCCTCGCTGTAGAAAATCAAGAGAAGGATTACAATTTTTAAAGTCTAAAAAAATTGAGTTTGAAACTGTTTTATATTTATTAAATCGTTTAAATAAAAACCAAATTGAAGAAATTATTGACAACTCTGAGTTAAATCCTATTGACTTTGTAAGAAAACAAGAAAAAATATGGAAAGAAATGTTTAAAAATAAACTTTTATCAAAAAATCAGGTAATTCAAGCTATATTTGAACATCCAAAAATAATGCAAAGACCAATCTTTATTTCTAAAAATAAAAGTATAATTGCAAATCCCCCTGAAAATTCCTTAAAAATACTTTAGTAAAAATTTCAATGAAAAAATTTTTTTTTTTAATTACTACAATTATTTCCTATAATTTAAATGCTCAAGAAAATCTGATCTATCTTTCTGGAACAATTTTAGATAATGAATCTAATACCCCCCTAGAATATGCTACAATATCAGTTTTTAAAGCTAGTGACAGTATTGTTATATATGGTGGAATAACTGATTCAGATGGTAAATTCAATTTAGAAATTTTGAGAGGAAACTATGATTTAAAATTGGAATATATTTCATTTAAAGAAAAAAATATAAAAAATATTGCTCTCTTTAAATCAAAAGATCTAGGTACTTTATTTATGTCGATTGATGAAAATATTTTAGACGAAGTTGAAGTAATAGCAGAAAAAACACAAGTAGAAATAAAATTAGATAAAACAGTATATAATATAGGCAAAGATTTAACACTTAGAGGAAGCAGCGTTAGTGATGTGCTTGACAACCTTCCATCTGTAGCTGTAGATATTAACGGAAATGTTTCACTTAGAGGTAATCAAAGTGTTAGAATATTAATTAATGGTAAACCTTCAGGATTAGTAGGTATTAGTAGTAATGATGCACTAAAACAATTTCCATCAGAAAGTGTTGAAAAAGTTGAAATTATTACATCACCATCAGCAAGGTATAATGCAGAAGGAACTGCTGGAATAATTAATATAATTTTAAGAAAAAATAAATTAGCAGGTTTAAATGGATCAATTTCTTCCAATTTAGGAGATCCTAAATCATATGGTATTTCTGGAAATGTTAATTACAGAACCAAAAAAATTAATCTTTTTACAAATACTGGTTATAGCTTAAGAAGCTATGAAAACCCTTCTATTAGTGAAACAGAATACTATACTGGAGGTTTAATTAATAATTTTTTAAATGAAAATAGTAGCAGAAATAGTGAGAGAAATTCTTTTTATCAAAATACAGGAATTGAATACTTCTTCTCTGATAAAACAAGTTTAGTTCTTTCTTATCTGACAAGAGAAAGTGATGATGAGGATATAACTATTAATAATATCAATCAAAATTTTCAAGGGGAAAAAAAATTATCAAAAAGAATTGAAAATGAAAAAGAATCCGATGATACAAAAGAATTTTCTTTGAATTTTACTCATGAGTTCAAAAATAAGGGTAGTCTAACAATGGATTATCAAAAAGAAAAATCTAATGAATTTGAAAGTGGAATTATTTCAAACACACAATCTATTCCTAATTTTATTAAATATTTAGGTGAAAAGGTACTAACTGATGAAAATCAAGAAAGTGAACTCTACAAAATTGATTATGTTTTGCCAATTGGAGAAGATGGACAATTTGAAATGGGATATAGAAAAAGTAATCAATTTCAAATCACAGATTACTTAGTAGAAGATGAAAGTTTAGATGGTCAATTTATAAAAAATTCTAATCTAAGTAATAATCTTTATTATAATGAAAAGATTAATGCTTTTTATACTCAATATGGAAATAAAAAAAATAAATTTTCATATTTATTAGGGTTAAGGATTGAAGAATCTAAAACAATTGTTAGGCAACAAGAAACCAATAGTACTGATATAAAGAAATATAATGATCTGTTTCCAACATTAAATTTAGCTTATGAATTAAAAGAAAATGAAACTATTACTTTAGGATATAACAGAAGAATAAGTAGACCAAGATCCTATTTTATTAATCCTTTTCCATCAAGAACAAGTGAAACTAGTTTTTTTCAAGGAAACCCCTACTTAAACCCTACCTATTCAAATGGAATTGATTTAGGGTATTTAAAGAGATTAAAAAAAACTACATTAAGTGGATCTATTTATTATAAAAAATCAGATGAAATATTTACTTTCATAAATGAAGCTACAGGAACTTCAGTTCTTGTTAATGACATACTTGTTCCAGTAATTAGAAGATCACCTGTAAATTTATCTACTCAAAAAGAAATAGGAATTGAATTTAACACCAATTATTCTCATTCAAAAAATTGGAGAATTGGCGGGAATGTAAATTTTTATCAATCAGAAATAATCGGAATTTATAATGGAATAGTTTATGACTCCAAAAACCTAATATGGTCAGGTAGATTAAATAATTATTTAAAACTATTTTCATCCTTTGATTGGCAAACAAGATTAAGTTATAGAGGACCTCAAAAAAATGCTATTTCCACAAGAAAGGCCAGTATTAGTACAAATACAGCTTTTAGTAAAGATGTTTTTGGGGATAAAATGACTTTGACTTTTAAAATCGATGATATTTTTGAAACTCAAAATTGGAGATTGGAAACATTTAATGAATCCTATGAAAACTATACTGAATCAAGTTGGAGAGGTGGAAGAAGCTTTAGTTTTAGTCTTATATATAGATTTAACCAGAAAAAAAGTCAAACAAATAACAGACCAAGTTATCAGGATTATGAAGGTGAAGGTTTTGGAGGATAAACTATTTTTTTATTTTTTTCCTTAGTTCCTTCATTCTTTCAATAAAAGCTCCAGTTACCCAATAAGGAATTATAAATGTTAATAATAAAATCATTAACCAAAATCCCATTGTTAGTACTGATAAAAATAAAATAAAGCCTAAATATTGATCGAATTCCATAAAAAATTATAATCCACAAATATAATTAAAGAAATCTTGGCTTAAAATTTTTTTATCAACAATTAATGAAATATATTATTAAAGCAATTGTAGTAAATTTGTATTATAATTATTTGAGATGTCATATAGAATAGAAAAAGATACCATTGGAAAAGTTGAAGTACGAATTAATTGTTTATGGGGAGCTCAAACCCAAAGATCAATAAATAATTTTAAAATTGGTAAACCCAGTTCTATGCCTATTGAAATCATTTATGGTTTTGCATTTCTAAAAAAAGCTGCGGCATTTACCAATCACAAATTAGGTATATTAAATAAAAATAAAAGAAATCTTATCAGTAATGTTTGTGATGAGATATTAGACGGCATGCATGATGATCAGTTTCCACTTGTAATATGGCAAACAGGTTCAGGAACACAAACTAATATGAATGTTAATGAGGTTATTTCCAATAGAGCTCATATTTTGGAAGGCAAAAAATTGGGAGAATCTGAAAATACATTGTCACCAAATGATGATGTTAATATGTCCCAATCCTCCAATGATACATTCCCAACGGCAATGCATATTGCTATATATAAAAAATTAGTAGAAAATACCATTCCATCTCTTGAAAAATTTGAAAAAACTCTTTTAAAAAAATCAAAAGAATTTGATGATATTATTAAAATAGGCAGGACCCACTTGATGGATGCAACACCTGTCACCTTAGGACAAGAGTTTTCAGGTTACCAATCACAAATAAAACATGGTTTAGGTTCTTTAAAAAATTCATTAAATCACTTATCTGAGCTCGCAATAGGGGCTACTGCAGTTGGGACTGGTATAAATTCTCCAGAAGGTTATTCTCAAATGTCTTCAGATTTTATATCAAAATTTACAGGATTAAATTTTGTTTCAGCTAAAAATAAATTTGAATCAATTGCTGCACATGATGCTCTTGTAAATACACATGGTGCTTTAAAATTAATTGCTAATTCATTAAACAAAATTGCGAATGACATTAGAATGATGGCTTCTGGCCCTAGATCAGGTATTGGAGAAATATCAATACCTACAAATGAACCTGGAAGTTCTATTATGCCTGGAAAAGTTAACCCAACTCAATGTGAAGCCTTATCAATGGTATGTGCTCAGATAATTGGTAATGACGTTTCAGTGACTATTGGAGGAATGCAGGGTCATTACGAATTAAATGTTTATAAGCCATTAATGGCTGCTAACCTTTTAGAATCCTCTACACTTCTTTGTGATTCTGTTAATAGCTTTAACAATAACTGTGTAAAAGGAATAAAAGCAAATAAAAAAAGAATTAAAGAACTTGTTAATAATTCTTTAATGTTAGTTACTGCATTAAACAATAAAATAGGATATTATAAAGCAGCAGAAATAGCAAACCAAGCTCATAAAAATGGTACTACCTTAAGGGAAGAAGCTATAAATCTAGGTTATGCATCTTCTGAAGAATTTGATAAATGGGTAGATGTAAAAAAAATGATAGGGGATAATTAACTAGACTCTTCCCTTCAGCGCATTAAAGGCCCAACCTATTGAAATAAATCCTACTCCAACAACTGAAAAACCAATTGCCATGTCTTGATATTTTAGTACGCCTAATAATACAAGTGTAATACCAAGTATAGTCAAAATAAATGAAGCCCATGCAAAAATTCCGTTTTTATTTAATGCCATATTTATAAAGTTTAATTAAATGCAAATTGTAAATAATTATATATTAATTATGTTAAAATAATTATAAAGTTATGTAATTCTTCCACATAAATTTTCTTTCCAATCAGTCCAATTATATTTTTTAGAAAAATATATAATTATAAGAGGATAAATAATGAAAAATGGAACCAACATATAGTTTAAATCTGGTTCACCTATATTTTTTAAAATAGAATTTGTTTGAAAAACACTCCAATCAGCTGTAACTAAAAGTGCAATTAAAATATTATTACCTGCATGAAATCCTATAGCAAGTTCTAATCCATTATCCATTAAAGTGATTATTCCTAAAAATAATCCTGTTGAAACATAATATATTAATAAAAATGAGCCTAATTTATCTATTTCAGGGTTCCAAAAATGTAATAGACCAAATAATAAAGAAGTTATTAATAATGGTATCCATTTATTTTTAACAATTGCTCCAATACCCTGCATTAAATATCCTCTAAAAATATATTCTTCCCATGATGTTTGAATTGGAATTAATAAAATTGAAATCATAACTAAAACCAAAAAAGGCTTTAGTTTAAAATTATATAAGTAATCTTCAGGGGATATTAAATAACTAGTAAAAGTAGATATTAAAATAATTGAAGAGGCAATTAAAAAGGAAGTTCCTACTTTAGATAAATCTATTTTTTTTCTAGAGCTAGTTAAAGATAATAATGTTTGATTATGTATAAACTTTAAAATTAGAAGCAAACCTAAAAATCCAAAAACATATACCAGTAAGCCATAAAACAAAGTTAAATTACTATTCTCTAAAACAGTCATCATTGTAAACTGGTCTATTTGAGAAGAACCATCAACCCCAACTTTAGAAATAATAGCAATTATAAATGGAATAACACCAATTTGAGTAGCAATAAAAATTACAAAACACCCAATGATATACCTCCACCAATCATTTTTAACTTTTAATACATTTTCTATATACATGGATTCTTAATCTTATTTATCTTTTATTTAAAATCATAATTGAAAGCTTACAATGAGAAATTAAATTCTCATAATCATCAGTAACTTTAATTTCCCAAAGTTGAGTAGTTCTCCCTTTATGAATAGGTGTGGCTTTAGCATAAACAAAACCTTCTGAAATCCCTTTTAAATGATTTGCAGAGATAACTATTCCTCTAACTATTTGTTTTTCTCTATCAATAGAAAAATATGAAGCGGCACTACCTACTGATTCAGCAAGAGCTGCTGTTGCTCCTCCATGTAAAACACCATCAGGCTGATGCACCTTAGAAGTAACAGGCATCTTTGCAATTAAAAAATCATTACCAATATCTACAAATTCAATTTCTAAAGTTTCTTCTAAGGAGTTTTTATTAATAGAATTTATCTTTTTCAATAATTTTTCTTTATTCATTTGCTAAAAGTATAAAACAAAAAAAACGCATCAAAAATTTTGATACGTTTTTTATAATTAGGAAAAGTATAAATTATTTAACTTCTTCAAAATCAACATCTTGAACATCATCAGATGAATCTTTTCCTTTATTAGCCTTAGCATCTCCTTCTGGTGGTGGGCCAGAAGCACTTTGAGCAGATTCAGCCTGAGCCTTATATAATTCCTCTGATGCATTTTTCCAAGCTTCATTAATTCCCTCAAGAGCAGTTTTTATACTATCTATATCTTTAGATTCATGTGCTTTTTTTAATGTTTCTAAGGATTCTTCTATTACTTTTTTCTTATCCTTGGAAAGTTTATCTCCATATTCCTTTAATTGACTTTCTGTTTGAAAAATCATTGCATCTGCACTATTTAAAGTATCAACTTCTTCTTTTACTTTTTTATCAGATTCTGCATTTGCTTCTGCTTCTTTTTTCATTTTTTCAATTTCTTCCTCAGTTAAGCCAGATGAAGCTTCAATTCTAATATCTTGAGTTTTACCAGTAGCTTTATCAGCAGCAGTAACATGAATCATTCCGTTTGCATCAATATCAAAAGTAACTTCAATTTGAGGAACGCCTCTAGGAGATGGTGGTATACCATCAAGGTGAAACCTTCCAATAGTCTTATTATCTTTAGCCATAGGTCTTTCACCCTGCAGAACATGAATTTCAACAGATGGCTGATTATCAGCAGCAGTTGAAAAAACTTGTGATTTTTTAGTTGGGATTGTAGTATTAGATTCTATTAACTTAGTCATAACACTTCCCATTGTTTCAATACCTAAAGACAATGGTGTAACATCTAATAATAGAACATCTTTTACATCTCCGGTTAGTACTCCACCTTGGATAGCTGCTCCAATTGCAACAACTTCATCAGGGTTGACACCTTTTGATGGTTTTTTGCCAAAAAATTTCTCTACTTTTTCTTGAATTACTGGTATTCTAGTTGAACCTCCAACCAAAATTACTTCATTTATATCTTTAACACTTAATCCGGCATCATTTAAAGCTTTTTTAACAGGTTCCATAGATCTTTTGACCAATTCTGTAGTTAACTGCTCAAACTTGGATTTGGTTAGAGTTTTAACCAAGTGTTTTGGACCGGATGAAGTTGCAGAAATATATGGTAAATTAATTTCTGTTTGTGCAGATGAAGAAAGTTCAATTTTAGCTTTTTCAGCAGCCTCTTTCAATCTCTGCAATGCCATAGGATCTTTTCTAAGATCAATATCTTCTTGCTTTTTGAATTCATCTGCTAAAAATTGAATAATTTCTTCATCAAAATCATCACCACCTAATCTAGTATCTCCATTTGTTGAAAGAACTTCAAAAACTCCATCTCCAAGTTCAAGGATAGAAATATCAAATGTTCCTCCTCCTAAATCAAAAACTGCAATTTTTTGATCTTTTCCTGATTTATCTAAACCGTAAGCTAACGCTGCTGCAGTTGGTTCATTAATAATTCTTTGAACTTTTAATCCAGCAATTTCTCCAGCTTCCTTAGTCGCTTGTCTTTGAGAATCATTAAAATATGCTGGTACAGTAATTACTGCTTCTGTAACTGAATTTCCTAAATAATCTTCTGCTGTTTTCTTCATCTTTTGGAGGGTCATAGCAGATAATTCTTGCGGCGTATATAATCTTCCATCAATATCAACCCTTGCTGTATCGTTATCTCCCTTAACTACTTTATATGCAGATCTTTCAGCGTCTTTTTTAGATTCGCTGTACTTACTACCCATAAATCTCTTAATTGAAGCAATTGTTTTTGTAGGATTGGTAACTGCTTGTCTTTTGGCAGGATCACCTACCTTTATTTCTCCACCTTCAACAAAAGCTATAACAGATGGTGTTGTTCTTTTTCCTTCACCATTTGGTATAACTACTGGTTCATTTCCTTCCATAACAGAAACACAAGAATTTGTAGTTCCTAAATCAATTCCAATTATTTTACTCATTTTTATAATTTTAACATTAACATATTATTTATTTCAATGATTATGCCATTATGTTATTGCTGACATAGTGGCAGTTATTAATTTAAATCAATTATAGAAATAATGTTTTAATTACATTTACAAAAATTTTATTATGTCTAATAGGAAATACAAAAGAGTAACAACACATTCGTTATTAGAAATGAAACAAGATGGTGATAAAATATCTATGTTAACTTGTTACGACTATTCTATGGCAAAAATTATTGATTCCTCAGGAATTGATATAATTTTAGTTGGGGATTCAGCATCAAATGTGATGGCAGGACATGAAACAACTTTGCCTATAACTTTAGATCAAATGATATATCATGCGTCCTCTGTTGTAAGAGGAGTAAAAAGAGCCTTAGTAGTAGTTGACTTACCTTTTGGAAGTTATCAATCTGATCCTAATGAAGCATTAAGATCTGCTATTAGAATTATGAAAGAGTCTGGGGCACATGCTGTAAAAATGGAAGGTGGATCTGAAATTAAAGATTCTATAATTAAAATATTAAATGCAGGTATTCCTGTAATGGGACATCTAGGATTGACACCTCAATCAATTTATAAATTTGGAACTTATACTGTTAGAGCCAAAGAAAATAAAGAAGCCAAAAGATTAATAGAAGACGCAAAACTTTTGGATGAATTAGGATGCTTTGGAGTAGTTTTAGAAAAAATTCCAGCTAAAGTTTCTAAAAAAGTTACAAATGCAATAAATATTCCTGTTATAGGTATTGGAGCGGGAAGTCATGTAAATGGTCAAGTATTAGTAACCCATGATTTAGTTGGACTAAGCACAGAATTCAATCCAAGATTTTTAAGAAGGTATGTTGATTTAAATGAAATAATGTCTAAAGCAATTAAAAGTTATATAAAAGATGTAAAAAACTTAAATTTTCCAAATGAAAATGAACAATATTAACTGTAGTGCTAGAAATTTTATTTGAAGATAACCATCTAATCATTGTTAATAAAGCAACTGGTGATTTAAGTCAAGGTGATATTACTGAAGATCTAACCTTAGGAGATAAAATAAAATCATATATAAAGAAAAAGTATAATAAAAAAGGAAATGTATTCCTAGGAATAACACACAGATTAGACAGACCAACTAGTGGAGTTATCATTTTTACTAAAACCTCAAAGGCTCTTTCAAGAATAAATGAATTATTTAAAAAAAATGAAATAAAAAAAACATATTGGGCTATTGTTAAATCTATGAGAAACAAAAGTTCTGATAAGCTAATAAACTATCTTATTAAAAATAAAAAACAAAACAAATCTTATGTAACTAATAGTTCAAATAAAAAGTCAAAAAAAGCAATTTTAAAGTATAAAAAAATATTAGAGTTAGAAAAATACTGTCTTTTAAGTATAAATTTAGAAACTGGAAGACATCATCAAATAAGAACACAATTATCTAATATTGGTTATCCGATCAAAGGTGATTTAAAGTATGGATATCCAAGGTCTAATAAGGACGGAAGTATTCATTTGCATTCAAGAAAAATAAGTTTCATACATCCTGTTACAAAAAAAAATATAGAAATTACAGCCAATCCCCCAAAAAATAATATTTGGGACTTATGTCTTAACTACAACTAAAAATAGATTTATTTACCTGATTTTATTACTTTTACTATTGAAATATTTTTTATAAAAGATATTATATAAATGAGTAAAGAAATTGTTCAAATATTCGATACAACTTTAAGAGATGGAGAACAAGTTCCAGGATGTAAGTTAAATACAGAGAAGAAGCTTGTTATTGCAGAAAGACTTGATAATTTAGGTGTAGATATAATTGAGGCTGGTTTTCCTATTTCTAGTCCAGGTGACTTTAATTCTGTTGTTGAAATTTCAAAAATTGTTAAGAATGCTTCTGTATGTGGTTTAACTAGAGCAGTTAAAAAAGATATTGAAATTGCAGCAGAATCTTTAAAAAAAGCAGTCAATCCAAGAATTCACACTGGAATTGGCACATCTGATTCCCATATAAAATATAAATTCAATTCCACAAGAGAAAAAATTATTGAAAAAGGCTTTGAAGCAGTAAAATATGCAAAAAAGTTTGTTGATGATGTAGAATTTTATGCTGAGGATGCTGGAAGAACAGATAATGAATTTCTAGCCAGAGTTTGTGAAAAAATGATTGAAGCTGGAGCTACGGTTCTTAATATTCCTGATACTACAGGCTATTGTCTTCCAAATGAATACGGTGAAAAAATTAAATTTCTTAAAGAAAATGTGAAAAATATTGATAAAGCTACACTCTCATGTCATTGCCACAACGATTTAGGTCTTGCTACGGCTAATTCTATTTTTGGTGCATTAAATGGTGCTAGACAAATTGAATGTACTATAAACGGTATTGGTGAAAGAGCTGGTAACACATCACTTGAAGAAGTAGTTATGATAATGAGACAGCATGATCAACTAAATCTAGATACAAATATTAACTCTAAACTATTATATGATACAAGTAAATTAGTTTCAGAAAGTATGGCAATGCCAGTTCAGCCTAATAAAGCAATTGTAGGAGCTAATGCTTTTGCTCATAGTTCTGGAATTCACCAAGATGGAGTAATTAAAAAAAGAGAAACCTATGAGATTATTGACCCTTTAGATGTAGGGGTAAATGAGTCTGCAATAGTTTTAACTGCAAGAAGTGGAAGAGCAGCGCTAGCTTACAGAGCTAAAAATATAGGTTTTGAATTGACTAAAAATGAATTAGATATTGTCTATTCTGAATTTTTAAAATTTGCAGATCAAAAAAAAGAAGTGAAAGATAATGATATACCCATCATTATTAAAAATTCTAATTTAAAATCCATCATTAGTTTATAAATCATGAACAAAACATTATTTGATAAGGTTTGGGATTCCCACGTGGTTCATAATATTAATAATGGACCAGATGTCTTATTTATTGATCGTCATATGGTTCATGAGGTAACTAGTCCAGTAGCTTTTTTAGGACTAAAAAATAGAAAAGCTAAAGTTTTATTTCCTGAAAAAACATTTGCAACTGCTGATCATAACACACCAACAAAAAATCAACATCTCCCAATTAAAGATCCATTATCTGCCAATCAATTAAAAGCACTGGAAGAAAATTCTAAATTACATGGAATTTCATACTGGGGTTTAGGACATAAAAAAAATGGAATTGTTCATGTTATTGGTCCCGAATACGGTATTACACAACCAGGAGCAACAATTGTTTGTGGTGATTCTCATACCTCAACACATGGTGCATTTGGTGCAATTGCTTTTGGGATTGGAACATCTGAAGTCGAAATGGTTCTCTCTACCCAATGTATAATGCAACCTAAACCAAAAAAAATGAGAATAAATATCGATGGTAAATTAAATAAAGGGGTAACTCCAAAAGATGTTGCTCTTTTTATCATCTCAAAACTGAGTACATCAGGTGCAACAGGTTATTTTGTTGAATATTCTGGAAATGTTTTTACAGAAATGAGCATGGAAGGAAGAATGACAGTTTGTAATTTAAGTATTGAAATGGGTGCAAGAGGAGGAATGATAGCTCCAGATAAAAAAACATTTGATTATTTAAAAAACAGAGAGTTTAGTCCAAAGGGTGAAAATTGGAAAAAAACAATGAAATATTGGCTAACACTTAAAAGTGATAAAAATGCAATTTTTGATAAAGAAATTAATTTTGATGGAAACAAGATTGAACCAATGATAACTTATGGTACTAACCCTGGAATGGGGATGAGTATAACTAATGGAATACCTAAAACAATAAATCAAAATAGTGGAACTAAAACATATCATAAAGCTCTAGAATATATGAATTTTAATGAGGGTGAAAGTATGTTAGGTAAAAAAATTGATTTTGTATTTTTAGGAAGCTGTACAAATGGTAGAATTGAAGATTTTAGGGCATTTACTGAAATTATTAAAGGCAAAAAGAAAGCACCCAATGTAACTGCTTGGTTAGTGCCTGGATCTCATAAAGTAGAACAGGCTATAAAAGATGAAGGTCTATTAGCTACTCTCGAAGATGCGGGATTTGAATTAAGAGAACCTGGATGCTCCGCATGTCTTGCAATGAATGATGATAAAATACCAGCTGGAAAATATGCTGTAAGCACATCAAATAGAAATTTTGAAGGTAGACAAGGTCCTGGGTCCAGAACACTATTAGCTAGTCCTCTTGTAGCTGCTGCGGCCGCTATTACTGGTACCGTAACTGATCCTAGAACATTATACTAATCTTATGGCTTACGATAGATTTAATTTACTAAATAGTTCTGCTGTTCCTTTACCGATTGAAAACATTGACACTGATCAAATTATTCCAGCTAGATTTCTAAAGGCAACTGAAAGAATTGGTTTTGGAAACAATTTATTTAGAGATTGGAGATTTGACTCAAAAAATAAACCTAAAAAAAATTTTGTATTAAATAACAACACATATAGTGGTAAAATATTGGTTGGAGGAAAAAATTTTGGATCAGGTTCATCCAGAGAACATGCTGCTTGGGCTATTTATGACTACGGATTTAGATGTGTTGTTTCAAGTTTTTTTGCTGATATCTTCAGAAACAACTGTTTAAACATTGGTGTTCTCCCTGTTCAAGTTTCTCCTAAGTTTTTAGAAATTATTTTCAATGAAATTTATAAAAAACCTAAAACCAAAATAAAAGTAGATCTTAGAAAACAAGTTATAGGCATAATAGATAGACAGGTCTTTGAGTCCTTTGAAATAAATGAATATAAAAAAGAGAATATGTTAAATGGTTATGACGATATTGATTATTTAATGAACATAAAAAGCTCAATAGAAAAATTTGCTAAGAACAGACCTTTATAAAGTATGAAAAAAAGGACAGTTGAAATAATGGATACAACCCTTAGAGATGGTGAACAAACATCTGGAATGTCCTTTTCAGCATCTGAAAAATTAACAATTTCTAAATTATTAATTGAAGAATTAAAAATTGATAGAGTTGAAGTTGCTTCTGCTAGAGTATCAAAAGGGGAATTTAATGCAGTTGAAAATATTACTAATTGGGCCAAATCAAATGGTTATTTGAATAAAATTGAAATCTTAACATTCTTAGACAAAGGAATTTCTATTGATTGGTTATTAAAAACTGGAGCAAAAGTCCAAAACCTTCTTACAAAAGGATCATTAAATCATTTAAAATATCAAATCAGGAAAACTCCTGAAAAACATTTTAATGAAATACATGATTCCATTTTATCTGCTAAAAAAGAAGGTATAAGTACAAATGTATATTTAGAAGATTGGAGTAATGGAATGAAAAATTCAAAGGAATATGTTTTTGAATTTCTTGATTTTTTGACAAAACAACCTATTAATAGAATTCTATTGCCTGACACTTTAGGCGTTTTAACTCCTTCAGAAACATTTTTATTTGTCTCAGAAATTATTAAGAAATATCCACAAACTCATTTTGACTTCCATGCTCATAATGATTATGACCTTAGCGTTTCTAATGTAATTGAAAGTTTAAAAGCGGGTTGTCATGGTTTACATCTAACTATAAATGGCATGGGTGAAAGGGCTGGAAATGCCCCAATGGCAAGTGTAGCAGCCGTAATAAAAGATTTTCTTCCAGATATTGAAATTAATTTAAATGAAAAGTCTTTATTCAAAGTAAGCAAACTAGTATCCACTTTTACCGGATTTAGAATTCCTGCAAATAAGCCAATCGTTGGAGAAAATGTATTTACTCAGACTGCTGGAATTCATGCAGATGGAGATAATAAGAAGAATTTGTATTGCAATGACTTGCTTCCCGAAAGATTTGGTAGAAAAAGAAAATATGCACTTGGAAAAACATCTGGTAAAGCTAATATTAAAAAAAATTTGCAAGAATTAGGATTAACCTTAAATAATGATAATTTAAAAAAAGTAACAGAAAGAATTATTCAACTAGGTGANAAAAAAGAAAGNGTTACTGCAGAAGATCTTCCTTACATTATTTCTGATGTTTTAAAAAGNTCAGANTTTAANCANAAAATAATTATTAAATCTTANNTTTTAAAACACCAAAAAGGNTTAGATCCTTCTGCAGATTTGGAAATTGAAATTNATGGAAAATTATTTAAAGAANCANGTACTGGAGATGGTCAATTTGATGCATTTATNAATNCTATTAAAAAAATATACNGNNNNAATAAAATAAATTTACCANNNTTAATTGACTATTCCGTTACAATACCNCCTGGAAGCAATTCNGATGCTCTTTGTGAAACATTTATAACNTGGAAAAATAAAAANNAAGAATTTNTNACAANNGGNCTNGATTCTGATCAAACAGTTTCNGCAATAAAGGCTACAGAAAAAATGNTAAATATTATATAAANATGAAATTNAATATAGCTTTACTTCCTGGAGATGGNATTGGNCCTGAAGTTATTGNNCAAGCTGTCAAAGTATCCAATGCTATTGCAAAAAAATTTAATCATAAAATTAATTGGANTAAAGCATTAACTGGAGCTGATGCTATNGATAAAGTTGGTGATCCATATCCAGAAAAAACTCATCAAATNTGTATTAATTCTGATGCCATACTATTTGGAGCAATAGGTGATCCAAAATATGACAATGACCCAAGTGCAAAAGTCAGACCAGAACAAGGATTACTAAAAATGAGGAAAAAATTAGGTCTTTTTGCAAATGTAAGGCCTACTTTCACATTTCCATCTCTTTTAGATAATTCACCATTAAAAAAAGAAAGAATTGAAGGTACAAATTTGATTTTTATAAGAGAATTAACTGGAGGNATATATTTTGGGAAAAGTGGTAGAAAAGATAAGGGAAATATTGCATTTGACACCTGTACTTATTCACGGAAAGAAATAATAAGAATAGCAAAAAAAGGCTTTGAATTAGCTATGAAAAGATCAAAAAAATTATGTTGTGTAGATAAGGCAAATGTATTAGAATCTTCAAGACTTTGGAGAGAAACAGTACAATCAATGGAAAAAGATTATCCTGAAATAAATGTATCTTATGAGTTTGTAGATGCTGTAGCTATGAGATTNATACAATGGCCCAGCTCATATGATGTNTTAATCACANAAAACCTATTTGGTGATATATTAACTGATGAAGCATCTGTTATTTCTGGTTCAATGGGACTTATGCCTTCTGCCTCACTTGGCTCAAAGACTTCATTATTTGAACCTATTCATGGATCTTATCCACAAGCTGCAGGAAAAAATATTGCTAATCCTTTAGCAACAATACTTTCAGCTGCAATGATGTTTGAAGATGCATTTTCTTTAAAAAAAGAAGCTAAACTAATTAGAGAGATTGTTAACAAATCGCTTGAAGAAATGATCGTTACAGAGGATTTATCAAATGGAGAAAAATCATATTCTACTAGTGAAGTTGGTGACTGGCTAGTAAATAAGATATAAAAATTATTTTTTATCCATTTTCTTTTTAAGATCTACTAAGACATCCAAATCACCCAAAGTGGACTTGTCGGAATCTTTTTTATTAACTTTCTTTAAAGACTTCTTTACTGTTTTAGATTCATCTTCTTTAAAAAGAACNGTATGAGACATTACTACTCTTTTAAAATCTTTATTGTACTCAATAACTTTAAAATCAGCAGAATCACCCTTTTTTAATTTATTTCCATCTTCCATTAATAAATGTCTAGTTGGAACGAAAGCTATTACATCATCATTAAATACAATAGTTGATCCTTTATCATTTGAATTTGATATAGTTCCATTATGAATAGTACCCTCTGCAAAAGTTTTATCATAGGCATCCCATGGATTATCCATAGTTTGTTTGTGACCCAAACTTAATTTTCTATCATCTGAATCAAGTTCTAAAACAATAACTTCAATTGAGTCACCAGTTGAAAAAAGTTCAGAGGGATGTTTAACTTTAACAGTCCAAGATAGGTCTGAAATATAAACTAAACCATCTATACCTTCCTCTAATTCAACAAAGATTCCAAAATTTGTAAAATTTCTGACTATTCCAGTATGTTTAGAGCCTTTTGGATATTTAGCTGTTATATCTGTCCATGGATCCTTACTTAATTGTTTAATTCCTAATGACATTTTTCTTTCGTCTCTATCTAAAGTTATAACTATTGCTTCAACCTCATCTCCTACTTTTACAAAATCTTGAGCAGATCTAAGATGGGTTGACCATGACATTTCAGAAACATGTACTAATCCCTCAACTCCATCAACAATTTCAATAAAAGCTCCATAATCAGCTAATACAGAAACTTTACCTTTAACCTTATCACCTTCCTTTAATTCTGAATTTAATGCTTCCCATGGATGAGGACTTAATTGCTTAACACCTAATTGAATTCTGGATTTATCATCGTCAAAGTCAAGAATAACTACATTTAATTTTTGATCTAACTCCAAAATTTCACTAGGATGGTTTATTCTATTCCAAGAAAGATCAGTAATATGAATTAATCCATCTACACCACCNAAATCAATAAATACACCATATGTTGTTATATTTTTTACAATACCTTCTAATACTTGACCTTTTTCAAGTTGGCTAATAATTTCTTTTTTCTGTTCTTCTATNTCAGCTTCTATAAGNGCTTTNTGAGAAACTACTACATTTTTAAANTCATGATTNATTTTAACAACCTTAAATTCCATATTCTTATNAACATACTGNTCATAATCTCTNATTGGTTTAACATCAATTTGNGANCCCGGNAGNAANGCTTCAAGACCAAAAANATCAACAATCATTCCTCCTTTNGTTCTNCACTTTACAAAACCTGTTACAACAGTNGATTTATCATGTGCTTCATTCACTCTGTCCCAAGCTTTAATNGTTCTAGCTTTTCTGTGAGATAATATTAACTGACCTGTTTTATCTTCTTGAATATCAACTAAAACTTCAACTTTATCTCCAACTTTTAAATCAGGATTATATCTAAATTCATTGAGTGATATGACACCCTCTGATTTAGCATTAATATCAATAATAGCTTCTCTATCTGTTAAATTAATAATGACTCCTTCAATAACACTATCATTATAGGTGTCAACAAAGTTTTTTTCAATTAATTTTTCTAGCTCAACTAAACTTTTTTCATCAACTTTTTCTATGCCTTCCTCAAAATTTTCCCAATCAAAATCATTTAAAAATTTATCAGAATAGAATGGTTTTTCTAAATTTGAAACTTCTTGAGAATCTTTTTTACTTACTTTATTCTCTTTTAATTTAGTTTTTTTAACATCTTTAGTTTTTTCAACAATCTGGTTCTTATTCTCTAAAGCTTTAACATTAGATTCTGATAGTTTCTTTGGTTTTGAAACTTTTTTAACTACTTTCTTTACTGTTAACGTATCCTTGATTTCTTTCTTTGTCTTGGATTTCTTTTTGATAGCTTTTTTGGAATTACTATCTTTTTTTGGTGAGGGCATAAAAATTACTTTGTATTCTAATTTATTTATAGAATTAAAGGAACAAATTAGAAGATGTTAATCAAAATCAAACTTTTAGCATTCTATATTAACCAACTAAAAGGATCGCGAAAATAAGGCATTTTATTCTTTAAACAAACTTTTTATTAAGTATTTAAATTTGAGAAGTTTAAATATTTTAAAATTTTATTTTCAACTTGATCTAAATTAAGATTTTCAGTATCAATTAAAATAGCATCTGAGGCTTTTTTTAGGGGGGAATTAGATCTATTTATGTCAATTTCGTCTCTAGAACAAATATTTTCAAATACTTCATTAAATGTAATTTCTTTATTTTCTTTAATCAATTCATCATATCTTCTCTTAGCTCTCAATTTACTTGATGCATCTAAATAAAATTTGTATTCTGCATTTGGAAAAACAACAGTCCCAATATCTCTACCATCCATTACTATTCCTTTTTTATTTCCTAATGAATGTTGAATCTTTACCATGTAAGATCTTACATCTTCTAATTTTGCTAATTCACTTACAAAATCTGAAACCAATAAAGATCTTATCTTGTCTTCAATAAAATTTCCATTTAAATTGACTTCTAAATTTTTACTAATAGGATTTTTAATGAAATTAATTTTTATTGAAGGTAAAGCATTAATAAGAAGATCTTTCTTAAAAAAAGATTTAGAAATTATATTTTTTTGAATAGAATAGTATGTCAAAGCTCTATACATAGCTCCAGAATCAATATAAACATATCCTATCTTTTTTGCTATTCTTTTTGCTATTGTACTTTTCCCAGTTGATGAAGTTCCGTCAATTGTTATTATAAACTGGTTTACCATTTATAATTTTTTACTTTTTGATTTGTTATTGCAATATCAATAACTTCATTCATGTTAGATACGTAATGAAATTTAAGACCTTTCAAATAAGATTTATTAATATCTAAGATATTTTTTTTATTATCTATACTTAAAACAATTTCTTTGATTTTAGCTCTTTTAGCAGCTAATATTTTTTCCTTAATTCCTCCTACTGGTAAAACTTTCCCTCTTAAGGTAATTTCACCTGTCATGGCCAATTTGTTCTTAACTTTTTTCTGCATTAACAAAGACACAAGAGAAGTTAACATAGAAATTCCAGCACTTGGACCATCCTTAGGGGTTGCTCCCTCAGGAACATGGATATGTAAATTATATTTTGATAATTTATCAATATCAATTTTTAATTCACTTGAATTTGATTTAATATATTCTAAGGCAATTGTAGCAGACTCTTTCATTACTTTTCCAAGATTTCCAGTAATAGACAAATTACCTTTTCCACTAGATAATGTAGACTCAATGAACAAAATATCTCCTCCAAATTGAGTCCATGCTAGTCCTATTACGACTCCAGCAACATCATTATTTTCATATTTATCTTTAGAGATTGAAATTCCTAAAATTTCTTCCAATTCATCAACTGAAATATTCTTTGAAAATTTCTCGTCCATTGCTATAGACTTTGCTACATATCTAATAACTTTTGCAATTTGTTTTTCAAGTCCCCTAACACCAGACTCTCTAGTATATCCTTCAATAATTTTTTCTAACGATACCTTATTTAATTTTATAATATTTTTTTCTAAACCGTGTTCAAATATTTGCTTTGGCAACAAGTGTTTCTTTGCTATTTGAAATTTCTCTTCAATTGTATATCCAGAAACATTAACTATTTCCATTCTATCTATAAGTGCTGGTTGAACATTTGAAATATTATTAGATGTGGCAATAAACATGACTTTAGATAAGTCAAAACCTGTTTCAATAAAATTATCATAAAATGAGGTGTTTTGTTCAGGATCTAAAACTTCTAACATTGCAGAGGATGGATCCCCTTGGTTACCAACAGAAAGTTTATCAATTTCATCTAGAACAAAAACTGGATTAGAGGTTTTAGCTTTTTTCAAACTTTGAATAATTCTACCAGGCATAGCCCCAATATAAGTTTTCCTATGTCCTCTAATCTCAGACTCATCTCTTAAACCACCCAATGAAATTCTAACATATTCTCTTCCTAAAGCTTCAGCAATAGATTTACCTAATGAAGTTTTTCCAACGCCCGGAGGTCCATTAAAACATAAAATAGGAGACTTCATATCATTTCTAAGTTTTAAAACAGCAATATGTTCAATTATTCTTTTTTTAATATCTTCTAATCCATAATGATCTCTATTTAAAATTCTCTGAGCACGCTTTAAATCAAATTTATCTACAGAAAATTCATTCCAAGGAAGATCTAAATATAAATCTAAATAATTTCTTTGAATTGAATATTCAGCAACCTGAGGATTCATCCTTTGAAGTTTTCCTAATTCTTTTAAAAAATGGTCTTTAATTTCTTTTTCCCATTTCTTTTTCTTTGACCTATTTCTCATTTCATTAATTTCTTCATCATATGAAACACCACCTAATTCTTCTTGGATAGCTTTTAATTGTTGGTGTAAGAAATATTCCCTTTGTTGTTGATCCAAATCAGACCTAACTTTTGATTGAATATCGTTTTTTAATGAAAGTCTCTGAAGTTCAACATTCATTTGTTTCAAACACATGAGAGCTCTTTCATGAAGATCACTGGTTTTTAAAATATCATATTTTTCTTGGACACTTAGGTTCATATTGGAACAGACAAAATTTACTAAAAAAGAATCGCTCTGAATATTTTTAATTGCAAATGATGCTTCACTTGGAATATTAGGGTTTTCCTCTATAATTTGTAGAGCAATATCCTTAATTGATTCAATAGTTGCATTAAATTCTTTATTATCAACAGAGGGTTTGATCTCTTTTATTTCTTGTATCTCAGCTGTTATATAAGGAGTTTCTGATACAACTTTTTCAATTGAGAAGCGTTTTTTACCTTGGATAATAACAGTGACATTACCATCAGGCATTTGTAACACTCTTAAAATTTTAGCAACGGTTCCAGTTGATTGAATGTCATTTAAATTTGGATTTTGAATTTTAGAATCCTTTTGGGATACTACTCCAATTAATTTTGTATTTACATTTGAATCTTTAATTAATTTAATAGACTTATCTCTTGAGGCAGTTATAGGAATTACTACACCAGGAAACATAACTGTATTTTTTAAAGGTAGGATTGGCAGAGTATGAGGAAGAGATTCTTTTGAAATTGCTTCCTCATCATCCGATGTCATTAAAGGGATTAAATCAGAATCTTGATCAATATTTTGCAGTGACATCATGTCAAGATTTAATATTTTAGATTTGGACATTATTATTTTTTAAGTCAATGTGTCATACAATTCATTATGACATCTAATTATATTATCTATATAATTTGTATATTATAAATAAGACAAGATCCATGCCATAATATTAAACATTCTTAATTTTAATTTTATTTAAAAGAAAAGCTCCAATAAGAAATATAAATAAGAAAACTAAAATCGAACTTCTCATGCTTCCTGTAATTTGATCAACAAATGCAAACAAAGTCATTCCAATAACAATACTTACTTTTTGCGTTACGTCATAGAAACTAAAATAAGACGTTGTATTGTAGGTTTCTGGAATCATTTTAGAAAAAGTAGAACGTGACAATGCTTGTATTCCTCCCATTACAAGACCAACTAATCCAGCTGCAATATAAAACTCTAATGGTTTAGTAATAAAATATGCTCCTACACACAAAATTGCCCAAAATAAATTTAAGATTAACAATGTATAAATGTTACCTAACTTTTCAGAAAGCTTTGCTGTAAACATTGCTCCAAAAATAGCAATCAATTGAATCAAAAGTATACTGACAATTAAACCTATAGTTTTTTCGCCTTCAGGCCAAATAATTTCTTGTTCACCAAAATATGTTGCAATAAGTAAAACAGTCTGAAGTGCAGAGCTGTATATGAAAAATGCAATTAAAAATTTCTTAATAATTATAATTTCTTTGAGTTCATTCCAAACTTCTTTAAGTTCTTTAAAACCATTAAAAATTACATCATTAATAATTTTTCTTTTTTCTATAAAATTTGGAAGATGATAAAAAGTATATTGGCTACAAACAATCCACCAAATTCCAACTGAAACAAAAGAATATTTCATTGCTGTAAGCTCAGCACCATCACCATAAATACCAAATGAATTTGGATATAAAACCATACACAAATTAAAGATTAAAAGAATAACACTACCTATATAACCCATTGCATATCCTTTAGCACTAATGTAATCTTGTTGTTCTTTATAAGCAATGTCAGGTAAATATGAGTTATAAAAAACTAAACTAGCCCAAAAGGAAATTAGAGCTAAAAAATAAAAAAGTAAACCAATATGAATATTTTCTAAATCAAACCAATATAATCCTATACAAGAAAAAGAACCTAAATAACAAAAAAACTTAAGGAAAGTTTTTTTATTCCCCATATAATCTGCAATTCCAGAGAGTAAAGGAGTAATTATGGAAAGAAATAAAAATGCAAATGCTGTTAAAAAACTAATTAATGCAGTATTTTTAAAATTAAATCCAAATACTTCAATATACAAGCTATCTATAAACAAAGCTCCATAATAAATTGGAAAAACAGAAGAAGAAATAACAAGAGGATAAACAGAATTAGCCCAGTCATAAAAAGCCCATGCATTTAGAACCTTAGAATCTCCCTTTTTAGATAAAATTTTTGGCATTGTAATTTCTAATAAATATATGAAATATAGTTAACACAAATTATCCTAATTTTTTTAAAATTATTAATTAGTTTTGTTCAACTTTTAAAAATAAAAATGAAAAAGTTTTGTTTAATTATTTTATTAGTCTACTTTTTAAAAAGCTGTACTGATTTTAAACAAAAAAAATCTATGGATCAAACTATAAATAATTCGGAATTAAAAGATTTAATTACAGAAAATGATAAAAATATAAAAGGTGTTTATTATTGTAAAAAATGTAATTCTCCTCTATATAAGTCAGAAAATAAGTATAAATCAGATTATGATGATGAAAGTTTTGATAAGTCTATTGACAACAAGGTTAAGTACAAAAAAAATTTTATAAACAAAACAAAGTTAGAATGTAAAAAATGTGGAGCACAGTTGGGTAATGTATGGGATGATGGACCTAAATCAACTGGAAATCGGCACTGTGTCACTAAAAATGCATTGATTTTTAAAACTCTAAAAATAAATTAATGAAAAATATTTATATTATTATTGTAATAAGTATCATTATGACAAATTATAATTTCTCTCAGGAAAAAAAACAAATTCAAAAGTCAGATTTAGAATGGAAAAATGATCTAGACAATCTTAGTTATAAAGTTTTAAGAAAATCTTATACTGAAAGACCATTTACAGGTGAGTATAATTTGCATTTCAAAAATGGAAATTACAACTGTAAGGGTTGCGATCAAACTCTATTTTCAAGTACAAATAAATATGAAAGTAATTGTGGATGGCCAAGCTTTGATAAGGCAATACCTTCAACAATTGTTTATGTTGAAGACCTTTCATATAATATGAAAAGAATTGAAGTCAAATGTTCTAAATGTGACGGTCATCTTGGTCATGTATTTAATGATGGTCCTAAAGAAACAACTGGAAAAAGATATTGTATTAATTCAGCTGCGTTATCATTTAAAAAACAATAATAAATATGGAAAAATTTGATTTGATAGTTTTAGGTAGTGGACCAGGTGGTTATGTTACTGCTATTAGAGCTTCTCAACTTGGTTTAAAGACTGCTATAATTGAAAAAGAAAGCTTGGGAGGGGTTTGTTTAAATTGGGGATGTATTCCTACTAAAGCTTTATTAAAATCTGCACAAGTTTTTGATTATTTAAAAAATGCCAAAGATTATGGAATAAGTGTTAATGAAATTAATAAAGATTTTAATGCGGTTGTTAAAAGAAGTAGAAAAGTTGCCGATTCAATGAGTAAAGGTGTGACATTTTTATTAAAAAAAAATAAAATTAAAGTTTTTAATGGCTTTGGTAAATTAACCAATGATCATACTGTTACAATCATTGATAAATCTAAAAAAGAAACAATTATTTTTTCTGAAAGAATAATAATTTCTACTGGTGCAAGGTCAAAAGAAATACCTAGCCTAAAACAAGATGGCACGAACATTATTGGATATAGGGAAGCTATGTCATTAAATAGGCAACCTAAGGATATTATTATAGTTGGATCTGGTGCAATTGGAATTGAATTTGCCTTTTTTTATAATTCAATGGGTTCCAACGTTACTATAATTGAATATTTAGATAGAATAGTTCCCGTTGAAGATAAAGAAATTTCAAAAGAGCTAGAGAAAATTTTGAAGAAAAAAGGAATTAATATTTTTACCTCTTCAGAGTTAAAAGAAACAAAAATAACTAACAATGGTGTAGAAGTATATTTTGAATCATCTAAAGGAGAAAAAACCAAAATTAATTCTGAAATTGTTTTAAGTGCAGTTGGAATCAAATCCAATATTGAAAATATTGGATTAGAGGATATTGGTATTGAATTAAACAATGATAAAATATTAGTTGATGAATATTACAGAACTAATATGAAAGGATATTATGCAATTGGTGATGTTGTTAAAGGACAAGCTTTAGCTCACGTAGCTTCTGCAGAAGGAATTCTTTGTGTTGAAAAAATTGCTAACATGGACGTTTCTCCAATAGACTACAATAATGTTCCAGGATGTACTTATTGTTCACCAGAAATTGCATCAGTTGGTCTAACCGAAGATCAAGCTATAAAAAAGGGTTATGATATTAAGGTAGGTAAATTTCCTTTTAGTGCATCTGGCAAAGCTCAAGCATCAGGAAAAAGTGAAGGTTTTGTAAAAGTTATTTTTGATTCTAAATATGGAGAATGGCTGGGATGTCATATGATTGGTGAAGGGGTTACGGATATGATTGCTGAAGTAGTTTTAGGCAGAAAGTTAGAGACAACTGGACATGAAGTACTCAAAGCTATACATCCACATCCTACTATGAGTGAAGCTATAATGGAAGCTGTTGCAGATGCATATGATGAAGTTATTCACTTATAGTTTCTGTAAAGCTTGAGATAGCTAAATCATAACTCATTAATCCAAAACCCATAACTATTCCCTTTACATGAGCACTTAAAAATGATTTATGTCGAAATTCTTCTCTTGAATATGTATTTGAAATGTGAACTTCTATAACTGGAATTGGTATTGACCTTATTGCATCACCTAATCCAACAGATGTATGAGTATAAGCAGCTGCATTTATAATTATTCCATCAAAATCAAATCCAACATCATGAATTTTATCAATTAATTCCCCCTCAATATTAGATTGAAAATAATTTAGATCAACATTTTTAAATTTTGATTTTAATTTTTTTAAGTAAACTTCAAAATTCTGGCCTCCGTATATATCTTTTTCTCTTGTTCCTAACAAATTTAAATTGGGACCATTAATAATTTGTAATTTCATTAAAATATTTTAAAATATGAATATAACATTTAATTAATCAATTTTATATATGAATTGGGACATAGCAATTAATAATTTTAAAAATTATTTAAAGATTGAAAGAAATTTATCAATAAATACAGTAGAAAGTTACCTGTTTGATATAAAAAAATTTATTCTTTTTTTAAAAAATAATAAGATTAAAAAAGATCCTAATGAGATATCATCAAAAATTACAAAAGAATTTGTATATAATATTTCAAAAAAGGTTAAACCACCTACTCAAGCAAGAATAATTTCAGGAATTAGACGTTTCTTTGATTATTTATTATTAGAAAATTTGATTCAGAATAACCCAATGGATAATATAGAATCACCTAAATTAGGATATAACCTCCCAAGTACTCTAACAATTGAAGAAATTGATAAAATTATAGCCTGTGTTGAATTTACATCTAAAACTGGGTTAAGAAATATTGCAATTGTAGAACTATTATATAGTTGTGGACTTAGAGTTTCTGAATTAATTAATTTAAAAATTTCTGATTTGTATTTTAAGGAATCTTTAATAAAAGTAACAGGAAAAGGAAATAAAGAGAGATTTGTACCAATTAGTAAGCAATCTCAAATATATATAAATAATTATATGCTAGATTCAAGGTCAAATCAAAAAATTAAAAAAGGTTTTGAAGATACTCTTTTTTTAAATGAAAGAGGAACTATTTTATCAAGGGTTATGATTTTTTTAATTTTAAAAAAACTAAAGAAAGCATCAAATATTAAGAAAAAAATAGGTCCACATACATTAAGACACTCTTTTGCAACTCATTTAATAGAAAATGGAGCTGATCTGATAACAATTCAAAAAATGATGGGACATGAAAGTATAACAACAACTGAAAGATATTTACATGTAAATAAGAAGCATCTAATTGATTCTGTGATGAAATTTCATCCTAGGACAAAACAATAATATTATTGATTAATAATTAATCTAAATCCTTCACCATGAATATTTTCTATTTCAACACTAGGATCACTACTTAAATATTTTCTAATTTTAGCAATATAAACATCCATACTCCTGGATGTAAAATAATTATCGTCATTCCATATTTTAACAAGAGCTAATTCTCTTGGCATTAAATCATTTTGGTAATTTAAAAGCATTCTTAACAATTGATTTTCTTTTGGGGATAATTTTGTGGTAATTTCTTCTTCAAATTGTAAAGTTCTTAGTTTTGAATTAAATTTAAATTTAGCAAAATTAAATTCATGTTTAATAATTTCTTTACTATTTATTAACTGTTTTCTTTTAAAAATAGATTTAATTTTAAGCAATAAAATATCGGAATCAAAAGGCTTAGTTAAATAATCATCTGCTCCAATTTTATATCCTCTTAAAACATCTTCTTTTAAAGTTTTAGCAGTTAAAAAAAATAATGGAACATCCTTGTCAATTTCTCTAATTTCTTTTGCTAAAGTAAAGCCATCTTTAAAAGGAAGCATAACATCTAAAATACATAAACCAAATTTAGACTTTTTAAATTTTTCTAATCCCTCAATACCATTTTTTGCCAAAACTACATTGTAGGAATGAAGAGTTAAAAAATCATTTAATAATGTTCCAAAATTAATATCATCTTCAACTAATAAAATATTTTTATTACTATTTTTCATCATCTGTTTATTAAATTATTTGTTGGAAGATTTATAGAAAAAGTGCTGCCAACTCCTGCTTCACTATCTACATAAATTGTGCCATCATGTAAATCTAATATCTTTTTTACATATGATAATCCTAAACCATGCCCTTTCACGTTATGAATATTTCCTTTAGTTTCTCTATAAAATTTTTGAAATATCTTATCCTTTACTTCTGAATTCATTCCAATTCCATTATCCTGAATTTTTACTAATAATGAATTTTCTAAATCAGACGTATCAATAATAATTTTAGGGTCTTCTTTCGAATATTTAATAGCATTTTCTAATATATTAACAAAAACATTAATGAAACTTTCATTAGAAATAAAAATTTTTGAATTTAATGCAGAAAAATTTAATGAAACATCAATGTCTCTATCTTTTAACAACAAATTTAAATGAGAAATAGCTTTTTCTATAACATCATGAATATCACATATAGATTTTTTTAAAATATTTTCTCTTCTTTCAAGCTGAGACATTCTTAACACATTTTCAACTTGAAAATTCATTCTTTCATTTTCATCTTTTATCATTTTTAAATATTTATTTCTTTTATTTAAATCATTTTTTATTTTATCATTATTTATTGCATCTAATGCTAGCTTAATTGTTGTAATTGGAGTTTTAAATTCATGTGTCATATTATTTATGAAATCTGATTTAATTTCTGATACTTTTTTTTGTTTTAGTATTTGATAAATTGTAGATGAGAAAGTAATAATTATTGTTAAAGTAAATAATAGTGATAAAAGAATTAAATTAATTAAAGAGGATCTTAAATATAATTTTCTTTCAGGAAAAGCAATTACTAATTCAAAATCACTATCCCCTTTCTCATTAACAAATAATGGAGATTTGTATCTTTTTAATCCTTCTAAATTTGTATAATTATCTGATCCTACTTTAGTTACAAAACTTCCATTAAAAACTCTATATTGAAAAGGAATATCTATATCTCTATCTCTCAATTCTCTTTGTAATAAAAGTTCAAGTTCAATATTAGTTAATCTTCTGTGAATAGGTTTTAATGCTGCAAGTTCCATAAATACTGAAGCATATTTAGCTTTGTCCATCAAAGAAAGTCTTTCAACTCTTTGCAATCTTTCAATACTACTCATATTTTTCATTTCTCTATCAAATGCCTCATCTATTATAGTTGTTGTTTTTAAACCTTTATATTCAAGAATTGAAGAAGAATCATCAACATTAGGTTCAAATAATTTAGCAGAAATATTATAGTCTTCTTCTAAAATTCCATGAGAATATATGTAAGTTTGATTAGTATTTTCGTTCCTATCAACATATTTAAAAACTGCAGTTAGTTGAGATTCTTTTGGTGAACCAATGCTATCCACTAATTTTTGATATACAGCCAAGTAATCTCTTAATTCTCTACTTTGAATCTGTTCAGAAACAGATTTTAGAGCTTGATTAATATTTAAAGAAAATTGTTCTTCCTTATTGTCTAATGTAGTTTTAATCCAAAAAGCTTGAACCAAAATAATACCAATGAGTGCGATACTCATTATAAAAATAAGTGTAAAATAAATCTTCTTATTCATTTTTTTTATAATAAAATATTAATATCATTTAAATTTTTCATCTAGATATTCAATCATTTTTATCACTTTTTCTTTAGTATTTGTCAAAGAATTATTTTTTATTATATAATCACATAAAGAAATTTTTTTATCATCACTCCATTGATTACGAATTCTTTTGATTATATCTTTTTTTGATAATTTATCTCTGTTTTTAATTCTTTTAATTCTTTTATCAATATCAGAAACAACCAAAATATTGAAATCATTATTTTTATAAGATCCAGTTTCAAATATGAGAGCCGATTCAAAAATAACGTATTTTGAAAAAATACCTCTTTTCCAATCATTATAATCTTTATACACATATGGATGAACTAAAGAATTTATCTTCATCATTTTTAATCTATCATTAAAAACAATATTTGCGAGATATTTTCTATTTAGTTTATTGTTTTTATAAGATTCATTTCCAAATTTTTTAATAATATTATTTTTTAATTCAATAGAAGAGTTCATCAGGAATTTAGCTTTTGAATCGGAATCATATACCGGGATACCTTTGCTTATAAATATTTTTGAAATTGTAGATTTTCCAGAGCCAATTCCTCCTGTAAGGCCTATATTTTTCATTTTAATCTATTAAAAATTATTTCTTTTAAAGCCAATTTAATATAAATAATTTAAAATAGTTTTACTGTATAAATAATGAATATACAAATTAGTCAGAGGATGAAATTATATCAATTATATCTTGACTTACTCCAACATTAGAAAATCCACCATCATTATATAAATTTTGAAGTGTTACCCTTTTAGTTAAATCTGAAAATAAAGTAACAGTATAATTTGCACAATCTAAAGCTGTAGCGTTTCCTAATGGAGACATCTTTTCTGCATAAGAAATAAAACCTTCAAATCCCTTAACTCCTTTTCCTGCAGTTGTAGGAGTTGGTGACTGAGAAATTGTATTTACTCTAACATTCTTTTCTTTTCCAAAAAAATATCCAAAGCTTCTAGCTATTGATTCCAAATAAGCTTTATTATCAGCCATATCATTATAATTTGGAAAAACTCTCTGTGCAGCCATATATGAAAGAGCAACAATGCTAGACCATTCATTCATTGCATCTAATTTGTATAAACTTTGAAGAAGCTTATGAAATGAAACTGCTGAAACATCCCATCCTTTTTCCATCCAATTATGATTTAAATCCGTATAATGTTTTTGTTTTCTAACATTAACTGACATGCCAATAGAATGTAAAACAAAATCAATTTTACCTCCAAATATTTTCATAGTATCATTGATAAGAGTTTCTAAATCTTCTAATTTTGTGGCATCAGCTGTAATAAGTTTTGAATTTGTTTTTTTTGCAAGTAATTCAATCTGACCCATTCTCATTGCAACAGGAGCATTTGTAAGAACAAATTCACCTCCTTCTTCATAAACTCTTTCTGCTGTTTTCCAGGCAATTGAATTTTCATCTAAGGCACCAAAAATAATTCCTTTTTTTCCTTTTAAAAGATTGTATGACATAATTTTAATTTAAATATAATATTAATTAAGTAACTGTTTAGCATGTTTTAATGCAGAGGAAGAAACAATGTCACCTGAAAGCATTTTAGCAATTTCTTCTACTCTTTGTTTACTATTTAATTTAATAATCTTAATATTGGTTATTCCTGATTTTTGATATTTAGATACATTATATTGATTTTCTCCCTTAGCTGCAATTTGAGGTAAATGAGTAATAGATATAATTTGCATAGTTTTACTCATTTTCAACATTAAATTTGCCATAGCATTAGACATTTCTCCTGAAATTCCAGTATCAATTTCATCAAATATCAAAGATGGTAAATTTAAATGTTTAGATAATATAGATTTAATTGATAAAAGAATTCTAGAAAGTTCTCCGCCAGAAACAACTTTAAAAATTGGTGAATAATCAATTCCTTTATTAGCTGAGAAAAGAACTTCAATAATATCTTTTCCATATTTATTATAATTTTCTGATTCTTTAATATTAAAAATAAAAGAGGAATTCTTCATTCCAAGATTAGTTAAAATGGATTCAATTTTGTTTTTTAATTTTGGCAAGACTTTTTTTCTTGACATAGAAATTTTTTTTGATTGTTCTTTTAATAAAGACTCCTTCATCATAATATCATTTTTTAAATTTTCTATATCAATAATTATATTATTATTTTTTTCTAACTTATTTTCAAGATTATTAGTTTTTTGAATTAAATCCGAAATTGAATTAACAGAATGTTTTTTTTGAAGAGTGTAAATTAAATTTAATCTAGACTCCATCTCCTCCAGTTCTAATGTGTTATTTTTAAAATCCGATGACGAACTCATAAATTCTAATTTTATATCCTCTAGCTCAATTAAAATGCTTTCAATTCTCTTTTTAATTGTAGAATATTTATCAGAAAATTTTGAGATATTACTTAATATAATATTTAAACTTCTTATTTGATTTTCTATACTTTTTTCATCATTCTGAATTAGATTATCGATTTGATTTAGAGAAGCAATTATTTCTTCTGAATTTTTTAAAATTTTAAGATTCTCCTCTAAGTCTTTTTGCTCACCTATAAGCAATTTCGCATCTTTTAATTCATTTAAAAGGTAAAGATTATAATCATAATCATTTTGAAAACTAACATTTATTCTATTTAATTTTCCCAACTCAAAAACAAGTTCTTTATGTAAAGTTAAATTTTGTGAAAAATTCTTTACAATATTATTTTGCTCTGATAAGTTATCAATTAAAGAAAAAAAGAAATTATCTTTAGACAGAATTAAAGATTCATTCTGAGTATGAATATCTAATAATTTTTCACCAATAGCTTTCATTAAATCCAAATTAGTAGGTGTATCATTAATAAAAGATCTTGATTTACCATTTGGTAAAACCTCCCTTCTAAAAATGGATTGGTTAAAATAATCTAAGTTATTTTTTTCAAATATTTTTTTTAATTTAAAATTTTCTAATTCAAATTCTGCCTCAATTACACATTTTATTTTTTTATTTTTTAATAGATTACGGTCTGCACGTTTTCCTATTATTAATGACAAAGCATTTAATAAAATTGATTTACCTGATCCAGTATCTCCGGTAATTGTAGAAAACCCTTTGGTAAAATTAATTTCTAAAGAATCAATTAAAGCAAAATTTTTTATAGAAACTTTTGTTAACAATATAATAATGTATTTTAATCAAATATAACTTAGTTTATAATATGAATCCAAATACATTATCTAATGTTATTCCACTTGCTAGAAAAGAAGGGCGCCATTCTATTTAATTGATTATATAAATTAACTGTTTCAACTTCTGGTCCAGATGAAAAGATATCTCTTATTTCATCTGACTTAGTTTCAAAAAAAATTCTAAGTAAAATAGAATTTGGGATTCTTCTATTCATTCGTTCTAAAGAAACTATCGATGATAAAATATTTTGCTTTGATAACAATTTGTCTTTATGCATTAAATCTAATCCATTCACATGATAATTATATAAAAGGTCTTTAAACTCTCTAGAGTTTGGAGAATTTAAATTTTCAACTAACCAAAATTTATTAATTCTTCCACCTGAACTTGCTGACTGCCAAGTATTAGAAAAACCACTTTGATTAGCTAAATTTAAAATTTCTTGAGCTTTACTGTAAAAAATACTTCCTGAATTATTTATAAAACTATCATTATCAATTCCATAAATAATGTTTATATAATAGGATAATACTGAAACTAAATCCGATTGAAATTTGTTTTCAACAAAAAAAAGAGTTTCAAATTCTTCATATTCAAATTCTACATTTTTATCTACAAAATTAAAAAGAGGCGTTTGATATGTAGAATTTAGTACTGGTCTTAAAGATTGAAATTCAAAATTAGCTTTAAATTTATTATTTGAATAAGATAAAATTGTAATAAGAATGTTTAAATCAATTTTTTCATGATTTAGTAGATTATTACTAGACCATGATTTTGAGTTAATAAAAGTTATAATTGATTTCTCTAAATTTGAAAAAATAGATTTATTAGTTTGATTTATTTGATCTGAATTAACAATTACTTTAGAATTAATTTCTTGTGTGTAATTAATATTTATGAAAAAAATAAATACAAAAAATATAATTCTACTTATCATTTAGTTTAATTATTTCATTAAAGATATCCTCAGCAACTTCAAGTTTAGTTTTTAATTTAAACTCAGTTAAATCATTTTTATTGTTTATGAAAGTAACTTTATTAGTATCGTAATTAAAACCAGCTCCTTTATCTTTTAAAGAATTTAGTACTATAGCATCCAAGTTTTTATTTTTAATTTTTTTAATTGCATTATCTATTTCATTATCAGTTTCTAGAGCAAAACCTATTAATAATTGATTTGTTTTTTTTATAGAACCTAGATACTTTAAAATATCAACATTTGAAACCAAATCAATAGAAAGATTAGACTTTGAGCTTTTTTTTATTTTATTATTTTTTGCTTTTTTGGGTTTAAAATCTGAAACTGCAGCTGATAAAATAGCTATATCTGATTGCACAAATAAATCAGAAGAAACTTTAAACATCTCATCTGCACTTATAACATTAAAAGACTTTATTCTGTTATTTTTAACAGATAAACTAGTAGGACCAGTAATCAAGGAAACTTCTGCACCTAATTTAGCAGCAGTTTTAGCTAATGCAAAACCCATCTTTCCACTAGAAAAATTGCCAATAAATCTTACTGCATCAATAGCTTCATATGTAGGTCCAGCAGTAATTAATACCTTTTTACCGTAAAGTTTTTTACGATTTAAAATATAATCAGAAACAAAATCAATGATCTGATTAGGCTCTTTCATCCTTCCCTCACCCTCCAATCCACTTGCAAGAAATCCAGAATTAACAGGAACATGAATATTTCCAAATTTGATTAGTTTACTAATATTTAATTTATTAGCTTGATTTTTATGCATATCTAAATCCATTGCTGGAGCAAAAAATACTGGACATTTTGCCGAAAGATAAGTTGCAATTAATAAATTATCAGCTCTTGCAGATGCCATTTTAGACAAAGTATTAGCTGTAGCAGGTGCAATAATAAAATAGTTAGCCCATAATGCTAAATCAACATGGTTGTTCCACAATTCATTTTGATTATCTTTATTAAAAAACTCTGACAAAACAGGTCTTTTAGATAATGTAGAAATAGTTAATGGAGTTACAAAATCTTTAGAATTCGGAGTCATTATAACTTGAACATGAGCTCCATTTTTTATTAATAATCTTACCAAAAAAGCAGCCTTATATGCTGCTATTCCACCTGAAATACCTAAAAGAATATTTTTTCCATTTAGGATGGACATCTTTATTCTTTAATTTCAGTATTTCTATAATATATTTTATCTAGCAACCAATTTTCAATTGCCATAGCATGGGACTTAGGAAGTTTTTCATAGAACTTTGAGACTTCTATTTGTTCTTTATTTTCAAAGATTTCATCTAAACTTTCTGTAGGACTGGCAAACTCTTCAAGTTTATCCAACAACTCCTTTTTTATTTCATCATTAATTTGAATTGTTCTTTTAGAAATAATAGAAATAGCTTCATAAATATTTTCTGTTTTAGCATCAACTACATTTCTATCATAAGTTATTGTATTTAAAGGAGCACTTGTATTTTTAAAATCCATAATAGTTTTTTAAATGAAATTAATTATTTTGCAAATGTAGTAATTTCTTTTTCTATTGTATTTAATAGTTGATTTGATTTATCTACATACTTAGATTCAGGATATGTTTCTAATAATTCATCATAAATCTTTCTTGCATTTTTCAGCCTTTCTAATTTTTTTGAATCAATACTATTTATTGCCAACTCATAAGATGAGTCCAATAAATAAAAAAGAGCATCTTCTCTGTATGGAGTTCCAGGATAATCTGAAATAAAGTCATCTAAAACTATTATAGCAGATTTGTAATCCCTAATTGTATTGTATTGTTTTGCAATTTCAAATGCTTTAAATTCTAATTTTATTCTAAGTTCTTGAACTAAATCATTAGCTGAGGACATTCTTTCAGAATTGGGATAAGTATTTATAAATTCTTGAAGCTTACCAATAGCTTCATTTGTTTCATTTTGATCAAGACTGTGAACAGGAGAAGTTTTATAATAAGAAAAAGCAGATAGATATATAGCATCTTCAACTTTTTCACTCAATGGATATGCTTTAGCAAAACTTTCAAATTCATAAGCTGCCAATACATAACTTTTGGTATTCAAAAGACAATTAGCATAAAAAAAAGTAATTCTCTCTCCTTGCGGTTTTCCTCTATATTTTGGTTTAATCTGTTCAAATAACCTACTAGCCCTTCTAAATTCTTGATTTTCATAATACTTTTCAGCCATATCATACTTGGTCTTAATGTCTTCATTTTTAAGAACTTTTTGAAATTCATTACATGAAAAAGAAATACTAATAATTGTGAGAAGAAAAAAAATATATATTTTATTTGACATTTAGTAAATTAAAAGGATTGTAAATATATAAAAACTACTCAGGATTTTGAGAAATAAATTTTTCTATTTTGGTATAAAGACTTTCTGAAACAGGAATTAATGGTAATCTTAATTTATTTTGACATATTTTTAAAATTGAAAGTGCAGCCTTAGTCCCAGAGGGATTTCCTTCATCAAAAAGTAATTTCAAATATGGTTTTATTAAATCAATTAATATTTTAGTATTCTTCTTATCTTTATTTAAAGCATAATTAATTGTCTTACTGAAAAGTTTTGGAATAGATCCAGCAGCCACAGAAATAACACCATCTGCACCATTTAAAATACTCGTTGCAGCAGTATCATCATCTCCTGAAAGAACTAAAAAATTTGGTGGTTTATTTTGTATTAAACAGTTCATTTGTTTTATATCACCCTTCGCTTCTTTAATGCCAATTATATTTTTAAATTTTTTTGCAAGTCTGATAGTAGTCTTAGGATCCATATTACAACCAGTTCTAGATGGAACATTATATAATATAATAGGAAGTTTAGATGAAACTGCAAGTTTTGAAAAATGCTGAAAAAGACCTTCTTGTGTTGGTTTATTATAGTAAGGTGAAACTGAAAGTAATGCAGAAAATCCTGTTAAATCTGATTTGTTAATATAATCAACCAAATAATCAGTATAGTTTGATCCTATTCCAATAACAAGTGGAACCCTTCCTTCATTTGCCTCAACAAAAGCTTCTCTACATTTAACTTTCTCATTTTCAGATAATGTTGCATATTCTCCTGTAGTTCCTTGAACAACAATATAATTTACACCACCATTTATTACAAAATCAACTAATTTTCCTATAATATCATAATCAACAGATAAATCGCTTTTAAATGGAGTAATTAATGCTACTCCCGTCCCTTTTAATCTATTAATTAAATTAATCATTTTATCAATTTCAAATATTTAATTAATTCTAGTTTAAAATCTAAAAAATTTTTAATTTTTTCAGAAAAAATTAAATCATTTAATTTAGAGTCTACAGACTCAAACCCAACTCTAAATTTTGCATTTGTTTTAGAAGAAAGTAAAATTAAAAAGTTATTTGATCTGAAAAAATTAATTAATAAATCAAATTCAAAAGAAATAAATTCTAACGAATCTTTTCCATTTAAATTTCCAGAAAAGGAAACACATTCAGGTGTCATATTCATATTTGAAAAAACATTAAAAGTATTTTTGTTTTCCTGGAATGTTATAATTTTAAAATCTTTTTCTTTTAAGCCCAAAGAATTTGACAATTCAATAAATTTATCAACTGAAACAGGAAAGGATGGATCTACAATACATCCTAGAGTTTTAATAGGATTTGGCTTAAACCTTCTCTGATTTGAAAGCTTAATTAAAGAATTCTCAATCTTTTTTTTTAATAATTTATTATGTAGTGATTTAAAAATCATATATATTTAATAACACTGTAAAATTACATATTTCATCATTGAAACCTATATTATATTTTAATAATAAGAAATATAAAAATATTGTTATAGTAATAATAATATTGTTTTTATCATGTAATAATTATAATTATCAAATTAATAATATAAAAGTAGAAAATATAATAGTTTTAGATTCAATAGTTAAAAATGAAGAATTAGATAATTTAGTACAGCCCTATAAAAACAAAATTAAAGATCTACAAAAAATAATAGGGTATTCCAAAAAATCACTAAGTATTCGAGACGGTATATTAGAATCATCTTTAGGAAATCTTTTAGCAGATATATTAATCGAGGAATCAAAACCTGTTTTTAATAAAATGTATTCAAAAAATATTGATTTTTGTTTATTAAATTTTGGAGGAGTTAGAGGAAATTTAAATAAAGGACAAATCACTCAACATCATCTTTTTACTATTATGCCTTTTAATAATACATCAACTGTTGTTAAACTGACAGGAAAAAAAGTTTTGGAATTAATAAAATACATAAATAAAGCAAAATTAGCACATCCTACGTCTGGTATACAAATAGAATTTATAGGAGAAAAAATTGATAAAGTAATAGTTGAGAATAAAAAATTTAATGTTGATGATACATATTATGTTTTAACATCAAATTTTCTTCAAGAGGGAGGAGATAAAATGGACTTTTTTAAGAATCCATTAGAATTGTATCCACTTAAAACGAATATTAGAGATGTTCTAATAAATTACATTACAAAAAAAGATACCATAATTGGTAAAAAAGATAATAGAATTATAAGATTTTAATGAAACGAAGATACTTTATAGATAAAATTACTTCTTCAACAATTTTTGGATTAGCTTTTCCTTTTATAAGTTTTGAAAAAATAAAATTTAATTCAAAAAAGATTACAATTTTACACACTAATGATGTTCATAGCCATATTGATCCTTTCCCCTCAACTGATCCTATTAATCCAAATGGTGGAGGAATAATTGCTAGAGCAAAAATGATAAATACTTTTAAAAAAGAAAATCCAAATACCCTTGTTTTAGATGCTGGAGATATTTTTCAAGGAACTCCATATTTCAATTTTTTTGGAGGAGAAATTGAATTAAAACTTATGAGTAAATTAGGTTACAACGCTTCAACCTTAGGAAATCATGAATTTGACAATGGAATTAAGAAACTAGCTAAATCTTTAAAACATGCTAACTTCCCATTATTAAATTCAAATTATACTATTAAAAATACTCCATTGGAAGAAAAAATTAAAAATTATGAAATTTTTATTGTTGATGGTATTAAAATTGGTGTATTTGGAATTGGAATTAAATTAAAGGGATTAGTAGATAAAAATTTGTACAGTGGAATAGAATATTTAGATCCTATAGAAATTTCTCAAGATGTTACCAATAAACTAAAAAATGAATTAAAGTGTGATATCATAATTTGTTTATCTCATTTAGGATTTAATAGAGGATATAAAGATGGTATAATGTGTGATTTGATATTGGCAGAAAAAACAAAAGACATTGATCTTATTATCGGTGGTCATTCTCATACATTTATGAAAAACCCTGTTAAGGTTAAAAATTTAAAAGGTAAACAAGTAATAATTAATCAGGTTGGATGTTTTGGTATAAATCTTGGAAAAATTGACTTTTATCTAACAGAGAATAAAATTTCAAAAAAATCAAGTTCTATTAAAGTTTAAGGTTTATCATTTCTATTAAATCATTTTCAGAAATTACTGGAATTCCTAATTTTTTTACTTTTAAAAGTTTACTTGGGCCTATATTATCACCTCCTAACAAATAATTTGTTTTTGAAGAAATTGACGAAGATAATCTTCCTCCGTTTATTTCTATCATGTTTTTTAATTCATCTCTTGAATGATCAGTAAAAATTCCTGAAACAACAAATATATTTCCGGATAAAATAGAGTTTGTTAATTGACTAGATTTATCTATTTCAAATTGTAAGCCTATATTTTTAAGTTTATATATAATCTCAATATTTTCTTTATTACTGAAAAATTCAACAATACTTTCTGAAATTCTTTCTCCAATTTCATCAACTAAAAGTAATTCATCAATTGAAGCTGACATTAGTTTATTTATATATTTGAATTCTTTAGCTATTTTTTTTGCTACGGTTTGACCAACATATCTTATTCCTAAGGCAAACAAAACCCTTTCAAATCCAATTTTTTTAGAATCTTCTAATCCAATAAAAATATTTTCAACTGATTTTTCAGCCATTCTATCCAACAAAATTAAATCTTCTTTTTTAAGATTATATAGATCAGCATAATTTGAAATTAATCCATTATTATAAAGTAAATCAATTGTTTCATTTCCAATGCCATTTATATCCATTGCTTTTCTAGAAATAAAATGTTGAATTCTTCCAGTGATTTGTGGAGGACAATCATTATAATTCAAGCAATAGTGGTGAGCTTCCTCTTCTTTTCTCGAAAGAAGTTTAAAACAAGATGGACAATTTTCTATAAATTTAATTTTTTCAGATTTAACATCTCTTTTTTCTATTTCTACACCTACTATTTTTGGAATAATCTCCCCTCCTTTTTCTACAATTACAATATCATTCAAATACAAATCAAATTTGTTTATTTGGTCCTGATTATGTAAAGATGCTCTTTTAACATAGGTTCCACCCAAAAGAACAGGTTCTAAATTAGCTACTGGTGTTATAGCACCTGTTCTTCCAACTTGATAAGAAACACTTAATAACTTGGTAGATATTTGTTCAGTTTTAAATTTATATGCAATTGACCATCTTGGATATTTCGAGGTAAAACCAAGTTTAAATTGATAATCAATTTTATTTACTTTTATAACAATTCCATCTATTTCAAAATTTAAGTTATTCCTTTTCTTATCCCAATAACTAATATATTCCATTATATCGTTTATACTATTACAGAGCTTATAAGTATTAGAAATATTAAATCCCCAATCTAATGCATTTAATAAATATTCATTTTGAGTTTTAAGCTTTTGCTCAGAACTAACTATCTGATATAAAAAACATTTTAAAGGTCTTTTAGCTACTTCACTACTATTTTGTAATTTAAGACTTCCGGAAGCTGTATTTCTTGGATTCATATATGGCTCTAAACCTTCAGACAATCTTTTTTTATTCATTTTAAAAAAATTATCTTTTTCAATAATTATTTCTCCTCTAATATCAAATTTAGTTGGATAATTTCCTCTTAATTTTAATGGAATAGTTTTTATAGTTTTAATATTTTCTGTAATATCATCTCCTTTTTCACCATCTCCTCTAGTTACTGCTTTTATTAATTTTCCATACTCATATGTTAAATTAATAGAAACACCATCAAATTTTAATTCACACAAGTATTGAAGATCATTATCTTGCAAATTCTTATACAATCTATTAATCCAATCTTCCAAATCATCTTTGGAATAAGAATTATCTAAAGAATACATTGGGAATTCATGTTTTACAGTTTTAAAGTTTTTTAGTATTACACCTCCAACTCTCATTGTTGGAGAATTAATATCCTCAAACTCTGGATGTTTTTTCTCTAGATTAATAAGATCTTTTAATTTCATATCAAAATCATAATCACTAATTTCAGGTTTATCTAATACATAATAATTGTAATTATGGAGATGTAATTCGTTTCTTAAATTTTCGATATTTTTTTTTACAGAATTCATTTAAAACTAGCTCTTATCATTCTATTTTTTAATCTATAATCTTTTTTTAATTCAATATCGTGAAAACCTGCTTTAATTAAAAGATCTGAAACTTTTTGATTGTGATTTTCATTAATTTCAAAAAAAATATTTCCATTATTATTTAAATTTTTCTTTCCAAAATCAATTATTTTATCATAAAAAAATAAAGGATCATTATCATCAACAAATAATGCTTTATGAGGTTCAAAAAGCAAAACATTTTCTTTTATATTTTTCTTTTCACTATTACAAATATAAGGAGGATTAGATACAATTATATCGAATTTTCTATCTGATTTTATTCTGGATATATCCTGAATCTCAAATAATACCTTAACCTTATTTGAAAGAGCATTTTTTCTTGCAACTTCTAATATTTCCTTATTAATATCCCATGCAGTTAAGTCACAAGATTTTATAAATTTCGCTAATGTGATTGCAATGCATCCACTTCCTGTACCAATATCTAAAATTTTTTTATTTACAGGTTTCATACTTAAAACCCAAGAGACTAATTCTTCAGTCTCAGGTCTTGGAATTAGAACTTTATTATTTAAGTAAAATTTAAGATTCATAAACTCTGATTCTCCAATAACGTATTGAATTGGCATATTTTTTTTTAGTTGTTCAATAGCTTTAAAAAGATTGGATTTTTGATCTTTATCAATTAAATAGTTTGGATTTAAAATATATTCCATTCTATTGATATTACAATAGTATTCAATAAGCCAGAAAAAAAACTCATTTAATTCATTTTTCTGAATTTTAGAATCTAATATGTTAAAAAATAAATTATAGTACTCAATTAATGTCATTATAAATACTTTATCATCCATACAGGACAAGAAGAATGTCCTGTGTTACCCTTTGGTTTATTAATATAACTAAAGCCCTCTGATAAATATAATTTTTGAGCTGATTTCATATTGTGCATTGTTTCAATATAACACATATCATATTTATATTTTCTAGCATTTTCTATGCATCTTTTAATCATTTTCTTACCTAAACCAATTCCTCTGGCATTATTTAAAAAGTACATTTTTTGAAGTTCACAAATATTTTCATCTGAATTCTTTAATTGAGAAATACCAGCACCACCAAATATTTTACCATTTTTCTCAATCACAAAATAAATACTCTTAGATTTTTCGTAAGCAACGCTCATTTTTTTTAGTTCTGGATCACTGAGTGCTGTACCCTTTTTTGGAACCTTAAATTCTATCATAACAGATCGTAAAACATTTTCTAATTCTTTATTATCAGAATTAACAATTTCTCTTATAATCCATTCTGTTTTAACTTCCATTTTTTAGATTAATTTTGTATTATGAAGATACATCATAAATATCAATAGAATAATTTATATAATTAAGAATGATTAATAATTCCAGTCATGAATTTTATATGTCAAGGTGCATTGAAATTGCTAAAAAAGGATTAGGCACAACATTCCCAAATCCTTGTGTTGGATGTATAATAGTTCATAATAATAAAATAATTTCCGAAGCATTTTCTAGTGAGTATGGCGGGAATCATGCTGAAATCAATGCAATTAATAATGTTAAAGAAAAGGAAATTTTAAAAAAATCTACCTTATACGTCACATTAGAACCATGTTGTCATTACGGCAAGACCCCACCATGTTGTAATTCTATCATAAATTATGAAATACCAAATGTTGTTGTAGGAACTTTAGACAATAGTACTAAAGTAAATGGTAATGGTATCCATTTATTAGAAAAAGGTAAAATAAATGTAATTAAAGGAGTTTTAGAAAAAGAATGTAAAGAATTACATAAAGTTTTTCTTCATTATAATAAATACAGAAGACCATTTATTATTTTAAAATGGGCACAATCAAAAGATAAATTTATTGCACCAATAAAAAAAGATAAAACAAAACCATATTGGATTAGTTCAGAAAAAAGCAGACAATTAGTTCATAAATGGAGATCTGAAGAACATGCGATTTTAATTGGGTATAATACCGTTAGATCTGATAATCCAATGTTAAATATTAGAAGTTGGAAAGGAATAAATCCTATTAGAATAGTAATCGATTTGAAAAATGATTTAAAAAAGACATATAATGTTTTTGATAATCAAGCTAATACAATTAAAATAATTGATAAAAATATTGACAATAGTAAATCATTGTCAATTGGAATAAGTGAATTTTTGTTTAAGAAAAAAATTCAATCTGTAATTATTGAAGGAGGAAAAAAAACTTTACAGGAGTTTATAAAAAATAATCTTTGGGATGAAGCTAGAATATTTACTAATGAAAAAAAAATGAATCAAGGACTAAGTGCCCCTAAAATTAATGGAAAAATTGTTTTAAAAAAGATTATTGATAAGGATATGCTTGAAATTTTTAAGCCCTTCTAATTGCATCTAAAATCTTAATTGGACATCTGATTGGTTTATTTGTTTTGGAATTTAAAAAAATTAATTTAGTATATCCAAAAGTAATAATTTTATCTTCCTTAATAATTTCATAATTAAATTCAATCATGTAGGATGGCAGTTTAACTAACTTAGTAATTAAAGTTAATTTATCATCAAATACTGCGGATTGTTTAAAATTAATTTTTAAGTCAATCACAGGTAACATAACACCATCCTCTTCCATTTTTTTATAGGAAAACCCAAGTTTTTTAAGCCAGGAAATCCTACCCATTTCAAAATACTTTACATAATTTCCATGGTAAACAAAAGACATTTGATCTGTTTCACTATACCTAACATTGATATCTAATTTATCCTCCAAATTTTAAGTATTTAATATTTTTTTTAATTGAAAACTTGTGTGTCCTTAATATGAACAAAAAAAATTTAAAATTCAATAGCAAAATGATTTTTTTTTAATAAAAATTTGTACATATTTGTTACTTATTAAAGTTCAATAAAGTTTTTCAAATTTTATTGTTATTTATAACAACCAAAAATATTATTTTATAAATGTTAACAGCTGAATCTGTATGGAATAATTGTCTCAAATTTGTTAAAGACAACATACAAATCCAAGCATATAAAACATGGTTTGACCCTATTATACCTTTAAAGCTTGAAGGAAATGTTTTAAACATTCAAGTTCCAAGTAAATTTTTTTATGAATGGCTTGAAGAACATTACATAAAATTACTTAAACTAGCTCTAACGAAAGAACTTGGAAATAAAGCCAGATTAGTATATATAATTAAAATGGAAAATACTTTTGGCAATCTAAAACCATTTACTGAAAAAATCCCTAGTCAATACAAGTCAAATATTCCCTCTCAAAAGGTAGATATTCCCTTTAGAAATTTAAATACTCAATTAAAAAATCCATTTATAATTCCTGGAATTAAAAATTTAAAAATAGAATCTCAACTTAACGCAAATTACAATTTTGATAATTTTTTAGAAGGAGATGCTAATAGACTCGCGAGGTCTGCTGGAATGGCAGTTTCAAATAAACCTGGGGGGACATCTTTTAATCCTTTATTAATTTTTGGAGGTGTTGGATTAGGTAAAACTCATTTGGTACATGCAATTGGTGTAAATATTAAAGAAAAATTTCCTGAAAAAACTGTATTATATATTTCTGCTGAAAAATTTACTCAACAATATATAGAATCAGTTAAAAAAAATAATAGAAATGATTTTATACATTTTTATCAAATAATTGATGTTTTAATTATTGATGATGTGCAATTTTTATCAGGTAAAACAGGGACTCAAGATGTTTTCTTTCATATTTTCAATCATCTACATCAAAATGGCAAACAAGTAATCTTAACTTCAGATAAAGCTCCTGTAGATATGCAAGATATAGAGCAGAGACTTTTATCCAGATTTAAATGGGGATTATCTGCAGAATTACAAAGGCCAGATTATGAAACAAGGGTTTCTATTTTAAAAAATAAACTTTTTCGTGATGGAGTTAATATTTCCGATGAAATTATTGATTATGTAGCAAAAAATATAAAAATTAATGTCAGAGAATTGGAAGGTGCTATAATTTCTCTAATAGCCCAATCCTCATTTAATAGGAAAGAGATAACGATTGATCTAGCAAAAGGTGTTGTTGATAAATTTGTAAAAAACACTAAAAGAGAAGTTTCAATTGATTATATTCAAAAAATAGTGTCTGAATATTTTCAAATGGATGTTTCCACTCTTCAATCCAAAACTAGAAAAAGACATATAGTACAAGCTAGGCAGTTAGCAATGTTTTTTGCTAAAAAATTCACTAAAGCATCTTTAGCTAGTATTGGAACTCAAATTGGTCATAGAGACCATGCAACTGTTCTACATGCATGTAAAACTGTTGACAACCTTTCATTTACTGATAAACAATTTAGAAAGTACGTGGAAGATCTTTCAAAGAAATTTACAGTATAAAAATAATTATTTAAGATTTATAAAAGTGGACAATGGATCTCTTTATTTAGTTCCAAATTATTTAGGTAATTTATCTAATTATAAATTTGATAAAAGTGTTAAAAAAGTTATTAAAGATATTAGCTACTTTGTTTTTGAAAATGAAAAACCAGGTAGAGCTTTTATAAAAGCTATAAATCCTAAAAAAAATCAAGCAGAATTAATCATTTATACCTTAAATAAGTTTACTAAAAAAGAATCTATAAAAGATTTCTTAAATCCTTGTCTTCAAGGTAATGATATTGCCTTAATTTCTGATGCTGGATGTCCTGGAATAGCAGATCCAGGTGCAGAACTAGTTTCAATTGCTCATTTGAAAAAAATTAAAGTTATTCCAATGGTTGGTCCCTCATCAATTTTTTTAGCATTGATGGCATCGGGAATGAATGGTCAACAATTTGAGTTTAATGGTTACTTATCTATTGATAAAAAGAAAAGAAAAGAAGAAATTAAGGTAATGGAAAAAAAATCAAATTTAGTTGCTCAAATTTTTATGGAAACGCCTTATAGAAACGATAAGCTTATTATAGATTTAATAAACTATTTAAAACCTTTAACCAGGTTATGTATAGCAACAGACGTTACCTTAGAAAATGAATTAATTAAAACAGATACAATTGAAAACTGGAAAAATAATAAAGAAATATACAACAAAAGACCATCTATTTTTATAATTGAATCTATATTTTAGGATTTCTTATTGGTTTAATTGAAGACAAGTCAAAATTTTTAAAGTAATTCATATATGAACTAATGGATGTGCCAAATGAATCTTTAAAATCTTCTTTTCCACTTCCTCTCAAATATTTTTTTACATTTCCTGGGCCTGATAAGTGTGCAGCTGCTATAATACCTGATTCAGTAATTTCAATTCCATTAATATTAGATCCAATAAACCATTTAATATCTTTTCTTAAAATCCATTTATTTCTCTGAACATTTAATAAAAAAACTTTTTCTTGAAGTTCTGGGTTATCAATATAATTTAATGCATTTCTAACATTAAACATTTTTAATGTATTTAAATTAAACTGATATTTTCCCATGTATCCATATTTGTTAGTGCGTGAATACGATCCTCCTGATTCCTTAAATGCTAAAAGCTCTTTAAATCCTGTAAAATCTTTATATAAATAAATAACATTAGTAGAGTATTCTTCAGCATCATTAGAAACTGTGTGTTCTTTTAAAGCAGATGGTTTATATTTTAAATAAAAAGACGGGGGGTGAAAGGAACTATTTAATAATAGAACTAAAAGAAATAAGAATAATTTTTTTTCAAATCTTTTTATCATTGATATATAAAAAAATCTGGTGCAAACATACTTAAAATTATAATTATCTGTTAATCAGATAATTATCTATTTATCTTATTTTTTCTTAACCATGAGGTATATTGTCTTTTATTTCTATTATGTTGAGAGAGAGTTTTGGCAAACATATGATAACCTGGTCTTTGAACATTAGCTACAAAAAACAAATAATTATGATTTTCCAAATTTAAAACTGATTCAATAGAGGAAATATCAGGCATGTATATTGGTCCAGGTGGCAAGCCTTTACTAATATATGTATTATAAGGAGATTTTATTTTTAAATCTCTATATAAAACTCTTCTAATTTTTATGTCAAAGCCTTTTTTTTCTTTTATTGTGTAAACTACTGTTGGATCAGCTTGCAGTTTCATTCTCTTTTTTAACCTATTATAATAAACACCAGAAATTTTAGGTCTTTCATCAACTTTAGGGGTCTCACGCTGAACAATAGATGCTAATACAGAAACCTGAATGGGATTCAAATTTAAAGATTTAGCTTTCTCTTTTCTTGACAAATTCCAAAAAAGATTAAATTGTATAAGCATCTTATCTCTAAATTCATTAGCATCTGAATTCCAATAAAACTCATAAGTATTTGGTAAAAAAATAGAGAAAACAGATTCAGTATCTAAATCATTATTTTTTAAAAATTTTTTATCATAGAATGATTTCATTAAACTCAAACTATCGGCTTCAATATATTTAGAAACTCTGGAAGCTAAATTTTCTATCCGTTCAATATTATTAAAAGTCACTTTAACGGGGATATTTTTAAATCTTAATGAATTAATAATTTCTTTATTTGAAAAACCTTTTTTTATTTCATATTTACCAGCCTTTATGTTTAAAATATATTTAGTTTTATATGCTGCATCAAAAAAAGTTGAAGAATCTTTAATAAAGGGTGTGATTTGTGTCAGTAAATTATTTGAATCTGTACCAGTTTTTATGTATATAAAAGCAGCCTCATCACTAAAATTTGTATTTGCAGAATAGTAGGTTTTATAATGATCATAAAGTAATACACAAGAAATAAAGAAAAAACTTAGTAAACCAATTGATATAATAATTTTATATAATTTTTTATTTTCCATTTAGATTTCAATTTCTCCAGAATATATCATTTCAACATGACCTGTTAAATAAATATCAGTATAACTGTTTTTAGTAACATTAAAATTCACTGATAATTCTCCTCCCCTAGTATTTATTTTAATTTTTTTTGAATTGGTTTTTTTTAAATGAAACATAGCTAAAGCAACAGCAGTAACTCCTGTACCACAAGAAAGCGTTTCGTCTTCCACACCTCTTTCAAATGTTCTTACTGAAAATTTATTTTTTGAAATAATTTGAACAAAATTCACATTTACTCCATTCTTTTTAAAATCAGAGCTATTTCTAATTAATTTACCTTGATTAAAAACATCAAAATTTGCTAGATTTTCAACAATTTTTACATAATGCGGTGATCCAGTATCCAAAAACAAATCGTCATTAAATTTTTTTATAATATTAACCGAGTTCATAGATAAAGTAATAATATCTTTATTAATAGATCCACTATGTTTTCCATCATAAGCATTAAAAAAAGTATTATCATTTATTATATTTTGACTATTAGCAAACTTTACACAGCATCTAGCACCATTTCCACACAAAGAGCCCAAAAAACCATCAGAATTGAAGTATAGCATCTCAAAATCTGTTTTATCACAGGGATTTATTAAAATTAAACCATCAGAACCAATACCATATTTTCTGTCACAAAGTCTCTTTATTAAAGCTTGATTTTTCTGAGGAAAGTAAAGTGAATTATTATTGATTATAATAAAATCATTCCCCGTTCCTTGATATTTTTGAAATTTTATTTTCATTAATTAGGAAACGAAGATAAAAAAAGATGAATAAAATTTTAAATTTTAAATTTTAAATATAAATCCTGTTAAAATCTAGTTAAATATATGTTTTCTATTAATTTAAAAATTAATTTTGTTGAAAATTTTAAAAATGAAAAAAATAATACTTCCGTTTGTATTTTCCTTAGTTGGAGGAGTAATTGCTCTTTACATTCACAATTTATATTACAATCATAATTTAGTTCAAGACAAATTAGTTTCTGGAAACAAGATGGTAAATATTTCTTACGATACTAGTCCTGCAATAAGTTCAAATTCAAATATTGATTTTACAGTTGCTGCACAAAAAACTATTAATTCTGTGGTTCATGTAAAAAATACAAGTATTTCTACTGGGTCTTCATCAGTTTGGGACTATTTTAATAATAGAAGTAATAGAACTAGAATTGGAATGGGATCAGGAGTAATAATTTCAAAAGACGGATATATAATTACTAACAATCATGTAATTGAAAATGCTACTACTATTGAAGTAACAACAAATAACAATAAAACGTATGAAGCGGAATTAATTGGAAAAGATGAATTATCAGATATCGCAGTTTTAAAAATAGATAGTGATAAAACTTTTCCATACATCAGGTTTGCTGATTCAGATCAAACTAAAATTGGAGAATGGGTTCTTGCAGTTGGAAATCCATATAATTTAACTTCAACTGTAACTGCAGGAATTATTAGTGCAAAATCTAGAGATTTAAATGACTATGACTCTAAAAACCAATCATTTATACAAACTGATGCTGCTGTAAATTCTGGAAATAGTGGAGGCGCATTAGTAAACACTAATGGAGATTTAATTGGAATTAACACTGCCATAACCAGTGGAACTGGTGGTTTTGTGGGTTACTCTTTTGCTGTTCCTAGTAATGTTGCTAGAAAAATATTTGAGGACATTATTGAATTTGGAAATGTACAAAAAGGATTATTAGGAGTTACTGGTTTTGGATTAAATTCCAGGAATGCTGATGAATTAAATATCTCATTGACTGAAGGTTTTTATGTAAATGATGTAGAGCCAACTATGGGTGCTGCAATAGCTGGAATTAAGAAGGGAGATGTTATTATGAGTTTAGACGGTTTAAAAATTGCTAAATTTTCTGATCTTTCTGGATATTTAAGTACTAAAAGACCGGGTGATATAGTTTCCGTTGGTTTAAAAAGAAATAATAATAACTTGAAAATTAGTGTTGCTCTTGAAAAAAATGAAAATATAGAATTCTATGGTATGCAATTAAAAAATATGTCTATGGATGAGTTGGCTAGTTTAGGATTAAAAAATGGAGTAAAAGTTTTAAATCATAGAAATAATACTCTTTACAGGATGGGAATTTCAGCTGGGTATGTTCTGACGGAAATAAATGGTGAGAAAATAAATAATACTACTGATATTTCTAATTTTCAGAATGATACAAAAATTAACCAAATCACGTTTGTTAGTCCTGATGGAGAAAAGGAAAGATTAATTTTTGAATAATATGCTGAGAATTGATATTATAAGTGTTTTACCTAAATTAATTAAGAGTCCATTTAATGCTTCCATAATTAAACGAGCAATTGAAAAAAAAATTGTAGAAATTCATTTTCATGATTTAAAAGATTATGCCTCAAACAAAAGAAAACAGGTGGATGACTATCAGTTTGGTGGAGGTTCAGGAATGGTACTTATGATTGAACCTATTAAAAATTGTATTGATTTATTAAAAAAAGATAGGGTTTATAAAGAAATTATATATATGACTCCAGATGCTAAAATATTAAATCAAAAAATTGCAAATAAATTATCCATTGGAGGAAATTTAATAATCCTCTGTGGTCATTATAAAGGAGTTGACCAAAGAGTTAGGGACAAAATAATTACAATGGAAATTTCAATTGGAGATTATGTGCTTTCTGGTGGAGAACTTCCTGCAGCAGTATTATGTGACTCAATTATAAGGCTAATACCAGGGGTTTTAGGTGATGAAACTTCTGCTTTATCCGATTCTTTTCAAGATGGAATGATAGCTCCGCCTGTTTATACTAGACCAGAAAATTTTGATAATATGAGTGTTCCCAAAATACTGATGTCTGGAAATAAAGGAAAAATTGAAAATTGGAGAGAGGAAAAAGCAATAGAAAGAACTAAAAAAATTCGGCCAAATTTTTTTGATTAATCAAATTTTCTTGAAATAAAAAAAAATGGTAAATTCGCATTCCAATTGATATAACCGCTGACGATAATCGTGAATGTTGTGACGATTTAATTAAAATCTTAAATAATGGAATCTTTAGTAAAATTCGTTCAAGATAAATTTGTAACGAAAAAAGAAATCCCAAGTTTCAAATCAGGAGATACAATTACAGTTTATTATGAAATTAGAGAGGGAGACAAGGTCCGAACTCAGTTTTTTAAGGGTCTTGTTATTCAAATTAAAGGATCAGGTCTAACGAAAACTTTTACAATTAGAAAAATGTCTGGAACTATTGGTATTGAAAGAATTTTTCCAATTAATTTACCTGCAATTCAAAAAATTGAAGTTAACAAGAAAGGTAAAGTAAGAAGATCTAGAATCTATTACTTCAAACAATTAAGAGGAAAAAAAGCTAGAATTAAAGAACTTAAAAGTTAATTTCAAAAGTTTTTATGAAAAAAATTGTTGTTAAAAATCCAGTAGTTGACTTAGATGGAGATGAAATGACTAGAATAATCTGGGATTTTATTAAATCCAAACTTATTCTTCCATATCTTGATATTAAAATTAAATACTTTGATTTAGGTATAAAAAATAGAGATTTTACAGACGATAAAGTTACCATTGATTCTGCTGAAGCTATCAAAAAATTCAATGTTGGTATTAAATGTGCAACAATAACACCAGATGAGGATAGAGTCAAAGAATTTACTTTAAAAAAAATGTGGAGATCCCCTAATGGTACAATAAGAAATATTGTAGGTGGAACAGTATTTAGAGAACCGATCATAATGAGTAATGTTCCAAGATATGTTCAGGGATGGATAAAACCAATATGCATTGGTAGGCATGCATTTGGAGATCAGTACAAGGCTACAGATATTGTTACTCATGGTAAAGGAAAGCTTACAATGACTTTCACACCAGAAAATGGAGATGCTTCAAAAACATGGGAAGTTTATAATTTTCAAGAAGATGGTGTAGCTATGAGTATGTATAATATTGATTCATCTATATACGGTTTTGCTAGATCATGTATGAATCAAGCTTTGAATAAAAAATGGCCTTTATTCTTATCAACAAAAAATACTATTCTAAAAGCCTACGATGGAAGATTTAAAGATATTTTTCATGAGGTTTTTAATACTGAATTCAAAGATAAATTCAAAAAAGCTGGTATTACATATGAACATCGATTGATTGATGATATGGTTGCTGCGGCTATGAAATGGAATGGAGGTTTTGTATGGGCATGTAAAAATTATGATGGAGATGTTCAATCTGATACAGTTGCCCAAGGTTTTGGTTCTTTAGGATTAATGACATCAACGCTCGTAACTCCTGATGGAAAAACAATGGAAGCTGAAGCAGCACACGGCACTGTAACAAGACATTATAGAGAACATAAAAAGGGTAATGAAACATCAACCAATCCAATTGCATCTATATTTGCCTGGACTCGAGGACTTGCTCACCGTGGAAAACTTGATAATAATAATGAATTAATTGAATTTTGTAAAACACTGGAGACTGTTTGTATAAAAGCTGTTGAAAATGGTTATATGACTAAGGATTTAGCTCTTTTAATTCACGGAAAAGCTTTAAATAGATCTCACTACTTAAATACTCAAGAATTTTTAGATTGCATAAAAGATAGTTTAGAATCCAGTTTAAATAATTAAACTCAAATTGGCATATTTTTTGTGTATTCTTAATTGATGATTCAGCAATTTTGTGAAATGCAAAAAAAATTTCTTTTTTTTATATTTTTTTTATCACTAAACATTCTACATTCTCAAAATAAATTATATACTTTAAGTGGTTATATAATGTCCTCAGAAAGTAATGAATTAGTTATTGGGGCAAATATCATTTTTCCTAAACTTAGCACAGGCACAATCACAAACAGTTATGGATTCTATTCCATAACAGTTCCAAGTGGAATTTATAAAATAGAAATCAGCTCAATTGGATTCAAAATAATTACAAAAACTATCAATTTAGAAAATGATACAAAAACAAACTTTTATTTAGAAGAAAACATTGAAAATTTAGATGAAGTTATAGTAACCCAAAATTTGGAGGAAATTGACATTAGAAAGCCAATAATGAGTCTTAATATTTTATCTAACCAAACAATTAAACAAACACCTGTTTTATTTGGAGAATCTGATCTTTTAAAAACCATACAATTACTACCAGGTGTTTCTAATGCCGGTGAAGGAACTGGAGGTTTTAATGTTAGAGGAGGTGCAGGAGATCAAAATCTTATATTATTTGATGAAGCTATAATTTATAACTCATCACATTTATTTGGATTGTTTTCAGTTTTTAATTCAGATGCTATAAAAGAACTAAAACTTTATAAAGGAGGTATTCCATCATCCTATGGTGGAAGGTTATCTTCTGTATTAGATGTTTATCAAAAAGATGGTAACAGTAAAGAAAATAAATTAAGTGGAGGAATTGGTTTAATATCAAGCAGATTACTTTATGAAGGACCAATTCAAAAAAATAAAAGTTCCTTCCTAATAGCTGGAAGGGGATCATATGCTCATTTATTTTTGAAATTGACTGAAATTGAAAATGAAGCCTATTTTTATGATCTTAATACTAAATCAAACTTTAAAATAGATGATAATAATACAATTTTTTTGTCAGGATATTTTGGAAGAGATTTATTTAGACTTAGTAATACTTTTTCAAATACATATGGAAACTCTACTATTAATGTTCGATGGAATCATTTAATTAATGATAAAATATTTTCAAATACCTCATTAATTTACAGTGATTATTATTATGGCTTAACTCTTGACTTTATTGGTTTTAACTGGAATTCTGGAATAAAAAATTTGAATTTAAAATTTGACTTAAAAAATTATTATTCCGATAATATTCAATTTAATTATGGATTAAATTCAATTTATTATGAATTTAACCCAGGAGAAATAAAGCCATTAAACAATTCTGGAATAAATTTTAAAGATTTAAATAAAAAATATGCTTTGGAAAATTCTGCATATTTTGATGTTATTCATAAAATATCATCAAAGCTATCTTTGAGGTATGGGTTAAGATTTAATCAATTTTTAAGATTTAAACAAAATGGTCTCAATAAATATTTTAATGACAATCCAGTTATTTTTGATAATTCACTTGGAATTTATAAAGGAGCTAAAATAGTTGGTCAATTTGATAATGATAAAAGAACCATAAAATCATATAGCAATATTGAACCAAGATTAAATTTAGCCTATAATTTTGACAATAAATCAATTAAGATAAGCTACAATAGATTAAATCAATATATTCATCTAATTTCTAATACTAGTGCTCCAGCCCCACTTGATGTATGGACTCCAAGCGGCCCTTATTTGAAACCCCAAAGAATGGATCAATTCGCACTAGGTTTTCAATCAAAAATTAAAAAACAATTTAATTTTGAAATTGAGTTATTCAATAAAAAAACAAATAATAGACTAGATTATATTGATGGTGCTGATTTAGTAGCTAATGAAGCTGTTGAGCGTATATTACTTTCTGGAAAATCTAGAGCATACGGATTAGAGCTTTTATTTAAAAAGAATATAGGAACACACAGATATTGGATTGCTTATACCTTTTCCGAATCAGAGCAAAAAACAGAAGGAAGGACTAGTTTTGAAACTGGAATTAATAACGGAGAATGGTATCTTACTCCACATGACAAAACACATGACATTAGTTTTGTTTCAAATTATAAAATTTCAAATAAACTAACATTAAATACTAATTTTATTTTTCAAACTGGACAACCCACAAATTATCCTATTGGACAATACACTTTCATGGATTTAAATGTTCCAAATTATGGACCTAGAAATTCAAAAAGATTACCTAATTATCATAGAATTGATATCTCAATTTCTTTAAAACCAATAAAAAATAAAAAAATAGATAGTGAATGGATTTTTGGATTTTACAATCTTTATAATAGAGATAACGCGAACTCAATTTTTTTTAGAGAAAATAGTGAAACTTTAAAAAATGAAGCTGTTCAACTTTCAATTTTTGGAATAGTTCCTAGTATAACTTATAATTTTACATTCTAATGAAATTTTTAAAATTTATTTTATTAATAATTATTGTTTCTGGTTGCGAGAAAGTAATTGATTTAGAAACAGAATTTAATGATAAAAGACTCGTAATAGATGCTAGCGTAATAAAACATAGAGATAGTGTTCATGGTAAAGCAATTGTAAAATTAAGTGAGACAGTGCCCTATTTTTCTGAAATACCTAGTGTAATTAACAATGCTACTGTCACAATTGAAATTAACCAAAAAAAATATGATCTTTTATACAACAATAAAAGTTTTGAGTATACTACAATAATAAAAAATGTTGATGATAGTCAGTACATCTTATCTGTTTCATCTAACGGAAATAATTATAGGTCTAATGAAAAATTAATTAAGAGTCCAGAAATTAAATCTGTGAGATTTGGAAATCGGAAATCTTTAAACAAAGATGAAGTTGAATTAAGAATTACATTTAAGGATCCACCGGAAGAAGGAAATTATTATCTATGGAAATTTGGACCTAAAAAATCAGGAAAGTTTGATTACTTGACTGCCTTAGATAAATATATTAATGGTAATGAATTTACCTTTTCCTTTTTTATTGATAAAACCGAATATTTACAAAATAGCGAATTCATTACTATAGAGATTAATGGAATAAGTGAAGACTATTTTAATTATCTTAATATATTAACTTCACAGGCAGGCGCACAAAATGGCAGACCTTTTTCAACCTCAAGTTCAGCTATTAGAGGAAATATTACTAATTTAAATAATGATAATAAATTCCCATTAGGATACTTTAGAGTTTATGAATTTGATTATTTTAGACTATCAAAAAATGATGCTCCAGACGGAGTTTTTGATTAACAAAATTTAAATGACCTTTAAAAAAATAACCGAATCTAACTCAAACTACGATAATTTAGAAAAAAAGTCTACTCTGGAGCTTTTAGAAATTATAAATTCTGAAGATCAAAAAGTAGCAATTTCTGTAAAAAAAGAAATCTTAAAAATTAATAAACTTGTTGATAAAATAATTGAAAAATTAAAAATCGGTGGTAGATTATTTTATATTGGCTCTGGAACAAGTGGAAGACTTGGCATTGTTGATGCTTCAGAATGTCCTCCAACTTTTGGAGTAAATGCCGGTTTAGTTATCGGTATAATTGCTGGTGGAGATAAAGCTATAAAAAAAAGTATTGAAAAGGCAGAAGATAATATCAATCAAGGCTGGAAAGATCTTTTAAAACATAAAATTTCTTCAAATGATTTTGTAATTGGTATTACTGCCTCAGGAACTACTCCTTACGTAATTGGAGCATTAAAAAATTGCAATAAAAATCAAATACCTACAGGATGCATTACTTGTAATCCAGGAAGTCCAATTTCCTTAATTTCTGAATATCCAATTGAGGTAGTTGTTGGTCCAGAAGTAATAACTAGTAGTTCTAGAATGAAAGCCGGAACAGCTCAAAAATTAATTTTAAATATGATTTCAAGCACTGCAATGATTAAAATTGGAAAAGTATTAGGTAATAAAATGGTTGACATGCAACTTTCCAATGAAAAGCTTGTAAATAGAGGAATCAAAATAATTATGGATTCAGTTGGAATTAATGTAAATGATGCTTCTAAATTATTATATAAGTATAAAAGCGTTAGGAATGCTATAAAAAATTATAAAAATGAAATCTAATCTTTTTAAAAAAGGCTTTAAAAATATTTTTTTATCTATGTTTCTAATGTTTGTAGGTCCTACTCTACTTTTTCAATCTTTTAAAAACCAAGATCATCCATGGTTTATTCCTGTCTTATCTTTAAGTATTTTTATTTGTGTTTTATCAATTTTTTTGGGTATTAAAGGACTGAAAAACATTATGGATTCTATTTTTAAAAAAAAAGAAAGTAAAGTTGTTAAGTAATTCAATGATATTATCTTTGTTATAATAACTAACTAAATAAATGATTGAAATTACTTTTCCAGATGGAGCATCAAGATCATATCAAGTTGATATTACTCCTTTTGAAATAGCTTCCTCAATAAGTGATGGATTAGCAAGAAATATAATTTCTGCTAGTTTTAATAATCAAACTATTGAAACTTCTACAAAACTTAAAAATAACGGAAATCTTATTTTTTACACTTGGAATGATGATGAAGGTAAAAAAGCATTTTGGCATTCCTCGGCTCACATATTAGCTCAAACTTTAGAGGAGTTTTATTCTGGTATAAAATTGACAATAGGTCCTGCTATTTCTAATGGATTTTATTATGATGTAGATTTAGGAAATCATACACTTTCAGAAAAAGATTTTCCAAGAATTGAAAAAAGAATGATTGAAATTAGTAGAGAAAAACATTTATTTAAATTAAGATCAATAGAAAAGAAAGAAGCACTTGATTATTATAATAAAAAAAGGAATGAATATAAATTAGAGTTAATTAATAATCTACAAGATGTAAAGATAACTTTTTGTGATCACGATGATTTTAGTGATTTATGCAAAGGTGGACATTTGCCGCATACTGGATTTATTAAAGCTGTAAAACTTTTAAATATAGCAGGCGCATACTGGAGAGCTGATCAAAATAATAAGCAACTTACAAGAGTATATGGAATATCTTTTCCAAAACAAAAGGAACTAAATGAATATTTGAATTTAATTGAAGAAGCTAAAAAAAGAGATCATAGAAAATTAGGTAAAAAACTAGAACTTTTTACATTCTCTAATAAAGTAGGTTTGGGTTTACCCTTATGGCTTCCCAAAGGGGCAGAATTAAGAGATAGGTTAGAATCTTTTTTGAAAAAAGCACAAAAAAAAGCTGGATATAAACAAGTAATTTCTCCTCATATAGGAAATAAAGATTTATATGAAACATCTGGTCATTATCAAAAATATGGAGATAGTAGTTTTAAACCAATTTCAACTCCAGCTGATGGTGAAGAATTTTTACTTAAACCTATGAATTGTCCTCATCATTGTGAAATATATAATTCAAAAAAATGGAGCTATAAAGAGCTTCCAGTAAGATATGCAGAATTTGGTACAGTTTATAGATATGAACAAAGCGGTGAACTTCATGGATTAACTAGAGTAAGAGGCTTTACTCAAGATGATGCACATATTTTTTGTACCCAGGATCAACTAAATTCTGAATTTAAAAATGTTATTGATTTAGTTCTATATGTATTTAAATCATTAGGTTTTGAAAACTTTAAAACTCAAATCTCATTAAGAGATATTAATGATAAAGAAAAATATATTGGATCTGATGAAGTATGGGAAACTGCTGAAAAGGCAATTATTAATGCAACAAAAGAAAAAAATCTAAAATATAAAGTCGTTTACGGAGAGGCTGCATTTTATGGTCCAAAGCTTGATTTTATGGTAAAAGATGCTTTAGGAAGAGAATGGCAATTAGGAACTATACAGGTTGACTACAATCTTCCAGAAAGATTTAAATTAAGTTATATAGATAATAAAAATAATTTGAAACGTCCCGTAATGATACATCGAGCTCCATTTGGAAGTATGGAAAGGTTCATTGCTATTCTAATTGAACATACAGGAGGAAACTTTCCTTTATGGCTAACTTCTAACCAATTAATCTTAATTCCAGTTGGGGGAAATCATAAAAAATACGCTGAAAAAGTTTTAAATTTACTAGAAAATCACGAAATTCGCGCACTTGCTGATAATAGAAATGAAACTGTTGGTAAAAAAATTAGAGAGGCTGAATTAAATAAGATTCCATTCATGATAATTATCGGTGATAATGAAATTAAAAATGATACTTTTCCTGTAAGAGGGAACGGAGGAAAAGATTATGGTGAAAAATCTGTTAAAGAATTAATAAAATTCATTAATGATAAATCATCTGAAGAAATAAAAGATTTTAATTAATTTAAATATACAACTATAGCAATTCGAAGGAAAAGAAGCAGACAACCTGCTAGAATAATTAAGAAAAATCCACATAAAATCAATGAGGATATTAGAGCTAATGAAATAAGGCTAGTTGGTGATAATGTTGAAGTTGGTATATATCCAATAAATAAAGCATTAATTTTAGCTAAAGATCAAGAATTAGATTTAGTAGAAATTTCTCCAAAAGCTAATCCTCCAGTATGTAAAATAATGGAGTATAAAAAGTTCTTATATGAGCAGAAGAAAAGGGAAAAGATAATGAAAGCTAAATCTACCAAAGTAATTGTTAAAGAAATTAGATTTGGACCAAATACAGATGAACATGATTATGAGTTTAAGAAAAAACATGGAATTAAGTTTTTAAAAGAAGGGGCCAAATTAAAAGCTTTTGTTTTTTTTAAAGGAAGATCTATAATTTATAAAGAAAAAGGACAAATTTTATTATTAAGATTGGCCCAAGAATTAGAAGAATATGGAAAAGTTGAGTCTTTACCTACAATGGAAGGGAAAAAAATGATTATGTTTGTGGCCCCAAAGAAATAAAATAATTATAAGTAAGAGATTATGCCTAAAATGAAAACAAAATCTAGTGCTAAAAAAAGGTTTAAAGTAACTGGAACTGGAAAGATTAAAAGAAAGCATGCTTTCAAGAGTCATATTTTGACAAAAAAATCTAAAAAAAGAAAGTTAGCACTTACTCACTCAACTTTAGTGCATGAAAGTGATAGTGATAATATAAAAAAACAATTAAGATTAAAATAAAGGTTTAATAATAAATTAAGTGTAACCAAGAAAAAGGCTTAAAGTTCATTTAAATGACGCCGATTCTAAAAAATTAAATTATGCCAAGATCTGTAAACTCTGTTGCATCAAAACAAAGAAGAAAAAAAATACTCAAACAAGCCAAAGGATACTTTGGAAGAAGAAAAAATGTTTGGACAATAGCTAAAAATGCTGTTGAAAAGGGACTTTCATATGCATATAGGGATAGAAAAAATAAAAAAAGAACTTTTAGAGCACTGTGGATAACTAGAATAAATGCTGGAGCTAGACTTCACGGTTTATCTTATTCTGAACTTATGGGAAAATTAAAGGAAAAAAAAATTGATATTAACAGGAAGGTTCTAGCAGATTTAGCTATGAATAATCCAGATGCTTTTTCTGAAATAGTTAATAAAGTAAAATAGTTTATTTTTTAAAAAGGAGTATCTTCCTCATTTTCTCTGTAACTTCCACTTTCAAATGCTTGATCAGGATTAACTTTAGGTCCGTCTTGATTTATCTTTGATTGAAATTCAAAAGGTGAATCATAATTATCAATATTCTCAAATTTACCTAAACTTGAAACAAACTTTAATCTAATATTAGTTAAACCTCCATTTCTATGCTTTGCAACAATAAATTCAGCTTGTCCAGATGATGGTGTTCTTTCTTCGTCATCCCATTCATCAATTTTATAATACTCAGGTCTATAAATAAATGAAACTATATCTGCATCTTGTTCAATTGCACCAGATTCTCTTAAATCAGAAAGAATAGGCCTTTTACTTCCTCCTCTTGTTTCAACTGCTCTTGATAACTGTGATAATGCAATTACTGGGACATTTAATTCTTTAGCTAAAGCTTTTAAATTTCTAGAAATAGTTGATATTTCCTGTTCTCTATTTCCATTTTTATTACTTCCTCCTGCTGTCATTAATTGTAAATAATCAATAACTATAAGTTTAATCCCATATTGAGAAGATAATCTTCTAGCTTTAGCCCTCAAATCAAAAATGGACAGTGAAGGAGTATCATCAATAAATAAAGGGGCATTTTCTAATGAAGAAACTTTTACATTTAACTGTTCCCACTCAAACTTTTCTAGATTTCCTGTTCTTAATTTTTCTGAGGACAAACCAGTTTCAGAGGAAATCAATCTTGTTATAAGTTGAATAGAGGACATCTCCAAAGAGAAAAATGCTACTGGAATATTTTTAACTACCGTCATATATCTTGCCATAGATAAAGTCAAAGCAGTTTTTCCCATTCCTGGTCTAGAAGCAATAATTATTAAATCACTAGGTTGCCATCCTGATGTAAGTTTATCTAAATCAGAAAAGCCTGATGGAACTCCACTTAAGCCATCCTTATTAGAGATTTCCTCGATTTTCTTTTTAGCTTGAATAACTAAACTTTGAGCAGTTTCAGTAGATTTTTTAATATTACCTTGGGTAATATCATAAAGTTTTGATTCAGCTAAATCCAAAAGATTAAAAACATCTTGAGTTTCATCATATGAATCCTCGATTATTTCTGTGGAAATTTTAATTAAACTTCTTTGAATATATTTTTGTAAAATTATCCTTGCATGATATTCAATATGAGCAGAGGAAGAAACTTTTTGAGTTAATTGAACTAAATAGTAATCTCCACCAACTTTATCAAGTTTACCCTCTTTTTTTAATTTAGCAGAAACTGTAAGTAAATCTATAGGCTCAGTATTTTCAAATAATTTTATAATGCTTTCAAAAATAAACTGATGGGCCTCTTTGTAAAAAGCATGTGGGTTTAAAATGTCTATAACTGCATCTACTCCCTTTTTATCAATCATCATAGCTCCTAGAACAACTTCCTCTAATTCTATAGCCTGAGGAGGAATTTTTCCTCTTTCAAAAGAAACTACCTGAGTTTTTTTATTAGATCTCTCAAAAAGCGGTTTAGCATTGTCCATTCAGTAAACTTAAGAAAACATAATTCTATTTTACAGATATTATAATATATAAAACAAACAAATTTTTGTTAACAAAGAAAAAAAAATGTTAATATCTATAAGAATTACGAATTGTAAACACCCATTGAAATAAACTTATTCGTTCTTTCTTGTATAAGTTTATTTAATTTCTTTTTTTTTAGAGAATTGTATGAATTAATAATGGCATTCTTTACATTTAAAAATGTCTTTTCTCTGTCTCTATGGGCACCTCCAAGTGGTTCAGAAATAATCTTATCTATTAACTTATTTTTTTTCATATCACTTGGTGTAAGCTTTAAAGCTTTAGCTGCTTTTTCTTTAAAATCCCAACTTCTCCATAAAATTGAAGAACATGATTCTGGCGAAATAACTGAATACCAAGTATTTTCAAGCATCATTACATGATCTCCTATCCCTATTCCCAACGCACCGCCAGATGCTCCTTCACCAATTACAATACAAATTATTTGAGTTTTTAATTTAAACATTTCGAACAAATTTTTAGCAATTGCTTCACCTTGACCTCTTTCTTCTGCTTCTAATCCAGGGTATGCCCCAGGTGTGTCTATTAAACTAACAACAGGAATATTAAATTTTTCAGCTGATTTCATTAACCTTAAAGCTTTTCTATAACCTTCAGGGTTAGACATGCCAAAATTTCTGTATTGTCTTGTTTTAGTATTATATCCTTTCTGTTGTCCAACAAACATAAAAGTTTGATCATTAATTTTTCCTAAACCTCCAATCATTGCTTTATCATCTTTTATATTTCTATCACCATGAAGTTCAAGAAAAGTATTATTTGTTAAAGCCTTAATATAATCTAATGTATATGGCCTAGATGGATGTCTTGAAAGTTGAACCCTTTGCCATGGTGAAATTTTTTTATAAATCTGTTTTTTAGTTACTCTAATTTTTTCAATTAACTTTTTACAAGTCTCTGAAACATCAATTTCACTTTTATCTCCAATCAATTTACATTCACGAAGCTGATCTTCTAACTCTTTTAATGGTTCTTCAAAATCTAAATATTCCATAATATAGAGATAAATTATAATCAAATATAAAATAATATTCTAGACCAATATTATTTTTGTTTTAACTTAAAAATTCCATTCATAATTACAGCCATAAATATCATTATAAAACCTAAATAAAATTCAAAAGACATGTCATTCGATTCATTTAAAATAATAATAGCTAATATTATTCCATAGATTGGCTCCATATTTATTGAAAGCATTAATGAGTATGGAGATAAATGTTTCATAACATCAACAGAAATCACAAATGCATATGCTGTACATACTGTTCCTAAAATTAAAAGCCAACCTAAATCAGTAGGTTTTAAATTAAAAAGATTTAAATTAAAATCATTATTAATTAATAATATAAAAGATACTGTAATAAGACCTCCGACAAGTTCATAAAAAGAAATAGTAAAAGAAGAAATTCTTCCAACCAATTTTCCATTTAATAAAGTAAAAAAAACGCTAAATAAAACAGAACCAAAAGCAAAAAGAATACCTTCTAAATAATGAAATTGAGTATTAAAAATAATTATAGTACCTGTCACTACCAAAAGACCTAAAAATACCTCATATAAAATAATTTTTTTTCTATAAAAAAGAGGTTCTAAAAAAGAAGTTAAAAATGCTCCTAAGGAAAGAATTGATAATGTAATAGAAACATTTGAAAGCTTTATGGCTTGAAAGAAAAAAACCCAATGCATTGATATTATAAATCCACAGAATAATAATTTAAAAAGCATCCTTTTTGAGATAAATATATTTTTTCCTAAAAAAAATGATATGAGAAATAAGGATAAAGAAGCTATTAACATCCTGTACCAAACTAGTTTAACTGATCCAATAGTAATCAAGGAGCCTAAAATAGCTGTAAATCCAAAAATAAAAACAATAAAATGGAAGTGTATTAAACTTTTGAATCTATTTTTTTGCATATTTTAAAAAATAAATTGCGAGAGTAAGAAAAATAAAATTTGGTATCCATGCACCTAAAAAAGGGGAAAGACCAGATTTAACAACCATTACTGAGAAAAATTTATCAAAAAAAACAAATGTAAAAGCCATTATAATTCCAAAGGCTAAATTTAGACCCATCCCCCCTCTTCTTTTAAATGAAGAGGAAGAGACAGCTAATAAAGTTAATATAAATGTTGATAAAGGTAGACTCCATCTTTTATGTCTTACTAATAAATGATTATTAATAAGGGGAGATCCACTTTTCTTTTCCTGTTTAATAAATTCATTTAATTCAAAAAAGTTTTGAGTTTCAGCCATATAATTTAAAGATGAGAGTTCATTAATTTTAAAAGGGAAAATAGTATCTAAAACTTTTTTTGATTCGATGAATTGATCTTCACCTACAAAACTTCTTTTAAAATAATCCATTAATCTATAAATACTATCTTCCTTAACCCACCTTATATTTCTTGCACTTATTTTATATTTTAATTCATTATCAATAAAATGTTCATAGGAAAAGTCATAAGCAAGTTCTCTTGTTGGATTATAATTACTTACATAAACAAAATCATTTTCATTAATCTGTTTATATATTTTTGATGTTGTTCTTGATTTCTTTCCTTTTTTTAAATATTTATAAGAAAACTCATTATAGCTTTTATTTTTTTCTGGAACAATGAACATGCCAGAGTAAAAAGCTATAAAAGCTATAATAGAAGATGCAATCATAAAAGGTCTTAAATATCTATTAAAAGATATTCCTGAACTAAGAATAGCTATAATTTCAGAATTATTTGCAATTTTAGATGTGAACCATACAACAGAAAGAAAAACAAAAAGAGGATAAAGAGTATTTCCAAAATACCACAAAAAATCTATATAATAGTTAAAAATTTCATTTAATGGAACATCAAATTCTTTGAATTTATCAATCTTTTCAGAAATATCAATAAGAATTCCTATAGGCATAAAAAGAAAAAGCATAATAAAAAAAGTGCTTAAATACTTTATAACAATATATCTATCTAATATCTTCATTATTACAATCTGTTGTTCATTCTTTTAATCATCTTACATTTCCATTCAAAAAAGGTGCCTTTTATTATTTGTTTTCTTGCTTCTTTCACTAACCAAATATAAAATGCTAAATTATGAATTGTTGCAATTTGTCTTCCTAATGCTTCTTTAGTAATAAAAAGATGTCTTAAATAAGCTTTAGAATAGCTTAAGTCAACAAACGAATAATTATTAGAATCTATTTCATCAAAATTATCTTTCCACTTTTTGTTTTTAATATTAATTGTTCCATCAATAGTAAAAAGCATTCCATTTCTAGCATTTCTTGATGGCATTACACAGTCAAACATATCTATTCCCAAGGATATATTTTCTAATAAATTAATTGGAGTTCCAACACCCATCAAATATCTTGGTTTATCTTTAGGGAGAATATTACAAACAACTTCAGTCATTCCATACATTTCTTCTGCTGGTTCTCCAACTGAAAGTCCTCCAATTGCATTTCCTTCTGCTTGAGTATTAGCAATAAATTCTGCTGAATGAATTCTCAAATCTTTATATGTACTTCCTTGAACAATTGGAAAAAGGGTTTGATTATAATCGAATTTGGGAGCCGTATTTTTAAATTCTTTAAAACATCTTTTTAACCATCTATGAGTCATTTCCATAGATTTTTTTGCATAATTAAATTCACAAGGATATGGAGCGCATTCATCAAAAGCCATAATTATATCTGCTCCAATTGATTTTTGAATTTTAATAGCTCTTTCAGGTGAAAAAAAATGTAATGAACCATCAATATGAGATTTAAACTCTACACCTTCTTCTTTAATTTTTCTATTATTTGACAAAGAATATACTTGATAACCACCACTATCAGTTAAAATACTTCTATTCCAATTCATAAATTTATGTATTCCACCTGCTTTTTTAATTATATTTTCACCAGGCCTTAAATACAAGTGATATGTATTTGATAGAATAATATCAGGATTTATTTCATTTTCAACATCCCTTTGATGAACACCTTTTATGGTTGCAGCAGTACCAACAGGCATAAATATTGGAGTTTCTATTATTCCGTGATCAGTAGATATAACACCTGCCCTTGCTTTTGATTTTAAATCTGTAATATTTAATTCAAATTCCATATCAATTTCAGAATTTATAAATATAATTATATGTGCAATTTAATCTATATGATTTATAAACAATTTATTTTATCAACAATTAATATAGCTTATCAACAAATCGATATATTTGGTTAAAAATACATTCATAATATTTTTATAAAATCCTTATTAATTATACTTTTATCATTCAATTTTTATTCTCTAAATGACTGAATTAAGTAATCTATCTGATTTTGTTACTCAAGTTCGTAGAGATATTTTAAGAATGGTCCATAAAGTAAACTCCGGACATCCTGGCGGGTCATTAGGTTGTACTGAATTTTTTGTTGCCCTATACTCAACAATTTTGAATAGAAAAGCAGGTTTTAATATGGACGGAATTGGAGAAGATTTATTTTTTCTTTCAAATGGACATATATCTCCGGTCTTTTATAGTGTATTAGCTCGTTCAGGATATTTTAAAATTGAAGAATTAAATACTTTTAGATTATTAAACTCTAGACTACAAGGGCACCCAACAACACATGAAGGACTTCCTGGTGTAAGAATTGCTTCAGGCTCGTTAGGACAAGGGCTTTCGGTTGCTATTGGTGCAAGTGAAGCAAAAAAACTAAATAATGATCCAAATTTAATTTATAGTCTTCATGGAGATGGCGAGCTTCAAGAAGGTCAAAATTGGGAAGCAATTATGTATGCTTCAGCTAGAAAAATTGATAATCTAATTGCTACTATTGATTTAAATGGAAAACAGATTGATGGATCAACTGACGATGTATTAAGAATGGGAAGTTTAAAAAATAAATTTGAAGCATTTGACTGGACTGTCATTGAAATTGAAAAAGGAAATGATCTGTCTGAAATTTTCAATGGAATGAAAAAAGCTAAATCATTAACTGGAAAAAAAAAACCTGTATGTGTTTTGCTTAAAACAATGATGGGTAATGGAGTTGATTTTATGATGCATACTCATGCTTGGCATGGCAAAGCCCCAAATGATGAACAATTGGAATCTGCATTAGCACAAAACAAAGAAACTTTGGGAGACTACTAAATTTTATTAATGAAATCATACACTTTTAAAGAAAAGAAAGATACAAGAAGTGGATTTGGTGCTGGTTTAGCTGAACTTGGTAGAAAAAATCCTAATGTAGTTGCTTTATGTGCAGACTTAGTTGGTTCACTAAAAATGAATGAATTTATAAATGAAAATCCAAATCGTTTCTTTCAAGTTGGAGTAGCTGAAGCTAATATGATGGGAATTGCTGCTGGTCTAACAATTGGAGGTAAAATTCCATTTACGGGTACTTTTGCAAATTTTTCTACTGGTAGAGTATATGATCAAATTCGTCAGTCAATTGCATATTCAAATAAAAATGTTAAAATATGTGCTTCTCATGCTGGACTCACCTTAGGAGAAGACGGAGCTACACATCAAATTTTAGAAGATTTAGGACTTATGAAGATGTTACCAGGGATGGTAGTTATTAACCCTTGTGATTACAACCAAACTAAAGCGGCAACAATTGCAATAGCTGAATATAAAGGACCTGTTTATCTAAGATTCGGAAGACCGTCAGTTCCTGTTTTCACTTCTAGTAATCAGAATTTTAAAATTGGTAAAGCTGTAAAATTACAAGATGGATCTGATGCAACAATTATAGCAACTGGACATTTAGTATGGGAAGCCTTAGAGGCAGCAAAATTTTTATATAATAAAGGAATTTCTGTTGATGTTTTAAACATACATACCATTAAACCATTAGATGATGAAGAAATTCTAAAATCAGTTAATAAAACAGGATGTGTTGTAACAGCAGAGGAACACAACTATCTAGGAGGATTAGGAGAAAGTGTTTCAAGAGTTTTAGTAAAAAACAATCCTGTTCCTCAAGAATTTGTTGCTACAAATGATACATTTGGTGAATCTGGAACTCCTCAGCAATTAATGAAAAAGTATGGTATTAATTATGAATCAATAATTGATTCAGTTATTAAAGTGATCAAAAGAAAATAATTGAAAAACTTAATTCTTTTTTTTTTATTTTTTTTTATAAATTTTTCATATGGGCAACTTATTTCCATAGATTATGGATTAAAAGCTGGTATAAATTTTAATAGTCAATTAAATATTACAGCAGATATTGAATCTATTGATAATAAAATAAATATTTTTGAATCTAGGAATGGTCAACATTTCGGAATTTTTTTAAAACTTAAAATTAAAGACTTTTATTTAAAACCAGAGTTTAATTTTACTCAAATAAAAAATAGTTACGACATCCCTTATATTCTTGTTCAAACAAAAAATGTTATTACAAATTTTGATCAAAAGAAATTTGATATTCCTGTTATGATTGGTTATAAATTTTTTAAGAATTTAAACATTTTTGTTGGACCTAGATTTGAATATATAAAGAAAGTGAATTTTGATAATTTCAATATAGATGATTTAAAAAATGATTACCGTATAGGATTACAATATGGATTTGGGGTTAAATTTTTAAGATTTGAAATTGATATTAGAGCAGAAAGAGGTTTTAAAAAAAACGAAATAAATTATATGAAAAATTCTATTGGGAATAAAAATCAATTTATAACATCTTCTGGAAAATTATATCTTTTAGCTTTGTCTTTTTACTTGTAAAAACTTAATCATTATCTAAATAATCTGGAATTCCATCACCATCTGTATCATCAGCTACTCCATCTCCGTCAACATCATATTCATCAATGGTTAAAATTCCATCCCCATCATCATCATTATCCAAGTAATTTGGAGTTCCATCCCCATCTGTATCGTCAGCAACTCCATCTCCATTATAATCGTAATCATCTTTAGTTACAACTCCATCACCATCATCATCAGAATCTCTATAATTAGGTAAATTATCTGAATCTGTATCATCATTATTAAACAAATGATCCTTATTCAAATCCTCATTAATTGAATCAATTCCATCAGCATCATGATCAGCAATAGAAAGTGTATGTAAACTGATTTGAAATATAAGAGGAGAATATGCTGGAATTGTAGCGGTACCATTATTATAATAGCCTAGTCCAGATGGAAATATTACCATTCCTATTCCAAAATTATCAAAAGAATAAGTGCCATCATTATTAATTATAATATCTCCTCTTTTAAGTAGGGGTGTAAATTCTTGAAAACCTCGAACTACAGAAGTTTGATCCAACCAAATAGGATTTTTTCTTGAGTCAAAAGTTGATTTTCCAAGTAACATACCCTTATATGAAACAAAAACAGAATCAGCTACAGTAGGATTAGCACCATTTCCTTCTCTATTAATTATATAATACAAATTATGAGCAACCATATTTTCATTTTCATCTTCAATATTAATAGACATAGTACTAACTTGATCGTAAAGAGGTGTTTTGGTAGAATTATCTCCATCTATAGTATCAATTACCAATTCAACTTTTTGATTAGAAGGTAAGTTTTCAAAATCTTCGTAATTATAAAAATGTGTTTTAAGAAACTCTATTATTGAATCATTTTCTGCAATATACTGCGGGCCAATATCATTAGGTGGTGCAGCCTGATCATCATTATTAGAATCACTTGAACATGAATATATAAGAGCAATCAAAAAGAAATTATAAAAAAGTATTTTGAAAAAATTTTTCATAATCAAATTAATATGGCGCAAGATACAATTTTCTTATATTTTTTAATCTAATAAAAATAGATATAATATTGTCATTAGAATAGGTATATTTATCTCTTTATACAGAAAATTGAAAGAACATAATAAAATATTGAATCAAGATAAAATCGATAAAATTATTAAGAGAATTGCCTTTCAAATTCATGAGAATAATCAAAATGAATCTGAGATATTTTTAATAGGCATACATAAAAATGGATATATACTTTCGAAATTAATTCAAAAAGAATTAAAAACTATTTCTAATTCAAAAATTAATTTATGCTGTTTAAAAATAAATAAAAAAAATCCGTTCAAAAATATTGAATTTGATTTTGACTTAGTTCAAATAAAAAATAAATCTATTGTATTAATTGATGATGTTTTAAATTCTGGAAAAACTCTTATATATGGTGTTAAATATTTATTGGAAATTCCCTTATCAAACTTCAATACTGCTGTTTTAATTGACAGAAACCATAAAAAATTTCCAATAAAAATTGATTTTAAAGGGATTTCATTATCAACCTCTATTAAAGAAAATGTAAATGTAGTTTTTGATAAAAATAAATCATATGCAATTATTGATTGAGAATTTCAATAATTTCATTTATAATTAGATCTAAATCTTTTTTTTCAGCATTTATATGATACTTTGCCATATTGTAAAAATGCATTCTCTCAAAAATATGTTTAGAAACAAATTCCATCATTTTATCTAAAGATTCTATTTTAGAAATAACAGGTCTATTCTTTCTTTCTTTAAAAAGTCTTTTAGATAATACTTTATTAGAATTTATTATGTAAAAAACGTATTTAGATTTTGTATTGACCAAACTCATATTATCAAAATAACATGGTGTTCCTCCTCCTAAGGAAATAACATTATTTTTAGAAGATTCTAGAACATCTAATAAAACTTCTTTTTCAATTCTTCTAAATTGTAATTCTCCTTTTTGTTCAAAAATTTCTGAAATTTTCATTTTCTCTCTATTTTCTATAATCTCATCTAGATCTAAGTATTTTACATTTAAAATATTTGCTAAAGATTTAGACACTAAGGATTTTCCACTTCCCATATATCCAATTATAATAATATTAGAGTCAATTTGGAATTTAGAATTATTCAATTTTTATAGATATATTTTTGACAAATTTATAAGAAATTCTCTTTGAATAATAAATTTATTGAAGCTATATTTGCAGCCATTCAATTATTGTTAAGATTTGGTAGCTCAGCTGGTAGAGCATCTCCCTTTTAAGGAGAGGGTCCTGGGTTCGAACCCCAGTCAAGTCACACTGCGCACGTGGCGGAATTGGTAGACGCGCTAGGTTGAGGGCCTAGTAGGAGTTAATCCTGTGGAAGTTCGACTCTTCTCGTGCGCACAGAAATACGTCAATTACATATCAAATGTAACTTTTTAGTTTTTTGTAATTTTACAAATTGTTGGGTTTTATTTCATATATTAAATTCTCACATGAAAAAAATTTTTGATTCAATATCTAAAGATCTAAGTAAGGTTGTTACAGAAAAATATAGCACTTCTTTTTCAATAGCAACAAAACTTATTGATAACTCAATAAGACAAGATATTTACAATGTTTATGGATTTGTCAGGATAGCAGATGAAATTGTTGATAGTTTTCATCAATACCCAAAAAAGGAAATTCTTGACAGTCTTGAAGAAGATGTTTATATAGCAATAAATCGTAAAATAAGTATAAATCCAATACTAAATTCATTTCAAAAAACTGTAAATAAATATAAAATTGACATAAAATTAATTGAGGCTTTTTTAAGGAGTATGAGATGGGATTTGAATAAAAAATCCTACAGTAATAAAAATGATTATAAAGAATATATTTATGGATCTGCTGATTCTGTTGGTCTTATGTGTCTCAAAATCTTTGTTAAAGGAGATGATATTTTATATAAAGATTTAAAAAAATATGCTATGGCACTTGGTTCTGCCTTTCAAAAAGTTAATTTTTTAAGAGATATAAATACAGATTTTGAAACATTAAATAGAACTTATTTTCCTGGAGTTGACGTTAATAAATTTGATGAAAAATCTAAAAAAAATATTATTGAGGAAATAGAAGATGATTTTAATATAGCTTTAAAGGGTATTGTTTTACTTCCAAATGAAGCTCGTTTTGGCGTTTACACGGCATACAAATATTATATGAAACTACTTGAAAAGCTAAAAAAAACACCTTCATTAAAAATAAAGGAGGCAAGAATTAGAGTTCCAAATTATCAAAAAG
>PACX01000023.1 GCA_002702895.1 Flavobacteriaceae bacterium | reverse complement strand
TCTGGTTCTGGTTCTGGCTCTAGTTCTGGCTCAGGCTCTGGTTCAGGTTCTGGCTCTGGTTCTGGTTCAGGTTCTGGTTCTGGCTCTGGTTCTGGTTCTGGCTCTAGTTCTGGCTCAGGCTCTGGTTCTGGTTCTGGCTCTAGTTCTGGCTCAGGCTCTGGCTCAGGCTCTGGTTCTGATTCCGGCTCTGGTTCAGGTTCTGATTCCGGTTCTGGTTCTGGCTCAGGCTCTGGTTCAGGCTCTGGTTCTGGTTCCGGCTCTGGTTCTGGTTCTGGTTCTGGCTCAGGCTCTGGTTCAGGCTCTGGTTCTCGTTCCGGCTCTGGTTCTGGCTCAGGCTCTGGTTCTGATTCCGGCTCTGGTTCTGGTTTTTTTTCTTCTATTAAATCTTCTATTATTAAATCATCTTGCTCTGTAGTTTCTTCTTCTATTAAAGGTACCTTCTTTTTTTTCTTTATGAAGCTAAAAAGTTTTTTTAGAAATTTCATTTAATAAATATTACATCAAATATATGAAAACAAAAAAAGCCACATAAAGTGGCTTTTATTTATTTTTAAAATAGGTTTTATTATTTTGCTAACCATTCATTTACTTTTTCAGGCAACATAATAGATTCAACAAAAATGTAAGCACCATTTTTAGGACTTTTAACCATTTTTATAGCTTTAGTTAGTCTTTTTGATCCAGTTTGTAAAGACGCTACAGATTTTTTTGCCATAATCTAAAATTATTTAATTTCTTTATGAATTGTATTTTTTTTCATAATGGGGTTAAACTTCTTTATTTCTAACCTGTCTGGAGTGTTTTTCTTATTCTTAGTGGTTATGTATCTTGAAGTTCCAGATAAACCAGAATTCTTGTGTTCTGTACACTCTAAAATTACTTGAACTCGATTTCCCTTCTTTGCCATAATTATATTCTGTTAACTTTAGACTCTTTTAAGACAGCTGAAATACCCTTTTTATTTATTGTTTTTAGAACAGATGTGGAAACCTTTAAAGTAATCCATTTTCCTTCTTCAGGAATAAAGAATCTTTTTTTAATTAGATTAGGCTCAAATCTTCTCTTTGTTTTATTCATAGCTTTGGAAACATTATTTCCAACCAAAACTTTTTTCCCAGATATTTCACAAACTTTTGACATAATTAAGTCATTTTTAAACAGGGTGCAAATAAACAACTTTTTTAGAGTATTGCCAAATTTTTTAATTCCTAGTTAATAATTCAGAAAATAAGAGTTCTAATGCCTTATTTACAGTTTTATTTATATTTTTTTCTCTGTTTTTACCAAAATTAAATTTAAAAGACTTAACATTTTTTGGAGTTGCAATTGAAATGAAAATTTTTCCAATTGGCTCGTTTGAATCTCCTTTTGAAGGACCTGCATTTCCTGTAGTAGAAATAGCATAATCTGATTTTAATAATTTTTTTGTTTTAATAGCCATTTCATTAGCTACTTCAGAACTTACAACAGAATGTTCCTCGATCAATTTGTAATTCACTCCTAATATATCTTTCTTTATTAAACTATTGTAAGCGATAATTGCTCCCTTGAAATAATTAGAGGCACCAGGGAAAGAAGTAAATCTTGAAGCTAATAAACCTCCCGTCAAACTTTCAGCTAAACTTACAGTTTGATTAGATTCCACAAGCTTTTTCCCTATTTCATTTTCAATAGGATTAAGTGTTTCATATCCAATAATGATTTTACCTAATATTTTATAAAGTTGAGAAATTAAATTATCCATCTTTTCATCTAAAATATTTTTATCATCTCCTTTTCCTGATAATCGCAACCTCACTCTTCCTAAATTTGGTAAGTAGGCCAATTTAAAATTATCTGGAATATTAGATTCAAAAACATTTAATTTTTTTGCTATATAACTTTCACCCTTTCCATAAGTAATTAAAGTTCTATTTATAATAACTGGACATTTAAATTCATTCTTAATTTGAGGAATTATAAAATTTGTTATCATTGATTTCATTTCAAAAGGAACACCTGGAAGAGATATAAACAAAGTATCTTCATTTTTTATACTCATACCAGCGGCAGTTCCATAAAGGTTTGGAATTAGTTTAGCCTTTGATGGTAAAAATGCTTGGGCCCTATTTAATTCGTTTATTGGATTATCAACAATTTTTTTAAAAAGTTTTTCAATATGTTTTAATATTTCTGAATTATGAACTAATTCATCATCAAAAAAATCACAAAATGCATCTTTAGTTATATCATCATTAGTAGGACCTAACCCTCCAGTTATAATTACAATATCATAATTGTTTTGCGCATTTTTAAGACTTGATAATATCTCTTGTTTTGAATCTCCTATAGAAACTATTTTTATTACCTCAATTCCAATTTTTAATAACTCTTTAGAAATAAAAGCTGAATTTGTATCAATGATTTGACCAATTAAAATTTCATCTCCAATCGTTATAATATGTGCCTTCATTTATTATTTAATTTTTATTGAAAAACACTCATTATTATTAATGTAACCAACTAAATTATCATTTTCAACAACTCTACCTACTCCTGATGGTGTTCCAGTGAAAATAATATCTCCAATTTTTAATGTAAAAAAATTTGAAATTTCAGAAATTAATTCATCAATATCCCATAACATTTTAGAGGTATTACCTTTTTGTACAATATCACCATTTTTTGTAAGTCTAAACTCTAAATTATTTATGTCATCAATATTTTTTTTATTAATCCAATTACCAATCAAAGCTGAACCATCGAAAGATTTTGATTTCTCCCAAGGCAAAGAATCTTTCTTTAATTTATTTTGAAGATCTCTAGCTGTAAAATCTATTCCCAACCCAATTTCATTATAATATTTATGAGAAAATTTTGGAGAAATTGCTTTACCAAGTCTATTTATTTTAATTAAAACTTCAACTTCATATTGAATATCATTTGAAAAATCTGGTATAAAAAAAGGTTGTTTTTTTTGAATTATAGAAGTTTCTGGTTTTAAAAAAAGAACAGGAGAATCTTGCTTTTCATTTTTTAATTCATTAATATGATCAAAATAATTTCTTCCTACACAAATAATCTTCATACTATAACTTATTATTTAACTTATTTAGCTTTAAGTTAGTAAGAACTTTTTTAGTATACATTGGAAAATCAGCATTTAGTAACCATCCAAAGTAACCAGGTTCATTTTCTAAAATATATTCAACAGTTTTACCCTTATGTTTTCCAAAATCAAAACACGGAATATCCTTATTATTATACTTTATGAATCCTGCTAAATCAACATTTTTACCTCTTTTAGAAAAATCAGACAAAAACTTAACATTATTTTCTAATTCAGAGTATTTTTTAATTTGAGATTCTAAAACCTCAAATGTTGCAAGTGTATCTATTTTAGAAGAATGAGCGTTTTCTAATATCTTGCCACAATAAAATTTATATGCTGCCCCTAATGTTCTTTGTTCCATTTTATGAAAAATGTTTTGAACATCAATTGTTAAAACATTATCTAAAGTAAAATCAATTTCAGATCTCAAAAGTTCCTCTGCTAACAAGGGAATATCAAACTTGTTGGAATTAAATCCTGCTAAATCACAATTATTAATCATTGATTTCACATCTTTTGCAATAGTTTTGAAATTAGGTTCATCTTTTATCATATCATTTGTAATCCCATGAATATTTGAGACTTCAATAGGAATAGGTATTTCAGGGTTAACCAGCCAAGTTTTAGATTCCTTATTACCATTAGGATAAACTTTTAAAATAGAAATCTCAACAATTCTATCAACAGAAATATTAATACCTGTAGTCTCTAAGTCAAAAAAACAAATTGGTTTTGAAATTTTTAAATTCATTTTTTTAAAAATTAATATATTGACCTAAATAAGCAAATCAGATTCCCAATTTTCTATTAAATCTTTAATTCTTTTAATAAACATTCCGCCCATTGCTCCATTTACAATTCTATGATCAAAACTATGAGATAATATAATTTTAAATCTAATTCCAACAAAATCACCTTTATTAGTTTCAATAACAGATGGAACCTTTCTTATAGCACCAAAGGCTAAAATTCCAAGCTGAGGTTGATTAATTATTGGAGTACCCATTAATGTTTCAAAAATACCTACATTGCTTATTGTGTAGGTTCCTCCTTTGACATCGTCAGGTTGAAGTTGATTATTTCTAGCTCTTTTAGCTAAATCATTAACCTTTTTTACTAACCCAATTAGACTTAATTGATCGGCATTTTTAATAACAGGTACTATTAAATTACCATTAGATAAAGCAGTTGCCATTCCAATATTAATATTTTTTTTCTTTATTAAATTGTAATTTTCCAAGCTTGCATTAATTATTGGAAATTCTTTTAAAGCTTGTGCAACTAACATTAGAAAAACAGGGGTAAATGTTATTTTTTCGCCCTCTCTCTCATAAAATATTTTTTTATTCTTTTCTCTCCATTCCCAAATTTTAGAAATATCAGCCTCAATAAAGGCTTGAACATGTGCAGATTCATTCTTGCTTTGAATCATATGATCGGAAATCAATTTTTCCATTCTAGTCATTTCATAAGCTCCTTCTTTATCTTTTTGACTCAAATTATAATCTTGTTTGTTTTTAGAAACTAATAAATTGCCATTTCTTTTATTAAGAAATGAAAGTAGATCATTTTTAGTAACTCTTCCTTCTTTACCAGTTCCCCTAATATTTTTTAGCTCAGATTCTGTAACACCTTCTTTTTTTGAAATATTTTTAACTAATGGAGAATATATATTTTTATTTATAAATTCTTTTTGAAGCTTATTAATTTTTTGCGCCTTGGAAATTAAACTTTTACTTTTTTTAATAGGATTTATATTTGTTTTTTCTTTTTTAAGGTCTTTTGTTTCAATAATAGCTAATGGTTGCCCTACTTTTACTACATCATTTACATTACATAACTTTTCAATGAGGATCCCGGAAACTTCACTAGGAACCTCAGAATCTACTTTATCAGTTGCAATTTCAACAATAAGATCATCCTCATCAATTTTATCTCCAATATCTTTAAGCCAATTAATTATTGTAGCTTCTTCAACACTTTCTCCCATTTTAGGCAATAAAAGTTGGAATTTAGACATTAAATTAATTTTAAATTTTTTACAAAAATATCAAATAAAAACTAAGAAATATTTTTAATTGAATTTTCAAAAGGAATCCTTTTTACAATACTTCTTCCAAGTGTGACTTCATCAGTATATTCTAATTCATTTCCTACAGAAACTCCTCTTGCTATAGTTGTTATTTTAACTTTATTATTTTCTAATTGTTTATATAAATAGAAATTTGTTGTGTCTCCTTCCATAGTTGCACTTAAAGCAAAAATTATCTCTAAAACATCATTATTATTAACCTTTTCAATTAAAGAAGAAATATTTAATTGATTTGGTCCAATTCCTTCAATAGGAGAAATTTTTCCACCTAAAACATGATAAATTCCAGTATACTGACCTGTACTTTCAATTGCCATAACATCTCTAATATCCTCAACTACACATACAGTAGATTTATCTCTTTTATTATTTGAACAAATTTCACACAATTCATAATCAGAAATATTATTACAACTTTTACACAAAATAACGTTATCTATCAATTCATTTAATGAGTTAGATAAATCCTTAGTTTGAGACTTTGGTTGTTGTAATAAAAATAAAACAAGTCTCAGAGCAGTTCTTTTACCAATACCTGGAAGTTGAGACATTTCATTAACAGCATCTTGAAGTAATTTTGATGAAAAATTCATTTCATAAAGATACTACTAGATTTTTTAAGAACCATAATTTGTATATTTGGAAAAGACTAAGTTTATATGTCATCATCTATCATTTTCTTCGTTATTATAGCATATTTTTCTTGTCTTTTTATTATTTCTCGTTACACTGAAGGAAAAGATGATAATTCAACCTTTTTTTCAGCAAATAAAGAATCCCCATGGTACTTAGTAGCATTTGGGATGGTTGGAGCATCCTTATCAGGAATAACATTTATTTCTGTTCCAGGTGATGTTGGAAAATTTGAATTTACATATTTTCAAGTTGTAATAGGATATATGTTTGGATATTTTATTGTAGCTTTTGTTTTACTTCCAATATATTACAAACTAAACCTAACTTCTATTTATGAATATTTAAAAGAAAGGTTTGGACCAACAAGTCATAAAACTGGAGCATTTTTCTTTTTTGTTTCAAGAATAATAGGAGCATCATTTCGTTTATTTTTAGTAGCTATTGTTTTACAACAATTTGTTTTTGATTCATGGAATATTCCATTTGAAATTACTGTAATTATATCTATACTATTGATTTGGATTTATACTTATAAAGGAGGAATTCAAACAATTGTTTGGACAGACACCTTACAAACTGGTTTCATGCTTGTTTCAGTAATTCTTTCAATTTATTTAATTAATAAAAGTCTAGATTGGAGCATTTTAGATTTTATTACTTCTGAAGAGCTAAAAAACTATGATAATATAATTATAACAGATAGTTTACTTGAAAGAAATCATTTTATAAAATCTTTTGTTGGAGGAATTTTTATTACAGTATGCATGACAGGTCTAGACCAAGACATGATGCAAAAAAATTTAACTTGTAAATCGTTAAAAGATGCTCAAAAAAACATGGTTGTTTTTAGCATAGTCTTAGTAATTGTAACCTTTTTATTTATGGTTTTAGGAGCTCTATTATTTATTTATTCCAAAAAAAATAATATTGATATTCCTTTAATGAATGGAATTCCTAATCCAGATTTACTTTTTCCTGAAATAGCTCTAAATAGTGATCTAGGTATTATTATTGGAGTTACTTTTCTTTTAGGGCTTATAGCTGCTGCATATAGTAGTGCAGATAGTGCTTTAACTTCATTAACAACTTCTTTTTGTATAGATTTTTTAGATTTGAAAAATAAGTCTAATAGTGTTCAAAAAAAAATTAGAAAACAAACTCATGTAGTGATGAGTATAATTTTAGTAATAGTCATTATAATTTTTAAGAATTATTTAAATACCAATGTAATTGACGGTTTATTAACTGTTGCAGGATATACTTATGGTCCTTTGTTAGGATTGTTTGCATTTGGAATATTTACAAACTATCAGATTAATGACAAATATGTTTGGATAGTTGCCCTATGCTCAGTATTAATTGTTTTATTTATAGGAAATATCCCATCTTCAAGTTTAGGAAACTACAGAATTGGATATGAACTTCTTCCTTTAAATGGACTTATTACATTCTTGGGATTAATACTGATTCGTAGAAAGTAATACCAATGTACAGGCTTCAATATAATCAATAGATTCTTTGTCTAATAATTGATAAAATTCAATATTTTCAGTTCCTGGATTAAAAATTACTCTTTCAGGTTTTAAAGATATTATATAATCATAATATTCTTTTTGTCTTTTATTGTTAAGATATAAAGTAATAGTATGAATATTTTTAAATCTTAATAACTTTTTATGAATTATGATATTATTTACTTTACCAGCCTTTAATCCAATAGCCAAAACTTCATTTCTTTTAATATTAAGTTTTCTAATAGCTATATTAGAATATCGCTCGGGGTTTAATGAAGCTCCTAATACAAGAGTTTTTTTTACCATCTTATAATAGCACTACCCCAGGTAAAGCCAGCTCCAAATGCAGCTAATACAATTAAATCTCCTGATTTTACTTTTCCTTCATTATAAGCCTCTGTTAAGGCTATAGGAATTGAGGCAGCAGTAGTATTTCCATATCGCATTATATTATTATAAACCTTATCATCTGAGAGACTAAGTTTACGCTGAATAAATTGAGAAATTCTTAAATTAGCTTGATGAGGAACAAGTAAATCTATATCTTCTTTATTTAGTTTATTCTTAATTAAACCTTCATTAATAACTTCTTCAAATCTTACAACTGCATTTTTAAAAACAAGTCTGCCATTCATATAGGGGAAATATGATTCATCATCAGGATCATTATCCTTTACTATATCATTAACCCATCTCGTTCCAAAACCAGGTGCAAGGAGAGACAATTCTTTAGCATATTCACCCTCAGAATGTAAATGAGTAGATAAAATTCCTTTTTTATTATTAGTTTCCCTTGATAAAACAGCTGCTCCTGCTCCATCTCCAAAAATAACCGAAATTGTTCTTCCTCTAGTTGTTTTATCAATTGCACAAGAATGATATTCCGACCCAATTACAAGAATATTCTTATACATACCTGTTTTGATGAATTGGTCTGCAACTGATATACCATAAATAAAACCTGAACACTGAGCTCTAACATCCAATGCTCCTACAGTATCCATACCTAACATATTTTGAATCATAACTCCAGGACCTGGAAAAAAATAGTCTGGACTAAGAGTAGCAAATATTATAAAATCGATTTCTTCTTTTTTAAGACCTGAATTTTTGATTGCAATTTTAGCGGCTTTTAACCCCATTGTTGAAGTTGTATTACCCGTATTTGGTTCAGCCCATCTTCTTTCTTTAACACCAGTTCTTTCCTGAATCCAAGCATCACTTGTATCCATAATCTTTGAAAGGTCATCATTAGTCACTATATTATCTGGAACATAATGACCCATCCCAATAATTCTTGAATTGAACATATTATTATAGTTGTTTAATGCAATTTAAATAAAAATACTAAATGGTTAACATATAATAGGAATAAGCTTAATAAATGTCAATTTGTCACTAATCATTGTTTGGTATATGATTTGATTTCTAATAAAAAAAAAATAATTATGGCTAAAGGTAAAATTAATGTATCCGTTGAAAATATATTTCCCCTAATTAAAAAATTTCTATATAGCGATCATGAAATCTTTTTAAGAGAATTAATTTCAAATGCAACAGATGCAACATCAAAACTTAAACATTTAAGTAGTATTGGAGAAAAGAATATAAAAATTGATAACCCAATAATAGAAATAAAAGTTGATAAAAAGGGTAAAAAGCTTCATGTAATTGATGAAGGAATTGGAATGACAATAGATGAAGTTAAAAAATATATCAATGAAGTTGCTTTTTCTGGTGCAGAAGAATTCTTAGAGAAATACAAAGATTCCGCAAAAGACACTGGAATTATTGGACACTTTGGACTTGGCTTTTACTCTGCCTTTATGGTAGCCAAAAAAGTCGAAATAATTACAAAATCATACAAAAATGAAAATGCAGCTCATTGGATTTGTGATGGATCCCCTGAATATTCTATTTCAAAAAGTGACAAAAAAGAAAGAGGAACAGAAATAATTCTTCATATAGATAAAGATTCTAAAGAATTTTTAGAAGAATCTAGGATTAAGAATTTGCTATTGAAATACAATAAATTTATGCCAATACCTATAAAGTTTGGTACTAAAGAAATATCAAAAAAAACAGGAAAGGGGAAAAAAGAAAAAGAAATAAAAGAAACTGTAGACGATATAATTAATAATACAAATCCTGCTTGGACTAAAGCCCCAACAGAACTAAATGAAGATTCTTATAAGGAATTTTATAAAGAGTTATATCCAATGCAGTTTGAAGAACCTCTTTTTAATATTCACTTAAATGTAGATTACCCTTTCAATCTAACTGGAATACTATATTTTCCAAAAATTACTAATGACATTAATATTCAAAAAGATAAAATTCAACTCTACCAAAATCAAGTTTTTGTAACTGATAATGTTGAAGGTATAGTTCCTGAATTTTTAACTCTTCTTAGAGGTGTTATTGACTCTCCAGATATACCATTAAATGTATCAAGAAGTTATCTTCAAGCTGATGGAGCAGTAAAAAAAATAAGTAATTATATTACAAGAAAAGTTGCTGATAAGTTAAGCTCTCTCTACAAAAAAGACCGAAAAGAATTTGAAAAAAAATGGAATGATATTAAAGTTGTGATTGAGTATGGAATGCTAAGTGAAGAAAAGTTTTATGAAAAAGCCGAAAAATTTGCTTTATACCCAACAGTAAATGATAAATATTTTACACTAGAAGAATTAAAGAAGAAAGTTTCAAAAAATCAAACTGATAAAGATGGGAAATTAGTTATTCTTTATACATCAAATAAGGATGAACAACATTCATATATTGAAATTGCTAAAGAAAAAGGTTATGAAGTTCTTGTGCTTGATTCTCCAATTATTAGTCATCTTATCCAAAAAATCGAAACCAGTAATGATAAAATTACATTTTCTAGAGTAGATGCAGATGTTATAGATAAATTAATTAAAAAAGAAAATGAAGAAATTTCTAAGTTAAATGATAAAGAGAAAGAAAAATTAAAAAAAATAATTGAAGAAAGTGTTCCAAAAGAAAAATACACTGTACAACTAGAATCAATGGATAGTAGTTCTGCTCCATTTGTAATTACTTTTCCAGAGTTCATGAGAAGAATGAAAGAAATGCAACAAAGTGGTGGCAATAGTATGTTTGGAAATATGCCAGAAATTTATAATCTAATTATTAATGTAAATAATCCTATAAATTCTGAAATATTAAAATCAAAGAGTAAGGAAAAAAAAGAAAGATTAATTAAACAATCTTTAGATTTAGCAAAATTATCTCAAAACTTACTTAAAGGCGAAGATTTAACTTCATTTATTAAAAGAAGTATTGATTTAATTAAATGAATAAATTAAGTGTTTATATTATGGGTATAATTTATATATACCTAGGATTACTTCACTTTACAAATACAGATTTTTATTTTCCCTACATGCCAAAATATATGCCTTACCATTGGGAACTAATTATTGTTAGTGGAATCGCAGAAATTGTTTTAGGAATTGGAGTATTTTTTGAAAGATTTAGGAATTATAGCCTCTGGGGTATAATTTTAATGCTTGTAATTTTCATGACTGTCCATTTTAATATGTTAATACCGGAAAATAATTTAGGAAACCCTTTTTACCTATTAATATTTAGAATTTTTCTTCAATTTGGATTAATTTACTGGGCTTGGAAGAATATTAAATAAAATATTTTTTTAACTAAAATAAATTTTATCATATTTACAATCAAAACATTTTATATTGAAAAAATATTTGGCACCATTTTTTATTTTAATAATTCTTAGCTGCTCCAACAGCAAAGAAAAAATGAATGTAAATGTTACTATTGATGGATTTAAAAAAGGTAATATATATCTTCAAAAAATTAAGGATTCCATCTTAATAAACGTAGATTCTATTTTTATTGAAAATAAGCGTCCTATCAAATTACAATATGAGATTAATTCCCCTGAAATTTTTTATGTTAATATGGACATTTCAAAAAACGATAATAGAATAGAGTTTTTTGGAGAAAAAGGGGAAATTACTATAAAAACTAATCTTAGAAAATTTAATTCGGAATTAGAAGTCTCTGGATCATTTAATGATTCTATATACAGAAATTATCTTAATGTAATCCAAAAATTTAATTTTGAGAGATTAGATTTGATTAAATTATCATTTAAAATGTCTCAGAAGAAAGAATTAGATAGCATTGAATTAATTGAAAATAAAATAGAAAATTTAAATAAAAGACAGTACTTATATAGCTTAAACTATGCTGTAAGTCATGGAAATAGTTCTGTGGCCCCGTTTATTGCATTGAGTGATTTTTCACAAAGCAGTAAAGTAATTTTAGATACTATCAAAAATTCTTTAACTAAAGAAGTTATAGAATCAAAATATGGGAAAATTTTAGAACAATTTCTCAAGACTAAATAAAAAAATCATTTTAAATTTCCATTGTATTTTACAAAGTTTCTAGGAGTTTCATATAAAGTTACCTCCAAGGTCTTATCTAAATTGATTTTATCTCTTAAAACATTCCAAACATAAATACATATATTTTCAGCAGTAGGAACTATATTTTTAAAATAATCTATATCTAAATTTAAATTTTTATGATCCAAAATATCTTCAATTTCACTTTTTATAATATTTTTTAATTCTTTTAAGTCAATAACCATTCCCGTTATAGGATCTACTTCTCCTGTAACATCAACAATTAACTCATAATTATGACCATGAAAATTAGAGTTACTACATACTCCAAATACATCCATATTTTTTTTATCACTCCAATCTTTAACATATAATCTATGAGCAGCATTAAAGTGAGCTCTTCTACTAACTGTTACCTTCATTTAACTAATATTATTACAAAATTTTTGAAAAATAATTTTAAACCATATTGTATATATCTCTGGATTATCTAAAATATCATTTTTTAAAATATCTAGATTTATCCATTTCCAATCACATACTTCTGATTCATTAATTTGAGGATTTTTATTATATTTTCCTATTAAAACATGATCAAATTCGTGTTCTGTTAATCCATTATCAAACTCTGCCTTATAAATAAATGAAAAAAGACTCTTTAGTTTTACAGTAAAACCCATCTCTTCTTTTAACCTTCTTACACCTGCATCAATTATACTTTCTTCATTTCTTGGATGGCTACAACAAGTATTAGTCCATAAGCCTGGTGAATGGTATTTATTTAATCCTCTTTTCTGGAGAAGAAGTTCATTTTGATCATTTAAAATAAATACAGAAAATGCTCTATGAAGAATAGCTTTTTCATGAGCTTCCATTTTTTCCATCAGACCTAATTGATTATCATTTTTATCAACCAGAATCACCTTTTCATTAAACATTTTTTAAAGTTACAAAATTTGGAATATTAAAGATTCAATATTGAAAAAACAATACTATTTTTGAAAAATCAATTTTGATATGGTATTTAAAGATGAAGTTAATAGAAGAAGAACATTTGGGATTATTTCTCATCCAGATGCAGGCAAAACAACATTAACTGAAAAATTATTATTATTTGGGGGAGCTATTCAAGAAGCTGGAGCTGTAAAATCTCAAAAAATTAAAAGAGGTGTGAAAAGTGATTTCATGGAAATTGAAAGACAAAGAGGTATTTCTGTATCAACCTCTGTTTTAGCTTTTAATTATAAAGAATTAAAAATAAATATCCTAGATACGCCTGGTCATAAAGATTTTGCTGAGGACACATATAGAACTTTGACTGCTGTAGATAGTGTTATTGTTGTAATTGATGTAGCTAAAGGAGTTGAAGAACAAACAGAAAAGCTGGTTGAAGTTTGTAGAATGCGAAAAATACCAATAATAGTTTTTATTAATAAACTAGATAGAGAGGGTAAAGATCCATTTGATTTATTGGATGAATTAGAAAAAAAATTGAAATTCAATGTATGTCCTCTTACTTTTCCTATTGGAATAGGATATGACTTTCAAGGGATATTTAATATATGGGAAAACAATTTAATGTTTTTCAAAGAAGAGAACAAACAAAAAATTTCTAATAAAAAAAATATTTTAGATCTTAATGACACTCAACTAATAGAATTTATTGGAAAAAATGCATCTAATAAATTAGATGAGGAAATTAATATTATTAAAGAAGTCTATCCAAATTTTGATGAATCAGAATATTTAGATTGTAAACAACAACCTATATTTTTTGGATCTGCCCTAAATAACTTTGGTGTAAAGGAGCTATTAGATTGTTTTATAAAAATAGCACCACCACCAATTCCAAAAGATAGTTTAGAAAGATTGATAAAGCCAGAGGAATCAAAATTTTCAGGATTTATATTTAAAATACATGCTAACATGGATCCTAAACACAGAGACAGATTAGCATTTATTAAAATAGTTTCTGGAATTTTTAAAAGAAATAAACCATACCACCATGTAAGAATGAACAAGAAATTTAAGTTTAGTAGTCCTAATGCATTTTTTGCAGAAAAAAAAGAAATTATTGATGAATCTTTTCCAGGGGATATTGTTGGTGTTCACGATTCCGGAAACTTTAAAATAGGTGATTCATTTTCTGAGGGTGAACAGATAAATTTCAAAGGAATTCCAAACTTTTCACCAGAACATTTTAAATATATAAATAATAAAGATCCAATGAAATCAAAACAATTATCTAAGGGTATCGATCAATTAATGGATGAAGGTGTCGCTCAATTATTTATTCTTGAAATTAATGGAAGAAAAGTTATTGGTACTGTTGGGGCTCTTCAATTTGAAGTTATTCAATATAGATTAGAACATGAATATGGTGCAAAATGTTCATACGAAAATATTAATATTTATAAGGCATGTTGGGTTGAAAACAAACTAAATTCAAATAAAGAATTAAATGATTTTAAAAAATTAAAACAAAAATTTTTGGCAAAAGATAAAAGTGGTGCACTTGTTTTTTTATCTGACTCGGCATTTTCATTAAAAATGACCAATCAAAAATATCCTTCATTAAATTTTCACTATAAATCAGAATTTTAATTATGCTTCTCCAGGTTGACCAAAATTTAGAGAAATTGGTTTTTGTTTATCATAGTCTTTAATCTCACCATTAGATTTTTCAAATCTAGAAATATTTTCATTTAATGCTTTGGAAAATCTTTTAGCATGTTGGGGAGTAAGAATAATTCTTGATTTAACTTTTGCCTTAGGAACTCCAGGCATAACATTGATAAAATCAACTACAAATTCTGAAACTGAATGATTTATTAAAGCTAAATTAGAATAAGTACCTTGAGCTAAATTTTCATCTAGTTCAAGGTTTATAGAGCTTTTTTTGTCTTTTGTTTTCATTATAAGCTTATATTTTTGTAGCTAGTAATTCTTCATATTCATCACTGTAACCAACAAGAATATCATCAAAGTTTCTATTTCCTGTACCTGCTGGAATTTTATGTCCAACAATTACATTCTCTTTAAGTCCTTCAAGCCCATCAACTTTACCATTAACAGCTGCTTCGTTTAAAACTTTAGTAGTTTCTTGGAAAGAAGCTGCAGAAATAAATGATTTAGTTTGTAGAGAAGCTCTTGTAATACCTTGAAGGATTGGAGTTGCTGTAGCATTTACTGCATCTCTAGCCATAACAAGCTCCTTATCTTCACGTTTAAGTAGTGAGTTTTCATCTCTAAGCTCCCTAGCAGTTACTATTTGACCTTCTTTAAAGTTTTCTGAAGCACCAATCGATTCGATAATTTTTTTGCTGTAAAGATTATCATTTTCAACAATAAATTCGTTCTTATGAATTAATTGACCTTCAAGGAAAGTAGTATCACCAGAGTCTTGTATTTTTACCTTCTGCATCATTTGTCTAATTAAAACTTCAAAATGCTTGTCATTTATTTTTACACCTTGTAATCTATAAACCTCTTGCACTTCATTCACAAGGTATTGTTGTACTGCAGAGGGACCTTTAATATTTAATATATCATTTGGAGTAATAGAACCATCAGACAATGGCATACCAGCTTTTACAAAATCATTTTCTTGAACCAAGATTTGATTAGATAATTTAACTAAATATTTTTTAATTTCTCCAGATTTAGATTCAACAATAATTTCCCTATTTCCTCTTTTAATTTTTCCAAAATTAACTACACCATCTATTTCACTTACAACAGCAGGGTTTGAGGGGTTTCTTGCTTCAAAAAGTTCTGTAACTCTTGGAAGACCACCTGTAATATCACCAGATTTTGCAGATTTTCTTGGGATTTTAACTAATATTTGGCCTTCCTTAATCTTATCTCCATCATCTACCATTAAGTGAGCTCCAACCGGAAGATTATAAGTTCTAACATTTTTTCCTTTATTATCATTAATTAAAAGAGTAGGAACAATTTTTTTATTTCTTGATTCTGAAATAACCTTCTCTTTAAATCCAGTTTGTTCATCAATTTCAACTTGATAAGTAACTCCTTGATCAATATTTTCATATTCAATTACTCCACCAAACTCAGACACAACTACCCCATTATATGGATCCCACTGACAAATAATATCTTCTTTATTTAACTTATCTCCATCTTTAATAAAAATGGTAGATCCATAAGGTATTATATTAGTACTTAGAACTAAACCTGATTTTACATCCACAATTTTTAATTCGCAAGTTCTAGAAACAACAATATTAATTTTATTTCCATCTGAATCTTTACCTTTTACTGTTTTTAAATCCTCAATTTCTGCAATACCACCAAATTTAACCATTAACTTATTTTCCTCTGAAATATTACCAGCAATACCACCAACATGGAAAGTTCTCAGAGTCAACTGAGTTCCTGGCTCACCAATTGATTGCGCGGCAACAACACCAACAGCTTCACCGTTTTGAACCATTTTGCCGGTTGCAAGATTTCTTCCATAACATTTTGTACATATTCCTCTTGAGGCCTCACATGTTAAAGGAGATCTAACATCAACTGAATCAATAGAAGATTTTTCAATTAATTCAACAATATTTTCATCAATTTCATATCCAGAATTAATTATAATTTCATTTGTAATTGGATCATAAATATCATGGAGAGAAACTCTTCCTAAAATTCTTTCACCTAAACTTTCAACGATCTCTTCATTCTTTTTTAATGCCTCAACTTTAATTCCTCTTAATGTTTTACAATCATCAATTTTTACAATTACATCCTGAGCAACGTCTACCAGTCTTCTAGTTAAATATCCTGCATCAGCAGTTTTTAATGCTGTATCTGCTAAACCTTTTCTTGCTCCATGGGTTGAAATAAAATATTCTAGAATTGACAACCCTTCTTTAAAGTTTGAAAGAATAGGATTTTCAATAATCTCACCACCACCAGCACTAGCTTTTTTAGGCTTAGCCATCAATCCTCTCATTCCAGTCAGCTGACGTATTTGTTCCTTAGAACCACGAGCCCCAGAATCCAGCATCATATATACTGAATTAAACCCTTGTTGATCTTCACTAATTCTTTTCATTGCTAGTTCAGTTAGTGTTGCATTTGCAGAAGTCCAAACATCAATAACCTGATTATATCTTTCATTATTTGTAATTAGACCCATATTATAATTGGCTATAATTGAATCAACTTCAGTATTTGCACTTGAAATCATTTCATGTTTTTCTGGTGGAATAATAATATCTCCTAAACTAAAAGACAATCCTCCTTTAAATGCGAAAGAGAATCCCATATCTTTAATTTTATCTAAAAAATTTGCGGTTTCTGGGACACTCGTAAGTTTAAGAATCTTTCCAATAATATCACGAAGTGATTTTTTTGTTAAAACTTCATTTATAAATCCTGCATTCTCTGGTACAACTTGATTAAATAAGACTCTACCAACAGTAGTTTCAATAATTTTGTAAATTAATTTACCTTTTTCATCAATAATCTTAGCTCTGATATTTATAATTGCATTTAAATCAACCTGTTCTTCATTGTACGCAATGTTTACTTCTTCATCTGAATAAAAAGTCAACCCTTCTCCTTTTACTTTATATTGATCATTAGATTTTAATAATTTAGTCATGTAATATAGTCCTAAAACCATATCCTGAGAAGGTACAGTAATAGGAGATCCATTAGCAGGATTTAAAATATTATGAGATGCTAACATTAATAATTGAGCTTCAAGAATAGCTTCAGGACCCAATGGAAGATGAACCGCCATTTGATCTCCATCAAAATCAGCATTAAATGCAGTACAAACTAGAGGATGTACTTGTACAGCTTTACCTTCAATTAAATTAGGCTGAAAAGCTTGAATACCTAGTCTATGAAGTGTTGGAGCTCTGTTTAATAAAACTGGATGCCCTTTTAAAACATTTTCTAATATATCCCAAACTAAAGGTTCTCTTCTATCAATAATTTTTTTTGCTGACTTTACAGTCTTAACAATTCCTCTTTCAATTAATTTTCTTATGATAAAAGGTTTATATAATTCAGCGGCCATATTTTTAGGAAGACCACATTCATAAAGTTTTAGTTCCGGACCACCGACAATAACTGATCTAGCAGAATAGTCAACTCTTTTACCTAAAAGATTTTGACGAAATCTTCCTTGTTTTCCTTTAAGAGAATCTGAGAGTGATTTTAAAGGGCGGTTTGCATCAGTTTTAACTGCAGATGATTTTCTAGTATTATCAAAAAGAGAGTCTACTGATTCTTGAAGCATTCTTTTTTCATTTCTTAAAATAACTTCAGGTGCTTTAATTTCAACAAGTCTTTTTAACCTATTATTTCTTATAATAACTCTTCTATATAAATCATTTAAATCAGAGGTTGCAAATCTTCCTCCATCTAAAGGTACTAAAGGTCTAAGTTCTGGTGGAATTACGGGAATAGCCTTTAATATCATCCATTCAGGCTTATTTTCCTTATTAACATTAGCTTCTTTAAAAGACTCAACCACTTGGAGTCTTTTTAAAGCCTCTGTTTTTCTTTGTTTAGAAGATTCCGTATTGGCTTTATGTCTTAATTCATAAGAAAGTTCATTTAAATCAATTCTTGATAAAAGTTCAATCAAACACTCTGCACCCATTTTAGCGATAAATTTATTTGGATCTTCATCATCTAAAAATTGATTTTCGGGTGGTAAATTATCAACTATACTAATATATTCTTCTTCAGAAAGAAAATCCATCTTATTAACTGGTTCTCCCTCAATATTTACAGCTATACCAGGTTGAATAACTACATATCTTTCATAATATATAATCATATCTAATTTTTTTGACGGTAAACCAAGAAGATAACCTATTTTATTTGGCAGTGAACGAAAATACCAAATGTGTGCCACAGGAACAACTAAATTAATGTGTCCTACTCTGTCTCTCCTTACTTTTTTTTCAGTTACTTCAACACCACATCTATCACAAATAATTCCTTTATATCTAATTCTTTTATATTTTCCACAAGCACATTCATAATCTTTTACAGGACCAAAAATTCTTTCACAGAACAAACCATCTCTTTCAGGTTTATGAGTTCTATAATTTATAGTTTCTGGTTTAAGAATTTCTCCTCTTGATGAAGCTAAAATAGTTTCAGGAGAAGCTAAACCAATTGATATTTTGGAAAATTTCTTAGACTTATTAATTTCAATTTTTCTTGACATAATAATTCGTTTTTTTTATTCTTCTAGTCTAATGTCTAGACCAAGACCTTTAAGTTCGTGCATTAATACGTTAAATGATTCTGGCAAACCAGGATTAGGCATCTGATCACCCTTTACTATTGCTTCATAAGCCTTTGCTCTTCCTTGAACATCATCAGATTTTATAGTTAAAATTTCTTGTAAGGTACTTGATGCCCCATAAGCTTCAAGAGCCCACACTTCCATTTCTCCAAATCTTTGTCCACCAAATTGTGCTTTACCACCCAAAGGTTGTTGAGTAATTAAGGAATATGGACCAATTGATCTTGAATGCATTTTATCATCAACCATGTGTCCTAATTTTAGCATATAAATAACTCCTACTGTAGCTGCTTGATCAAATCTTTTCCCAGTTCCTCCATCATATAAATAAGTATGACCAAATTTAGGAAGATCTGCTTCAGCAGTTAATTTGTTTATTTCATCTAAAGTAGCTCCATCAAAAATTGGAGTAGAAAACTTTCTTCCTAATTTGAGACCTGCCCAACCTAAGACTGTTTCATAAATTTGACCAATATTCATTCTGGACGGAACTCCAAGAGGATTTAAAACTATATCTACTGGGGTTCCATCTTCTAGAAAAGGCATATCTTCTTGCCTTACAATTCTAGCAACAATTCCTTTGTTTCCATGCCTTCCAGCCATTTTATCCCCAACTTTAAGCTTTCTTTTTTTAGCAATATATACTTTTGCTAATTTTAAAATTCCAGCTGGAAGTTCATCTCCAACTGAGATTGTAAACTTTTCACGTCTATGCATTCCTTGAAGATCATTTTCTTTAATTTTATAATTATGTAATAATGATATCACTAATGCATTAGTTTTTTTATCAACTGTCCATTGACCAGTAACTAAATGGGTATATTCTTCAACTTTATTAAGCATTTTAAGGGTATATTTTTTTCCTTTTGGTAATATTTCTTCACCTAAGTCATTAAATATTCCTTGACAAGTTTTTCCATTCAAAATCAAATAAAGCTTTTCTATAAGCTTAGCTTTAAGAGTTAGAAATTTTTCATCAAACTGAATTTCAAGTTTATTTAAAAGCTCTTTATCCTCAGACCTTTTCCTTTTATCTTTAATTGGTCTAGTAAATAATTTTTTATTTATTACAATACCGTTTAAAGATGGGGGTGCTTTTAAAGATGCATCTTTAACATCTCCTGCCTTATCTCCAAAAATTGCTCTTAATAATTTTTCTTCTGGTGTTGGATCTGATTCTCCTTTAGGGGTTATTTTACCAATAAGTATATCCCCAGGGTGTACTTCAGCCCCAATCCTAATCATTCCATTCTCATCAAGATTTGCAGTAGCTTCTTCACTAACATTAGGAATATCATTTGTAAGTTCTTCCATTCCAAGCTTTGTGTCTCTAACATCTATAGAATATTCATCTATATGAAGTGAAGTGAAAACATCATCTCTTACTACCTTTTCTGAAATAACTATGGCATCTTCAAAATTATAACCCTTCCAAGGCATAAAAGCAACTTTTAAATTTCTTCCCAATGCGAGTTCTCCTTTTTTTGTAGCATAACCCTCACATAAAACCTGACCCTTTTTTACTTCATCGCCCTTTACAACAATAGGTTTCAAATTTATACATGTACCTTGATTTGTTTTTCTAAACTTAACAAGGGAATATGTTTTTTCATCTACATCAAAACTTGTTAGTTTTTGATCTTCTGTAAGTTTATATTTTATAGTAATCTTTTGAGAATCAACATAAGTTACTTTTCCATCATAATCTGCATTAATTAATACTCTAGAATCTGAAGCAACTTGTCTTTCAAGACCTGTGCCTACAATTGGAGATTGAGGTCTTAATAATGGAACTGATTGTCTCATCATATTAGATCCCATCAAAGCTCTATTAGCATCATCATGTTCAAGAAAAGGAATAAGCGATGCAGAAATAGAGGCAATTTGGTTTGGAGCAACGTCAGTATAATTAACCTGATTTGGATCAATTACCGGATAATCTGCTTCTTGTCTAGCAATTACTTTTTCAGATATAATTTTACCTTTTTTGTCCTTTGGAATATTAGCTTGAGCTATTAATTTACCTTCTTCCTCTTCGGCACTTAAAAAACTATAATTTTTTAGATCAACTACTCCATTTTCTACTTTTCTGTATGGTGTTTCAATAAATCCAAGGTTATTGACTTTAGCAAAGACACCTAATGAAGAAATCAAACCAATATTTGGACCTTCTGGAGTTTCAATTGGACATAATCTACCATAATGTGTATAGTGAACATCTCTTACTTCAAAGCCAGCTCTTTCTCTTGATAAGCCACCTGGTCCTAATGCGGAAAGCCTTCGTTTATGAGTAATTTCTGCCAAAGGATTTGTTTGATCCATAAATTGAGAAAGTTGATTTGTCCCAAAGAAAGAATTTATTACGGAAGATAAAGTTTTGGCATTAATAAGATCAATAGGTGTAAAAACTTCATTGTCTCTAACATTCATTCTTTCTCTAATGGTTCTTGCCATTCTTGACAAACCTACACCAAACTGAGTTGAAAGTTGTTCGCCTACAGTTCTAACTCTCCTATTTGACAGGTGATCAATATCATCAATTTCTGCTTTTGAATTAATTAATTCAATTAAATATTTAATTATAGTAATTATATCTTCCTTAGTTAAAACCAACTTATCCATTTCGATATTGAGTCCTAACTTTTTATTCATTCTATATCTACCTACTTCACCCAAATTATATCTCTGATCTGAGAAAAATAATTTGTCAATAATCCCTCTAGCAGTTTCTTCGTCAGGTGGTTCGGCATTTCTTAATTGTCTATAAATATGTTCAACAGCTTCTTTTTCCGAATTTGTTGGGTCCTTTTGAAGGGTATTATGAATAATGGCATAATCTGAAAATTGACCATCAATTTTATGAAGAAGGATTGTCTTTGCATTAGTATCTAAAATTTCTAAAATATTGTCTTTATCAATAATAACGTCCCTATCTAAAATAATTTCATTTCTCTCTATAGAAACAACTTCTCCTGTATCTTCATCAACAAAGTCTTCAAACCAAGAATTCAAGACTCTAGCTGCTAGTTTTCTACCTAAATACTTTTTAAGACCAGATTTTGAAACTTTAATTTCCTCAGCTAAATCAAATATTTCTAATATATCTTTATCTCTTTCGAAACCTATGGATCTTAACAAAGTAGTTACGGGTAATTTCTTTTTTCGGTCTATGTAAGCGTACATAACACTATTAATATCTGTAGCAAACTCTATCCATGATCCTTTAAAAGGAATTACTCTTGCAGAGTATAGTTTAGTTCCATTTGCATGAAATGATTGTCCAAAGAAAACACCTGGAGATCTATGTAATTGTGATACTACAACACGCTCAGCACCATTGATAATAAATGTTCCACTCGGTGTCATGTAAGGAATTACACCAAGATATACATCCTGAACAATTGTTTCAAAATCTTCATGTTCTTCATCAGTACAAAAAAGTTTCAGTCTTGCTTTTAATGGAACACTGTATGTTAAACCTCTTTCAATACATTCTTGTATTGAATATCTTGAAGGATCAACAAAATAATCCAAAAATTCTAAAACAAATTGGTTTCTAGAATCTGAAATTGGGAAATTTTCTAAAAAAGTGTTAAAAAGTCCTTCATCAGTTCTTTCGTTTGATTTAGTTTCTAATTGAAAAAAATCTTTAAATGACTTGATCTGAATGTCTAGAAAATCTGGATAATCAGGAATGTTGGTAGCTGAAGCAAAGTTTAATCTATTTGTAATTTTATGCATTGAAATCAATTTAAATTAAAAGAACGTTAAAAACTCTTTGGCACTAGGAAAAATCCTTAATGCCAGTAAAGTTTCAATTGAAACTAAAGTAAAAAATAGAATTATTTTAATTCTACTTCTGCTCCAGCTTCTTCAAGTGACTTTTTAAATCCTTCAGCTTCATCCTTAGAAACTGCTTCCTTAATGTTACTTGGTGCATTATCAACAAGCTCTTTAGCTTCTTTCAAGCCAAGTCCTGTCAATTCTTTTACAAGCTTCACTACAGCTAATTTTGAACCACCTGCTGCAGTTAATACTACATCAAATTCTGACTTTTCCTCTGCCGTATCACCATCTCCTCCAGTTGATGGACCAGCTGAAACAACTGCTGCAGCTGCAGGTTCAATACCATACTCACTTTTAAGAATTTCTGCTAACTCATTAACTTCTTTAACTGTTAGATTAACTAATTTTTCTGCAAAATCTTTTAAATCTGCCATTTTTATAAATATTTATTGTTATTATTAATTTTAATTACTCATTTTTTTAATTACTCNTTTTTATCTNCAAGTGTTTTTAAAACTCCCGAGATTTTTGATTTACTTGATAATAAAGCTGAAATCAGGTTTTTNCTTGGAGACTGTAAAATTGTAATAATTTCTCCAATTAATTCCTCTCTAGATTTAATATTAGCTAAAAAACTAACCTGATCGTCACCAAGATATATAGCGTCTTCAATAGATGCNCCTTTCAATATTGGTTTTTCAGATTTTTTTCTAAACTCCTTAATTAATTTAGCAGGGGAATTCCCTATTTCTGAATACATCAAAGCAGTNTTACCNATTAAAACTTGATTTAATTCCCCAAAATCTTTTTCAGATGCTTCCATTGCTTTTGCAAGCAAAGAATTTTTTACAACTGATAATTTAATATTTGCCTTAAAACAAGCTCTTCTTAATTTACTTGTATCAATAGCATTAAGACCTGAAGCATCTGTCATGTAAATATTGGTATTATCTGCTAATTCAGCAGTCAATCTTTCAATCACTTTAGATTTTTCCTCTCTTGTCATTTTTACTTTTTTAACTAAATATTAGTATCAATATTAATACCTGGACTCATTGTACTTGACATAGAAATACTTTTCAAATAAGTTCCCTTAGATGAACTAGGTTTNAGCTTAATTATATTTTGAATTAATTCAAGTGAATTTCCATAAATTTTTTCAGCATCAAATGAGACTTTACCAATTGATGNATGAATAATTCCTGATTTATCTACTCTAAAATCAATTTTACCAGCTTTTACATCTGAAACAGCCTTTGAAATATCCATAGTAACAGTACCTGTTTTTGGATTAGGCATTAACCCTCTAGGACCCAAAACTTTACCAAGAGGACCTAATTTACCCATAACACTAGGCATAGTAACAATTACATCAACATTTGTCCAACCATCTTTAATTTTTTGTAAATACTCATCTAGACCAACATGATCTGCACCCGCATCTTTGGCTTCTTTCTCTTTATCAGGGGTAACAAGAGCAAGTACTTTTACATTTTTACCTGTTCCGTTTGGAAGAGTTACCACTCCTCTTATATTTTGATCTGCCTTTGTAGGATCAACCCCTAGTCGAATTGCTAAATCTACAGAAGCATCAAAATTATTAGTAGTAATTTCCTTTACAACCGATGAAGCTTCTTTTAATGAGTATGTATTGTTATCNTCAAATTTAGTTAAAGCAATTTTTCGCTTTTTTGAAATTTTTGTCATAATCTTAAATTATAAAAATTAAAAAGGGGCTTTTCCTTTTACTTTAATACCCATTGATCTAGCTGTACCGGCTACCATTTTCATAGCAGATTCAATAGTAAATGCATTTAAATCAACCATTTTATCTTCTGAAATCACTTTAACTTGATCCCAAGATACAGTCGCAACTTTACTACGATTTGGTTCACCAGATCCTTTTTTAATCTTAGCTGCTTCCAATAATTGTACTGCTGCAGGTGGGGTTTTAACAACAAATTCAAAAGACTTGTCCTTATAAACTGTAATTGAAACAGGTAATACCTTACCAGGTTTGTCTTGAGTTCTTGAGTTAAATTGCTTACAAAACTCCATAATATTGACACCAGCTGCACCTAATGCAGGTCCAACAGGTGGCGAAGGATTGGCAGCACCTCCTCTAATTTGCAACTTCAGTACTTTTTCTANTTCTTTAGCCATTATTAATATTTATTATCTCTTAAATAATTGGAAGCTATTTAAGAAACNATTTATATTGTAACATTTATATTTTCTCNACTTGCATNTATGANANNTCNANNGGAGTNTTTCTNCCAAANATTTTNACCATNACNTCTANCTTTCTNTTNTCTTCATTAACTTTNTCAACNGNTCCNTTAAANCCNTTAAANGGNCCATCTATAACTTTNATANTTTCNCCANNAANAAANGGAATAGCNANANTTTCNGNTTCNGTNGATANNTCNTCNACTTTNCCTAACATNCNATTAACNTCAGCTGTTCNTANAGGAANTGGATCNCCTCCTTTTGTTTCACCTAAAAATCCNATNACATTTGGAAGNGNTTTNATAATATGAGGNATTTCNCCNGANANATTNGCTTTNATCATAATGTANCCNGGNAAATANACNTTNTCTTTANTTATTTTNTTNCCTTTTCTNATTTGAACNACCTTTTGAGTNGGAACCAAAATTTCTTCAACAAGTTTTGAAAAACCAAGTCTATTAATTTCAGATTCCATGTAAGATCTGATTTTATTTTCTTGACCACTGACAGCCCTGACAACATACCACTTTTTTATATCTGTATCGGTCATATTTTAATTAATAAATTCAAAATAAATTTTAATAACTCTAGATAATATTGTGTCAGCAATCCAAATTAGTAAAGCAAAAATTATTGAAAAAATAAGTACAACTACTGTTAAACGAGAAAGCTCATTGACTGGAGTCCATGAAACGTGTTCTTTAAGTTCTGAAAAAGACTCCTTAATGTAAGAAACTATATTCATTTTCAAATTTTGCACGGGTTGAGAGACTCGAACTCCCGACACCTGGTTTTGGAGACCAGTGCTCTACCAACTGAGCTAAACCCGTCTCTATTGGTGTCATTTAATACACCCCACATATTTAGCCATAAAAGGCATCCACAAATTATGTAGACACCTTTTACGGATTTATTTATTTATTTAATCTAATATTTCAGTAACCTGACCAGCACCAACTGTTCTTCCACCTTCTCTAATTGCAAACCTTAATCCAACACTACAAGCAATTGGACTAATTAAATCTACAGTAATAGTAAGGTTATCACCTGGCATTACCATTTCAACTCCCTTTGGAAGTTCAATATTACCAGTTACATCAGTTGTTCTTACATAAAACTGTGGTCTATAGTTGTTATGAAATGGAGTATGTCTTCCACCTTCTTCTTTCTTTAAAATATAAACCTCCGCTTTAAATTTTCCATGAGGCTTAACGGAACCAGGCTTACAAATTACCATTCCTCTTTTAATATCAGTTTTTTCAATTCCTCGTAAAAGAATTCCAACATTATCACCAGCTTCACCTCTATCTAAAATTTTTCTAAACATTTCAACTCCTGTTACAGTAGAAGTAAGTTTTTCAGCACCCATTCCAATAATATCAACAGAATCTCCTGTATTTGAAACACCAGTTTCAATTCTTCCAGTTGCTACAGTTCCTCTACCAGTGATAGAAAAAACATCTTCAACAGGCATTAGGAAATCTTTATCAACATCTCTTTTGGGGAGTTCAATCCAAGAATCAACATTTTTCATCAATTCCATAACAGTATCAACCCATTTTTGTTCTCCATTTAGAGCACCTAAAGCAGATCCTAAAATCACGGGACCGTTATCTCCATCATATTCGTAAAAGTTTAATAAATCTCTTACTTCCATTTCAACAAGTTCTAATAATTCTTCATCATCCACTTGATCAGCCTTATTTAGAAAAACAACTATTCTAGGAATACCAACTTGTCTTCCTAAAAGGATGTGTTCTCTAGTTTGTGGCATTGGCCCATCAGAAGCAGCAACTACAAGAATTGCACCATCCATTTGAGCAGCACCAGTAACCATATTTTTTACATAATCCGCGTGTCCAGGACAGTCAACGTGTGCATAATGACGATTTGCTGTTTGATATTCAACATGCGAAGTGTTAATAGTAATACCTCTTTCTTTTTCCTCAGGAGCATTATCAATTTGATCAAAGCTCTTTGCTTCAGAAAGTCCTGCATCTGCTAAAACTTTAGTGATAGCTGCAGTTAAGGTAGTTTTACCGTGATCTACGTGTCCAATAGTACCAATATTTAAGTGTGGTTTTGAACGATCGAAAGTTTCCTTTGCCATAATATAATGTTTTATTACTTTTAAAATGAGCGCAAATATATAAATTTTATATCAAAAAATTTAATAATAATGCATTTTTTTATCTCATATAAACGATTCTTAATAATATTAAAAATTTTCAATAGAATTTTAATGGAAAATATACATGCTTTAATTACATTTTTTTATAAAAATTAACTATTTAAAAAAAACTAATTTCAAAGCTATTAAAGTCACTACAATTAGAAATATTTTAACTAAAATATCAACCCAAAACCAAAACATTTTTTCTTTCCTTTTCATTTAAATTAAATACTATTATTTTTTTTCTTTTTTTCTCATAAAAAACCCTAATGGAATAAAAAGAAAAAGGGCATAAATGTTAAAAAACCATCCAATAAAGGGAACCAAGACCATTAAAGAAATTAAATAATCTTTTTTCATAAGAATAATTTAATAGCTACATTTTTCTCCACTATCCCTATTGGTTAGTTTCCATTTACGATTTCCAGCTTTTTCTGCTTCGCAAGAATTAGAATAAACCAAGTCATTACAAGCACATACTGGTTTATATTCTTTTGTACAAATAATTTCTGGATTTGGAGAAACAAAACAGTCACCTATCACATCATCTTCTTTTTCAGAACAAGAAAAAAATGCAATAAGCAGTAATAGAAGAATTAGTTTCTTCATTTAACAATCACAACAAGAACAGTCGCAAGAATTATTACAATTACAACTTTTACAATTACAATCCATAATGACAAATATAAGCAAATAAAATTCTCTTGAAAAAGTAAAATGAGCCAATGCCGAGATTTGAACTCGGGACCTCTTCCTTACCAAGTAACAATTTTAACCTGTGATCATATAGATATTAATATTAAATCACAAATTGTCCTCCTATAACAG
>PACX01000022.1 GCA_002702895.1 Flavobacteriaceae bacterium | reverse complement strand
TTTTTGTTTGTCAGAAGCTAAGTTTTTAGCAGAGAAAACAAGTGTTATAAGTACAGCTATACTTAGAATAAGTTGAGCAAGCATAATAATATATGAAACACTTCCATAATCTCCTTGCATGGCGTCCATTTCAATGGCATCATCTCCTTTTCCAATAATCATACCTAAAAACAAAACCCCAAGAAGACCTAAGCTTGCGCAAACGATCGTTGTAATTTTTTGAATATTCATATAAATTATTTTTTGTGAGCTACTAAAATATCAATTAAAGTTATTGAGGCATCTTCCATGTCATTTACTATACTGTCAATTTTGGCAACTATATAATTATAAAAAATTTGAAGGATAATAGCCACAACTAGTCCAAATACGGTTGTTAATAAAGCTACTTTAATACCACCTGCAACTAAAGAAGGTTGCATGTCACCTGCTGCTTGTATTTTATCAAATGCCTGAATCATACCAATTACAGTTCCCATGAAACCAAGCATCGGAGCTAAAGCAATAAATAAAGAAATCCAAGAGACATTTTTTTCAAGTTGTCCCATTTGAACACCTCCATAAGCCACTACTGCTTTTTCAGCACTTTCGACTCCGTCACCAGCCCTATCTAATCCTTGATAAAAAATTGAAGCTACTGGTCCAGAGGTATTTCTACAAACTTCTTTTGCAGCTTCAGTTCCTCCTGATTTTAGAGCGCTTTCAACTTCTTCTGTTAATTTTTGAGTATTTGTAGTGGCAAGATTTAAATAAATAATTCTTTCGATAGCAATTGCTAATCCAAAAATTAAACAGGCAAGTACTATACCCATGAACCCGGGACCTCCCTCAATAAAACGATTTTTTAATTCCTGAGTAAAATTTGCCTCAGCTGGTTCTTCAACCATGGCTTCATCTTGCATGACTTGTTCTTTCATAACTTCGTCTTCCATAGCTGATTCATCTTGTGCATAAAGCCCAAAATTTAATGAGAAAACAACTGTAAGTATTAAAAATGATAAAATTTTTTTCATTATTTGTAGTGTTTGTTTATTTAAATAAGTTGATAAATATATATAAAAAAGTTTAAATAAAAATAATGTTTTAGACAAACATAAAGTTTGTAAAGCTCAGGTAATTACATACTGGTCAGGATGTTGTAATTAAATATAATATCGTAGTAGAGAGGAAGGGATTCGAACCCTCGATACACTTTTGGCGTATACACGCTTTCCAAGCGTGCGCCTTAAACCACTCGGCCACCTCTCTTTTTAAAAAAAATCAAAATTACTTAATAATGTGTTATATCTTGAAAATATTTTTAGAATTTTCAGTTGTTAATTTGGCAATTTCTTCTTCACTAATTCCATATAGTTCAGACAATTTACATAACACATATTTAATATAGGAGCTTTCATTTCTTTTTCCCCTAAATGGAACAGGGGATAAATATGGAGAATCCGTTTCTAAAACTATATTATTAATACTTATCTCATTAATAAACTTATCAATTCCTCCATTTTTAAATGTCACCACTCCACCTATTCCAAGTTTAAATCCCAAATTAATTGCTCTTTTAGCTTGATCCAATGTGCCAGTGAAACAATGAAACACTCCTCTGAGTTTTTTGCAATTTTCAGAATCTAGTATTTCAAAAATCTCATTAAATCCCTCCCTACAATGAATAACAATAGGTAAATCATTTGAAATTGCCAATCTAATTTGAAACTCAAATGCATCTTGTTGTTGTTTTAAAAAAGTTTTATCCCAGTACAAATCAATTCCTATTTCTCCAATAGCAACATAATTATGATCTTTCAAATTTTTTACTATAAAATCCAATTCATCTTTATAATTTTCTTTTACAGAAACTGGATGAAGTCCAGACATTAGATAAATATTTTTTGAATATTTAATTTGCAAATCGTGCATTTGTTTTGAATAAGAAGAGTCAATTGCTGGAAAAATAAATTTGTCTATTCCATTATTTATTGCTCTTTTTATTACCTCATCTATATCTTGATTAAATTGTTTTAAATATAAATGTGTATGTGTATCAATTATTTGCATACCCTAAAGTTAATATTTTAGGTTAATTTTAATTTTCTATGAAGCAAACAAGACATTCTTTTTTAAAATCTGAGGGATATATAAGTATTAAATTAAATAAAACAGACACAAATCATTATCAAATTGAAGCAAAAATTAACGATATTAAAGGCTTATTTATTCTTGACACTGGTGCTTCTAATACATGTACAGATTTACAAATAAATAAATTCCATTTAATCTCAATAGATAGTGAAGTAAAAGCTTCTAGCGCAACTGATTTAATGAGTGAAACCAAAGTCTCTAAAAAAAATAAATTACAAATAGGAAAATGGATTAGCAAACCATCTCCAATAGTTTTATTTGACATGACTCATATAAATAAAGCACTTGCTGAAAGAAATATAAAAGCAGTTGATGGAATAATAGGAGCAGATATATTAAAAAAAGGTAAAGCAATAATTGACTATGAAAAAAGTAAACTTTATTTAAAGCTCTAATGCTTTTTTAATATTCCCATTCATTAGTTGATCAACTGGATTTTCAAGAGCTTCTTTAATATTTACTAAAAACCCTACGGACTCTTTACCATCAATAATTCTGTGGTCATAAGATAATGCAAGATACATTATAGGATGTACCTCTACCTTTCCCTTTACAGCAATAGGACGTTCCACTATATTGTGCATTCCTAAAATAGCAGACTGAGGAGGATTAATTATTGGAGTTGAAAGCATCGATCCAAAAACTCCTCCGTTAGTAATTGTAAAAGTCCCTCCTGTCATTTCATCAACTGTAATTTCTCCATCTCTAGCTCTAATAGCTAATCTTTTTATTTCTTTTTCAATTCCTGAAAAGGTTAAGTTTTGAGCATCTCTAACAACTGGAACCATAAGCCCCTTTGGGCCAGAGACAGCAATACTTATATCAAAAAAATCATATTTAATTTGCTGATCTCCATCTATCATTGAATTAACATCAGGAAATTCTTGTAAAGCTTGAACAGTAGCTTTTGTAAAGAAACTCATAAAACCAAGTCCAACTCCATGCTTTTCTTTAAAATCCTCCTTAAATTCTTTTCTAAGCTCAAAAATAGGAGTCATATTAACTTCATTGAAAGTAGTCAGCATTGCCGTTTGATTTTTTACAGCAACTAATCTTTGAGCTACTTTTCTTCTAAGCATAGAAAGTTTTTTAGATTCTATCTTTCTATCCTTCACTATAGCATCTAAATCTACTTTTGGAAGTGCTTTAAGCGCATCGTCTTTTGTAATTCTACCACCTTTTCCGCTTCCACTAATTTTAGAGGATGGTATATTTTTTTCATCCAATATTTTTGCAGCTGCAGGTGAAGGAGTTCCGCTAGCAAATCCTTTTTCATTTGATTTAATTTCTTTTATAGGAGTTTCTTGTTCAGTATAACTTTTAACCTCTTCTTTAACAATCTTTTTTTGATTTGATTTTGGAGCTTTTGCAGAGGTATCAATTAAACAAATAACTGATCCTACATCTACTGCATCCCCTTCATTTGCTTTTAAAGTTATCACTCCGCTTTGTTCAGCAGGAAGATCTAAAGTTGCCTTATCGGAATCCACTTCAGCTATGGTCTGATCTTTTTCTACATAATCCCCATCCTTTACTAACCATTCTGCAATTTCAACTTCTGAAATTGATTCTCCCGGCGATGGTACTTTCATTTCTAAAATCATAACTCTAATTTAACGCATATTATTTTTAGATTCATCAAAAACATAATCAATTACCTCTTTATGCCTCTTAGCAGATCTTATACTACTTCCTGCTGCAGGTGATCCATAAAATCTTCTCGATGCAACTCTAAAACTCATAGCATCGGGTAAATGTAATAATAAGTGACTCCAAGATCCCATATTTCTAGGCTCCTCTTGTGCCCATACTATATCATTAGCATTTGAATATTTTTTTAAAATATTCTGAATTTCATCATAAGGAAGAGGAAATAATTGCTCTAATCTTACTAAAGCTACATCATTAATTTTATTTTTTTCTAAATGGGCTAACAAATCATAATAGAATTTTCCAGAACAAAAGACCACTTTTTTAATTTGGTCAGACTTAAAAAAATTTTGATCAATTAATGGCATGAATTTTCCATTGGAAAAATCATTAAGTTCTGAAATAGCTTTTGGATGTCTTAATAGACTCTTAGGAGTAAAAATAACAAGAGGCTTTCTAAATTTGGTAACCATTTGTCTTCTAAGTACATGAAACATATTTGCTGGTGTTGTACAATTGGCAACATACATATTATCTTTAGCACAAAGTTGTAAATATCTCTCCATTCTCCCTGAGGAATGTTCTGCGCCTTGACCTTCATATCCATGAGGAAGCAATAAAACAAGTCCATTTTGTAATTTCCATTTATCTTCAGCAGCTGAAAGATATTGATCTATTATTATTTGACCACCATTACTAAAATCACCAAATTGTGCTTCCCATATACAAAGAGTTTTGGGGCTTGTTAAAGCATAACCATACTCATAACCCATAACTCCATATTCAGAAAGGGAAGAATTGTAAATATTAAAATTCCCTTGATCTTTGCTTATCTTTTTTAAAAGAACTATTTCTTCTTCTGAATCTTCTGCTTTCAATACAGCATGTCTGTGAGAAAAGGTTCCTCTTTCTACATCCTGACCTGAAATTCTAACATTGTAACCTTCTTTTAATAATGAACCGTATGCCAATAGCTCTCCCATAGCCCAATCTAATTTATTAGACTCAAAAAACATTCTTTTTCTATCATTAACAAGTTTTTCAATCTTTCTTAAAAATTTATGGTCTGAAGGTAGTGATGTTATTTTATTAGCAACCTTGGTCAATTCAGGTTTTACAACACTTGTTTCAAAATCATTTAACATTATTTTTTCTTTAACCCTTTTAAAACCTTTCCATTCATAATCCATAAAAGGAGTAATTAAAATACTTTCGTCACCCTTTGATATTTCTAATTTATCTTCAAGAATTTTCTTGTAATTGATTTCTATATTATTAATTTCATCTAGAGTAATAACTCCTTCATCAATTAATTTTTCTGAGTATATCTGCATTAGATTTGGATGCTTAGAAATTGTTTTATAAAGCTTAGGTTGTGTAAACCTAGGTTCATCTCCCTCATTATGACCATATTTTCTATATCCTAATAAGTCAATAAATATGTCTCTTTTATATTTCATTCTGTATTCAAGAGCAAAAATCATAGAATGAACTACGGCTTCAACATCATCAGAATTGACGTGAAGCACAGGACTTAAATTTGGCTTAGCCACATCTGTACAATATGTTGACGACCTTGCGTCCAAATAATTGGTAGTAAAACCTATTTGATTGTTCACAACAATATGAACTGTTCCGCCTGTTTTAAACCCCTTTAATCTTTCCATTTGAACAACTTCATAAACAACTCCCTGCCCTGCAACAGCTGCATCACCATGAATAATAATTGGAAGAACATTTTCAATATTATTTGGATGATATTTCTCTTGTTTTGCTCTTGTAATTCCTTGAACGACTGGTCCAACCGATTCTAAATGAGATGGATTTGGGGCAATATTCAAGTATACTTTTATTCCAGAATCTGTTTTTCTTTCAGATGTCCATCCTAAATGATATTTCACATCTCCATCAAAGACTTCTTCTTCATAATCCTTTCCATCAAACTCATTAAAAATCTCCTTGACAGGTTTACCAAAAATATTAGTAAGTGTATTCAGTCTTCCTCTATGAGCCATTCCCAAACAAAACTCCTTAACTCCTTTTAAGGCTGCTCGTTCTATAAGAGCATCTAAAGCTGGTATTAAAGATTCTCCTCCTTCTAAAGAAAATCTTTTTTGACCAACATATTTTGTATGTAAAAACTTTTCAAAGGTAACTGCCTCTATAGTTTTTCTTAATATTTGTTTCTTTTGATCTTTAGAAAAATTGGGATGATTAGAATTTTCATTTAACCTATTTTGAATCCAATCAATTCTTTCAGGAGTTCTAATAAACATATATTCTATTCCAATGGAATCGCAGTAAATAGTTTCTAACTGAATTAAAATATTAGATAATGTTGTTGGTCCTAATCCTATAATTTCTCCAGCACTAAACACGACTTCTAGATCATCTTTATCTAAATTAAAATTTTCAATTTCTAAATTAGGAGTATATATCCTTCTATCTCTTACTGGATTGGTTTTAGTAAATAAATGACCTCTTGTTCTATAAGCATTAATTAATTTTACAACTTTAAATTCTTTTAAAATATTTTCTGGGACTTCAACCCCCTGATAAGAAGGTTTTTCTTTTTTTGATTCTTCTATTCCAAATTCAAAACCTTGAAAAAAAGCTCGCCAGCTTGGTTCTACTTGTTCGGGATTGATTAAATATTGGTCATATAATTCTGCAAAATAAGCAGTATGAGCTGTATTGAGAAAAGAATAAGAATCCATCAATCAGATGTAATTAATAGTTATATAAAATTACAACTTTATAAAAACTATAGTATATTTTTTTGTATTTTTTTTATCTGCCAAAATCATCTTGAACCCTTACAATATCTTCTTCATCACTTGGATAATTTTTTTCTGTATGTTGCCATATTTCAGCTACCACCCCGTAATTGTCAAGTCCAATAAGTCTATGTCTTTCTCCTTGCTTTAATGTGATTTGATCTCCCTCACTATAGATTTCTATTTCTTTTTGAATATCATCTTCACTTTTAATTATACCCACTTTTCCTTTATAAACCCTCCATATTTCTGATCTTCTACTATGATATTGCCAAGAAAGTCTAGATTCTGGATTTACAATAAGAATTTTTGGACTTAGTTTGCCACTAATTTTTAGCTCTTCTACATTTATTCCTTTAAAAAATTGATTTGAAAAATCTTGTGCTTGATCTTCATCTATTACTAAAAAACCTCCCCAAGGTCTTTGAAAATCTTTTGAGATGATATTGAATCCTAGAGATTCTATTTTCACTTCTATTTCTTTGTAGTAATTCATTTTTTCACTCATCGATTAAATTCAAATTTACAATAAGAATTGTTAAAAACTTTTATTAGTCAATCTATTGAATTAAAGACATGTAAAATGTACATTTAAAAAATGTTTGCACTTGTTGATTGTAATAATTTTTATGCTTCCTGTGAAAGAGTTTTTAATCCAAAATTGATTGACAAACCCATTGTTATACTATCCAATAATGATGGGTGTGTTATATCTAGAAGCAATGAAGCAAAAGCTCTTGGAATCCCTATGGGAGCACCCGCTTTTAAATATGATTTGGTATTTAAAAAACATAAAGTTTATGTATTCTCTACTAACTTTCCGCTATACGGAGATATGAGTAGCAGAGTAATGAGCATTTTAAGTACTTATACTCCAAATATTGAAATCTATAGTATTGATGAGGCTTTTTTGGAATTCAAAGGTTTTAAAAATTATGATTTAGAACAATACGGAAAAGATATTAGAAAAAAAATATTAAAGTGGACGGGTATCCCTGTTAGTATTGGATTTGCTCCAACTAAGGTGCTAGCTAAAGTGGCCAATAGAATTTCTAAAAAATTTGACAAGAAGACATGTGGTGTCTATGTAATAAATTCAAAAGAAAAAAGAGAGAAAGCACTTCAGTGGCTAAAAATAGAAGACGTTTGGGGGATAGGTTATAAACATAGTGAACGTTTAAAAATACATAATATTAATAAAGCTTATGATTTTATTAAAATACCTGACAAATGGGTTAGAAAACAAATGAGTGTGGTAGGTTTAAGGTTAAAAAAAGAATTAGAAGGAGAATCTGTTCTATCTCTTGAAGAAAACAGGTCACCGAAGAAAGCAATTGCAACTACCAGAAGTTTTGAAAAAAATTTGACAAGCTTTGAAGATCTTAAAGAACGTATCTCTACTTTTGCTATTTTATGCTCAGAAAAATTACGCTCTCAAAAAAGCAATTGTAATTCTATTTATGTATTTGTAAAAAGTAACAAACATCAAAGAAATAAATCACAATACCAAAATGGCATAGTGATGACTTTACCATATAGTTCTAGCTCTAGTATAACCATAAACAAATATGCTATAGAGGGGCTAAAAAAGATTTATAAAAAAGGTGTTGAGTATAAAAAAGCTGGAGTAATAGTTATGGGCATAATTCCAACTAACTCAAATCAATTAAATCTTTTTGAAAAAGAAAATATAAAGCATAATTTATTAATGAAAACTTTAGATTTTATAACTAAAAAAGAAGGAATTAGTAAAATAAAATTAGCTAGTCAAGACCTCAAAAGAGTTTGGAAAATGAAACAAACCAAATTATCTAGTAAATATACTACAGAAATAAATGAAATAATAGCATTAAGATAAAAATTGAAAAAAAAACTTAATTTTTTTATTCCTAAGGAAGAAAATGGACTCGGACAATGGCTAGCTGAAGAAGGAATCTCAGCAGGGTTCCCATCACCTGCAGATGATTTTAAAGAAGTCCGAATTAATCTTGATAGAGAATTAGTGAAAAATAAAGAAGCTACCTTTTACGCAAGAGTTAGTGGAGACTCAATGATCGAAGCTGGGCTTGAAGATGGAGATTTACTTGTAATTGACAGATCATTAAATGCAGAAAATGGAAAAATAGCAGTTTGTTTATTAGATGGTGATTTTACAGTAAAACGCATAATAAAAGAAAAGAAAAAGCTTTATTTAATGCCAGAAAATAAAAAATATAAACCTATTGAACTAAAGGAAGAAAATGAACTTATTGTTTGGGGAATAGTCGAGTATGTGATTAAAAAAGTTTAAACTATTTAGTCTGATAAAATTTTCTCTTCAACATCATAAATTTTAAAACCTTTCTTTAAATAAATCAAAGCTTGAAAATAAACTATAACCTCTCTCCATCTTCTAAAATAGGATAAAATAAAATTGAAACTATATTTCAAAGTAAGTGGATAAACCTGAAGCTCAACTTTTTCAAGATGAGAGTTCAATAGCTCCCATTTATTTAATTCTTCTTTATTATCAAACAAATAATTATTTCTTTTTGAAATACCTGAATGATGAAACATGTTCATATTAACTGCATCATTAAAAATTATTAATGGAATATGTATTTTAGTTTTATATTTATTTGAAGATTCAGAACTAACTTCCCTAACTAAAGATTGATAAGGCTCTACTTCCAAATATCTAAAATTAATATCACTAGATAATTCTATTAAAAAACTCCAATTTTTTAATTTTCTTTTAAAAATTTTTGGAATATATTTCAATTGTTTTTCAAAAATTTTAATAGTTCTTTTATTTAATCTTTGTTTAGATTCTTTTAAATAATAGTCCTCTAATTTTTTTTGATTTGTCTCTAAATATCTATTCAAATGCAATTCTTTATTAGAAAAATAATTTTTGTTTTTAAAATCAATATTGAACCCCTTAATATAATCCCATGAGTCTCCTGGCAACATAATCTTATATTCAGAATATTTTAAACCTCCCATGGTTTTTAAGTTTTCTAATAAATTGTATGGATCATTTATAATTTCATTAAAATGCCTAACATCTTTATGCAAATGACAATGATTTGATGCAAAAGGAACAGCATATTTTGGTTTTAAATTATCCATAAATAATTTAAATGACCTTGAATAATGTAGGGGATCGTCAAAGATTTCATCAGAGTTTTTAATTTTATAACAAACTCTATCATTTGCTGAACTATGAGATCTTAATGCAAAATCGAATACACCATGAGTATTTTTAATTTGCTCTAAACTTTGACCAGCAATCTTACAATCATTTGCATTTAAAATTTTCATGTTAGGTGTTTCAATTACTAAAGCAGAATCATTTAAAAATAAGCCAAATTGATATGGGGTAATTTTTATATCACCAAAAAGAAATGATTCTCCATGTTTTAAGACTTTTATATTTTTAAATCCAAAATCCACCAAATCCTTTAAACTTCTTTTATTTGGTTCATCGTGAGTTACTATTAATACATTCTTATCAAGAAATTTTTTTAATGTTGTACCATGCCAATGGTCCCAATGAACATGAGTTATATAAATTACATCTGGATTTAATAAATTAAAGTCAATAGGCTTTAGAGGGGGGTAATTCCACCAAGATCTCCAATAACAAGAACCTATAAGCCAAGGATCTATCAATAAATTACTTTTACTTGTTCTAATTTCTAAGCAAGCATGGGAATGTATTTTAAAATTAACCATAATTATAATTTGTTTCTAGGCAGATCTTTAAAAATTTTATAAATAATATTATTTTTTCTAAATATTACAACAACAATAGTCAATAAAATTATAATTAAATCTACGAAAAATGAGAAATTCTTAACATACCAAATTTCTAACTCTGATTTTAAAGGTGCAATATTTTTTTTATAATATTTATCTAATGGAATTTTAACCTTATCCAAAATTTCATCTTCATTTCTAAATATTATTTGCTGAACACCACTTATGCCTGGCTTGACTTTAGATATTATTTCTTTTTGTTCATATCTGTAAAAATCATAAGTTTTTTTTGTGAGTGGTCTAGGTCCAATTATACTCATATTTCCAATTAAAACATTAAATAATTGTGGTATTTCATTAATTTTAGTTTTTCTAAGAAAATGTCCAAATGGCAAAATTCTCGAATCATTTTTTCCGGTATAAAGACCAGAACCTAAATTTGGACTATCTTTTAACATAGTAGCAAATTTAATAACATAAAATTCTTTATTATTAAAACCAACTCTCTTTTGAAAGTAAAAAACGTAGTGCTCTCCCGAAAGCGCCAACACAATTGAAATAACTATTAAAAAAGGACTTAATAAAAAAATTGCAATCAAAGAAAGTATTATATCTAAAAACCTTTTAAAAAAAAATTTGTACATATTAATTACATTTTTTCATCCAAACTTTTTCCTGTTTCTACATGATTAAAATTAGATAAAACTTTTTTTAATTCACTTACAATATTCTTTTTATTATATTTTTTTGATTTAAATATATCTATTAATTGTTTATTTTTTTTATTTAATTTTTTCAAAGAATCGTATGAACTGTTTTTAATTATACCAAGACTTTTAAATTTGTTTAAAATTAAAAAATCATCCTTAACATAAAATTCTTCATACAGCTTTTCTCCTGAAGTATCAGATTTAAAAAAATAAACTGGATAAGGTAAATTCTTTGAATAATCTATTTTAAACTTTTTAGCTTCTTCTTCAGAACTACATTCAATAATATCCATATTCATATAATTAAATAAATCTTCAGTTATTTTTTTAAAACTCATCAAATCTTTTTGATAAAGTTTTGGAAAAAAAATATCTTTTGATTCCCCTAACAAACATGCTAACATGCATATCTGACCACTTTCTTTTGGTGAAACAAAAAATCTTTTAACATCAGATGGGCATGATAGTGGTTGTTTTTTAAAAAATCTTTCAATATATCCTGCCAATAAAGATCCATTAGAAAAAGCAACATTTGCAAAACGGGCTGTTGATATCTTAATTTTATCTCCATAACTCAAAATCATTTCCTCCATTAATTTTTTACTAGCTCCCATTATATTTACAGGGTTTGCTGCTTTATCAGTTGAAACACAAAAAAAATGTTCTGGTTTATTTTTGACTAAATGATCTAACAGCTCTTTTGCATTAAATACATTATTAACTATCATAGCTTCAATGGAAAACTTGTCTTTTTCACTTCTTACGTGTTTATGAGCAGCAAAATTAGCGACAATATTAAATGGTCCCATTTCATTAAACATCTTTTTAAATAACCGGTCACTAAAATTCAATGGATATGTTAAAAAAACTTTAGGTATGAATTGCTTATCCGAACTTCTAAGATCTCTCGTTAATTCTGTTAAACCATTTTCATTTGTATCAACTACAACTAATTTGGAAGGTTTAAAGTTTAAAATTTCTTTTATAAAAGATGATCCAATAGTTCCAGCTCCACCAATTACAAGAACGGATTTATTTAATATATTTTTTGAAAGATTTTTTTTGTTCTGATCTACATCATTTTGAAACATACTTTTTTCACGAAAAGTAATTTTTTTATTAATAAAATCTGATATATCAATTAATTCCATGACTGTTCTAAGAATAAAACTTTTTTATTTTAAAAGAAACTTTTTCCATTTCTTCATCTTTAATTCCTGCAGAACAAGGAATACTAATACTAGAATTATAAATTAATTCTGAATAATTTTGTTCTGTTACATAAAGATCTTTACAATACATATTTAACTTATTCATTGGCATCCAAAATGGCCTAGATTGGACTCCAGATTTATTTAAATAATCTAAGAGAGTTCTCATTTTATCTGTTCGAAAAGTAAATAGCCAGTTATTTGGATTAACATTTTCACATACCTTTTGAAAAACTATATCTCCAATATTAAAAAGTTGTTTTTTGTAAAAATCATCTATCTTTTTTTTGTTTTTTAAAATAGTATCTATTTTTTCAAGCTGCGCCAATCCAATTGCAGCTAAAACATTCACTAGACGATAATTATACCCTACCTCATCATGGATATATTCATTTGGACTGACTTTTGCTTGGGTTGTTAAATGTTTAGCCTTTCTCGCTAACATTTTTTTATTTGTTACTATAATTCCTCCCCCGCCTGTTGAAATTATTTTATTTCCATTAAAGCTAAAAACTCCAAATTTTCCAAAAGTTCCAGCATGTTTTTTTTTATACCAAGATCCTAATGCTTCACTACTATCTTCAATTATGTCTATATTATATTTCTTAGAAATTTTAATTAATCTGTCCATATCTCCAATATTCCCTAAAACATGCACTGGCACTATTGCTTTAATTCTTTTTTTGTTTGAACTCAAATAAGTATAAAATTGATTTTTGTCACTTAATTTATAAGTTTTTCTTTCTAAAAAATCTTCTAATAGATTTAAATCCATTTGCCAATCGTCATTATTTACATCAATTAATATTGGAGATGCACCTGTATATTTTATAGCATTTAAAGTTGCAACAAATGTTAGATTTGGCACTAAAACACAATCATCTTTTTTAACTTCACTGAGCATAAGTGCAACATGAAGTGCTGAGGTTCCGTTAACGCAAGCTACTGCATATTTTGATCCAACAAAATGAGAAATTTCATTTTCAAATTTAGTTACATAACTGCCAGCTGATGAAATCCAACCAGTATTTAAACAATCCATTACATACTTGGATTCATTTCCTGAAATTAATGGGATTGTTAAAGGTNTNNTTNTCTAATTNTTTTTGATGGATTTCCTGCCACAATTGAGTTTGGAGGTAATGATTTTAAAACTACTGAACCTGCTCCAACAATAGAATTTGATCCAATTTTTAATCCAGGCAAAATGACAGAATTTGCTCCTATTAAACAATTAGATTCCACCTCAACTCCACCACATAGGACAGATCCTGGAGCAATATGTGAAAAATCTCCAATAACACATTCGTGTTCTACAACAGCTCCAGAATTAATAATCAAACCTTCCCCCAATTTAGTAAAAGAATTTATAACTGCGCCTGGTCCAATAAAACACATTTTATTAGTTGTAATATTTTTAGAAACGGTGGAGGATGTATCAATAATTGAAATAAAATCATGTTTATTTAATTTTTGATAAACTTTTTTTCTAATACTATTGTTTCCAATAGCTATAAAAATTGGTTTTGAAGTGCTTTTTGTAATTTCATTACCTAAAAATTTTAGCCCAAATGGATTATGAGATTTTTCTTGATTTTCATAGTAACTGAAAATAGAATATCCGCTCCTTACAGCAGAGTCAATACATGAAAAAGCATGACCTGAGTAACCTACAATTTCAAATTCTTTCATTTAATAGATTAACTTTAAACAAATTTAAATGATTACTTACTCTTTTTCTATAAAAACTAAATTTTATCAATAATTTTTTTATAAGATTCTTTAACATTAAACTTTTTAATTAATAGATTGTATCCATTATTTCCATGATTATATAGTAAATCTTTATCATTTATATAGGGTTCAATTAACTTCTTTGAATCAGAAAAATTATCTTTTGTAATTTTTACCCCACAATTATATTTTACCAAAATGTCTCCTAAATCTGATATGTTATCAGTTATACTTATTACTGGCATTTTATTTTCTAAATAACTTAATAGTCTTGATGGAAAATTTGGAAAAGTAAACCTAAAATCTAAAGAAATTAATCCAACATCACATCCTGCTAAAATTTTGTCAAAAAACTTACGATTAACAGAACTTTTATACAATGAGTTGTTAATTTTTTCTTTTATAATGAATTTATTGACTTTAACACTTTCCGTGCCATCTCCTATAATTAAAAAAAATACTTTCTTATTTTTTTTAAACAATTTTAAAATTTTCAATAAATTATCCATACCCTGTGGCTTTCCAATATTTCCTGAAAATAAAAAAACAGTTAAATTTTTGGGTATTTTATAAAAATTAAACAAAAAACTTTTACCATCTCTTTTATTCATTAATTTTATTGGCTCAATTGAATTTGGATTTATTTCCAATTTGTTTTTTATTTCTGGATTGTTTCTTTTCATATAATCTACATTAGCTGTAGACATACAGCCTATCCAGTCAGATATTTTATATAGGCTTTTTTCTTTATGCTTGAAAAATTTGTAAATTAAATTTTTTTTACTTAACAAACCAAGATCCAACACATTTTGTGGAAAAATATCTTTTAATAATAAATATGAAATAGCTTTATCTCTTTTTTTAATGAAACTTAAAGGTTTATATAAAGTTACTGGTGGAGTTGAATAAAGAACTAAATCAAATTTTAAATTTTTTGTAAATCTTTTAATTGCTCTTAAGAATTGGTACTCAATTAATATTGTACCAATTCCTTTTTCAATAAAATTAGTTTTTTGAATATTTAAAGTTTTAATCTTAATGTAATTTACACCATCTTCAACAAAAAATTCTGTTGGCTTTCTTTCTCTTCTTTCTAATGGAGATACAACAGTTAGATTATGATGATTATTTCTAAATTCCCTTAATAAATCATTATATAAACCTCTTTCCGATATGTTAGATTTTATATTAATTAAAGATATAAATATTATATTCTTTATTTTCTCCAAACTACCCTATTTATATAATCAACATAGCTAATAATAATCTTTAAAACTTTAGCTGATACATTACTATTTGTATAGTCTCTAACATTATAAACATTTTTGTGAGATAAATCTTTATCAAAATTTAAACTCTCAAGTGCTTGAATTATTCTAATCGGATTTAATCCAGTCATAATTAATACAGCTTCTTCCATAGCTTCGGGTCTTTCATGAGCCTCCCTTATGTTGATAGCATCAAAATTTAAAATAGAAGATTCTTCTGAAATAGTTCCACTATCAGAAAGAACTGCTTTTGAATTTATTTGAAGATAATTATAGTCAAAAAACCCAAGTGGTTTTAACAACTTGACTAATGGATTTATTTTAAATTTTCTAGATTCCAATATTTTTCTTGTTCTTGGATGCGTACTAAAAATTACAGGAAAATTATTTTTTTCTGCAATCATATTCAAAGTTTCCATTAGATTTTTGAAATTTATTTTATTATTAATATTTTCTTCTCTATGACAAGAAACTACGAAATAATTATCTTTCTTTAAATGTAACTTTTCCAAAATATTTGATTTATTAATTCTACTTTTGTAATAATTTAAAACCTCAAACATTGGGGAACCAGTTTTAATAATTCTGTCTGCAGAAATTCCTTCATTTAATAAGTATTGTCTAGCAATATCACTGTATGGTAAATTGATATCTGAAATATGATCTACAATTTTTCTGTTAGTTTCTTCTGGCACTCTTTGATCAAAACATCTATTTCCAGCTTCCATATGAAATATTGGAATTTGTCTTTTTTTAGCTGCAATTGCACATAAGCATGAATTTGTATCACCTAGAACTAGAAATGCATCTGGTTTTTCTTTTTTTAAAACAGGGTCTATATTAATTAGAATTTCTCCAGTGGTAGCTGTTGGAGATTCATTTGCTGCATTTAAAAAATAATCAGGTTTTTTAATTTGTAATTCTTTAAAAAATATTTCATTTAATTCATAATCATAATTTTGACCTGTATGAACCAAAATATGATTTATACCTTTTGAATTTTCAAGAGATGAAATTACCCTAGAAAGTCTAATAATTTCTGGACGAGTTCCAACTACAGTTAGGACATTTAGTTTTTTCATTTTATATCAAATTTAAACAATCTCGATAAATGTATCTGGGTTAGTTTGATCATAAGGTTCGTTAATCCAAAAGATAGTATATAAATCTTCTTTGCCAATATTTTTAATACTATGAGTATACCATACAGGCATATCAACATAACTTGGCTCATTTCCATTCAAATTAAATTTTAAAATTTCTTTTGTACCTATCCTTCTCATTTTAACAATTGCGCTACCCTTAATTACTGAAAACCTTTCAATCTTTCTAGTATGGAAGTGGTTTCCTCTGGTAACACTCTTTTTGGTTGTTGATAATGAAACCTGACCCATCGTATTAAATCTAATGATTTCTGTGAAAATCCCCCTATTATCTTTGTTTAAAAAAGTCTTTTTTGGAAAAAAATCTTCATAATTTATATAGCTTCTAAAAGTGTTAAAAAGCCTTAAGTCAAAATCATCTGACAAATTAGGAATACAGCCATTTAAAAAATAGTTTCTTTTAAATTTTTTTAGTTTTTTTAATACCTGAGATACATTTATAGCTTTTAATGGACTTAATTCTAAACAGCTATTATTAACTTCATTGTCAATAGCAAAAAGAATCTCATTTATAAGTTCTCCAATATAAATTAAACTAATTTTCTTATCATTTTTAATTATTGGAACATTCTCATTTACCAATTCATTACAAAAAGTGCTTATAAAAGAATTATAATTTGGTCTTCCAAAAGGACCAAAGACATTTGGTATTATCATACCAACAAAATTATTTTTTGATTTTTTTGCCCAATCCGCAAATTTTAATCTTCCAATTTTTTTTGATTTACCATATAAATTGTCTTTATTCTCTTGAGAAGATGAAGACATTATAACCTGAGCTTTAGAATTTGTGTTTTTTAGAGAATTTATTAATTTATCAACTAATGATATATTAGTTTTGTAAAGAAATTTTTCACTTGGGTCTCTATTAACACCTGCTAAATGTACAATTACATCGGATTCTCTAACTAAATTTTCTAAATGAGATTTATTNTTAAAAAAAGAATCTTCAAAATTTTCTATTTGATATTTATTAGGATAAAGCTTTAATGTGTTTAGCAAATGTTGTCCTATGAAACCACTTTGTCCTGTAACTAAAATTTTTTTCACTTAAAATATTTATTTACAAATTTATTGGTTTAATAATTCAGATTTCACAAAAGGTAATTTTGTTAATAGTTCAAACATTTCATTTACATTTAATTGTTTTGTATTACTAGAATTATAATCTTCAATATTATTAAAATCTTTTCCTTTTGAATAAAACTTACTATAATTTAAATCTCTATTATCAGAGGGAATTCTATAAAAATCTCCCATGTCTTCCGCTTTTAACATTTCTTCTCTTGTACATAAAGTTTCATGTACTTTTTCACCATGTCGAGTTCCAATAATTTTTATTTGATTTTTTGAATCAAATAATTTTAAAATTGTTTTTGCTAAATTATGAATTGTTCCTGCCGGAGCTTTGTTGACAAATAAATCTCCAGGTTGACCATTTTCAAAAGCAAATAAAACTAGATCAATAGCATCTTCAAGGGACATTAAAAATCTTGTCATTTTAGGATCAGTTATTGTTAAAGGTTTATTTTTCTTTATTTGATCAACAAATAAGGGTATGACCGATCCCCTTGAAGCCATCACATTTCCATATCTTGTTAAACAAACTACAGTTTCTTGAGAATTTCTTGATGAAGCAATAGCAACTTTTTCCATTAATGCTTTTGAAATTCCCATAGCATTTATTGGATACGCAGCCTTGTCAGTGCTTAAACAAATTACTTTTTTTACGTTGTTATTAATTGCTGAATCTATAACATTTTGAGTTCCTAAAACATTTGTTTTTGTAGCTTCTACCGGGAAGAATTCACATGAGGGAACTTGTTTTAAAGCTGCTGCATTAAAAACATAATCTACTCCTTTCATAGCTTTATCAACACTATTAAAATCCCTTATGTCTCCAATATAAAATTTAAGCTTTTGATTATTGTATAAAATACGCATATCATTTTGCTTCTTTTCATCTCTACTGAAAATTCTAATTTCTTTAAAGTGATCTGTTTTTAAAAAGCGTTTTATAATGGCATTTCCAAAAGAACCTGTGCCACCTGTTATAAGTAAAGTATTGTTTTTTAACATTTTTATATTTTATTTAAATTTTTATTATACCAATTAATACTTTTTTGAATACCTTCATCAATGGAATGAGTAGGTTTCCAATTAAAAAAGTCAAAAACTTTGTCAAATGACATATGCTGATGCTGTATTTCTCCTTTTGTTTTTTTTCCTTTCATATGATTTAAAATAATTTTTAAATCTTCATAATTATCTACAAAATTATAAATCTTCTTTAGCAATGATTTCATGTCAATTGGATCATTGCTTCCTGCATTAAAGATCTCTCCTCTTAATTTGTGAGGATTTAATGAAAGTTCTTTTCCAATACGCATATATAAATCAACTACATCTTCAGAAAAAATAAAATCTCGAACCATACTTCCATCACTTCTTGGTATAAATGTTGAATAACCCAGTGCACTTCTTATGCCATCAGGAACAATCGCAGAAAAATTCATTTGTCCTGGTCCATATATATTTGAAAAACGAGTTATAACGATTGGCAAACCATATTGATCTATTGAATAGGCATTACAAATCATATCAGCACAAGCTTTAGATGTATCATATGGGAATTTAGGTAACAATGGATATGTTTCTCTATATGGCATTTTTTCTTTGGGATATTCTCCATAAGCTTTATCACTAGAAGCTACAATTATAGATTCAATATTATGACCACTCTGTTTGGCTAATCTACACGCCTCCAATAAATTGTAGGTTCCCCTAACATTAGTTTCAAAAGTTAAAAAAGGGTTTATAAGACCAACTCCAACTTCTACTTGGGCAGCTAAATGAAATATTATTTCAATTTGTTGTTCTGTTATTATATCTAGTAATAATTTGTGATCCATTAAATCTCCACTAAAAAGTCTAATTTTTTCATTTAATCCTTCTAGATATAGAAATGAAAATTTATTTTCACTTCTAATAATTCCAAAAACAGATGCTCCAGAATTTAACAGGTTGTTCACTAAATTCCCTCCAACAAATCCAGTTACTCCTGTAATTAAAACTTTTTTATTTTTCCAAAAATTTTTCATTTCTAAAATATTTTAATTTTACTGATATTTTTTTCTGCAAGCTGCAGTTCAACTACATTGTTAACCGTAAAATGTTCTCCTTTGTGAATAAAAGCCTTTAAAAGATTGTTTTTACCACAAAAAATTAAAAAATCGGCATATGTGTTATGCATATCTAAATACTTAAATAATTTTTTTCTCAAAATAAAATAACCAATATTAATATATTTATCTAGTTGAGGTTTTTCTTTAAAATGAGTTATTTCTTGTTTCTCATTTAATTCAACAATTCCAAAATTTGTTTTTAGAGGCCATACAGTTAAAATACTATGTTTCTTGTTATTATTACTAAATAAAAATAATTCATCTATTCTTACATCAGAAATTGTATCACCATATAAAATCAAAACATCTTCATTGGGTTTTTCTTTAATCACTGACTTTATTCTTTCTATTATATCAACATCTCCATCATCAAAAAAATTAATATTATTTTCTAAAAAATTATTTTTAAAGTAATCAATAATATATGATGATTTATATCCAATTGCTAAATTAATTTTATTAATTCCATAAAATTTTAATTGTTTAAGGATATACCACAAAATAGGCTTATCCTTAACTAAAACCATAGGTTTTGGAATTTTTATAGTAATTGGTTTTAATCTTTTTCCTTTTCCCCCAGCTAAAATTATAGTGTTCATGTATTAATTATTTTATTAAAAAATTCCTTAGGATCATAAATTTTATCTAATTTTTTTTCTATTGATAAAAATCTTTTTACTGACCTTGCTATGGATGATACATCATATGGATTAAAAAATTCATCAGGTTCAATAAAATCCCAACAATAATCTAAATCAGATGAAATTATTTTTAATTTATACTTTTTTGCTTCAACCAAAGGCAAACCATAGGCTTCAAAAAAAGATGGATATATTAAAGTTTCTACTTTTTTATAAGTTGAGATTAAGTTATCTCTACTTATATTCTCTAAGAAACAAACATTTAATTTGTTTATTGAAACAAAATTGATTATCCATTTTTTTAAATTATTATTATTTCCATCTAATGTTAAATATAATTTAGGATTAATATCCTGTTTTTTTAACTCATTCCATGCTAATAGTAACCTTTTATGGTTTTTATATGGCAAAAGAGAAGCTACGTAAATAAATGAACCTATTTCTTTTTTAAAAACTTTATTGCCTTCAAAGGAAAAACTTCCCAAATCATCAAATGCCCAAATAGAAATTTTTTTTCTAAACCCACTATTAATTAACTTTTTGTACATTGTTGATGTCTGTACAATAATATGAGAAACATTTTTTACAAATAATCTGTAATACAGCTTTTCAAAATAAATTTTAATAATTTGTTGAAATTTAAAACCCTTCATGCTAATTGAATCAACATAAAATCTACTAGAGAGTTGCAACATTACATTTTTACATTTGAATCTTAAATATGGTGGAAGATTGCCAAAATATAGTATTTTGTCATTTTTTTTTAAAATTTTCTTAATCTTAAATCCAATTAAAAATCTACTTAATTTATTAACCCTAATAATTTTTATTGATTTAGAAATTGGATAATTAATTTCAAGCCTATTATCAACATAAACTAAGATTTCAATTTTTTCTGAAGCACCTTTTAAAAAGCCATTAATTAAAGTTTTTCCTCCACCAGAATGACAGTTTGATGCATTTACAATTAACCTTTCTTTACTCATTTTTTTAATTCCATTTCCAACCTTCTCCAACTAGACTATATTGATCCCCACCTATACCAAGTTTAAATTCAGTAATTCCAGGTGTGAGATCCTCATCAATTCCACCAAGATCTATCGATTTAATACCTATTTTTTTTAATTCACAAATTACATTCCAAAGTTGAAAATGATTTGCCTTAACATCTCTTCCTCTTTTACCTGTCCAACCAATTAGATAAGTTGAAGATTGACCATGACATGCAATACAAAGTCCTGAAACAGGTATCCCATCTTCTGTTACTCTAAAAAAAATTAAAGAAGAATTATCATTCATTTCATTGTAAATTCTCTTAAAAATTGGCACACTAATGCCTTTAAAAGAATTTTCTTTCATACTCAACTTATACTTTTTTAACATCCAGCTCATAAGCTGTGAATTAGAACCAAATTCAATATTTAAGTTGTTTTTTTGGGAAACAGCAAGTTTGTTTCTCCATTTTGAAGTAAAATTTGATTTAATTTCTTCAATATTAGAATCAAGATTTAGATTAACTGAACTCCATGTTTTAGTTTTATAAAACTTAAAATTATTTGAAATCAGAAATGAGATATTTTTTCCATTCAAACTAATTTCTGGAGCTATTGATAGTAAACTCATTTTCAAAAAACTTCCCATTTTAAATATTTTTTTCAAAATTATTTCTCTATCACTATCTGTAGCATATGGAAGAAAAAGTGGTCCTCTGTTGATCCTAATTATTTTAAAAAATAATATTTTCTTTTTTAATACACTAACAAAAGCTAATGGATTATTTTGTTTTTTGAAAACTAACCTATCAAGCTGCCAACCTTCATCACTTTTTTTTGCATTACCATATGACCATGATTGTAGTAAATTAGATTTATTAGTTTTTTCTATTAGTTCATCCCAATCAGATCTTCTAATTTTATTTTTTTCAATATGTATTTTATTACTTTCAAATTGAGTTAGACTATCTTTTTTAAAAATTTTATAAAATGAATTAGGCGAAATTGATTGATGACATGGAAGATATAAATAAGAATTTCTTAATTCCCAAGCATTTTTGTGAAATTCTTTTTGTTTATGTATCTCTGGAGGGAGATCAGGCCAAGTTGAAACTTTAATATTCCTTGTTTGTAGTTGGTAAAAAATATCCTTAGTTAATCCATTTTTAAATCTAAAAGCGGATAAATATGGGTTATGATCATTATTCCGAACATGATTATTGAACAGGCTTGTTTCAATTTTTGTTGAAAAATTATTTAAAATAAAATAATTCCATATTTTATTATTTTTTTTTCTACTTAAAGCTACTAAAAAAATTTTCTTAATGTGATTTTTTAAGATTATCAATGACAGATTGCTAACATTAGGTGAATCAAACAAATTATTAGTTGAAGATTTAGTGTTAATCAAATCTGTAAATTTTAAAAAAACTTTTCTATTGAAACCAAGTTTTTGAAAAATCTTTTTGAAATACCACTTTAAAACTTCTTTTTTATTAAATTTTATTTTAATCTTTTTTGAGAGAATAAAATTTTCTAAAATTCCAATCCACTTATCCTTATTAATAAAGTTTTTATTTTCAATATCAATTGATCCTGGTCCTTTTTTTCTAACAACTAAAATAGCTCCATTAGGAATTGGAAAGATTTTGTGAGGACTGTACAAAACAAAATCACCATGCTTTCCAATTGTTCCCTTTGGGACCAAAACATGAACAGCATCTTCAATCAACCAAGAATTATAATTAGCACAAAATTGTTTTGCATTTGCACTATCTAAAGGTTTACCAAAATAATGCACAAAGAGGAAAATATCTGGAGGATTTTTTAATGCCATTTCGCGACAATCTGAATAATCAGGTTCCATATCTTTTTTTATTCTATAAAAAAAGATATTTTGTTCTGTTTTCCTTAAAAGTTCAATTGATGAATTACAAAAATAATCCGGTATCCAAATATTAATCTTTCTATTTTCAACTACCTGATTCCTTTTCCATAAAGCAATTAAAACAAATGACCAAGCAGACCTTGAAAGCCAACCAGCTTTTTCTCCCTCTTTAATCCAAGGTTTTAATATTTCTTTCTCATTATGAATTCGTTTTTTTAAAGGTGAAAAAAAATCTTTTAAATTAGGTAAGGGAGAAAAAAACATAATATATTATAAAAACTAATTTATCCAAGAATTGATCTCTATCATATCATTTTTGTAGTAGAAATCTGAAGATCCTTCTAAAAAAGAACCTGTTAAAAAATATGAAAAACTCATATTGATACTATCTCTAAATATCACATTTTCTTTTGAAATTTTATTGTTATCACCTCTAATACCTGAAAAAATAAAATTAAACCTCTCTTTTGCTACTAAAAAAGCTTTTTTACTAAAACTTTTTCTGTTGCCAAAAGGAAATGCAAAGTGTTCAATAGAAACATTCAACATCTTTTCAATATAGTCAGCACTTTCAACTATTTCTTTAATTAAATTAGTTTTAGTTTTAATTTCTGAAAGTTTTTTATGCGATTTAGTATGAGCTCCAATTGAATGACCTTCTTTTACTAATTCTTTGAGATGTTTCCAGTTCATATTATAATAATTTTTTGGCACATTACTATATTTTAGAGATGGGTAAATATTTGATGAAACATATTTTCTAGCTTCACTCCTATTTTTTATTCCAATAAAGTCTTGAATAACAAAAAAAATTGCTTTTATTCCTAGAGGATTTAAAAATTTTTTTGCAATAATCCTGTTTGATATATATCCATCATCAAAAGTTAATAATAAATTTCTTCCCTTCAATATTTTTCTTTTTTCCAAAATATCAGAAAATTCTTTAGGTGAAATAAAATTCCAAGACTTACTTAATTTATTTAATTTTTTATAAAATTTGGAATGTTTATCTTCAGGAATATCATGAAATAATAAAACCCTTAATTCATTGTAATTATTACTGCGAAATAAATACTTTTTAACAAAATATAAAACCCGTTTAAAGGGGTAAAGGAAAACTATTATATAATGATGTAGACTCATAAATTCTATATATTATTTTTTTTACATAAAAAACTTGATTGTCTTGAAATAAAATAAGCAAAAGGTTTTATAAAACTCAATAAAATATCCAAATATCCTAAATAATTATCTTCTTTTCCTGAAAATGTAAATTTTAAATCAGGATGAAAAAGAGTTTCACTATAATTCACAAAAACATTTTCTTTTCCAAAATAATCTGTTAAAGTACGCAACTGATTCTTGCTAGCTCTTTCTAGGTAATATGATCCATTAACTTCTCCTTTTTTGTGATATTTTTTTCCAAAAATTTTAAAAACTAACATATTGAGTGGTGTATTCCGCAAAGAATAATTTATAAAAAATCCTTTTTTTAATAATAATCTATTAACTTCTTTAATTGCTTTTGAAAAATTTGGAATATGTTGGAAGGTTTGAACACTCCAAACTCCATTAAAGCCTTTAAAATTTTTATTAACTTCAAAAGGTAAATTAGTAGCATCAGCGTGAACCAAATTAATTTGATTTCCAACTAAATCTCCTAAAACTTTTTTGGCATGAATTAAATTTGATCTAACAAAGTCAACAATTATTATTTTTATATCAGATCTTATTATATTTATTTTACGCCAATGCCAACCCCAACAACCTCCAATATCAAGTATTACTGCGTTTTGTGGCATTTTTTTCAAAAATCTTTCAACCTCATAATCCATAACTTTAATTGAATGACTTTTTGCAACTGATTTCAAGTAATTACTGTAGTTTTTTGATGCAACTAACTCCCTTAAAGAGATTTCTAATTTTTGATCATTGGCATTTGATTTTAAACCAGAATAAATTCCATCAACTTCTAAATTAAGATTGTTTAATATATTCTTAAATGAAACCATTTATTTATCTTTTAAATCTATAAATTATTTTTTTTATTGAAAGCACTAGTGGTATTAGAATAAAATAAAAAGAAATTTTTACAAAAAATAAAAACATATTTCCTTTAGACTTGTGTCTAATCATTATAGTCATAATATTAATTAGTTTTTTAAAATGATTAGTTGATGTAATATTTCCATCCCTTATTGTATAAACTCCCAAAACTTTTTTTATAAAAAAAGGCTTTATATGTTGAGACATTTTCAACCACAAATCATAATCTTGAGCTGAGGATAAATTCTCGTCAAACCCTCCTGCCTTAATCAAATCATCCCTCAAACAAACAACTGCAGAAGTGGAAAATAAATTGTTTTTATATAGTTGTTTTGACAATTTTTTTTTAGGGTTATATTTTTTTGAATAATCCAAAACAATAGCTGGTTTTCCAAACTGAAAAGTTTTTTCATTATGACAGAAAAAAGTGTAATCAACATTTTCCTTTATTGATTTTGACACAATTTTTAGCTTTTCTTTGAACCATAGATCATCTGAATCTAAAAAAGCTATCCATTTTGACTTAGCTGATTTAATTCCAATATTTCTAGCTGAACCAGGACCTGCATGTAATCCCGAAATTAATTTTATGTTTATATTTTTATTTTGAATAATTATACTTTGTATTTTTTCTTTAGTATTATCAGTAGATCCATCATCAATAATTATAACCTCATATGGCTTTAATGTTTGATTAATTATTGATTTTAATGTTTTAGAAATAAATAAAGAAGAATTATATGTGGGTACAATTACCGAAATATCTGTCATTTACTAATTTCTTTGATTTAGATACCATTTATTAAATAAAAATAAAGAATAAAGAGTCGTTGCTGCATTTTGACTTTTCTTTTTATTAAGCAATAGCTTTTCTAATTTATTTTTATTTATTAATTCTTCCATTACAGAAGAAGTATTGTCCAAAAGCTCCTCCTTAATTTTGTGTTTTAAAATTTCACCAAACCATCCTTTATCAGGTGCATTGAAACCTTCCTTTGATCTATTACATAATCCAAATGGTAATAAATCAACATTAATATTTTTTAAAAGTCCCTTGGGTGTGTTATTAAGCAAATTAAATTCTGATGGTAAAGAAAAAGCAAATTCTACCAACCTATGATCTAAAAAAGGAAATCTTCCTTCAATTGATGTGCACATCGTTGCCTTATCACATAATGACAAAATATTTTCAGGTAAATATTTGTTTAAATCCATAAACATTCTATTATATGAATATGATTTATTTTTTATTGGATTTTTAATCATATCCATATGTTCTTCATACATAGTTTTTAAAATTAAGTTATAATTAACTCTATCATTTAATATATTTTGCAATGCACTAAGGTCTGCTCCCGAAATACTTACCCCCCAAGAGAGTCTTGGATCTAAAACTCTTATTCCCCTTTGAGGTTGAAAAGTTTTCCAAAAATCTGAGATAAATTTTCTTGTTATCCCATGAGTATTTTCAGAGAACCAATCAGGACTAGGAAATTTTGGGGTCCAGTGCCTAGCATACCCTCCAAACAATTCGTCTCCGCCTGCTCCACTCAAAATAACTTTAATTCCATTTTTTCTGGCATATTTAGATAGAATGTAAGTAGGCAATAAAGCTGAATCTCCAAGTGGTTCATCAATAATTTCTAATAACTCATCCAAAGTATTGATAGCATCTTTTGAAGACATTGAAAAATTAAAGTGATCTGTTTGGTACATTTCAGAAACTTTTTTTGCGTAATAAGCATCCTTTGTTCCTTCTTTACCTTCGAAGTCCACTGTAAAAGTTTTTAATGGATGGTTCATTTGTTTAGAGGCACTAGCAACAATAGCAGAACTGTCTAATCCGCCACTTAAAAAAACTCCTAGAGGCACATCTGTTCGTAATTGAAGTTTAACAGAATCATTAAAAATTTCCATTAAGTTTGCTTTTGCTTGATTCAAATTTCCTTTCCAAGATTCAAAATTATTTAATGTCCAATATTTTTGAATTTTTATTTTACCTAATTGATCAATTGTTGCATAATTTGCTGGTTCAAGTTTATTTATATCCTTCCATACCGTTTCGTTTGATGGAGAATATGCTAAGGAAAAATACTTAATAACAGAATTATGTTCAATTTTAGATTTATGAAATTTTCTGATGGATTTAATATCCGATGAAAAAACAAAATAATTTTCATTTAAAACGTAAAAAAATGGTTTTATTCCTAATCTATCTCTTCCAACCCAAATTGTTTTTTTAATGCTATCATAAAGTGCAAATGCAAACATTCCATTTAAATCATTTATTGCTTTTGTCCCTTTTTCTTCGTAGAGATGAATTAAAACTTCCGCATCTGAACCCGTCTTAAAAACATGTCCCCTACTTTTAAGTTGATTTCTCAGTTCAATAAAATTATAAACTTCACCGTTCATCACTAGATGAAGATTTCCAGCCTCATTAGAGATAGGTTGATGTCCCCCTTTAACATCTATAATTGATAATCTTCTCATGGCAATTCCAAATTTACCATCAACATAAAAACCTTCATCATCTGGTCCTCTTTGAATCATAGCATCAGTCATTTGTTTTAAATCTCGATTAGATATCTCTTTTCCATTAAATTGTATTAAACCAGCTATTCCACACATAAATTATTTATTAATAATGATCTTATTAGATAATGTTAAAGGCAATGTTTTTAAGGTTCTTAGTTCTAAAGAGAAAATTGGAACTTTAGTTCCATATGAGGGAAACATCCAGCCCGAAAAATTTTGATTAGATCGTGATATTTTTTTTGATTCAGCATTAATTTCAAAATCAATATTATTAGAAAATTTGATAATTTTTGAATCTTTTTTTAATAAATTTAAATCAGGTCCAAAATTAAAAAAATTATTAACCTTAACTTTACCTTTTCCTAGAATTACATCCTTAATTTTCACCTCTTTTTGAGATAATGAAATTATTCTTTTATGATTAATTTTTTTATTTATAATTCTTTCAAACCCATTATGATTGATTGTTATAATAGTTTTATTTTCAATTTCATTTACATTTAATTTTGATTTGATTTTTGAATATGAGGGATTCATCCACGAATATAAATCAGTTTCAGGTCCTAAATTATTTATTTCTAAACTATTATGAGATCTAACAGATTTGCCATATTTACTAATAGATGAATTAGTATAATCAAATCTTCCAATATCAATAATGATTGGTTTTCCTTTATAAAATAAAGAGAAACTACATAAATCTAAATGAGCATGAGTTGCTTTTATGTAATTCGCTTTTTTTGGAGTATATGTAAAAAAAGTCCAATCATAAAAATCTAACCTGTGCCAACCACAATTAGAAGAAAAATTAATTTTTAATTTATTATAATGTTGTTTTGTTTGATCTATAATACCAAACAAATTTGCCCACCCTACATTTTTTGGAGCTATTGGAACCCTTTCAGGCCTATAAATATTGCAAGCAATCTTAGACCAAGTTAGTGACATTAGCCATTCTGGCGTACAATCAGGTGATACATCTCCATATAGAGGAAAACTCCATTTGTTATTTTGATCTTTAACAAGAAAAACCCAGCAATTTTTTAGTAATTTTTCACAATAAGGCTTTAGAACATTTATTGCTTCTTTATCCTTTCTTGATTCAGCACTCCAAATCATTTCTAAAACCCATCTAGTGAAAATAAATTGATAATGACTGCTTCCTTCTCTTAAAAAACCATCAGCTGTAATTAGTTTTTCTAATCTTTCTTTGGCTATTTCTAAAGCTAAACTTCTTATATCATCATCAATTAAATAATCAGAAACTAAATAAAGTGCTCTTGAGTTATTAAATGCATGATTACCTGTTAAACCATCCTTGAAATATTCTAAATTTTGAGTTAGTTGAAAAGTTAATTTTTTTAAGACAGTTAATATATCATCAGGAATTTTATAATTATTTAATTTAAAAAATAATATAGCATTGGATATTCTTTCTCCAACACAATATGGTTCATTTTTAGCTAAATCTTTATCATTGATAAATTGAGAGGCCCAGGAACGAATCAAAAAAACTCCATCATTGAAATCAAATGGAAATAAATGGTTGTTTTGGCCTACAATTAACCAATTCCATCTATCTAGTGAAACTCTCAACTCAATATCATCATATTTTTTATGCCAATCTGAATTTGATTTAATATTTATAAACCCTGTTACTAGTTTTAGCTTATAAGATTTTTTAAAATTTTGTGATTTTATTTGACAAATAGGATAAGATTTTTTTAAAATTTTTTTTCTATGTCTATTTATTAATTTAAATTTTGAATAATTATTTTGTGAAAAAAATAAATTTCTAATTTTTCTATAAAATGCTTTCCAAAAAAAATATAAATTGGTGAATACTAGTTTGGGTAGTTTGAATGTTAACAAATAATTCTTAAACTCACTTTCCATATTAAAACCTAATAAAAATCATTTAATAAATTTTTCCATTTAGGTAAAGATTTATCTAACCAATAATATGATTGTATTACATTTAATTGTTTGCTTTTGTTTTTATTAAAGTCCAATACTTTTTTTAATTGATTAGAATTCCTCACAAAATGAACACTAGCAAATCCTTTTAAAGGACTTAAATTTAATTCCCCATTGACTAAAAATACAATTAGATTAAGACCTGATAAATAAGCGTCTAATGCAGCCGTTGTGTCTCCGACTGCTATACAGTTATCAAATTCATCCAAGAGATCAACAAGAGGAGTGTTATTTGCTTCCAAATTTAATTTAGGAAATTTTTTTTCATTAATAAGCGCGCCCGGGTGAGCCTTTATTACAAATTTTATTGAATCCTTAAAATCAATTTTACTTAATAAAGATAATAACGCTATTGTTGAATCTTTTAAAATATTTCCTAGTATCAAAATTTTTTTACATTTATTTTTAATTAATGATTTATTTTTTTTAGATGAATTATTTAAGTGAAATAAGTACCTAACAGCTTCAACTTTGATAAAAGATTTCTTATCATATTTAGCATCTAAGTAAATTTTTAAAGGAATTGGACCATTAACTGCAATGTAATCTGGCTTTGGTTGTGAAAACTTTCCATTAGAATTTAAAATATCTTTGTGGTCAAAATATCTTAAATCCCAATATCTCAAGGAAGAATGTTGAACTCCAATTATCTTTCCATGTTTGTGTTTTCGCCAAGATTGTAACATGGCACGTTCCCATCCCTGGTTTTCATTTAAATACAAACCCAATTTTTGGTATGGCATTTCTTTGAAAATTTTATCCATCTGAAAAATAAATATTAAATTTTGTATACATGTTGCTCCAACAAAAGAAGAATACCAATCTTCCATTAATAAAGGCCAAAAATCAATTGAAGATTTATCAAATTTGAAATGATTTCTTATGGAACTAATTTCAATTGTTTTTTTAATTATGTATAAATAATTCACAAATATTTTTCTTATAATAACAAAATCTAAATATGAATTTAATAAGGTGTGGCGATTATTTGAGGATAAATTAAATTTTTCCAAAAGATTAATTGCTTGCTTAGGACTTCTAGCTACTTCACTAGTTAAAAAATGATGAACCCAGTTACATTTAACATTGATAGAGTTAATTAATTTAGGTAATAGTTCCCATTGTCTTGAATAAAAAATTCCTTTTTTACTTTTATTTAAATCTAAATGTATGAAATAAGAAAAAATCATAATTGATTTATCTCCTTTAAACCAATTACTAGAAGGTTTTGTTCTAAACCATACTGAAATAAAATTTAAAAATAAATAGACTATTCCCTTTACTAAATTTAAAAAAAAATAGAAGTGAAAAATATTTCTTCTTATTGATTCTAAATAATATTTAAATTTATAATTATTAATTACAATCTTAATTCCAAGGTTTTTTGACAATTTTCTTATTGACTTTATTAACTTGTGATTATCAACAGTCAAAATAATTTTGTTGCATTTGTTATGAAGAATAATTTCTTCCAATGCAATCAACTTTATACAATCAGAGATTTGTGGTGATTTATATGAACTTTTCTCTGCAATTTTGGACATCCACCAGATATTATAACCTGATTTTAAATGAAAATGTTCTGAAATGTTTTTTCCATAAATTTTATGATTAGACAAAGTATTTATAAATGAAATATATTTAGATTTTATTTTTTTTGAATTTATATCAATATAATCACTCAAATATCTATTAATCTGATTAGAATCAACTCTAAAAGTCCATAGATTATTTGAAATATTTAGAAATAAAATTTTATTTTTCATAAAAAACAAATGAAGAATCTATTAATGAATGATTTATTTGATATTTAAAGACTGTTTATATCCAAAAATTGATTTAATAAAATCAAACGCAATAACACCTAAACCAATTACTAGAAGGGGCTGTATTAAAGATATAAACGAAGTATAAACAACGTAATTTGGGCCAAAAGCAAAACTACTAATAATCGCAAATTTCCAAAATGTATGAATTTTTGAATTCATAAAAACAGTTAATACAAACCCATGAAGAAACCAATAGATCATCCCTCCATATAAACCCAAATACATATAAGTTGTACCAAATGCTCCAGGATTTTCTGAATGGCCTGCTAATGAAAAAATATCAAAATCACTTTGTCTACCATATTGAACCATCAATTTACCTAAATTAACTCTATCTGGATCGGGTATAATATCCCCAATTACAAAAGAATTAATAAATAATATTAAATCTGGAAAAAAACCAACACTTTTTTCATAAAGTTGACTTGGCATTTCAATCCAAAGTAACAAAGAATCAAACTGAGATAAACCTCTAGAAATTGATAAAAAAGCATTTACTGAACTAAAATATACTTCACCCGTTAGCAAATAATTTCTTAATAAGGATACTAGTACATAATATATTGCTCCAAAACCAACAATAATGGCAATTGAAATTATTATGTATTTTAATTTTATTTTTTTTCTTAGTATATAATAAATTATAGTGAAGGTTTGAGCTAAAGAAAGTAAAAACGCTCTGGAGGCAGCCACTAAACTTTCAATAAAATACAAGCTAAAAAACAATTTAGTTAATTTATTTTTTTTCTCGTACTGCCACAATAAAATAATCCCAAAAAAGGCAAAATTTTTAATTACTACTGATCTAGTTGAAATAAAATGCAGTAAAGATTGATCAGAGTTATGAGTGGCTCCGGTTAAGCCAATGCCCGAATTTAATATTATTCCGATTTTAACTAATACTGTGATAATATAAAACCAAATAACACATTTGATAAAGTATATAGTTTTAAACTTAAATACAAAAAAATTTATGTATTCAAAATCAAAAACATTTTTTACATTTTCAGTGTTAGGTATTTTTATACTTTTACTTCCACCAATTAAAAATCCTAATAAAGCACTCCCAGTGCATAGAGTATAAAAAAATAATCCATACTCTACTTCCATTTTAGTAAAAACTAATCTGTTAATTCCAGTACTTGAATCCAATTGAAAATCCATAGATTCCGGAAAAAAGTAAGTAATAATTATTCTTTGTGAAAAAGCAGTTAACAAAGAAAAACTAAGGCAGAAAGTTAAGGCTGTATTAAGAAGAGCAATCTTGTATACTAAAATTGTTGAAATAAAAAAAAGAAATACTGATGTGTTAGAATAGAAGGGATTTGATGTAATACCAATAAAATTTGTAAAAAATATTAGAAAAGAAATAATAATTACAGACCCGTAACAAAACCTTAAAAAAGATTTTGGCAAAGTCCATACTAATTCTTTTTTATTCATTAGTTAATTTTTAAAATTTTTTTAAGTGAATCATCCAGAAAATCATTTATTAAAAAAGTATTTTTTGGAAAAGAGTTTAAATTATTTTCAACTCCGATAAATGAAACATTACATTTCTTGGAGGAATTATAATCCGTCATTGCATCTCCAAAAAATACTATTTCATCAGAACTTAAATTGTATTTTTTTTTTATTAAGCTAATGATTTCCTCCTTACTTTTTGGAGATCCATAAATTTCATTAAAGTAAGTAGATATATTTTTTTTTTTTGCAATTTCTAAAATTTCATTTTCTGGTGTTCCTGTGCAAATAAATTGTAAAAAAGTTCTAGAATTAATTGATATAAAGTCTTGTACTCCATTAATAAATGGTGATTCAATAACTTTTTTCTTTACTAAATTTGAAAAAGTATTTCCTAGAGAGATTAATTGATTATTTGATAATTTAAGCCCTAAGTAATTAAGATGAAAATATTTAAATTTTTTAAATCTTGATATACCACCATTTTTAATATGATATTCTTTTACATTTTTGACAACATCTGGCCCATATTTTTTATATATCTGGGCAAATGCTTCTGTTTTTACATCAACAGAATCACATATTACTCCATCAAAATCATATATTAATGCTTTATAATTCATTTTAAACTTGAGCTATGATTGTTACCGGACAGCCATCTACGCTCTTTACTAATAATGGAAAACACATTACTTTTTTTGGCTGGGTTTTTAAAAATCTCACATCAATGTCTTCAACAATTAATAAGTCGCTTTTGCCAAGAAAATTTTTATGAGAAACTCTTCCTATTTCTCTGTTTTGAAATGAAGTCAAAGAAATTGTATCCATAGCAATAATTTTAAGATTTGGACAATGGTCTTTTAGTTTTTTTGCCATTTCAGGAGCAAAACCGGGGTTATATTTCCAAAACTTTTCATCATTTCTGTAAATATGGAATCCAGTGTTAAAAATCAAAAAGTCAGTATTTATGGGAATAGTATTCAATGTTTTTTTACTAATATTAATTAACTCGTTTTCTGATACATTAATATTAATTAAATGTGGATCTTCAAATATCCAAAACCCTGCTTCATAATCATCTGATTTTTTCCCATTATCGATGAAATGGTTTGGAAAGTCAATATGAGTTCCTGAATGGTTATGAAATGATAATAGTTTAGTATTTGCTGTATCGCCCATTTTAATTGAACTATTTTCAGTTATACTAATTCCTCTATCACCACCATAAATGGGAGTTTTATCATCTAAGAAATAGGAAAGATAAATATACTTACTCATTTGCTATCAAGTTTATTATACTTTATTTTTTCTCCTTTTTTAATTAACTCTGCATATACATCATAAATTAAATCCAAAATTCCTTGTCCTAAATCATGATAATTTTTAGGAATTAATTTCAAAGCTACTTTAGGTTTAAAAGAATATGGGGTTATTTGGTAGTGCCCTTCAACAAGATCACTTAAATATTCTATTTCAATTTCATCATTAAGTATTTCTTTAATCATCTCTAATATTTCTTTTACTTTCATTGTTTGAGGTCCTGTAATCATAACGTATTTGTTTAAATATTCTTCTTCTAAAACATCTACACTAGCAATTGCAGCATCCAAAACATTTATATAATCTCTTACTTCATTACCATCACCCTTTCTCTGAATTCTATTCTCAATTAATGCCTGTTCAATTGTTTTTTTAATAAAATTAAAATGATTTGCTCTAGGACCATACAAAGATCCATATCTTAAAATTGTAAAGTTTAAATTATATTCTTTTTGATAATTTTCAATGAATAATTCACAAGATTGTTTTGAACTTCTATAAAATGATCCATGTTCACTGTAAACATATACCGAACTTGAATATATAAACCTTTTGACTTTAAACTCATTACATGCGTCAAGTAAGTACATTGTTGCCATTATATTAAATTTTGCTGTATCTACAGGATTTTTTTTAGCTTCTAGTATATCTGCGATGGCAGCAAAATGATAAACATAATCTGCTCCTTTAATTACTTTTTTTACAATTTTTTGATTTAAAATATCTCCTAATACCATTTTTTGGTTAGATTTAAGATGTTTAGATTTTACTTTATCAAAAATTGTAACATCATGCCCTTTTTTCGTCAATTCATCTGCAACATGACTTCCCAAAAATCCTGAGCCTCCAAATACTATTATTTTTTTCATTTGTTTAAAATTTTAAATAAGTTTTCCACAGCCATTGAGCCTTGCCTTTGAACACTCTCAAAAGTCCTTGAGCCAATATGAGGAGTAATTATAACATTATCAAAATCAAGTAATGGATGATTTTCAGTCATAGGTTCTTCCTCTAAAACATCAGTTAAATATGCTTTTATTTTTTTTTTCTTTAAGTAAATAAATTAAAGACTTTTGATCTACAATTAAAGCTCTTGATGTATTAACTATTATTATTTTTTTGTTTGTTTTTTCTATTAGCTCTTTGTTAATAATTCCTTTAGATATTTCCGTTAAAGGGAGAGTTAAAGCTAAAATATCTATATCTTCTACAAGTCTTTCAATTGATTCAACAGCTTGTATATTGTTTTTAGAAACAAATTTTGAATCTATATTAGAGTCATATACTATAACTTTCATTCCCAAAGCTATAACTCTCTTATATAGTTCTTTGCCTATTCTACCCAGACCAAGTATCCCAATTTTTTTGTCAAAAACTTCATTTCCTATTAATCTTTTCCATTTTCCATTTATAGTAATTTGATATTCTAAGTGAATATTTTTATAAAAAGTAAAAATTAATGCGATTATATGTTCAGATACAGTTATATGGTTAACACCTGGGGTATTAAAAACTGGAATTCTAAATTTTTTAGCTGCATTTAAATCAACTTTATCAAGGCCAATACCATATTTAGAAATAACTTTAAGTTTACCTTTAGATCCACTACTTATTACTTTATAAGTAATATCATCATCTCCACAAATTATACCATCGTAATTAGAAATTATCGGCAATAAAACTTCCTCTTTGAGAGGACCCCTTAATTCATCTATTTTAAATTTAGAGTCATGCAATTTCTTTTGGTGCATCCCTGGTGTATCAATAAAGGAAGTTGTTGTTAAAAGAATTCTCATTTTAAATATAATCTTTTATTATACTATCATTTTTCATAATTCTTATAACGTTTTTTAAATCATTTGCAGTATCAACAGAATAATTCTCATCTGAAATATAAACCATTTTAATTTTAATCCCATTTTCTAAAACTCTCATCATATCAACTGATTCAATAATCTCCAAAGGAGTTTGTTCCATTTTATTATATTCAATTAAAAAATCTCTTTTAAAAGGAATAACACAAACTTGCTTGTACATTGGAACGTTTAAAAAATTCATTCTCCTAGATGGAATAGGCTCTCTTGAAAAATACATTGCAAAATTATTTTTATCTACAACTACCTTAACTTCATTTCGATTCTCAAATTCATTTATGGTTTTTATTTTAGTATATAAATTAGATATTTTAATATTTTCAGAATGTATTAAAGGATGAACTGCAGCTTCAATCATTGAGGGTCTTGTCATTGGTTCATCTCCTTGTAATAAAACTACGATTTCAGATTTTATTTTATTAATTTTTTCAATTATTAATAATGCTTCTGCAATTCGATCAGAAGCTCTTTCATGCGAACTAGATGTCATTACAACCTTTCCTCCAATACTTTTTATATATTCAAAAATTTCTAAATCACAAGTAGCAACATAAACATCATTTAAAACAGAAGACATTTGTGCTCTTTTATAGCAATGACCAATCATAGGCATTCCTAATATATCTTTCATAGGTTTTCCAGGAAATCTAGATGATGCCATTCTTGCAGGAATTATTCCTAATATTTTCATTTCTAAAGTTTAGAGATTATTTTTTAAAGATTTCATTTCATTTCTGACTGCTGATCCTAAAAATATAGTATCTAAACTAAAAGCTATAAAATTATACCCTTTATTTATTTTGTCAATCACTTTTGTATGATCTGGCTCGATAACATGATAGCCTATAAGTTTATCATAATTTTTAACAATTGTTTCATATTTAGAAAGCACTTCTTTGACATCTATATCATCATATTGACCTGGTTTGCCCATTGATCCTGACAAATCATAAGGACCGATAAATGTTCCGTCTATCTCATCTATTTCTAATATAGATTCTAATTCATTAATTGCATTAATATGCTCTATTTGAACAATAATTTTTATATTTTTTGCTTTGCCGTCTCTATATTTATTGAAATCAAAACCATATTTTTGAGCTCTAGCTAATCCAACACCTCTTTTGCCAATAGGTGGATAATAAATAGATTCTACAGCTTTTAAAGCTTCATTTTTAGAATTAATATTTGGAATAATTATTCCATCAGCTCCTGCATCAAGAATTCTTTTAATAATTAGGGGGTTATTTTCTCCAACTCTAACATAAGCTATTATTCCTTTGCTTTGTATACTTGATATTAGTTGTTGAGCTTCTTTGTAGTCAGTAACTGAATGTTCTAAATCAACACAAAGCCAATCAAAACCAGCTTCTGCAATTATTTCTACAATTGAAGTATGATTAAGTGTAATCCAAGAACCAATAGTTGTGTTTTTTTTCATTTTTTATGATTTATTTTTTTATTTAAAATATATTCTGAATAAATTTCCCAAAAAAGATCTTTTGAGGACTCAGGGTGTATCAAAAACTCTCTTTCATATTTTTGATAAACACTATCATTGATTGTTTTATCAACTAATTCCAAAAAATCATTCTCAGTGTAATTGTCGATATTTAAATATTTTTTTGAAAAAAATTTTGAAAAAACATCAATCGTATTTTTAAAAAAAGAATTATTTATCTCATTTGTTGAAATAAAAGAAATTGGTTTTCTATACAAAACTGCATAAGACAACGCATTGCTTGCATGCATAAAAACATGTTCGCAGTCTTTTATTAAATCTGCTGTTTTCCCCTTTATAATTGTTCTATTTTTAAAAATTTCCTTGTGTAAGTGATAATTGGAACGAGGATGTGAAGCTACAATTAGTTTTAAATTATAAAAGGATTCTGCTTTTTTAAAAAAACTCTCCATAGAATTGTAATAATTATAAGGGTCAACAATCTTTTTAAGTTTTAGAAAATCTAAATCAGGATGAAATGCTAAATTTTGATCTACAAAAACTAAATATTTGTCTTTTATAATCTTTTTATTTTTTTTTAAGTTCAGATAAATATCATAATCGAATGAATGACAAGGAATAATAGTTTTAGAAAACTTGGCAGCAATTAAATTTAAACCAGATAATCCACCAACTAAAATCTCGTCAGAAAAAAAATAAGATTTTGGATTTAAAAGTTTATGCAAAGTAAAAACAATTTTTTGCCAGCTACTTAAGCTAAAAATATTTTTATAAACCTTATCTTTTAAGACATTACTTGGAACATATTTCGGTTGTAATCCATTTTGAACTTTTGTTATAGAGACTTTTTTTTTTTTTAAAAAATTTCTTAATTCGTAAGATATTGGACTAATGTCTAAAAAATCAACTGCAAAATCAAAATTTAATTTTGTACTATTCTTTTTAAATTCTTTAATCGAGTTAATTGACAAATATCCATCAAATTTGTGTATTAAACATTTATTATTTAAATCCATCCCAAATAATTTACTCATGTCTAAAACATAGACATTAAATTTTTTTTTTAAAATCTCAATTCCAAAACGGTTAAAATCTCTTTGAGAAAAAGGAGAAAAGATTAAAAAAGCGATTGTCTTCATTAAGGTTTATAAATCAAAATAGTGTTTAATAATTGAATTGTTATTTTCAGAAATATTGTTTTTTGGATACGTGCCTTTAACAATTTTATTATCACCAATATTTTTATTCACTATAAAAGAATTGGAAGCTAAAACAAAATTTTCTCCAATTTTACATTTTCCTAATATTGATGAATTTGAGTAAAGAATGGTTTTTTTTGAAAATTTTGGATATAATCCCTCAGTTGTTGAACCTACTGTTACGTTTTGATATACAACTAAAAAATCGTCATATTTAGCATTACCCAATATAGTGCCTAATGGATGAACAAATATAAAATGATTAGGCATTTCAATACTATAAAAAACATCAATACTAAACATATGCTTGTTTAATAAAAAAGTTTTTGTAGCTAAAACTTCATCATTAATTTTAAATGCATTATTTGAGATAAAGTATAATAAAGCTGAATAATGGTCTCCATTTAAGTGATTGAAAAAAGAAAAATTGTTTTTAAAATAGTATTTATTTTTAATAATTGAAAAACTTAACTCTATCCTTTCTAAAGCTATTTTTAAGCAATATTCTAAATTCTTTTTATTAATATTGTTGTTATCAGGAAAAAAATTTCTTAATTGAATAAAAATATAATTAAATAGATTATGTTCTGAAATAGAAGTTTTTAATTTTCTCATTTTTTTAAACTATAGACCACCCCCCATCAATTATTAAATTATGACCTGTGATATAATTCGATTCATCACTAAGTAAAAAACTTACACTAGGTGCTATATCATTAGGTAAAGCCATTTTTTGTAAAGGCACATTTTTTGTGTAATTTTTAACAAAAGTTTTATTTTGATTATTGAATATTCCACCTGGCGAAACACAATTAACTCTAATTCCTTCAGATCCATAATAGGAAGATAAGTAACGAGTGAAATTATTAATTCCACCTTTAATAGCGGAATATGCAGCTGGCATAGTCATTTTTGTTCCTTTATATACATTAAAGTTTGGACCTAATAAACCATAAATTGAAGATATATTTACTATACTCCCTTTTTTTTGTTTAATCATAACTTTGAGTACTAACTGACAACAATCGAAAACACTATTTAATTGAATATCAATATTTTTTTTCCATGATTCAGATTTTATTCTGTCAAATTTATTATTCCAATCTTTTGTTCTTGGATAAGCATTATTAACCCAACCATCAATTTTTTTATATTTTTTTAAAATTATTTTTATGGAACTTTGAATTGATTTTCTTGATGTAATATCACATTTTAAACTTCTTTTATCAATATTATGATCAGAATTAATATCTAAATTTATTGCTATCCCTTCTTCCTTTGAAATATTTTTTATTAATGCTCTTCCTAAAAGACCATTTCCTCCTGTAACTACAATTATTTTATCTTTTAATCTACTCATTTAATGCAATTTTTAGGGTACTAACTCCTTCGTCAAAATTATTCATAGGTTTTTTATTTTTCTGTATAGTCTCGATAAAATATTTCATTTGTTGATTATATGTTTCTTGAATATCAAATTGTTTTTCAAATAAAATTTTATTTTTTTGAAAAGAATATACACTATTTTTAATTAAATCTATCAAGACTGTATCATCTTTAGTGACTAATTCAATTTCCCTCTTTGAATCTTTTCTATAGTAGTTTAAAATAATATTAATAGTGTATTTGTCATAAATTAAACTGTATTTAGAAAAATCTATAGAATCAATTTCTAAAGTCGAAACACTTCTCCTAAGAGAATAAACATCTGAGGGTAATCCAAAAATCCATTGGCAATAGTCAATTTCATGAATTAGATCTAGATGAACCCCTCCTCCCATTTTTGAAAACGAACTGTAAGAATCCCTATAATTTTGATCTTTTCTCCAGTTTGGCAGATATGAGCCTGAATAAATATTTATTTCATTAATTAAAGGTTTGAACTTTTCAATATATTTTTTTAAAAATAATATAGAGGGGTGAAATCTTAAATTACAAGCTACATAAGTTAGAATTTTATTATATTTTAAGAAATCTGAGATATCATTTGAATTTTTATAATTACTCATTACTGGCTTTTCTATAAAGATTGGAATTTTTAAATCTGTAAGCTTTATTATCGTTTGCTCATGAAGTTCAGTTGGATTGGAAACTATTGCAAAATCAAGTTTAATTTTCAGATCTTTTAGATCATATATATTTTTAATAAATTTTTCTTCTTTTTTATTAGACTTAGATCTTAATGCATATATTTTAAACTTAATTTCTAACTGGTTCATAGCAATTATATGCTTTCTCGCAATAGATCCTAGGCCAACTACTAAAACATTCATAGTTTAAAATTTAACTTATTATTTTTAAGTAAATATTCCATATAATCAAAATCTGCCTGATTATCAATATCAAAGCAAATATGAGGCATTGTGTAAATTAGAGATTTATTACTAATTGTAGTTTTGTGACCTACATTAAAAAAATTTCTTTTAAAAAAATAAAATGAAGCATTTAAGTCATAAACTTTTGGAGTTGACTGTCTAGTTAAAAAAGCTCCATCCTTAACCAGCCCATAATAACCATTTGATTTTTTTTCAACCATATTAAAATATGGATTTCTTTGAGATTCATTCACTGAAAAAATATTAAGTGCATCACTATCATTATTTAATAAAGATAATGCCATATCTAAATCATTAATATTTCTGAGTGGAGACGTTACATCTAAATCTAAAATAAGATCAAAGTTTTTTTTGAGTTTTTTTTCTTGATATTGTAAAACATCGTAAATAACATCTAATTTTCCAATGTTATCTTCACCTAATCTTGTTGGTCTTATATATTCTGTATTTAAACCAAAACTTTCACACAATCCCTTTATTTTTAAACTGTCTGTTGATAAAGCAATTACTGAATTGTACTTAGATGAAAATAGTTTAGCAATATCGATAGTGTATTTTATTAAAGGGATATTATTTATTTTTTTTATGTTTTTTTCCTTAAGCCCCTTAGACCCTCCCCTTGCACAAATAGTAATAAGAAAATTCATTATTAAAATCTTATATTTTTAATTTCTTTTTTAGCTTTTTCATAATCTTGATGCTGACCAATATCTACCCAGTAACATGACATTGGGTAAGAAACAACCTTCTTTTTTTTGTTAATCAATAATTCTATTAAATCAGTAGAATTAAAAAAAGAATTCTTAGGTAAATATTTTAAGATTTCTTTTTTTATCAAATAAATTCCTGCATTTGAATAATACGTGTATGTTGGTTTTTCTTTTAAACTAATAATATGTCCATTGGTAGACTCTAAAACACCATAGGGTATACTTACATTATAAGGTACAGTGGCAACAGAAATATCAGCATCTTTTTCAATAAAATCTAAAAAAAACTGCTCATAATCTAAATTAGTTATGATATCAGAATTAGTTAACAGGATATAATCATGAACAAAATTATTTACATTGGACAATGAACCAATTGTACCCATTGGTTTATCTTCTTTAATAAAATTTACATTAATATTTTTATTAATATGATTATTAACATGTTTTTCTATCAAATCTCCTAGGTAATTAACTGAAATCCATAAATTATTAATTCCAAATGAAAGCAACCTATCTATGTTGTGTTGAATAATAGGTTTTTCACCAACATTGAGTAATGGTTTTGGAATATTAGTAGTTAATGGCATTAATCTGATTCCTTTCCCTCCTGCCATTATAACTGTATCTATAGGAAGATATGATTTTAATTTTCTAAAGTTTACTACATTTATTATAACATTTTGATTATCTATAACAGGGAAAATCTTATAATTTAATTCCCTCAGAGCTATAATCTTATGTAAATCAAAATCTTCTTTTCTTATAAACTTTGGATCTTTTCTATATAAACCGTCAATGTTTCCCTCTAATTTTTTGCCTTTTAAAAAACCTCTTCTAATATCTCCATCAGTTATTGAACCCAACAACTGATTATTATTATTTATTACAAAAAGTATTGCGTCTTTAGCTAAAAAATTTAATTTTTTTAATGCATTTTTAATAGAACTATCTGATTTAATTAAGTGATCTTTATAGCTTATCATTTATCTAATATTTTAATAATTTGAAAAGATTCAGCATATTCCACTCCAATTGTTGCGCCTCTGAAAGTGGCCAGCGCTTCAATATTTCTTTTACTTCTGGGGAATGGGTGCTCTCCAAGTTCGGATTTATAAACCTCCATGATTCCTATTTTTTTAGCAAAAAAAGGACTTATATCAACAAAATAATTTGGGATAAAAACTCTTTCATGTAATTGAGGTGCAAATTCGGTTTCTGAAATACATTCATACATTAAAACTTTCTTTATAAAGGGATATCTAAATGATTTTGTACATGCTAAAACTGATTCAAAAGTATATCTATGATCAGAATGTGCATCAGAGCGGTTCATTACATATATGATTTCTGGTTTGAAATTTAAAAATATCCTTGAGATTTCAGGAATCATCTCATTCATAGAGTGAGATTGTAAACCCGTTGTTGGATAATTTAGTTCATAAACCTTAGAAAAACCTATCATTTTAGAAACTTTTTTAATCTCTTCTTTTCTTTTATTTATAGTGTCTTTTGATTGCTTTTCATCTTTTAACATAGAAGTCACAATTAACCAAGCGAGATCATCTCCATTTGATTTATGTTTTAATAATGTTCCCCCAGCACCTAAAATCTCATCATCGGGGTGTGATGAAATTATAATAACTTTTTTCATTTTATTTTATATATTTTCCAACAGATGGAATTGTTTCAAAATTATGTTTAGTCAATAATATTGCACTGTCAGATGTTTTTACTTTTATATTATCATTAATAATCTCTAAAACTTTTCCGGGCTCAAAATTATTTAAATCACAGGTTGACAATTCGACTTCCCAAACTTTGATTTCTTTGTCTCCATAAATACAGTGAGCTCCAAAATATGGTTTTGACAATCCTCTTACAAGATTACAAATTGATTCACTAGTCATCCTAAAATCAATTAATCCATCAATTTGATCTCTTTTTCTCCATGTGTTACCCAACTTATTTTGCTTTATTCTCGAATAGCTATTGGATATTAGTTTTGGTAAAAAAAATTTTAATTGATCCACGGAATTTACAATCATTTTTTCATAAAGTGAAGCTGCATCATCTTGAAAAGATATTTTAAATTCTTTTTGATCTAAAATATCCCCAGTATCAGCACCCTTGTCCATAAAAAAAAATGTGGTGCCAGATTTTTCTAAACCTAAGATCTTAGACCAAATTAAAGGATGTCTTCCTCTGTTTTCTGGTATTAAAGCGGGATGAAAACCTAATACTCCCATTGGGCATATTTGAAGAACATCTTTTTTCAATAGACTTGACCAACCAAAACAAAAAATAATGTCAGATTTTAACTTTTTTATCCAATAAATAGTTTCTTGATTATTGATGTTTTTGGTGTACAAAAAAGGGATATTATAAACCCTAGATATAGTTGATAAATCTACAAAATCACTATTAAAATCTGAATTTTTCTTTGTTATAACTCCAACAACATTAGCCTTTAAATCAATTAATTTTTCTAGCATTACTTTAGAAAAGTAAACTGAACCAATAAATATAATTTTCATTTTAAGTATTGTAAAATTTCTTCTTTAAAATATTTTTTTTTGAGGTTTCTAAAATTTTATTAACTATAATTTCAGATGAGTTGCCATTATCGTATGGGTTATCAATTAACTTTAATTTTTTTTTGAAAACTTTCAGAAAGAGCAAATTCAATTGATTTAGATATTGAAGTTTCAAAAGGTTCACAGTTTAAAACACTCTTAGACTTAATTCTTCCTCTTTGCCTATCACCAATATCAATAGTGGGTTTCTTAAAACTTGGAGCTTCTATTAATCCACTTGATGAATTTCCAATCACAATATCACAATGTTTAATAGCTGATAAATAAAGTAATTGGCCCATTGATATAAACGAAATAGATCTTTTTTTGTTTTCATTAACAAATAAATCTATTAACTTAATTATTCCTCTTCCGTCGTGATCAGCATTCGGTTTTGTAAAAATAATATTTGCTTTTTTAATTTTTCGTAATGAGTCAAGTAGCTCATTAAACTGCTCATCAGCAGAATAGTTTTCAAGAGTTACTGGATGAAATGTCACTAAAAAATTTAATTTTGATAACTTAAAATTAATTTTATTTTCAAAATCCTGACGATTTAATAATTCGATTCGATTAATATTTTCAATTCCTAGTGCTCCTGAATTAAATACTTTGTTAGGTTGTTCTCCTAGCTGTATAATTCTTTTTCTATATCTTTCTGTTGATGCAAAATGTAAATGTGACATTTTGGTTATTGAATGTCGAATTGCCTCATCAATTAATCCTTCAGTGGACTCTCCTCCGTGGCAATGACAAACTGGAATCTTGGCTATCATCGCAGCAGAAACAGCAGAAAAAATTTCAAATCTATCACCTAAAACCAATATCCAGTCAGGTTTTAATTGTTCAAAATAATCAGAAAAACCAATGATGCCTAATCCAATGCTTTTAGAAATACCTACAGCAGAATCAGAAGATAACAACATTTCAACTTTGTGATCAATTACAAAACCATCTTCTTTAACTTTATCACAAGTATATCCAAATTCGGGAGAGAGATGCATTCCTGTCAAACAAACATATAATTGAATATTTGGATTTTCATCCATTAGTTTCATAGTCCAGTATAGCAAACCGTATTCTGCTCTGGTCCCTGTAATTACGCAAACTTTCATTTTAAAAATGTTTTTTATTGATTAATGTATAACTAAGTACATTTTGATTTAGTTTTTTACCAATATATGAATCTATTTTCATTGGACTAATACCATTACCAGGTCTTAAACTTATAATATCTTCAAATCTGAGAATATGTCCCTCATTAAAATTTTTTTTATAATGTAAACTCTTTCTAACTGTCTCAATATTTTTTTGTTCAGATTTACTTGGTTCTTTGATGCCATTTCCAGACATAGATTTCTGAACATTTCTAATCGATTTAACTAATTCTTTCAACTCATCGGGATTTAAAGAAGCCTTATGATCTGGGCCCTCCATGTTTTTATCTAAAGTAAAATGTTTTTCTATAATTGTTGCTCCCAAAGCAACTGCTGCAATTGATACTTCAATACCTAGAGTATGGTCTGAATAGCCAACATTTACATTGAAATTTTCCTTTATAAAATTCATAGCTTTTAAATTTACATCTTCTATTGGTGTTGGGTATTCAGTGTTACAATGAAGAATTGTAATATCTTGTTTTTTAAATCCATTAATTAAAAAAATTTCTAGAGCTTCTTCTATCTCTTTCATGTTAGCCATTCCGGTTGATATTACAATGGGAATACCTTTTGAAGTAATATGTTTTAAATATGGTTTATTAGTAATTTCTCCAGATGGAATCTTAAAAAAATCTAAATCTAAAGTATGTAAAAAATCTATTGATTCTTCATCAAATCCCGTCGATAAAAATTTTATTCCAAAAGAAGATGCATGCGCAATTAATTTTTTGTGCCAACCAAAAGGAATTTCAAGTTTTTTTAACATATTAAACTGTGAATCATCATGATCATCAATGTTTTTTGATTGATATATTGCCTTAGTTGCTGATTTGCTGACAATATTTTGAGCTTTAAATGTTTGAAATTTTACATAATCAGCACCAGAAAAAGCAGCTTCTTCAATTAATTTTTTAGCTAATTCTAGTTCTCCATTGTGATTTACTCCAGCTTCTGCAATTATAATTACATCTTTATTCACAGTACAATAATTTAAGTTATAGGTAAAATGTTTTCATATAAATTATTATTTGAAAGCAAATTATTTAAATAGGTGCTATGCATATTAGCAGATTCTACTAATTTTGGTAGTGAACAGTCTCCTGTTTGAATTATTTTTGTGATAATTTTTTGAGTAATTTCACTTTGCATTTCAATTTTTCCTTGAATTTGTAATCCATCGGATCTTAAAGCTTTTCCATTAATTTCACTGATTTTCCATGAATAGTTTTTTTCATAAATATTAATAAATAAAGGAGAATCGTCATTTTTACAATCAATATTTAAAGTTGAACCATTTTCAAATTCGCAACTAATGAAACCGTAAGTTTCATAGAAACCCTTTCTTTTACTTTCAAACCAATTAGAGTCTAAATTTGAAGAATCAATTCTAGTTAATTTTTTTGTTGTTATCCACGACGCTAAGTCAATAAAATGAATAGCATTTGAAAGTAAACCCCATTTACCTCCTTTAATTTCAATTTTAATTTTATTAGTAACGTTTATTTTGGACTTAATAATATTATACCAACTCATTTCTCTTCTTGGTTTATTAACCCATGAACCTTTAGATTTATAGATTAAAGATTCCATTTTTTTTATTTGAGATTCATTTTGAGCTAGAACTTTTTCTAAAATCCAATAATTTACATTGGTATTTTTATTTATACTTATAACATTATCTAGTCTGACAGAAGAAAGACTAGAAACAATAGCAAAATCAATTTTCTTTGGAATTAAATTAAAATTTTTAATAAAAAAAATTTTCTTAAAAAACCTATTTTTTTTTACATCATTCCACCTTTCCTTTGCTCTTTCTATTGATTTTTCAGAAATATCAAAAACATAAACATTATAATTATATCTTAGTTTTGAAATTCCTTGCAAGTATCTTGATCCTAATTGACCTGCTCCACATATCAAAATATCATATTTCATAAATATTTTTAATTAGTTTCATTGTTTTTAATCCTTCCTCAAGAGAAGGTAAATTGTGCTGTTTTTTTCTCACAGCTTTAATAGCTTGATAAGCCTGCATTCTAAGACCTGGCTTATAATTTTTATCCCATTCTGAAACATCAATTTCATTAATAATTCTTGAATTTTTTTCTTGAAAAAAACCTTTTTCTAATGGCCGTATTTCGTATCTTCTTTCTAGAGAAGATATTGAAACAGACCAAGGGCCAGGCCCATTCCATATACATTGATAAATTCCAATATCACCTGATGAATATTGAATTTTTGATAAAACATAAAATAATTTATTACTCCATGGTATAGTATTGTCTACACTTATAACTTCACCTCTGCAAAAAACAGATAAATAATCAATTAAATGGATTGAGTTTGCATACATCCAGTTTTTTAATACCAATTTAGGATGATTTGCTTTTTGCGCAAGTAATAGATCTTCCTGATCCTGAATTTGAACAATTCTTACACCATCAATATTTTCAAAATCATTATAAGCGACTGTAGTTGAGTTGTAATGTCTTCTATTTAAAGCTACAAATGAATTAGCTTCTTGTTTTTTTTGTTCTAATAATATTTCTTTAGCTTCAGAATAATTATACCCAACTGGTTTCTCTATTAAACTCATCCATGGATATTTAAAAACTTCAAAACAAATAATTTTATTCATTAAAATAGGAACACAAACTATGACCAGATCAGCTTTAGTTTTGTTATATAATTCTTCGACAGAATCACAAACATATTTAATATTAAATAACTTGGACAAAGATTCTGACCTAATTCTTGTTCTTGAAAAAATACCTGTAAGCTCAACATTTTTTTCATCATAAAAACATTTAATATGTTCTGTAGTCATATTACCAGCACCAATAAAAGCAATTTTTATTTTTCTCATATTTTTTGAATTATTTCCATATCTTTTTTTATGATATTCCATGGGTGTGATTTTGTTTTACAAATCATCAAATTAAGATTTATATCATTATAAAAATCATTTTGTTTATTTAAAGTTTTCTCTATTCTTGAAATTATACTTTCAACATCATTGAAGACAAGTTCTGGAAAATTCCTATAATATAAGTATTTGAACTTTTCAGGCTCAGGATCAAAACATAATGCAACTTTATCAAAAAAAACAGCTTCAGCTAATAATGTTGAAGACTCACTAAAAACATACTTACAGTCAGAAATCAAATCATATACGTCATCAACGTTTTCTTTTATATTTTTTTTTCTTTTCAATAGTTTTTGATATTTCTTACTAAAATCTCCACTTTGAGTTCTGTGCTTTGCTTTAGTTGAAATCCAAAAAATTAAACCAGGAAAATTTTCAGCCAGTTTTATAATACATTCAAAGATAGAGTCTTGATGAAAGCTTGGGGCTACAATTATAGCAACATTTTTACCATTACTTTTATCTATTTTTTTATGTTGTTTTGGATTAGAAAATAATGAACCAATGCCTTTAACAATCATCTTTTTTGGCCAATATTTTTTATAAGTGTTATGATACTGATAAGTGCCATGCATATAGTAATAGTCAAAATCTATTTGACGAAGCTGAAATGCTAAAGAATTTATAGATTCAATTCCATGATTACAACCCATGGAAACACCTCCATGTTTTCTAAGTTCTTGACTTCGAATAATATGTTGGTAATTATAATCATCTCTTCCCCAAAAAAATTTACATTTATACTTATTAAAGAAAGCTTTGTATTTTATTTTCTTATATGGCAAAAAGCAAATTTGTCTATAATAATCTGGTGGAAGATTTAAATTGTCAATAAAAAGAATAAATGAGTCCCTGACAAAAGTGAAAAAATATTTTATACCTAAATAAATACTAAAAGTTCCGTCATCATCACAAACTACCTTATAATTTTTTATATAATGTGCAAAATTAACTTTAGTAAATTTATCCCTTACAACTACCAATGTTTTTTCCTTTTTAGGATTGATAAAATCCCAAAATTTCATATCTCTTGGTCCACCATTATAATCTACTGCAAATCTATATTTTTCAGATTTGTCTAAAATTCTTATCCTTAAACAAATCCAAAATAAGAAATGTAACCATGAAATTAAAAATAGAAAAAAATTTAAAAAATATTTAGTAAAATATTCATAATAATTTACTTTAATTCTAATCCCGTATCTAAAAAAATAAAAGGATCTATATAAATAATCTAAACGAGGAACAGAAATTTTTTTTGAGAGATAATAAAGGTCAATACATCTCTCATATAAATTATATGATCTGTTTGAAACAATATGCCTAAAAGCATTTCCATAATAACCATCTTGTTTCATATTAAAACTAATATTCAACCAATTCTCTGAAACAGCGAAAACATCGCTCAAACGCTTACAATCACCTGTATCAAAATATGGTAATTCACTTGATTTATCATAGATTGTTTCAATATATTTTTTTTTATGAAGATCCTCAACTATTTTATTAAGATAGCTGCCATGATTAAATATATATGAGTAAGTATGTAAAACACAATATTTTTTTTTTAACAAAAAAATATTCAATATGAATTTTAAAAAGTTTAGTTCAGTTAAAAAAATTCCCTCAATTTCTCTTTGCATTTATTTAATTAAATCAGATTTTAAAAGTGAAAAGATAGTTGCATCCCACTTTTCATTTGTTTTATTGTCGAGATAAAATTCTCTTAAAACACCTTCTTTTTTAAAACCATATTTAGAAACTGAATTTATAGAACCCATATTTGATGCAGCTGTTTTTATAAAAAGTCTATTGGTATTTTTTAAATTAAAAAACCATTTAACAACTAAATTTAAACTTTCTGAAAAAAAACCCACTCCCCAAAAATTTGGAGAAAGACCATAAGTTAATTCAGCAGAACCCTTTCTCCAATTTATATCGTGAAGTCCTATAGTTCCTATAACTTTATCTTTTTCTGCGTAGTAAATCATCCAATAATGACAATCAATTTCATTTGATCTTGAACATATTTTATTAAAAAACAATTTTGTTTCATCTATATTTTTAAAACAATCATATTCTAAATATTTATAAAATATTGGAATTGTTGAATATTCATGAATATCATTGATATAATTTGAATTAAGTTTTATTAGATTTATTCTTTTTCCAAAAAGTTCTTCAAATCGAATTTCCATATTATTTACCATGAAGTTCTTCCTCCGTCTATGTTAATTATTGAACCTGTCATATAGCTAGAAGCTTCACTCAATAAAAAAAGAATCACACCCTGATACTCGGATTTTTTAGCCATTCTTCCCATTGGTATTCTTTTACATAACTCTTGAATAAAAGAGGGATCCTGTTCAGTTTCTATGCCTCCTGGACAAATAGCATTACACCTAACATTTTCTTTAAGCCAATATGTAGATAAATATTTAGTTAAACCTATTAATCCACTTTTTATAACAGAGTACGTTACTGGTTTGACAGGCTGTAAATCATCCTTCAATCCGTTTTTTCTATAGAGTCTTTGATCTGGTGCAATTACACCCAAATCTGAGGAAACATTAATTATGCTTCCTCCCTGATTAGAAATTGCTTTACCGTAATGTTTAGAACATAAAAATGCTCCCTTTAAACCAACAGATATATCATTTTCCCAACTCGAGGTTGAAAAATTTTCTAATCTGGAAAAATTCTTGTTATTACTAATTTCCATTTTAGGATTATTGGCTGCATTATTAATTAAACCATCAATCTTTCTATACTTTTTTAAAATAACTTTACAATTTTTTTTAACTTCTTTTTCGTTTGTTATATCTACCTTATATCCATTTGATTCAATTTTATAATCAAGGTTAATTTTATTAACTATTGATTCTAAAGAAAAAGAATTTATATCCAGTAGTATTGGAATGCCTCCAGCCATAGCAATTGCCTTGACATGTTGTCTTCCCAAAAGTCCGGCGGCTCCAGTGACAACAATAACTTTACCTTTTAAAGAAAATAATTTATTCATTTTTAATTGTTTCAATTTTATTTCTTCGCATTGATTTTTTTGCTGATTCTACAATTTTCAAACTAAATTCTGCAGAATTTAATGAATTTATTGTCTGTTTATTATCCCATGAATTAATAAACCTTTTAGCTTGCATAAAAAACATATCATCATTTGTTAAATCATTTTTATAAACTTTTTTACTATCAGAGTTAACTTTATAAATAAGCTCATTATTATTGTCGTTCCATGATATACTTCCTTTTTCCCCAGTAATACAAAAATTTCTCTGAGTATCTGAATGTAAAAAACATAAATTTAACTGAACAGAAAATAAATCATAGTTTAAAATTAGATTCACAGTATCTTCAACATCTAAATTATATGGTGAATAATTTCCTCCAATTGCAAACAAACTATTTGGAATGCCAAAAAACCAATAAATAAAATCTATCTCGTGAATTTCAGTCAATAGAACTCCTCCTCCAAGATTTTTGTTAACCGCATATAAAGACTTCCAATCTTCATATTTATGCCATTGTCTTAAGTCTGAATAAATATTAAAATTGACAAATAATATTTTGCCAATTGAAGAATTTTCTAATAATTCTTTAGTTTTTAATATCAATGGATTAAATCTTCTTTGAAATGAAATATGAAAATTTAAGTTTCTTTTAATGATCTCATTTTTAAAAAAACCAAATTTTTTACTGTTTTCAGCCCAGGGTTTCTCTACAAAGATATCACTATTGTTATCTATTGCTTTAAACATAGGAACTTTATGTAACGCAGTAGGGGTTGAAATTACAGTTAAATCTGGTTTAATTTCAAAAGCTTCATCAATATTATTAAAAACTTTTAATCCATATTCACTTTCTAAGTCTTTATTAATGTTTACTGTAAAATCAGAATTTAAAAAAGGAGTTTTTTTTGTCTTTCTAAAAGCATAATATTTTGAGTTAGTTTTAAATAAACTACGAAAAACTCTCAAATGTCTTTGTCCAGCTCCTCCCAATCCAATAAACAAAATTTTCTTGTACTTCATTTTGAATTAAAATTTTCAGTATAAAAGAAATCTACAAGATTCATATTAAACTTTGCGGTATTGATGGGATCATTTCCTCTGTATGTTTCAAAAGTATATGATTTTTGATATTTAATTTTTTTTAAAGCTTTAAAAACCAAATTAAAATCAACTAAACCAGTACTTAATAATACATTTTCGTTTGTTTTATCCTTGTCTTTAATGTGAACATGTTCAATATTGTTTCCCAAAAGAACTATATCATTGTACAAGTCATGCCCAAAAGCAATTCTATTTCCAGTATCAAAAACTACTTTAATGTTTTTGTTTTTTAATTTATTTAAAATAAATTTTAAATCTTTAGCATTCAAAATAGTCTCTAAACACAAGACCATTCCATATTTTTCACAAGCATTAGCAATAGTTATAATTGGACTAATAAAATCAGAATAATTCCTCATGTTTAGTTCAGACATTTCAAATAATGGTAAAACATATTTATTACAGTTTAGTTTAGCTCCTCTTTTTATTAAATTTAAATTTTGATCTAAAACTTTTGGGTTACTTACTAAACTAAAGTCAACTACATGATCATTGCAAAGTGTGTGAATATTTACAGACGTTTTTTTTGAAATTTTTAATAATTTATCAATGCCGGAATCTGTCCATATTGGATTTTTTTCATTATGAACTCTTTCAGCAATTAGTTCTATATTTTCTATACCTAATTCAGAGGCTATATAAAATTCTTTCTCCCAATCATCTTGAGGGAACCATTGTAATTTTCCAGGTGGAGATTTAATTAATCTTCCTTGTACAATTCCTAAATTTTTCATTTTCTTCCAATTTTATCAATCAATGTTTTTAAAATTTTAGCCTGTTTAACACATTCATTAACATCCCTATAATTAGTTTTGAACGCCATAACGCTTTGTTGCAATTCTTCAGATATTGGACATAAACCTTTCCCCAATATTTTCTTTCCAAATTTTTTGTTAATCAGTGCTGGCTCCAGGTACGGTATTGCTACATTTCCGTAAAACCCATCACCTCCATCAGCTTTATATTGATTATAGAATTCTTTCCAAGAAATTCCTTTTACTAAATCTCCTTTATACAAAACTGCAAAAGTATAGTAAGAATGTTCGTATAATTTTTTATCATATTTCTGTGGTATTAACCATGAGCAATCTTTAATTGCATCAATAAAGAATTTTGCATTATCTTTTCTTCTTTTTACTAATGATTTAGATCTTTCTAACTGTGCTATTCCAACAGCGGCAGAAATAGAGTTCATTCTATAATTTAAACCAATGGTATCGAACCTAAAATAATTAGGATCTTGAAATGTAGATTTAGCAAGATGTGTTCTGCCCGCTGATGCTGTCATATGTTTATAACCAATTCCTGCAAATTTTCTTGCAAGAGTTGCTAACTTTTCATTGTTTGTTACAATCATACCACCCTCAGATCCAGATGTAAGATGCTTTTTATTTTCAAAACTATAAACTCCAATGTCTGCATTGGATCCAGAAAATTTACCTTTATAATAACCATAAAATGTTTCGGCTGAATCATCAATAACAATTAAATTATGTTTTTTTGCAATTTTCATAATAGGATCCATGTCTACAGGAAGACCAAACCATGAAACAGTCAAAATAGCCTTAGTTTTTTTTGTAATTTTTAACTCTATTAAACTTGGATCAATATTCCAACTAGATTTTTTAGAATCTACAAAAACAGGAATTCCTCCCAAATGAATTGTTGCATAAGCATCCATTATAACTGTAAGAGATGGTTGAATTACTTCATCTCCATCAGAGATGCCAGCTGCAAATAAAGCAGCATGTAGTCCAGATGTCCCTGAATTAACCGCAATTGCATATTTTGAACCAACTATTTGAGCAAAAGATTCTTCGAATTCAAGTAGCCAATCTATTGACTTGTGATCACTATTTTGACTATCTAAGTACTTTAGAACATTGTCTAATTCATTTCCGTTAAACTTACCGCTTTTACTTTTTATACTTTTAATAATTTTATTATAATCCATTTTATATTTTTTTATCAATTTGAGCTTTTTTCCACTCACTATTTCTAAACCAATTTATCTTGTGTAAATCTGGATTATTTAAGAATAAAGTATTGATTTCGTTTCTTGTTGCTAGATTCCCCACAAGACGTCTTAAAGATTCTAAAAGCCAGTAATCTTCTTTATAATCTAAAGTCAATCTTAATTTTAATTTACTTTTCGAAATAGAAGGCAATATTTTTTTCTTCAAATCAGTTATTTTTTCTAAATAAAACCACATCATTTCAGTATCAGTTTCAGGATTTAAACCTTTTAATGATCTAATTATTGCATTAGTTTTAAGTGAGTATCCTACACTAGCATCCCCAGCTGAAGATTCTTTAGTAGGACTAACTACGTCTAATTTTTCAGACAATAAGAGCTCATAAGACCTCTTCATCTCATTTCCATCAAAAAAAGGGTCATCGGCATCAACAGAATGAAACGCATCCAAATTAAAGTATTTAGCACAATCAGCCCATCTTTGTAATTTATTGTTCAGTGATCCTCTAAAAAACTTTACTCTTTCTTTAATAGCTGTTTTTTCAAGTAAATCATCACTTGGGTCTGTACTAGTGCAAATAATTGGATCAATATTATAATGTTGTGCTCTTCTAATTATATGCTCTATTACATTACACTCTTTACCAAAAGGCAGAAAACATTTTGATGGTAATCGTGAAGAGCTTGATCTTACTGTAATGAAGCCTGGAATTTTCATAATCAACTATTTTTGAAAATTTTTTCTTCTACTAGTCCACAAACGATATGACCTATTAATATATGACATTCTTGAACTCTTTCTGTTCTTAAAGAGGGAACTATAATACACTCAGAAATTGATTTCGCCTTTCCCCCTTCATTCCCAGTTAAGACTATAGTTTTTATGCCAATTTTTTTTGCTTCTTCAATTGCCAAAATAATATTCAAACTATTTCCGCTGGTAGTTATTGGAATAAATATATCTCTTTCGCTTCCTAATGCAATTAACTCTCTTTTGAAAACATTATCATAACCATAATCATTTCCAATGGCACTCATAGTAGAACTATTAGTCCCTAAAGCAACGGATGCAAGCGGGCTTCGGTCAAATCTTAATCTAGATACAAATTCTGCAGTTAGGTGTTGAGAGTCAGCAAAAGAGCCGCCATTTCCAGCAAAAATGATTTTTCCTCCATTTTTAATTGACTCTAAACATAAATTAGCTAATTCTTCTATTTGATTTATTAATTTTTTATCATTTAATAAATTTTCTTTAACGAAAATAGATTCTTTTATTTCTTCTTTTATATTCATTTATAAAGTGTTTTCAAGTTTCTCTAATGCTATCCAAAAACCTTCCCCTCCATTTTTATGGCCTTGCCAAATTTCAGGGATAAATGATGCATTTGGACAACCTTTATTTAATATTTTTCCTAATTTATTAAAATCAATATTACCTTCTCCAATTTGAAGACCTTCACCATTTACTCCCTTAGCATCTCCATAGTGAATATGAGCAGAGAAAGGAGCTATTTTTTTCACAAATTCATAAAAATCTAAGTTAAAATGTGTACAAGTCAAGTGTGTATGTGAAACATCAAAACACATTCTTAAATTCAATTTTGTACACCATTTAATAATTTCGTCAACATGAACAAAAATATTTTGATAACGTTGACCTCCAAAATGCCAAGGAAATGGAGCCATGGTTTGAGGAATTAGTTCAACGCCATCTAAATTAAGTTCATTTAAACTTTGCGCAAAACGCTGATAATATTCATTAATTATTTCTTTATCTAAATTCTTGTCCATAGTAAATCCTCCTACATTAGCTACAATCATAGGTCTCAAAGTTTTAGGAAAGTATTTTTTTAAAGAATTAGTTATATCAATAACTCTTTGAGTTTCTAAAATTGATTTTTTTCTATAGTTATTTTCAGGAGATGCTAAATCCATTAAATGGCTATTAGAAAAAAGTTCAGGAGCATGAACTACAAAATCACAATCTTCTACCCTAAAAAGATAATCATCTGGATCTACTTCCATATCAGAATATGATAAATGAAATTCGAATAAATCAGGCTTAATCATTGAATAATATTCTTTAAAATCATGATATCTTACAGGAACTCCCCATGGATGTTTAAACTTATAATTTCGGGGCATTACCTTGCTTTCGTTAATGTCTGATTGAAAGAAAAAATCTTCCTCATTCATGTCTCTTGTTAATTTCTTTCCTAATAATAAATCAAGTTTTTGAGGTGACAATCCCTGGCCTGGACTTAATGTTTTAATATCGGATGAATTCAATGTCTTTCCATTTTTTAAATCCTTTGAAGCTACTAAACTTTTAGCTAAATTTTCTCTATTAATTAATTCTCCTTGACTAAAATTTCTTTCAATTTTACTTTCTCCTAAAGATTTTTCAATTTCTCTGATTCCCTTTATTAAAGTTTTAAATTCATTGATTTCTAAACTTGCAGCATGATCAGGGCCTTCCATTAATCTATCAGTAGTTAGGTGTCTTTCAATTACAGTTGCTCCTAAAGCAACTGCTGCAAGAGACACGGCTGTTCCTCTTTCATGTCCAGAATATCCAACATAAGGATGAATAGATCTCAAAGTCTTCATCCATAATAGGTTTATATCTTGAAATGGGGCTGGATAAGTACTATTACAATGAAGTAATATGAAAAAGGCATTTCTTTTATTTAAAAAATCAACTGTGCACTTAATCTCATCATTTGAGCTCATCCCAGTTGATAAAATTAATGGTTTTTTAGTTTTTATTAACGAATCAATTAAAGGAAGATTTATTAAATCAGCTGAGGCAACTTTATAAGCCTGTACCTGAAAAGTTTCTAAAACTTTAACACTTTCCAAATCCCAAGGTGTGCACATATAAATTATACCTTTTAATTTACAATATTTTGAAAGCTCTTTGTGTTCCTCAGTTGACAATTCAAATTTATTTAATAAATCAATCACGTATTCTGTTCCTAAATCTTCACCAGATTTAACTAAACTTCTTTTTCTATAAACTTTGTCTAGTTTTCTCATTTGAAATTTTGCACAATCTGCACCCATATCAATTGCTAAATCAACCATTTTTTTAGCTAAATCGATACTACCATTGTGATTGTTTCCTATTTCCGCGATTATAAAAGTTTGATTTGAGTCTTTTAAAATATTTATAAGATTTGATTTCAATTTTCTTTTTTTAAATTAATTTCTAACTGTCCATGATTGAAGGCCATTTGTTTCAAAAATAAATGGTGTATATATTAAATTTTCTTTTTTAATCCATTTCATTACTTTATGTCTATCAAATGGGTTTGTGTAAAACAAAAAGTATCCACCTCCACCAGCTCCTAACAATTTTCCTCCAACTACTCCATTATCGACTGCTTTTGAATATATTTCATCTAACCTTTCATTACTAATTTTTGAGCTAAGAGATCGTTTTATTTTCCAAGTCTCGTTTAAACATTCGCCAAGTTTGTGCAATTTTCCTTTTAATAAATAATCTCTCATTTTATATGTTAATTCAACATTTTTCTTGATTTTATCTTTTGTTTTAATTGTTTTAGTTTGTTCAGCTTGATCTTCATGAATATTTCCTGAATCATGGTTTCCGCCTGTGTAACACAAGATTAGACTTTGTTCTAATTCTAAAAGTGAGTTTTTTGGCATTCTAATTGGATGAATAATATTTTGATTTTTATTAAACTCCATAAAATTAAATCCACCAAAAACAGTAGCATATTGATCTTGCCATCCGCCAGAAATTTGTAATTGAATGCGTTCCGCTTGAAAAGCTATTTCAGCAATTTCATATAAATTCCATTTATCATTTCTGAGTTGATTAAAACACCCTATTATTGCAGAAGAAACTACAGCTGAACCACCAAGTCCAGAATTCATTGGAAAGTCTGAGCGAATATACAAATCAAAACCAAAAGAAGGATTAACAGCAGAAATAACCGAATTTATTAAAGAAAATGATTTGCTTTCAGCTAATTTTAGATTAGCTAAACTATCATACTCAACAGAATCATTTAAATCCAATGAAAAAATTCTAATTTTTTTGTCTCTATTTAAATTTAAAGTTGCGTGAGAAAAAAGTGAAATTGTTGAATTTATTACTGCGCCCCCATACTCACTGAAATATTTTGAAACATCAGATCCACCTCCTCCAAAACTTATTCTAACAGGTGATTTTGATCTGTAAAAGGTATTAGATTCTCTTTTTAAAGGGAAACTATCTTTACTGAGAATAGAAATTAATTTTTTATCATGATCCAGCACTGGAATAAATTTAATACTACTGTCTAATTTTTTTAGTAATATTTCATTTGGAGTGTTTTTTGAACCATAAAAAAAATTTTTATTTCCTACTTTATCAATTAAATCATTCAAAGTAACTCCTTTCAATAATCCTGATCTAATATCTCCATCTGTTGCAACTGCTAATATTTGGTTTTTTGAATTCTCAATAAGCACAAAACCTTCTTTATTAAATTCGATTTGCTTTAATGCATCTTTTATTGTAGAATTTCTTGAAATTATGTATTTATCTTTACTCATCTTAAATCAATTTTTTAAACATTTTTATAAATCGATAATAATCATCGGGTACTCCTATATCAATAAATGTTGTTTTCAACTCTAATCCTACTAACAAGTTTTTTTTTACCAAATTGGGAAATATTTGATTTTCTAAAGAAAAAACATCAGAACTTAAATTAAAAAAATTGGGATTTAAAATAGCTAATCCTGCATTTATTAACCCTTTAGACTTGAAATTTGTTTTTTCTTTAAATAACATAATCTTGTTGTTTCTTAAAATTACAGAACCATAACGTTGAGAATCTTCGACCTCAACAATTAATATAGAGGGGGATTTTTTCTTAATCAACTGTTTTACTCCTGACCCTAACCATGTGTCTGCATTTGCTACTAAAAAATTTTCTTTAATACTCAATTCATTTATACAATACTTTATTGCTCCACCAGTTCCCAATGGTTTAGGCTCTATAATACATTTTAAAGAACAATTTTTTAAAATCCCTGATTTTTCACTTTCCAAAAATGAAATAATCATATCAGCTTGAAAATATAATAGAAAAACGAAATCTCTTACACCCTGTTTTTTCCAATTTTTTATTTGATAATAAAGAAAAGGAATATCATTAATGGGGGCTAAGGCTTTAGGCAGTTCTTTAACAACTGATTTTAATCTTGTTCCAAATCCTCCGGCTAATACTAGTAATTTCAATAGTCTAAATTTATTTTATGTAATTTGATTTGAATATAAATTGTCAATAATTTTTCCATTTTCAAGTTTAAATATTTTATCACAATTTTTCAAAGTTGTAAGTCTGTGAGCAACAATTAAAATTGTTTTTTTGCCTTTAAGAACTGAAATAGATTCCATAACACCCTTTTCAGTATCAGAATCTAAAGCACTTGTGGCTTCATCTAATACCAACACTTTAGGATCGTGATATAGTGCTCTAGCAATTCCTATTCTCTGTCTTTGTCCACCAGAAAGTCTAACGCCTCTCTCTCCAACAAATGTATTTAGCCCATCATCACTTGATTTTATTAAGTCATCTAATTGTGCTGATTTTAAAGATCTTAATACAGCTTTATCATCAATTTTATTTTCACTTATTCCAAAAGCTATATTATTTTTTAAACTGTCATCAGATAAATATATTGATTGGGGAACATAGCCAATATTATTTTGCCATCCTCTAATGTTCTTTTTAATGTTTTGACCATCTACTATGATTTCTCCTTTTTCTGGATTTATAAGGCCTAAAATTAAATCGATTAATGTACTTTTTCCAGAACCACTTTCCCCCATAAAACCAATAGTTTCACCAAAATTGATATTTATATTTATATTTTCTAATGAATATTTATGTGTGTCTTGATATTTAAAGTTTAAATTATTTAAAACAATATTATTATTAAAATTAAAATCTTTTGTTTTTTGATTTAATTTTTCTTTTGACTTGAGTTTAAATTCATCATACAAAACATTTACTACAGGAACAGTTAATTTAACATTTTGAATAGCCCCCATAATTCTATTAAAACCAGGTATCATTTTAAAAGCACCTGCAGCAAATATTACTAAAGTGGGCAAAAGAGCTTCTATAGATCTGCCTTGCAAAACCATAACAATGACCAAAATAGATAATCCTATAATTCCTAATATTTCTAAATACATTCTTGGAACCTGAAGTAATGTTAATTGCAATGAATTAATTTTAGCCCATCTATTATTATTTAAAGAATACTTATAAATAAAACTATCTTCTCTTCCAAGCAATTTAATATCCTTGACGCCACCAAGACCTTCTAAAAGCACTTGATTTATTTTTTTACTTAAAACTTGTCTTTTTTCTGCCCATTTAATTAAATACCCTTGTGTCAAAGCATTAAAAATAATGATTGAGATTACTAAAACTAACATTACAGTTAACGTTCCATAGGGTTCTATAAACAAGAGCATTGCAATAACACCAATTATTAAAGATAATTCTGTTGATAATAAAATTAAAGCTTGAGCAGCTCTATTAAATAAAATTATTTCAGTTTGAACATTTCTTATTAATTCAGCTGAGTTTCTTAATAAGTGAAATTCATAATATTGTCTAAGATAAATTTCATACAATTTTGCAGTAAGTTCTGATTGCAAATTTGAAGTAAATTTACTTTGCTCCCAAGCCAAAAAAATTAAAAAAATTCCTTTTAAAAAGTAAACTAAAACTAAAAATAACATTCCCCAAATTATTAATTGATCTTGTTGAGGATTTCCTAAATAATCTAAAAATGGAGAAATAAAAGGGTAATCTTCTTCAATATTTGCATTTAACATCAATGTTAAGGCAGGAATAAGTAACCCTAAACCTAACATTTCAAATGCCATTCCAATCAATAAAAGAAAAAATAAATAAATAAGTTTATTTTTCTTTGATTTTGGAAGAATATAAAATAATTTCCCAAAAAAATTCATTGCAATTTAAGATTTAAAAATAATTGGAAACATTTTGGGTTTAACGAATATAATAACATTAAATAACTTTCATTTATATAATTAAATTGAGTAGATAATAAAAAAAATTTTTGCTTAAAAACTTTTATTTTATTAGTTTAAAAATTGAATTAATTGTTTAAAATTTCTAAAAACTTGTATTTCATCTTGATTATACTTTTTTATTTTTTTCACTAAATCAAATTCTCCAGTATTTAATCCTAAACCAATACAATTTAAATTAATTGCTGTTTCCATGTCAGATAGAGAATCACCGACATAATAAAGTTTGCTTTTATCTATTGAATAATTTTTTGCAATCTCTATTCCAAATTTGGAAGAGGGTTTTCTGTAAGAATCTTTATTGGGAGGAAAATCATCTGCTATACAAATTTTTTCAAATAAATCATTTCCCAAACCAATAAGTTCAAGCATTTTATTATTACATTTTATTACATCTTCTATTTTAAAATACCCTCTTGAAACACCAGACTGATTAGTATGTAAAAAAAGCTTATGTCCAAATTCTTTTAATTTTTTTAATCCCTCTGAAACATACGGCAAAAGTTCAACTTCTTCAGGTTCAAACAAATAAGGTTTGTGCTTTATTAAGGTGCCATCCCTATCAAAAACAATAAACTTAACTGCCATTTTTTTTAGTATCGATAATATCCTGGTTTATAAGGACCTTCTACTTTAACTCCAATGTAGTCAGCCTGTTCTTTATTTAAAACTTCTAATTCAACACCAAGCCTATTTAAATGTAGTTTGGCAACTTTTTCATCTAGATGCTTTGGAAGCATATAAACTTTATTTTCATAAGAATCTGTATTTAACCACAATTCTAATTGGGCTAAAGTTTGGTTTGTAAAAGAATTACTCATTACAAAACTAGGATGCCCAGTTGCACAACCTAAATTAACCAATCTACCCTCGGCAAGAATAATTATATCTTTTCCATCAATATTATATAAATCAACTTGAGGTTTAATTTCATTTTTAGTATGTCCATAGTTCTCATTGAGCCACGACATATCTATTTCATTATCAAAATGACCAATATTACAGACTATTGTTTTATCCTTCATTAATCTAAAATGATCTTCAGTCAAGATGTCTTTATTCCCTGTAGCAGTAACAATTATATCAGTATTTTGAATTACTGTCTTCATTTTTTTAACTTCATATCCATCCATTGAAGCTTGCAATGCACAAATAGGATCAATTTCAACAACAGTAACTATTGCTCCAGCTCCGCTAAATGAAGCTACAGACCCCTTCCCAACATCACCATAACCCACAACTATTACTCTTTTCCCAGCCATCATTACATCCGTAGCTCTTCTAACAGCATCAACAGCACTTTCTTTGCAACCATACTTATTATCAAATTTTGATTTAGTAACGGAGTCGTTAACATTAATTGCAGGTAATGGGAGGGTTCCATTCTTTACCCTTTCATATAATCTATGAACTCCAGTAGTTGTTTCTTCAGAAATACCCTTTATTTCCTTTACTAATTCTGGATAATGATCAAGCACTAAATTTGTTAAATCTCCTCCATCATCTAAAATCATATTTAAAGGTTTACTCTCTTCTCCAAAAAAAAGTGTTTGTTCAATGCACCATTCAAATTCTTCTTCATTCATACCTTTCCAAGCATAAACAGGAATTCCTGCTGCTGCAATCGCTGCAGCTGCATGATCCTGTGTAGAAAATATATTACAAGAACTCCATGTGACATCCGCTCCTAATTCAACTAATGTTTCTATTAGAACTGCCGTTTGGATAGTCATATGGAGACAACCTGCAATCCTAGCTCCTTTTAATGGTTTTGTTTGACCATATTCTTTTCTTAATGACATTAAACCTGGCATTTCAGCTTCTGCTAAACTAATCTCTTTTCTTCCCCATTCTGCCAATGAAATATCTTTTACTTTAAAAGGAATATATTTTGATTTCCTCACAGTATTTGTTGCTTTAATCATAATTTTATAGTTTGAATTCTTGTTTTATTTGATCTAAATAATCTAATTTTTCCCAAGTAAAAAGTTCTACTTTCATAGTTTTTGAATCTCCGTTAGGAGAATGAAAAGTCTTTGAAACTATTTCTGGCTTTCTTCCCATGTGACCATATGCAGCAGTTTCAGTATAAATTGGATTTCTTAATTTCAATCTTTGTTCAATGAAATAAGGTCTCATATCAAAAATTTTCTCAACAATTTTTGAAATTTCTGCGTCTGAAAACCTAACTTTAGATGTACCATATGTATTAATATAAATCCCCATAGGTTTTGAAACTCCTATAGCATAACTAACCTGTACTAAACATTCATCTGCAACTCCAGCAGCAATTAAATTTTTTGCAATATGCCTAGTAGCATATGCTGCACTTCTATCTACTTTACTGGGATCTTTTCCTGAAAAGGCTCCCCCACCATGAGCTCCTTTTCCGCCATAAGTATCCACAATTATTTTTCTTCCTGTTAATCCTGAATCGCCATGCGGCCCACCTATTACAAATTTACCTGTAGGATTAATATAATATTCAATTTCATCATTAAAAAAACTATTTAATGAAGGATATTTTTTTAAAATTCTTGGAATTAAAATTGAAATCATATCAGATTTTATTTTAGAAAGCATTTTGCCCTCAGAATCAAAATCATCATGTTGAGTAGAAATGACTATAGCAACTATTTTTTCAGGCTTATTTTTATCAGAATATTGAAGAGTTACTTGAGATTTTGAATCTGGTCTTAAATAAGTTATCTCTTCATTCTCTCTCCTAAGCTCTGCTAATTCTAAAAGAATTTTGTGTGATAAATCTAAAGATAAAGGCATAAAATTTTTTGTTTCATTACAGGCATATCCAAACATCATTCCTTGATCTCCAGCACCTTGATCTTCTAGATTCTTTCTTTCAACACCTTGATTAATGTCAGAGGATTGTTCATGAATAGCAGAAAAAATACCACAAGAATTGGCATCAAACATATATTCACTTTTATTATATCCAATTTTATTAATAACATCCCTTGCAATAGATTGAACATCTAAGTAAATATTCGATTTGACTTCACCAGCCAAAACTACTTGACCAGTTGTTACAAGTGTTTCACAAGCTACTTTTGAATTTGGATCAAAAGCCAAAAAATTATCAATAAGTGCATCGCTAATTTGATCAGCAATTTTGTCTGGATGTCCTTCACTAACTGATTCAGATGTAAATAAATAACTCATTTTAAAATGTTTAAATTATAGCTCTTCCTTTTAAAATGTTTAAATTATAGCTCTTCCTTTCATTTTTTCCCAATCTTTATTTTTTCTAACATTATTGTTTGTTTTCATTGTCGATTTTAAAACATTATTGGTTGTTTTTAATTTCTCGCTCAATTTAATGATTGCAGATAAATCTTTAGGGAAACAATGTCCCCCAAAACCAAAATCACCATCAGGGCCCGGTACTGCCCAATGAGAATTCCCTAATCTACTATCTAAAACAGAATATTCAACTATTTTGTCATAATCCAATTCTAGAGCATTACATAATTCATACATTTCGTTGGCAAAGGACACTTTATTAGCTAAAAAACAATTAGTAAAGTATTTTATCATTTCTGCATGAGTAGATCCTGTTTTAATAACATGTGCATTTGGAAATACCGTAGAATAAATCTGTTTTAAATTTGTAGTTAAAGGTCTTGGTCCCCCCAGTATAATTCTGTTTTGATTATTAAAATCTTCAACTGCATTTCTTTCTGTTAAAAATTCTGGATTAAAAACAATTTGAATATTTTTAAATTTCTTATTAAAATTTTCAGTTGTTCCAGGCGGAACAGTTGACTTAACTACTATGTTTGCATTTGTTTTATTATTTAAACCTAATAATACCTCTTTCAATAAATCTAAATTACAACTTCCGTTTTTGTTCATTGGAGTTGGTAAACAAACAAAAATTGTATTACAATTATCAATTAATTCAACATAAGTAGAATTACATATCTCTGAAATTACATCATAGGTATAAACTCTGAAAAAATTTTTAAATTTTTGGTAAACTGCGTTTCCTACAAAACCTTGACCAATTATTCCTATATTCATTTTTTTTAAATATGGCTTCGCCATTTCAATCACAATTTGTGCCTGGCAAAATTATACTTTTATTTAAAACTCTAAGCTTCTTTATCAAAAACGATTAAAGAATCTTGATTAAGCAAACTGTTAGAAACAAAAAAGTTTATCTTCCTTCTTATTTTTTTTTTCAATTTTAGGAGTAATTTGATCCAAATATTTTCTATCAATATTTTTTCCAACTATTAAAACTTCAATTATGCCGCTGTCCTTTCCTTTAGCATAATCCCCCAGCAATACTACTTTTTGTACATCTCCAATTTGATTATAAACAGTCTCTAGCAAATCTTCAATTCCAAGGTGTTTATGAACGATTTTTTGTAATGTTTTAAAAAGAGGGTGTGAAATATTTGCTTTATATATTACTTTATTGTTTTTTAACTCTCTCTCTAAATATCCAGCAGAGGACAGATTGTTAAGTTCTTTTCTTACAGAATTAGTTGACTCACCAAATTCATTAGCAAGAGAATTTAAATAGCCTTTATTTGCAATATTTACAAAAAACTTTACTAAGAGCCTTAGTCTTGTTTTAGATGTGATTAAATTTTCTAACATAGTTCAAGTACCAAAAGTACTTATTTTTTATTTTACTACAAAAAAACTTTCAACTATTTCAAATCTATTCTAGTTCTACAAATTTATATTTAAGAATATTATATTAATTTTGAAAAAAAATTTGTTTTGAAATATCCTAAAATTCTTTTTTTATTTGTTTTCATTTTTATGAATTCCTGTTCATATCCTGAAATTTCCAGAGATGTTTTAATTTATGACAATGATTTTGAAAGTAACAATTTTACTGAAATTGATGGTAAGGCTACTTCTACTTTTAACAATACTACTGTTTTAGGTGACTTTAATAATGATGGGTTTACACTACACCTAAAAAATACTGGAAAACATGACTATGTGTTTATTTCTTTTGATTTATACATTCATGGATCCTGGGATGGTAACTTAAATGGATTCCCCGAAAATGATAAGCCTGATAAATGGATTATGGAACTTGACCCAAATATGGATTTGATAAAAGATACTTCAAATGATAGATTTGTAACTACCTTTTCAAATAGCGTTTGTTATTCCAATTATTGTTTGAGACAGTCTTATCCAGAAAATTATCCATTTGAAAATAATCCAAAAACTGGCAGCAATTACACAGATCTACCAAAAAAATGTGAAAAATCCTTTTTTGGAGGAAAAACCACTTTGTATAAAATTGAAAAAAGTTTTAAGCATTCTGGAAATGCTCTTGTAGTGAGATTCTATGATGAACTTTATCAACCAAATGCAATTGATGATTTTGGCGAAAATCAATCTAAATGTGATGAAAGTTGGTCATTAGATAATTTAAAAGTGAGGGTTATTTCTTATAAATAATGAAATATAAATTCTTATTCCTAATATTCTTTTCATTTTTAACATCAAACTCCCAATCGATAAATCTAAACCAAAGTCAAATAGTAGATTTTTTTAGAACCTCTCAATTATCTGGAGAACTGAATTCTGATTTTTCATTTACATTAAAACCATTTGATATTGAAAAAAATAATTTTAATATTGATTCTACTTTTTTTAAAACTAAAGAATATTCTCCAACTATTTTAAATTTTTTAAATGGAAAAGGGAAATTAAAAATACTTCCTATCGACTATAACATTGAATTCAATAGTCACCATCCTTACAATAGAAATAATGGTAGTATGATAGCAAATAGAGGTTATCAACATATAATAAGTGCAGGGATTTTTGCTGAAGTTGGCCCATTATCAATTCAATTAAGGCCAGAGCATTTGTTTTCTGAAAACAAAGATTTTGAAGGCTTCGGTGAAGGACCAAATGGTCATTATCCTATTATATGGGCAAAAAGATATCAACTTTGGAACCATATTGATATGCCAGAGAGGTTTGGAGTAAAACAACATAATAAAACATTAATTGGACAATCTAGCATTAAATTGAATTTCAAAGGATTAAGCTTTGGAATCTCAAATGAGAATATATGGTGGGGACCATCTATTAGAAATGGAATAATGATGAGTAATCATGCAAGAGGATTTAAACATATTACATTTAATACTACAAAGCCACTCAAAACCAAAATAGGAAATTTTGAATGGCAACTTATTTCAGGAAGATTAGAATCCTCAGGATTCACTCCCCCAAATGTAGAATTTGAATATGCAGGAACTAAGCTATATATTCCAAAAATAAATCAGAGAGGGGAAACTGATGATTGGAGGTATTTACAAGGTTATACATTAACTTACTCTCCTAAATGGATTAAAGGGATGTCAATTGGTTTCATTAGATGGACAATGATGTATGCGTCGCTAGTAGAAGGAAAGTATCCATGGCTTAAAGGTAACCCAACTTGGTTTCCTGTATTTTCAAATCTATTTAGAAAAAATGATCAATTTGAAAATTATGAAGCTCAAACTAATCAAGCTGCAGGAGTTTTCCTTAGATGGTTATGGGTTGATTCTAAGGCTGAAATTTATGCGGAATTTCATTTTAATGATGCTAAACAAAACTTTCGAGATTTATTATTAGACACCGATCATAGTAGAGCAACAACTGTTGGACTACAAAAAATTTTTAGAATCAATAATGATAATTTTTTATTTTCATGGGAATGGACACAAATGGAACAAACCGCAAGCAGATTATTAAGAGATGCTGGATCGTGGTATGAACATGGTTGGGCTTTTGATGGCTATACTAATGAAGGCGAAGTGCTTGGTGCCAGTATAGGTCCAGGAAGTAATTCTCATTATTTTGCTTTAAATAGAATAAGAAAAAAAGAGAAAATTGGGATTGCTTTAGAAATTGTTGACCAGGATAATGATTTTTATCACGAAGCTTTTTCATCAGCTCAAGATTTTAGGAGATATTGGAAAGATTTTAATATACATATTAATTTCTCTAAAAAATATAATAAATTTTGGCTTTCATCTAATTTGATGTATTCTAGAAGTTTAAATTATCAGTGGGATCTTAATGATTCCGCCACTCCCTACTATCATCCTGGAAATGATGTAAATAATTTTCATACTACTATTAAAATGACCTATTTTTTTCCTTTTTGAACTAAATTTCTAAATACCTCTAAATAATCTTGTGTAATAAAATCCCAATCATATTTTTTTGTAATTCCATTAATAGAGTTCAATCTCAACTCATTAATTAATGAAATTTTATTTTCACAATAATTTATCATTTCACAGACTGATTTTACTTGTTTTTTAAAGAACAAACCAAATCTTTCATTTTGTAGCATTTCTTTATTGAAAGAAGTTTCTAGGGCTAGAATAGCTGTTTGATAGGCTAGAGCCTTAATCATTGTTGGATTTGTTCCCCCATATTGATGCCCATGAATATAAACATAACAGTTATGATATAGTTCTGCCAAAACCTCTTGATTATTTACATATCCTGTAAAAACCAATCTTTTATCATTAATAGATTTTAAATTATTAGCATATTTATCTTTGTAAGTTACGTCTCCAACAATTACTAACTTTTTTTTTGACTTTGTACTTAAAAAGCCGTTAATAATTAAATCTGCATTATTATCAGGAATTAATCTGCCAACAACTAAATAGTATTCTCGAATATTAAGTCCCCAAGTTTTTATTAAATCTGGTTTAATAGATTTTCTAATATTAGCACCATAAGCGATTACTTTAGAATTTTTTTTAAATAATTCTAAATACACCTCTCTCATTTCATTTGAATCACTAATTATCTGATCAAAAAAAATAGTAGCCATTTTTGATGCCCATTTAAAATAGATCGATCCAAGACCTTTCCATTTAGGACGTAACCATTCCAATCCATCAACATTAATAACAGTTGGTTTATTGAATATTCTTGTTATTAATCCAAGAGGGCCATTAGCAGAATTAACCGCTAATATTATATCACATTTTGAAAAACAGCAATGAATAATTGAAAAAAAAGAATGAATGGGTTGAGAAAGAATTTTAGTCTCAATAGTAGGAATATAAACCAAATTAATTCCTTTTATTATGTTTGGTTTATTGATAAAAAGACTTTTGTGACAGTAAATAGTAACATGACAATTTTTTTTTATCAATCTCTCACTAATTTCTTTAATAAAAGTTTCATATCCACCATAAACATATGGATATCCCTTTACTCCAATAACCGAAATTCTCAATCTTTTACTCATTTAAAAGTTTGCTTAATGTTATTAAAATATTTGTTTCAAATTTTGATTGACTAAAATTTTCTTCTAAAAAAGAGGCTGAGTTTACTAAATGTTCTTTTTGCAAATTTAAATTTTTACTGTATTCATAAATTAATTTGGCAGATTTTTTTGGATTATTGGTAGGAATTAATAAACCATTTTTACCACAATTAAGAATTTCAGAACTGCCACCAACATTTGTTGAAACTACTGGCTTGTTTAATGTTAAAGAATCGATTAAAACAGTTGGCAGAGAATCTGGCTTAACTGGTGTTTGTAAAATCATATCAGAATTTAAAATCACCTTTTTTATATCTTTTATAAATCCCTTAAATAAAATATGTTTTTCCAAATTATTATTTTTTAAGATCTTTTTTAAATTATTTAAATAATTATCTGAATGAGATAAATGATCTCCAACAATATTAAATTTTAGTTCCTTGTTTTTTTTTAATAATTCACTTGCTATTTTAATAAAATATTCAATTCCTTTCTGAGGAACAATCCTAGAAATATTTGTTATAGTATATTCTGTTGTTCCTTTTTTAAAATATTCAAACTGTCTTTCTTTAATCTGAAACTCAGAATAATTATAAATAATTTTCATTTTTTTAATATCAATATTTTTTTTCCAGTGATCTTTGACTTTTTCAGAAACAACAATGACAGAATCGGTAAAAAGTTTAAAAAAGATCCCAGAAATAACATTATATAAATTATTGCCAAAGGGAATTTCATGTATATGTACAATATTTTTCTTTTTTAAAGAAAAAGAAGCTATTGATCCAGCCCAAATCACCGAGGTATTTGTGTAAACCAAATCAATTTTATTTTTTTTTATGTAATTTCTTACATATAAGGAAGAATCTATGATTTTAAAAAACCTATCAAATAATCCTAAAAAATTTAAATATTTTTTACGAAAAACTCCTAAATTATAATAATTTAGTTTATAAACTTTATTAATTAATTCATTATCTAATTTCCCAGAACTTGGCAAAATTAAATGGATTTTAAATTGATTTTTATTTAAACAATTTATAGTCTTTATTAAAGCTTTACTCGCTCCATAAAGATCATTAGAGCTATGTAGAATTAATATGTTTTTCAATTGAATATTTTTTGAAAAATAATGCTTTCAAATCCTTTAACAAAAGTTTTTCTAGAAAAATTCTTTAATCTATTCTTCCCATTATTAATCAGTATATCTCTTTTTATTTTTGAGTGCATTAATTCAAAAATCGAATAAGTTAGTTCATCTATATTTTCTAAGCTAAAAAAAGAAACACTATCTAAACCAATCTCTCTAAAAATTGGTATATCTGAACATATCACAGGAAGATTATTTGAAAAACTCTCTAAAACAGGAATGCCAAAACCTTCATCTGATGAGGGAAAAACATACAATAATGCATTTGAATATAATCCCATTAATTCTGTATCTGATAAATAATCAGTAATTACAACATCTTCCTCTAATTTATTTTTTTTTATGAATTCTAATATTTCCGTTAAGACTTCAATATTCCCGTTTACCTTGTTCTTTCCTGCAATAACTAGCTTAAAATTAAAATCCATTTTTGAAGATTTTAATTTATAAAAAGCTTTAACTAATGTTATGATTTTTTTTCTTTTATCAAATGACCCAACATGTAAAATATATCTGTTTTTGATGATATTATAGTTGCTTAATTTAAAATTTTTGTTGTTTATATTGGGCTTGAATGACTGATAAAGGAATAATATTTCATTAAAAAAATATTTTGTTAAGTTTTTTTTTGATGTTTCACTAGTTGTCAAAATAGTTGTTTTCTTTTTTAAACATATTTTAATAAAAAACCTGAAATAATATCCCCAATACTTATTATAATTTTGAGGATAATCCCAAAAAAAAGAATCATGAATCACACATATTTCTTTAGAATTAAAATTTAGAAAAGGCATTATATAATCCGGACAAACTAAAATATCAGGTTTTATAATAATTAATTTTATTGGTAGCAAAACTTGCTTCCAAAAAAAATATTTTAAATGAAACAGAAGCCTAATAAATTTAAATTTAGAATTTATATAATTTTTTTTATTACTAAGTTTATGAGAGTAAACATATTCAATATTAGAAGATCCAAACTTTTCAAGTCCTAATACTAATTCATTTATATAGGTTCCAATTCCAGAAAGAGCATACTGAAAATAAAAAGTGTCAATAAAAACTTTTTTCTTTTTCAACTTGAAAAACTTTAATTCTTTAATATACTATATCTCCTTTCGTTTAGTCCTACAAAAAACCATCCAAATAAGCTTATAAAAGTATATATCTCGGCGTTAGAAGTCAACAAAGGTAGAATTAAAGAAAATTTTAAACAACAAACAATGAATGGCAAATACTTAAGTGATTTATCTTTTTCTAAATTGTATAATTTATAGCTATTATAAATTGAATATATAATTAACCCCACATAATTAATTAAGGCAACTATTCCCATTTGAACTCCAATAATTATAAATTGATTTTCGCCTCCTATAGCAATTTCATTATCAACACTAATAGAATTTCCACTTGTACCAAGTCCGGTTCCAAATGGATTATCATAAATTGATAATATTCCCTGTATCCAATTAAATAAATGTCCTAAACTAGAGGAATTTTGAAAAGTGATTGAGTCAATTATAAAATATTTTGTCTCAAGACTGGAATTATAATATATTAAAAAGGCTAATAAAAAGGTTAATAAAAATAAATTAATAAATAGTCTAAATTTATTCATCAAAAACAAACTAAAAAATAATAATAAAAAGCCTCCCAAAATTGCTGATCTTGAATATGACAAATAAAATCCAAAAATCACTATTGATATAAATAAACAATGATATAGTTTATTAACTAAAATATTTGATTTAAAAATTTTGTAAATACCAATTGAAAACCCTAAAAGTAGAAAAGAAGAAAACTCTAAAGGATCTGCGAAAAAAGATCCATATCTTTTAATTGGTCCGGGTCTTTCGAAAGTCCAACTCAAACCATAATTTCCTGTTGGATCAATACTATATAAATCCAAATAATATGAGCTGTAATTAATTAAACTGTGAAGGTGAGTATTTGTTAAGAATTCAAAAATTGAAACAAAACAAGCAATGATTGTTAACAATACTAAAATTTTATTTATGTAATTTAAATCAAGTAATGAATAATTGATATTTCTTCCAATAAAATATACCGATGAAATAAGTAATAAGTTTTTTCCATAAATAATTCTTTCAGTAAAATTAGATTCTCCTATTTGAAAAACGATAAAACAAAATACTGTTAGGGTAAATAAAAGGAACAGAATATCTAAATTAGTAATTTTCCATTTTATGTTTAATAATGGATTTTTTCTTCCAAATAAATAAATAAATAAAATAGAAAATATTGTAAAATCTTTTGAATATTTAATAAGCTCTACTAAAAATATTTCATTTGAAATATCATAAATTATAATTTGGAAAAAACTGTAAGTTGGTAAAAATAAAATGATATAAAGAATAGGATAAATGGAATTTTTTGTATATGATTTTTTTAAAATAAAAATTAAGAAAATAAAATATATCGTAAGTAAAAAAACAGCAAAAAACATATTTTAAATTTTAATTGTTAAGCCATCATAGACGCCTTTCCATAAATTTATTAATTTCTTCCTCCTAAATCTTATTATAAAGTAAGAATTATACAAAAGTATTTTAAACAATTGATAAAGAATTGCACCATAAAAATTAAATTCCTTATAATGTTTTCTTAAAAAAATAATGTGATTTCTAAAGTTATAATAATGAGATTTTGGAGATAAATAACCTTCTTTTTGTTTTTGTGATGATTTTGATGAACCTGATTCGTGATGGTAAATAATACTATTCTTATTTAATCCAAGTAAGTATCCTTTCTTTCTCAATCTTAAAGACCAATCCACATCCTCAAAATAGGCAAAATAAATTTCATCTAATAAACCTACTTCTTTCAGAACTGATGGAGTAGTAATAAAACAACATCCTGAAATCCAATCTGTAAACTTTGTAGTTTCTAAATTTTCAATAATATTAGTTCTTTTATTTTTATGAATTGTTAAACCCAAAAAATAATTAAATATACCTTCATACTTCCAAATTGTACTTTTGTCATCCCAATTCAATATAAGTGGCTGAACAGCTCCAATTAATTTGTTTGAATTAAAGGTTTCTATTAATGGATTTAAAAATAGGGCAGAAACTTCGGTGTCACTATTTAATAACATTATAAAATCGAAATTTTTTTTTAATATTATATTTATTGCCTTATTATTAGCACATGAAAAACCTGTATTTTTATTATTAATTATATAATTAATTTTTTTAAATTCTTTTTTAAGTTTACTTACTGAGTTGTCTTTAGAATTATTGTCAACTAAAAAAATTTCTAAATCATTATATCTGCAATTCATCAAGCTCCAAATACAAGACCTAGTCAATTCATATGTATTCCAATTGACAATTATAATTGCTATTTTCTTATTAAGATTCATTTGAATTAGACAATAAAATATAGTGAACAATAAAGCTAATAAATTCTGAAATCAATAAAGCTATTGCTAATCCTAAACCTTTATAATAATAACTTAAAAGCGTTGCAATACTTATCATAAATAATGCTGAAAACCAAGTCGCTTTATTTAAAATTCTTTTTTTCTCATTAACTAAGATTAATAAAATATTTTTAAAATTTAACATTGCTAAAAAAGGAATAAAAGACAACAAACTAAGTATTTGATTAGAGTATATTATTTCTTCTCCTGAAAATAAGATAATAATCCATTTTGAAAACAAAGTAAAAAACAAGCCAATTATAAAGGTTACAAATAGTCCTCTTGAATAATAGTAATTCAAGTATTTATTTAAATCAGGATTATTATTTTTATTAATAACTGAAGCATTTTGTAAAACAGATTGAATTATAAAAACAGGAATCATTCTTAAAAGAAGAGCAACTCTATTTGCTAATGCAAACTTTCCTAATTCATTATTGTCTGTAAAAATTTTAAGAATAATTAGCCCACTATGAATTGAAATATGCCCAGCTATTGAAGAAAAGAAAAATTCAAAATTCTCTTTTAATCTGATAGTTATTTTTTTAAAACTAGACCAAAGAAACTGTATTTTATTAGTGTAAAAAAACTTTATCCAGTATATCAAATACACAAATAATATGGCAACACCATAAAACAGATTTACTTTAAATGCATCATCCGGGTTTTTTATACTAATTACAATTAATCCTAAATAGATAAGTTTAGAAAATGCATTTAAAATTGCTAAAACAGAAAAATTATTTTTTCCTTGCAAGTAAAAAATAGGATGAATAGCCTCACTAAATAATATTGGAATAGAAAAAAGTATTATGAACTCATAATTATTAAATAAGCTAGTTAGGGAAGTAATTAAAATTATTAATATGGAGACTATTACGGCAATAAAAAATCTTAGAGAAATAAGTTCACTAATTAAATCTCTTTCATGATCAATTTTATTTATCAATGAAATCCGTTTTGGACCATTTAGATGGTAACCATAGCTTATAACAATTGAAATTAACATGAAAATTGAAAAAGCAAGATTTACTAAACCAAATTGACTGGAGCCAAGGTTTTTAAATAAAATTGGAGTTACAACAATTGCAATTAGAATATTTATTCCTTGATTAAGCGAAAGATTAGTAAAGTTTCTTATGAAGATATCTTTAATCTTGTTATTCATTTTAATGTTAAATGAGAATAAATGAATATAAGGATTAAATTTTACAAAGAGTCTGTAGCCCTTCTAAGAGATAGCAATAAAACTGAAATAGAAAAACCAAAAATCAAACCATATATTAGAGTTTTGAGTAATTTCCATTTAGAACTTTCCAGTGGATAATCGGGTTTGTCTATAATTTGTATAAGTGGTATCTTATTTCTGTGAGTTACTTTTGCTAATTCAAGCTGCTTTAAAAGTTCTTGATAAATTGCTCCATTAGCTTGAACATCAATCATTGCCTTTTGATAAGGCACTAAGCTAACTTTTGTTAGTGGATTCGGATTTGGAATACTTTGGTCTGTCTCTGCAAGCATCACAATAGAAGTATCTAAAACCATTTTGATACTATCTGCTTGTCTTTGTAAAATTTCCATATTTAAGCCAGTCTTAAGAGTTTTGGTCTTATTATAAAAATTATTTACAATGCTAACTAAGTTTTCATTGAAAGTTTTAGCTAAAACTTCATCTTTATGATCAAATCCAATTTCCAAAATAGTTGTTTTTCTACTAGGTTTATCAACAATTAAATATTCTTTTTTTATAAGCTTAATCAAATCTTTTACAAGACTATCCTGAATACGGGATGACTTTTTAGATTTAAAATCTTTTGTTTCAACTCCTAAGCGTTTCCATTTTTTTTCTAATTTTTCAGACTTTACAAATCTTTCTATTATTAAGAAATTATCATTTTTATGAGATGCTGAAGATAAAAGTGTTTCTTTAATCATCGAATTAGACCTGTACAATTCTTGAATATTATCTATTTGAAATAAACTAGAAGCATCTATAAAACTAGAGGCATTTATTCCAGCTAGCGATGCTAAGGAACTCAAATCTGCCATGGATCCAGCAGAATTTTCATTATCTAAAACAAAAGTTGTTCTAGCATAATAAACAGGATTAATCAAATAGTTATATGAAATAGTAAAAAATAATATAGATGCTGATCCAAGAAGAATGAATTTTTTTTTGGAAATTAAAAATGAGATCCAATTCTTAAACCCTTGAACTAGAAAGCTCAAAGAAATTTTTTCTTCATCAAAATTTTCTTTTATATCGCTCACTTTTTAATTAATTTGATTTATTGCCAAAATTAATGTTGCTAAACCTGTAGTAAAACTCAATAATTGATTGGCTGCTATGGGACTCTTAGTAGCTTTTTTTGGAACAATAACTTCAGAGCCCGGTTCAGCTTTTGGATAAACATTGAAAAATAAGAATTTCTTTGTTCTAGCAACGTCCCCATTAGCATAAACAATGTATGTGCCTGAACGTTTTGCTTTACTGTCAAAACCTCCAGATGAATTAATATAGTACTTTAAACTTTTTCCTTGTAGAAATCTAATAGTAGTTGGATATAATAACTCGCCTCTTAATCTTACTGTCTCTAATTTTTTTGGAACAATAATTACATCCCCTTCTTTTAGGAGCAAATCAGATTTTGAGCCAGGAGACTCGATAATAGATTCTAAATCTATTCCAATTGCCTCAGATTTAGAAATTGGTATATCACCACTAACAGAGTTTCTTTTGACTATCTCATTTATTCTCTCTGTTTTAGCATAACTTCCTAGGTTTTTATTATCATTTTTTTGATAATCCAGATTTTTTAAATCTTTATCAATTCTTTGAATTAATAATATTTCTGATTCAGTTAAAACCCCTTCCTTATTAGAAACTTTATTTTTTAAATCATTTAAGCTTTTAATCTTTTTATCAAAATCAGATTTAATTTCTGCAAACTCTGTTAATCTTATAAGTGTTGCCCCTTTTTTGTAAGCAAAATTCTTTAAACCTCCTGCTCTTTTTAATAAATTTGAAATTCTTTCACTTTTTGAAGAAATTGCATATTTACCAGGATACATAATCTCTCCTTCAACTCTTGCATATTGTTGAATATAAAAATTAGGATTCTTTCTAATAATAATTTGATCAAATGGATTTACTTTAAAAGTATTATTACTTAATCCTTTTAAATCTTTATTCAAATCAAATGTTAATATTTCAGATATTTTATCATCATTTGAATCTTGATTAGAGATCCTTCTATTTATTTCCACTCTTTTACTAGTAGCATTATCACTAAATCCATCTGCCAATAGAATCATATCAGATAGGGATAAGTTTTTTGAGTAAGGAAAAATACCGGGACTATTTACTTCTCCAGAAATTTCAATATAACTCTCTTCACTTAAATCATTAATTGATAAAACATTAACAATATCTTCCTCTTTTAATTTAAATCTTGGATTGTTTAATTCATCTTTTAAATTCAACGATATATTTGTAGTGGAATAATCTGAATTAGTTCTAGTTATATATGCTTTATTTAAAAAAACATCACTTTTAAGTCCCTCTGCTTTGTTTATTAGGTCTTTAATAGTCATCCCTTCTTCAGAAATAGAAAAGGTCCCTGGTCTATATACTGACCCTTTTATTATAACTCTATTATTATATTTTTCTATTATTCTATCAACAACATATTTATCACCAGATTTAGGTTGGAAAAATTCAAATTGATCGGAATTAACATCAACAATTTTATATTTATCATCAATAATTCTTGTTAATTTGATCGATTTCTGAAAAGCATTTTCTGAAAGGCCTCCCGCATATAAAATTAAATCTTTAAGGTTTTCATTTTCGTTTATTTCAAATTTTCCGGGAGTTTTAACAGCTCCTTCAATAGTAACTCTATTAGTATATGGCCCTACTATAATTAGATCATTATTTTCTAACCTAATATTGGAAGACCCATCGCCTTTGGTTAAAAATTTATATACATCCACAGTATTAACCAATTTATTGTTTCTAAATAGCTTGATTTCTCTAAGAGTAGCATTTTCAGTTATACCTCCTGCTACATAAATAGCATTATATACTGTATTAAATGCACTAAAATTATATGTACCTGGAAGATTAACTTCACCAACAATATTTACTCTTACAGCTCTTGGAATACCTACAGATATATTTACAAATGTTGTTTTATTATTTATTCCAGAATAAATATTTTTTAGTCTTAATAAAAGTCTTTTTTTAGCACTAGTTAGAGATAAGCCGCTTAGATTAACAGGTCCAATATTTTCAAGTATTATATCGCCATCAGGGCTTACTTCAGCCTGGTAATAATTTTCAGATTGACCATAAATATCTATAAATAATTTATCCCCTGGACCTATAATATAATCAAGTGGTGTTGGAATATTTAAATTTGACTGAAATGATAAAAATGTATTACCCATAAAAACATCATAACCAAAGATATCACTATCAACTTCTCTAAAGACTTCCATATCTTCTTTCCACCTTTTTCTTAGCCTAGTTTCTTCTAAAGGAGTACTAGCATTTTCTGAAACTCTTGCAATAGTCTCAGCAGATTTAAATCGTTTATCCAATTTCTCAAGATCTGCTTGTGTCATTCCTTGAGATTTGGCAATTTTTAATAAATCAAATTGATTATAACCCTGGGCAGTAGCTCTTCGTAATAATAAGTCTATCTGACTATTGTTCAACTCTGAAAAATTAATATTTGAAAGATCAGAAAAGCTTTGAGAATATGAGTTAATTGAAAAAATTAAACATATTATTAAAACAGCAATATTTCTTAAAATTTTAAACATTTTAAAATTATTGGGAAAACGAAGATACTGAAAAACTGTTTAATCAGACTTTTTTACATTTACAGATTAAAAAAATGGAATTGATTTTTTATCTAATTTCATTATCAATAACTTGCAATAATGTTTAGAAATAAGTTGTTTTTATTGATAATGATGGTATCTGGCTTATTAAATGCCCAAAATGATAGCTTATTTAATGCTAAAGTTGAAATTAAGCTTAATTTAACTTCTGCACTAGTTCTGGTTCCAAATATTGGAATTGAAGTTAAATTATCAGAAAAATTAAGCTATCAATTAGATACTAGCGCTTCCTTCTATGACAATATTGAAAGTTCCCCTTTTCATACCACCCAAATTTTTAATGAGCTAAGGTTTTATCCAAAATTACAAGAAGGCAAAAATTCTCGATCATTTTTTATTGGCCCCCATATAGGATATGGAATGTTTACATTAAGAATTCCTAAGTTTATTACTTCTATAGTTGATACAGAGTTAAAAGAAGAGGGAAGTTATCAATCAGGGAGAAATGCATATTATGGAATTACTATTGGAAAAAAAATTCCATTAAAAAATAATAAATTAAACCTTGAATTCTTTATTGGTGGCGGAAGTTCACAATCTAATTACAAATATTACAATAAACTAGGCAATAGAATTTATGGAAATCCTAATATTAAAAAAGATTTTAATCAAAGTGGAGAAGAGCTTATATACAGAGGAGGATTAATGTTAACATTTAAGATTTAATTATGGTTATTTGTGTAATTGGATTAGGATATGTAGGATTGCCACTAGCTTTGGCTTTCTGTAATAAAGAAATAAAGACTATTGGTTATGACACTTCATTAAAAAGAATAAAAGAATTAGAAAAATCTCTCGATAAAAATGGAGAATTTTCTAAAAAAGAATTAGAAAAGAATAAAAACTTAATTTTTACTAATAAAAAAACTGATATTAAAAATTCTAATATCTATATCATAACTGTTCCTACACCTGTTAAAAAAAATAAAACCCCCAATTTAACTCCTCTTTTAAACGCTTCTAAAACTGTAGGAAAATATTTATCAATTAATGATATTGTTATTTATGAGTCTACGGTATATCCTGGTTGCACAGAGGAAAAATGTATTCCTGTTTTAGAAAAAAGTTCTGGACTTGAGTTTAACAAAGAATTTTATTGTGGATATTCTCCTGAAAGAATTAATCCTGGCGATAAGAAAAGAAAACTTGCAAATATTGTTAAAGTAACATCTGGAAGTAATAAAGAAATAGCTATTAAAGTTGATGAGCTCTACAAAAAAATAATTAAAGCTGGCACATATTTAGCTCCATCAATTAAAGTAGCTGAAGCATCAAAAATTATTGAAAATATTCAAAGAGATGTTAATATTTCGTTAATGAACGAGCTAGCAATCATTTTTGATAGAATTAAGGTAGACACTTCTGAGGTTTTAAAAGCTTCCTCTACAAAATGGAATTTTTTAGATTTTAAACCTGGTTTAGTTGGTGGGCATTGTATTGGAGTAGATCCTTATTATTTAGCATATAAAGCCAAACAAACGGGGTATACTCCAAATGTTATACTCTCAGGAAGAAAAGTTAATAATAAAATGGGTAAGCATATAGCAAATAGAATTTACGAGTTAATATTAGCAAAAAACTTAAATCCAATAAAATGTAGAGCATTAATTTTAGGTATAACATTTAAAGAAAACTGTTCTGATATAAGAAATTCAAGAATTTTTAATTTGTATAAAGAATTAAAAAAAATAAATTTAAAAGTTGACGTATATGATCCTTATGCTATAAAAAAAGAAGTTTTAAAGAATTTTAAAATAAAATTGTTAGATAATATTAAATATAAATATGATATTATAATTTTAGCAGTAGCTCATAAAAAATTTCTAAAAATGAATTTAGTTAACTTTAAAACTATTAACGGAATTATATATGATGTCAAATCTGTTTTAGATGAAAATATAATTTCAGGAAGATTGTAAATAATGAAAGGAATTATTTTAGCTGGTGGAAGTGGAACAAGGTTGTATCCTTTAACTAAAGGACAATCTAAACAATTATTGGCTATTCATGATAAACCAATGATTTACTATCCTCTTTCTGTATTAATGTTAGCAGGCATTAAAGATATTTTAATTATTTCTACCCCTAATGATTTGCCCAATTTTAAAAGATTATTTGATGATGGTAGTAGTATAGGAATAAAAATTTCATATGCTCAGCAAATGAACCCTAACGGAATAGCAGAAGCTTTTATAATTGGAGAAAAATTTATAGGAAAAAGCAATGTTTGTCTTATTCTTGGTGATAATATTTTTTATGGAGTTGGTTTTACTAAGCTTTTAAAGAAAAGTGTTAAAGAAATTAGTTCTTCAAATAATGCTCTTGTATTTGGATATTATGTAGAAAATGCTGAAAGTTACGGAGTAGTAGAAAATAACTCGGATGGAAATGTTATTAGTATTGAAGAAAAACCAAAATTTCCAAAAAGTAATTATGCGGTTGTAGGTCTTTATTTTTATCCAAATTCAGTAGTTGAGATTGCAAAAAAAATTAAACCAAGTGAAAGAGGAGAGTTGGAAATAACAAGTATAAATCAAAATTTCCTAAAAAATAAACAACTTAAGGTAGAGCTTTTAGATAAGGATTTTACATGGCTTGACTCAGGAACACATGAATCAATGCTAGAGGCCTCAAATTATATTCACACAATTGAAAAAAGAAAAGGAAGAAAAGTAGCTTGTATAGAGGAAATAGCCTATGTTTTAGGATTAATTAGCAAAAATGATCTAATTAATTTAGCTAAGCCTATACAAAATAATCAATATGGAAAATATTTAATCGAAAAGGTCTTAAAGTAATTAATTATGAAATTTACTCGAACTATATTTCCAGGTCTTATAATTTGTGAACCTTTCAAGGTTAATGATGAAAGAGGTTTTTTTACTGAGTACTTTAGAAAAGATTTATTAGAAGGTTTTATAGGTTCAAAAATAAACTTTTGTCAAGAAAACCTATCCAATTCTAATTATGGAGTCCTTAGAGGACTACATTTTCAAATTGAACCTTATGCTCAATCTAAATTAGTAAGCGTATCAAAAGGTAAAATATTGGATGTTGTGGTTGATATTAGGAAAAGTTCCAAATATTATGGTCAAAGTTTTAAAATTGAATTAAATCACATTAATTGTAAGCAACTATTTATTCCAAAAGGATTTGCCCATGGATTTGTTGTTTTATCTAAAACAGCAAGAGTTTGCTATAAAGTAGATAATTATTATAATCCAAAATCTGAAAGAGGATTGAATTATAATGATCCTTCACTTAAAATTGATTGGAAAATTGACAAAAAATCAATAATTATAAATGAAAAAGACAAAAGTTATCCACCTTTTGACACAAATTATTTTTTTGATTAAAAAATGAAAAATATTCTAGTTACAGGATCTAATGGTCAATTAGGATCAGAGCTTAATAATTTAGCTTATAAATACCCTGAAGTGAATTTTTTTTTTCAAGACAAAGACCTCGATATTACTAACAAAGAAAAAATTGAACATTATTTAAAAAAAAATAAAATAAATTTTATTATAAATACGGCTGCCTATACTGATGTAAATAATGCCGAAATTGAAAAACAAAGGGCTGATTTAGTAAATGAAAAAGGAGTAAAGAATTTAATAGAATTTTCTGAAAAATATAATTGTAAACTAATTCATTATTCNACTGATTANGTTTACANNGGTNAAAATAAAANCCCANTAGANGAAAANAGTTCTACAAATCCNCTTAATTATTANGGANTTTCTAAAAGNAAAGGAGANAAACATATAGAAAATTCNTNTTGTGANTCNATTATAATAAGAACTTCTTGGTTATACTCAAATTTTGGAAATAATTTTGTCAATGCTATAATTAAAAAAATTAAAAATAAAGAAAAAATAATTGTAGTAAAAGATCAATTTGGTTGCCCAACTAATGCTAAAGATTTAGCATTAGATACAATGAATATCTTAAACTCAGAAATCAAATTAGATAAATATGGAAAAATATATAACTATTCTAATTTAGGATTTACTAATTGGAGTAATTTTGCAAAAAAGATTGTCGAATTCCTTAATATAGAATATGAAATTCAAGAAGTTTCAACAGATTTTTTTAAATCAAATGTGATCCGGCCAAAATATTCTATAACTAGTAAAAATAAAATTATAAATACATTTAATTTAAATATTCCTCATTGGGAAAAGTCATTAAAAACTTATTTAACTAACTTTCAACTATGAAAAATATTTTAATTACTGGTGGAGCTGGCTTTATTGGATCTCATTTAGTTAAATTCTTTCTAAATAATTATCCCAATTATAACATTATTAATATTGATAATCTGACTTATGCAGGAGACCTAAATAATTTAAAAGAAATTGAAGATAAGCCAAACTACAGTTTTATTAAACAAGATATATGCAATTTTTCAGAGATTAAAAACATATTTATAAAAGAAAAAATTGACAGTATAATTCATTTAGCTGCAGAGTCCCACGTGGATCGATCTATTTCAGAACCCTTTTCTTTTGCAAAAACAAATGTTCTAGGTACTTTGTCTCTATTACAAGCTTCTAAAATTTGTTGGAACTCTGATTTTAAAAATAAACTTTTTTATCATGTTTCAACTGATGAAGTTTATGGAACTTTAGGAGAAGAAGGATTATTTACTGAAAAGACTCCTTATGATCCACATTCTCCATATTCTGCCTCTAAAGCATCCTCAGATCATTTTGTAAGGGCTTTCTACGATACATACAAGTTGCCAATAGTTATTTCTAATTGTTCCAATAATTATGGCCCTAATCAATATCCTGAAAAACTAATTCCACTATTTATTAATAATATTATAAATAACAATCCAATACCTATTTATGGTGATGGAAATAATATAAGAGATTGGCTATATGTGAAAGATCATATTTTAGCAATAGATTTAATTTTTCATAATAGTAAAATTGGCAAAACATATAATATAGGAGGTAATAATGAAATTCCTAACAATGAAATTGCAAAAATTTTAATTAAAAAAATTGATAAAAAATTAGAGAGAAAACCGAACGAATCAATGAAATTAATAAAATATGTTGATGATCGGTTAGGACATGATAAAAGATATGCTATTGATAGTTCTAAAATAAAAAACGAACTGGGATGGGAGCCAGAATACAACTTTAATAAGGGAATTGATAAAACAATTGATTGGTATATCAATAAACTTACTTAATTTTGAAATTATATGAAAATAGGAATCACATTTAGCACTTTTGATCTTTTTCATGCTGGACATGTAAAAATGTTAGAAGAAGCCAAAACAAAATGTGACTACCTAATAGTTGGGTTACAACTAGATCCTTCAATTGACCGTCTTGAAAAAAACAAACCTACTCAATCTATTATTGAAAGATATGTTCAATTAAAAGGATGCAAGTTTATTAATGAGATTATTCCTTATGTGACAGAATTAGATTTAATGGATATTTTAAGTAGTTTTAAAATTGATATTAGAATAATTGGAGAAGAATACAAAGAAAAAGATTTCACTGGCAAAGAATACTGCAACAAAAAAGGAATTAAGATATATTATAATAAAAGAGAGCATAGATTTTCCTCCTCTAATTTAAGAGAACGGGTTAAAAAATCAGAAGAAAGAAAAAAGTTTAATTGAAATTATTTTTTCTTAATAATTTTAAAGGGTTTTTAATTAAAATTAAGGTAGTAAAAAAAGATATTTTCATGTCTAAAAAAATCGACCAATTTTTAAAGTAAAAAATATCCATTTTTACTCTATCTCTCATCTGACTTGTTTTAGAAATTAACCCATTATATCCTCTACTTTGTGCTAGACCAGTAATTCCAGGTTTAAAGCGATGTCTCTTATTATAACTTAATATTTTATTTTCAAACTCTTTATTTAAGTTTACTGCATGTGGTCTTGGTCCAACAACCGACATGTCTCCAAATAACACATTGATAAATTGCGGCATTTCATCAAGTGAAGAAACTCTTAGAAACTTTCCAAAAGAAGTCAATCTAGGATCATTATCATCAGCCCATTTTGTGTCTGATTCATTATTTTTTATCATAGTTCTAAACTTGATACATTTAAAAAATGTTCCTCTATAACCTTCTCTTCTTTGAATAAAAAAAACAGGGCCCTTAGAAGATAGCTTAATTAGAAATCCAAAAATTGGTATCATCCAAGAAAGAAAAAATATAATTGCAAGCATTGAAAAAACAATATCAAAACCTCTCTTTAATGCTTGATTAAAGATACCGTCTAAAGGAAGTTTATTAATATTTATGTAAGGAACACTTTCTATNTTNNNNATAAANAAATTATTNAAATCATNNTCTACTAANTCAGGNATAACATTNGCTTTNAAATTNNNTTNNTNAGCNTTNGNCAANAAGAAAAGATTGAATNTCTATATGGNAGNTNTTCNGAGAAAAANATNACNTCANANNTTTTATANATATCNTCATTTTGAAAGATTCATAAGCTTACCTAAAAAAGGAAAGTTTAAACTTTTCTTTGCAGGTCTCTTTTTAAAACCAAAAATTCCATAAGCTCTATAACCAAGTTCAGGATATTTTAAAATTTCATTATATAAATCCAATCCATGAGAATTAACACCAACAATCATACAATTTAAAATATTCCCTCCAAATGCTCTATATCTTCCTAAAACAAAATTTACAAAAAGCCTGTAAGACAGTATTAAAAAATAAAAAAGACCAATTGCAATTGTTATTGTAAAAAACTGGAATTGCATATTAAAAAAAAGCATATTTATAATAGCTATGGAACCACTAAAGAAAAATAGACTTCGAAATGTTGATTTTACTAATTTTCTATTTTTTATTCCTCTACCTAATGAATGTGATTTAAATAATATGGAAACCAAAAACCAAAAACCAATAAAAAAACTATTAAGATTAGACCAAGCTGTATAAGTCCAGTATAACATTATTTCAGTAGAAAATAATATCACAAAAAATTCCCCCATGTAATAAAGAATTGGGAAATAACTTTGGAATCTTGATCTTTTATTCATGCTGTAAATATAATTATAATCTTTGTAGATTCAGCTATGAATGTTTTTAGATAAAAATACTTTAAAAAACTTGAGATGCAATGCTCTTAATACTCTTTGCTTTCCCCATGGAATAATAGTGAAGAAATGGTACTCCTGCCTTTTTTAGCTCCTTACTTTGTTTTATACACCACTCTATTCCTACTTTTTTTACTTCATTATTATCTTTGCATTTTATAACTTCTTTTATTAGTTCTTCAGGAAGATCACAATGAAATCTGTGAGGAAGAATATTTAATTGTCTTAAAGTTGAAATTGGTTTTAATCCAGGTATTATGGGAACATTAATACCTTCTTTTCTACAAATCTTTACAAAATCAAAAAACTTTTTATTATCAAAAAACATTTGTGTTACAATGTAATCTGCTCCTAATTTTATTTTATTCTTTAAGAAATGTATATCACTCTCCAAACTTGGTGCTTCCATATGTTTCTCTGGGTATCCAGCAACTCCTACACAAAAATCTGTTTTTGATGAGATCTCTAAGTCCTCTAAATATATTCCCTTATTTAAATCTGATATCTGATTAACTAAATCTGATGCATATGAATGTCCTTCCTTATTTGGCGTAAAATAAGTTTCAGATTTAATAGCATCCCCTCTCAACGCAACCACATTATTAATTCCTAAAAAATCTAAATCAATTAATAAATTTTCTGTTACTTCCTTGGTAAATCCTCCACATAGAATATGTGGAATTGCATCTACATTATATTTATTTTGAAGCGCTGCGCAAATACCAACTGTTCCGGGTCTTTTTCTTACCACTTTCTTTTGTAGTAATCCATTTCCAGAATCATTATAAACATACTCTTCTCTATGATAAGTAACATCAATAAAAGGAGGTTTGAATTCCATGAGAGGATCAATATTATCAAATATTGAACTTATATGAATACCTTTAACAGGAGGAAGGATTTCAAACGTAAATTGAGTTTCTCCTTTAGCTTTCTTAATATGTTCTATAACTTTCATATTTCTAATTTAAATTAGGACTTAACCATTTTCTTGCTTTCTTTAAATCAATATTTCGTCTTTTAGCATAACTTTCTAGTTGATCTTCATTAATATTACCTAAACCAAAGTACTTTGATTGATCATGAGCAAAATAATACCCAGAAACTGAAGATGCGGGCCACATTGCTAAACTTTCTGTTAATTTAACTCCAATAGATTTCTCTACATCTAAAAGTTTCCATATAGTTTCTTTTTCTAAATGATCAGGACATGCAGGATATCCAGGAGCTGGTCTAATTCCTTTATAAGATTCTTTAATTAATTCTTTATTATCTAATTTTTCATCTTTTGCATAACCCCATTTGTTTATTCTAATTTCTCTATGGAGATATTCTGCATAGGCTTCAGCAAACCTATCTGCTAAAGCCTTTACCATTATCGAACTATAGTCATCAATTTTATTTTCATATTCTTTAGAAAGTTTGTCAGCTCCAAATCCAGTACTTACGCAAAAACAACCTATGTAATCTTTAATATTTAAATCTTTGGGTGCAATAAAATCAGCAATTGAAAAATTTGGTTCTCCCTCTCTCTTTTTTAATTGTTGACGAAGAGTTAAGAATATCGCTTTTACTTTTTCTCTTTTATCGCTTTCATAAACTTCAATATCATCTCCTACTGTATTTGCTGGGAATAAACCAAAGATTGCTTTGGCTTTCAAAGATTTATTTTTCAATATTTTTTTTAACATAATTTGAGCATCTTCAAAAAGCTCTTTAGCTTGCTTTCCCGTCATTTCATAATCGAAAATATCAGGGTATTTTCCATGTAATCCCCAAGTATTAAAAAAAGGGGACCAATCTATATAAGGAACTAGGGATTCTAATGAAATTTCTTCAATAACTTCAACCCCTAGCTTATTCGGTTTGATTGGCTTAAATTCATTAAAGTCTATTTTTAAATTATTCTTTTTAGCAGCCAGGTAACTAATATACCTTTTTTGATTTTTTTTATTTAAAAACTTTTCTCGAAAATCAGTATAATTTTTACGAATTCCTTCCCAATATTCATCCTTTAAATTTTTACTTATCAAATTGCTAGCTACACCAACTGCTCTTGATGCATCATTAACATGAACTACCGGAGAATCAATTTCAGGGAAAATTTTAACAGCAGTATGTGCCTTTGAAGTAGTAGCTCCCCCGATTAATAGCGGTATTTTAATGTTTAATCTTTTGAGTTCTTGTGCCAAAAAAACCATTTCATCTAAAGAGGGGGTTATCAAACCCGATAGTCCTATAATATCTACATTTTCATCCACAGCAGTTTTAATTATTTTTTCAGGTGGGACCATAACACCAAGATCTATGATCTCAAAATTATTACAAGCCAATACAACTCCAACTATATTTTTTCCAATATCATGAACATCACCCTTCACAGTAGCCATTAATATTTTTCCAGAAGAATTGCTCGAATCATCTGTCTTAGCCTCTTCAATAAATGGAAGTAAATAAGCCACTGCTTTTTTCATAACTCTAGCTGATTTAACTACTTGAGGTAAAAACATTTTTCCTGCACCAAATAAATCTCCAACAATATTCATTCCGTCCATTAAATGCCCCTCAATTACCATGATAGGCTTTTCAACACTTTGTCTAGCTAATTCTACATCCTCCTCTACAAATTCATCTTTACCATTAACTAATGAATAGGATATTCTTTCACGGAGATCTAAATTTCTCCATTTTTTATTTGTAGATGTTTTTGCTTTTTTATCTCCAACTACACTTTCAGCAAAATCAAGCAATCTTTCGGTAGCATCTTCTCTTCTATTTAACAAAACGTCCTCCACATGTTTTAATAAATCTTTTGGGATTTCATCATAAATTTCAAGCATATTAGGATTAACAATTCCCATGTTCATTCCATGATTAATGGCATGATACAAAAATGCAGAATGCATAGCTTCTCTCACTGTATTATTCCCTCTAAATGAAAAAGAAACATTACTAACTCCACCACTAACACTAGCGTAGGGTAAATTTGATCTTATCCATTTTGTTGCATTAAAAAAGTCTAATGCATTTTTTCTGTGTTCCTCCATCCCTGTAGCTACTGGAAAAATATTTGGATCAAAAATTATATCTTGAGGGTTAAACTTCACCTTATTAACTAAAATTTTATAAGATCTTTTACAAATTTCTATCCTCCTTTCTAAATTATCCGCCTGACCTACTTCATCAAAAGCCATAACAATTACAGCTGCACCATATCTTTTGATAAGCTTAGCTTGCTTTACAAACTTATCTTCTCCTTCTTTAAGGCTTATAGAATTTACTACACATTTACCTTGAGCAGTTTTCAATCCCGCTTCAATTATTTCCCATTTAGAACTATCAATCATAATAGGGACTCTAGAAATATCAGGTTCGGAAGCGATTAAATTTAAAAATTTTGTCATTGCTTCAGCTCCATCAATCATTCCTTCATCCATATTTACATCTATAATTTGCGCTCCCCCATCTACTTGATCTCTAGCTACTTCTAAAGCTTCTAAATACTTATTATTTTCAATAAGTCTTAAAAACTTTTTAGATCCTGTAACGTTAGTTCTTTCACCAACATTTACAAAATTGGTTTCCTTAGAGATTACCAATGGTTCTAATCCAGAAAGTACAAGATTTTTCACAATTGACATATTTAATTAATATTTCTAGGATTGAATTTACTAGCTTCTTCAGCAATTAGTTTTATATATTCAGGAGTTGTTCCACAACATCCTCCAATTATATTTACAGATTTAGACTCTAAATATTCTTTTATTAAGTCTCTCATTTCTTCAGCAGTCTGATCGTATTCACCAAAAGCATTTGGAAGACCAGCGTTAGGAAATGCTGATGTATAAAAGTCTGTTACTTTACTTAATCTTTTTAAGTAGGGTAAAAGCAAATCTGCACCAAGCGCACAATTTAAACCAATACTTAGCAAAGGAATATGAGACAAAGAGGTAACAAAAGCCTCAACAGTTTGTCCAGACAAAGTTCTTCCACTTGCGTCAGTGATGGTTCCGCTTATCATAATTGGAACAGTAATATTTCTTTCCTCTAAAATAGAGTCCACTGCAAACAATGCAGCTTTTGCATTTAAAGTATCAAAAATAGTCTCTATTAACAAGATGTCAACACCTCCATCAATTAAAGCATCAATCTGCTCTGAATATGCGATAACTAAATCATCGAATGTAACAGCTCTAAAGCCGGGATCATTTACATCTGGTGACATACTTGCTGTTCTATTAGTTGGTCCAATTGAACCAGCAACAAATCTGGGTTTTTCTGGTGTTATTTTTGAATATTTTAAAGCTGACTCTTTTGCAATTTTAGCAGACTCAAAATTAATATCATAAACAATAGATTCCATATTGTAATCAGCCATACCAATACTTGTTGAAGAAAAAGTATTTGTTTCAATAATATCAGCTCCTGCCTCCAAATATTTTTCATGAATTGTTTTTATAGCATCTGGTTGAGTTAATGACAGTAAATCATTATTTCCTTTTACAGTGCTTGGGTGATCTTTAAAACGATCGCCTCTGTAATCAGATTCAGAAAATTTATAATTCTGTATCATTGTCCCCATAGCGCCATCAAGAACTAAAACTCTTTCTTTTAAAATGTCATAAATATTGGCCATAATATTTCTAATTCTTTAAAATTTGAAATTTGTGTTTTGATAATTCTAAAGTGCCAAATAAAAATGTTGAATAACAAATAAATCCTAAAATAGTCCCTTTAAGAAATGGCAATGCCATGACATAACAAGTAATAAATCCTTTTAAATCAATTGTATACATACTTCCAGAAATCCATACTCCAAAATTTGTAACTAAATAAAAAACTAAACTGGAAAAAATGCTTGTCATAATTACATTTTTAAAATTTAATTTCTTTAGAAAAAAATATCCAACCATAATAATTAAAACAAAAGAAGTGTATTGCCAAAGAAAACCAGGATAAAACCATGTGAATTTAGAGTAAAAAGAAAAAATAAAATTATTAATAATTAAATCACTTACCCATAATGATGCTAAAGGAATTATAAAAGCGTGATATTTATTTTTCAAATATGCTCCACCAAATAATGCCATTGCACCAATTGGGGTGAAATTAGGTATATGTGGTATAATTCTAGTAAAAGATGCAAATAATATTAAGGATATTATTACAACATATGAAATATTGATTTTATTCATTTAAATAAAAGATTTTGTGAAGTTTAAAAAAGTTATAATGATTCATTTCTGTTTTAGCATTTTTTTTTGAGGTAGCAATCAGTCAAATTTTTCCTCAATAATTTTATCAAATATAATAAAAAAAGTACTTCGGGTGGGAATCGAACCCACACTCTCGAAAGAACTGGATTTTGAATCCAGCGCGTCTACCAATTCCGCCACCGAAGCAAAATGGGGGCTAAATTATAAAATTAATTTATTAATAAATATTATCTTAATTATAAATTATATATCCTAAAATAAATTACTAAATTTGCCTCCCCAAGGGAAAAAAATGTCATTAAATAAAACAGAAGCGAAAATTTTTGCATGTACTCAGAGCCAAGAAATTGGAAAAAAAATTGCTGAGGCATATGGTGTAAAATTAGGAAAAATAAGTTTTCACAACTTTAATGATGGTGAATTCCAACCATCTTTTGAAGAAACAATTAGAGGAAGTAGAATTTTTTTAATTGGCTCTACTCATCCTAGCTCAGAGAATCTAATGGAACTTCTCTTGATGATAGATGCAGCAAAAAGAGCCTCTGCTAGACATATAACGGCAGTAATGCCATATTTTGGATGGGCAAGACAAGATAGAAAGGATAAACCTCGTGTTCCCATTGGAGCAAAATTAATTGCAAAATTATTAGAAAGTGCTGGTGCAACTAGAATAATTACTATGGATCTTCATGCTGATCAAATTCAAGGATTTTTTGAAAAACCAGTTGACCACCTATATGCTTCAACAATTTTTATCCCTTACATAGAAAAACTAAAACTAAAAAATTTAACTATTGCATCTCCTGATATGGGAGGATCTAAAAGAGCTTATGCATATTCTAAGTTTTTAAAAAGTGATGTAGTTATCTGCTATAAACAAAGAAAAAAAGCAAATATTATTTCTCATATGGAACTAATTGGGAATGTTGAGGGTAAAAATGTAATTCTTGTAGATGATATGGTCGATACAGCAGGAACACTTACAAAAGCGGCAGATTTAATGATAGAAAGAGGGGCTAAATCTGTTAGATCTGTTTGTACACATCCTATTTTATCTGGCAAAGCCTATGAAAGGATAGAAAAATCTCAGCTCAAAGAATTAATAGTAACCGATAGTATCCCATCTGAAAGAAACTCAAAAAAAATAAAAGTTTTATCATCAGCCAAATTATTTGCTGAAGTAATGATAAATGTTCATAACAATAAATCAATAAACTCATTTTTTATAAAATAATACAATGAAATCAATTACAATCAACGGATCTAAAAGAGAACACGTAGGCAAAGCTGCTGCTAAAGCCTTACGTAATGCTGGAAAGGTGCCTTGCGTTATATACGGGGGAGAAAAGCCATTACATTTTTCAGCAGATGAATTATCCTTCTCCAAATTAGTATATACAGCAGATGCTCATACTGTTGTAATTGCTTTTGAAGATGGAAATAAAATTGATGCTGTTTTACAAGACATTCAATTTCATCCAGTTTCTGATAAAATTCTTCATATAGATTTCTTCCAATTACATGAAGGAAAAGAAATAAATATGATCATTCCTGTGAAAGTTCAAGGGACAGCTCCAGGAGTTAGAGATTCTGGAGGATTATTGTATAGAAATAAAAGAAAGCTGACAATAAGGGCTTTGCCTAAAAACCTGCCTGATTTCCTTTTAGCAGATATTTCAACTTTAAATCTTAATGACAGTATAACTGTTGCTGATCTTTCTGAAGAAACTTTTAAAATTCTTCACCCTGATGAACAAGTTGTTTGTCAAGTTAAGATGTCTAGAGCATCTATGTCTATTGAAGAAGCTGTAGAAGATGAAGAACTAGAAGAAGGTGAAGAAGGTGCTGAAGGAGCAGAAGGAGCTGAGGGTGCTAAGCCAGGAACTGAAGGCAGTTCTGATGGTAAAAAACCTGAATTGGGTTCCGATGATAAAAAACCTGAAGCAGGAGATGAAAAAACTAAATCAGAAGGATAGAACTCTTGTATTTTAAATCTAAAGCATCCCTTTTATACTTAATTGGGATGCTTTTTTTATTTTTATTAAAATTAAAACACAATTATTGAGCTGGTTAAAAAATATAAACTTGGTATTCAAAAAATCATTTGACATGAATAAATTTTTAATTGTTGGAATTGGAAATATTGGAGAAGAATATGTTGAAACTAGACATAATATTGGTTTTAAAGCTCTAGATTGGATTTGTAAGGAATTTGGAGGAAATTTTGAAACAAAAAAACTAGGGGATATTTCTAAAACCAATTACAAAGGGAAAACTTTTATTTTATTAAAGCCTAGTACTTACGTTAACTTAAGTGGAAAATCTATCAGATATTGGCTAAGTAAAGAAAAAATTAGACCTGAGAATCTCCTTGTTATTTCTGATGATTTAAATTTAGATTTTGGTGCTATTAGAATACGCACAAATGGATCTGATGGCGGACATAATGGATTAAAAAATATAAATGAGATTTTAAATACAAATAATTACAATAGATTAAGATTTGGTATAGGAGGAAATTTTAACAGCGATAAACAATCTGATTATGTTTTATCTAAATGGTCAAAAGAAGAAAAATCTAAATTAATATCATATGAATCTATTTTTTATAAGATTGTGTGCTCCTTTGCTATTTCTGGAGTAGAATCTACAATGAATCGATATAATAAAAAATGAAAAAAATTAATGGAATTGATAATTTCTCAATTAATTGTGAATCCATTATAACTATTGGCACATTTGATGGGGTTCACAAAGGGCATCAAAAAATTTTAAAAAAACTTATTAAAGAATCCTCTAAGCTAAATTTAGAATCCATAGTACTTACTTTTTTTCCCCATCCAAGAATTGTCTTAAATCCAAATTCCCCATTAAAACTTATTAATACAATAGATGAAAGAAGTTCATTATTTGAAAATTCTGGTATAGATACATTAATAACCCACCCATTTGATAAAAATTTTTCCGAGTTAAGCCCAGAAGAATTTGTAAAAAATATTTTAGTAAATAAATTAAATATTAAGAAAATATTAATTGGTTACGATCATCGATTTGGAAAAAACAGAACAGCTGGAATTAAAGATTTAAAAAAATTAGGATTAAAATATAATTTTAATGTAATTGAAATAAGTGCTGAGGAACAAAATAATATTTCAATTAGTTCAACAAAAATAAGAAATTCAATAATTGAGGGTAATATTAGAAAGGCAAATTCTTTTCTGGGTTATGATTTTAGCTTAAAGGGAAAAGTTATTAAAGGAAATAAAATTGGAAGAACAATTGGATTTCCAACAGCTAATTTAGAAATTGATGAAGAATATAAATTAATTCCTAAAAATGGAGTCTATTTAATTTACACCAAATTTGAAAAACAAGTTTTTTTTGGAATGATGAATATTGGAGTAAAACCTACATTAAAATTTAAAAAAGAGTCTATTGAAGTTAATTTATTTGATTGGGAAAAAGATATATATGGAGAATTTATTGAAGTATTTTTCTTAGATTATATCAGGGATGAAAAAAAATTTGATTCATTAATTGAATTAACTCATCAAATAAAAATTGACAAGAAAACTTGCTTGAAGTTAATAGAAGAAAAATAATATTCTCTTACATTTGTAAAAATTAAAAATTAAATGTTATTAGTTTCGAAAATATTAGAAAATTTTGATGAGGTTAGTAGTTCAATGCTAAAAAGAAATATTGATGTTAATAATCAGCTTAAAAAAATCATTGAATTAGACAAATCTAGAAGAGAGACTCAATCCAAACTTGATAGTCATCTTGCTGACTCTAATAAGCTTGCTAAAAAGATCGGAGATATTTTTAAAAAAGGTGAATATGAAAAAGCTAACTCTTATAAAGAAAAAGCATCACTTTTAAAATTAGAAACAAAAAAAATATCTGATGTTTTAAATTCTTATATAAATGATTTGAATAATCTTTTATTAGATATCCCTAATATTCCTCATCAATTAGTGCCTAAAGGTGATTCTGAAAATGATAATGAAGAGGTTTTAAATGAAGGGAAAATTCCAGAACTACATGCAAATGCTTTAGCCCATTGGGAATTGGCATCAAAACATGATATAATTGACTTTGAGTTAGGAAATAAAATTACTGGAGCAGGTTTCCCTGTTTACAAAGATAAAGGGGCTAAATTACAAAGAGCATTGATCAACTTTTTTTTAGATAAGAATATTGAAGCTGGGTATAAAGAAATTCAAGTGCCAATTTTAGTTAATGAACTCTCTGGAACTAGTACCGGACAATTACCCGACAAAGAAGGTCAAATGTATATGATAAATGAAGATAATCTTTATCTAGCTCCCACAGCAGAAGTTCCAGTAACAAATATATATCGTGATTGTATTTTAAACTCAAATGAACTTCCAATCTGTTTAACTAGTTATACTCCATGTTTTAGAAGAGAAGCTGGAAGCTATGGGTCTCATGTTAGAGGATTAAATAGGCTTCACCAATTTGATAAGGTTGAAATAGTTAGAATAGAAACTCCTGAAAAATCCTATTTAGCTCTCGATGAAATGGTAAATCATGTTAAGTCAATTATATCAGAGCTTAATTTGCCTTTTAGAATTGTTAGACTTTGTGGAGGAGATTTAGGTTTTACCTCCTGCCTTACTTATGACTTTGAAGTATATTCTGCTGTGCAAAAAAAATGGCTAGAAGTAAGTTCTGTTTCAAATTTTGAAACATTTCAATCTAATCGTTTAAAGCTTAGAATAAATGATAATGGGTCAAAAGTTCTGGCTCATACATTGAATGGCAGCTCTTTGGCTCTTCCTAGAATTGTAGCATGTATTCTAGAAAATTTTCAAACTGAAAAATCAATTAAAATTCCAAAGGCTCTTATTCCATACACTGGTTTTGATAAAATTTAATCTAATTGAAACAAGTTAATCCAAAAAAATATCTAGGGCAGCATTTTTTAAAAGACTCTAAGGTTTCAAAAAAAATAGCAGATAGTTTAAGTTCAAAAAAATTAAAAACTATTTTAGAAATAGGCCCTGGAATGGGAATTCTTAGTCAATATCTGAAAATTAATAAAATACAAACCTTTTTTATTGAAATTGATAAAGAGTCTATTGTTTATTTAAATGAAAAATTTCCTGAAATTAAAAATTCAATAATACATCAAGATTTTCTCAAATTAGATTTAGCAAAATTTGATCCTCCACTTGCAATAATTGGCAACTTTCCATATAATATTTCTTCTCAAATACTGTTCAAGTTGATTGAAAATCGTAATAAAATTGATGAATTAGTAGGAATGTTTCAATTAGAAGTTGCTAAAAGAATCTGTGCAGTTCCGGGGTCAAAAATTTATGGTATATTATCGGTTCTTACTCAAGCTTTTTATTCAACTGAACTTTTATTTTCATTAAAACCTCATTATTTTAGTCCACCTCCAAAAGTAGATTCGGCAATAATTCGATTAGTAAAAAGAAATATTCAAACTTTAGATTGCGATGAAAAATTATTTTTTAAAATTGTTAAAACATCATTTCAACAAAGACGAAAAACTTTAAAGAATAGTCTAAAAACATTTAATTTACCTAATAATATAAAAGAAGGTGTTATCTTTGAAAGACGTCCAGAGACACTAAGTGTAGACGATTTCATTCTTCTAACTAATATTATAGCTGATGGAACAATTCCAGCTTACTGATGATTTAATAATAAAAATTTCTGATTTAATTTCAGCAAAAAATAATTCAACATTAAAGAAATTAGTCAAGAATGTTCACTTTGCTGATATGGCAGATGTTATTAATATATTAAGTGAAGAGCAAGGGATTTACCTTATTAAACTTTTTGATAGTGAAAAGACATCAGAAATTTTAACTGAACTAGATGAAAATGTTAGGGAAAAAATTCTTAAAGCACTTTCTGTTAAAGAAATTGCTGATGAAATTGAAGAACTAGATAGTGATGATGCTGCTGATATTCTTTCTGAACTTTCAGAAGAAAGAAAAGAGGAAGTTATTTCTGAAATAAGTGATGATGAATTAGCAGATGATTTAATTGAACTTTTATCTTATGAAGAAAATTCTGCAGGAGGATTAATGGCAAAGGAATTAGTAAAAGCAAATGAAAATTGGACTGTTTTAAAATGCTTAAGTGAAATCAAAAAACAAGGTGAAAATGTAACAAGAGTTCATTCAATTTATGTGGTTGATGATAAAGACAGACTAATAGGAAGATTATCCTTAAAAGATCTAATTACTTCTTCATCCAAAAATAAAATTAAAGATATTTATATTCCTAAAGTTGATTCTGTTAATGTTTTAGATAGTGGAGAAGATATTGCCAAGATAATGTCTAAATATGATCTTGAAGCAATACCTGTAATAGACGATAAAAAACATTTAGTTGGTAGAATAACAATTGATGATATTATAGACTTTATTAAAGAAGAAGCAGATGAAGACTATTTAATTGCAGCTGGAATACAAGGAGATGTAGAGGCTGATGATTCAATCTTTCAACTTACTGTAGCCAGATTACCTTGGCTTTTTTTAGGCTTAATTGGAGGCTTAGGAAGTGTGTTTATTTTGGAGGGATTTGAAGAATTCATGAACGATCCAAGTTATAAGGCATTATTTTTCTTTACCCCCTTAATTGCTGCAATGGCAGGAAATGTAGGAGTTCAATCTTCAGCTATAATTGTTCAAGGATTAGCAAATAATGTAGTAAAAGGTAGTCTTTTAAAAAGATTGTTTAAAGAACTAGGATTGAGCTTAATTAATGGAATTATTTTGGGTTTATTAACTGTAATATTTGGTTTAGCTATAAACCAACCTATAGAGCTTAGTCTTGTAATTTCACTTTCTATGTTATGCGTAATAGTGGTTGCAGCCTTAATTGGGACATCGGTTCCAATTATATTAGAAAAAAGAGGAATAGATCCCGCTATCGCTACTGGACCTTTTATTACAACTACTAATGATATTTTTGGAATTTTTCTATTCTTTTATATTGCAAAAATATTTTTACTCTAAAACAAATGAAAATTCTTCATTTAGACAGTACAGATTCTTATTTATCAAGTGAATTAGAAAAATTAGGATTTGAAAATTCTTTTGATTTTAAATCAACAAAGAAAAAAATTGAAAATCTAATTTTTCCATTTAATGGAATCATTATTAGAAGTAGAATTAAAATTGATAAGTCACTAATAAATAAAGCTATCAATCTAAAATTTATAGCAAGATTTGGTTCAGGACTTGAAAATATTGATTTAGATTATGCAAATAAAAAAAATATTAAAATTATTTCAGCTCCTGAGGGAAATTCAAATGCAGTAGCTGAACATGCATTAGGAATGTTACTTTCATTAATGAATAATATCCCAAACGCCCATAAGGAAATAATAAATGGAATATGGAATAGGGAATCAAATAGAGGTTTTGAATTAAAAAATAAAACTATTGGATTAATTGGTTATGGGAACACAGGAAAAAGTTTTGCAAAAATATTATCTGGATTTAATGTAAAAACAATCTTTTATGATTTAAAATCTAAATTGGAAGATAATTATGCAAAAGAGGTTTCAATTAAAGAAATTCAAAAAAATGCAGATGTAATAAGTTTACATACATCACTTACTAATGAAGCATTTCATATTATAAATAAAACCTTTATTGATAAATGTAATAAACCATTTTGGCTTATAAATACTGCAAGAGGACAATGCATAAATACTAAAGATTTGATTACAGGAATTAAACAAAATAAAATATTGGGAGCAGCTTTAGATGTATTAGAATTTGAAAAAAATTCTTTTGAAAAACTTTCCTTAATTTTAAATTCAAATACTGATCTCATAGAATTAATGAAATCAAAAAAAATTATAATTACTCCTCACATAGCAGGATGGACCTATGAAAGTAAAATTAATCTTTCAAAAGTAGTTTTAAATAAAATCAAGAAATTAATATAGAAAAAATGAAAAATATTTTGATTCTTTGTACAGGAAATTCATGCAGAAGTCAAATAGCTCATGGTTATTTTTCAAATCTTTTAAATGATAAAGCTAATATTTATAGTGCAGGAATTGAAACTCATGGATTAAATAAAAACGCAATTAAAACAATGCAAAAAGATGGAATAGATATTTCTAATTATACATCAAATAATATAACTGAATATGAAAATATTGATTTTCACTTTATTATAACTGTTTGCGATAATGCAAAAGAAAACTGCCCATATTTCCCTTCAGCTAGTTCTATTAGAATTCATAAAAACTTTCTAGACCCTTCCAAATTAAAAAATTCTAAAAATATTGATAATGATTTTAAAAAATGTAGGGAAGAAATCAAGCAGTTTTCAATTGAATTTAAAAAAGAATTTTTTTAATTATTTAACTACCAATTGAATTACATCCTCTGTTCTTTGCTCAAGTAGTAATTGATAATTCTTTAGAATATCATCGCAGGAATTTTGATTAAAATGTCTAATTGTAAATAAATTCACATTTTCAATACATTCAACCTTAAAAGCTGCCTTTAAATTTGATAATAATTCATCCAATCTATCAAATTTATCATAGATACATACAGAAAAGCTTATCGCTGAATTTTGAATTAAATCTACTTTCATTCTATTTTTATCTAAAACTTGAAATATTTCACTAATATTTTTTTCTACTATAAATGAAAAATCTAATGAAGAAAGTTTTAAAAGATTAAGATTTTTTTTGACAATAAAACAAGGTGTCTCAGGTTTAATTTTAATTCCTCTTGAAATCGTTGTCCCTTTTTCATTAGGTTTTAAAAAAGATTTAACATATAAAGGAATTTCCTTTTTTTGTAGAGGTTGTAAAGTTTTAGGATGAATTACAGTAGCTCCATAAAACGCAAGCTCAATTGCCTCTGTATATGAAATATATTCTAAAAGAACAGTATTGTCAAAAACTTTAGGATCAGCATTTAAAAATCCTGGAACATCTTTCCAAATAGTTAATGAATCAGCATTAAGGCAATATGCATAAATAGCTGCAGAATAATCTGAGCCTTCTCTACCTAATGTTGTATTAAAATTATTTACATCGCTAGCTATAAATCCCTGTGTTATATTTAATATTTTTTTATCAATTTTATTTGAAATATTTTTTTGAGTAATATCCCAAATTAAATCAGAATCCCTATAGTTAGAATCTGTTTTTATTAATTCTCTAGAATCAATCCAGTTGCATGAAATCCCTTTATAATTTAAATAAGCATTAATTATTTTTGTAGAAAGCAGTTCTCCATTTGCAACTATTTGATCATAAACAAAAGAATAATCTGGAGATTTATTTCTTTTTAAAAATTCTTTTATATTCTCAAAAACAGTTTTAACTTCATTATATATTTCATCATTTTTATTAGTAAAAAGTTTAGATAAAATTTCATTATGAAAATTTGCAACTTCATTTATTGAATATTGTAGTTCATTTTTATTGTTAAAATAATTTTTAACAATCAACTCCATAGCATTTGTTGATTTACCCATTGCTGAAACAACTATCAATATTTCCTTATAACCCGTTTCTTTAATTAATTTAAAAAGATTTTCGATTCCAATATAATCCTTTACGGAAGCTCCACCAAACTTGTATATTTTCATTTTTTATTTAAAATAAAATTATGGATAGCTTTTTCATTCATTTGTACAATTTGCCAATCATTGTAAATTTTTGCTCCATTTGATTCATAAAATTTTATAGCAGCTGTGTTCCATTTTAATACTGCCCATTCAACTCTTTTAACGCCCTTAGAATAGGAAAAATTAATAAAACTAGAGAATAAAGCCCTTCCAATTCCTTTATTTCTCATTTTTTTAGTAACAATTAAATCCTCTAAATGCATAGTAGGTCCTTTCCAGGTAGAATATCGTGGGTAACCTAAAAACATTCCAACTATAACACTTTTAAAAATAGCAACATAACAAATAAATAAAGGAGGACTGGAGAATGCATGGGCAATTAAATCTTTTGATGTTAAAGTTACTGCATTAGGCTCCTTTTCAAAAATAGCCAATTCTTTAATGAGAGATAAAACATCATTCATCTCGTTTTCTTTTGCAGGTCTAATTTCAACATTCATTTTACAAATTTTATCAAAGTTAAGTCAATGAAATTAAAAAAAAATAATTCATAAAAAGTATAACAATTTTGATGATATTTGTGACAATGAATAAAGTGGGTAATAATCCACATTCCTTGCCTTTTTTTAAGTCTCTGAAAGTTCAGAAACTTAGAAATTCCTTTGCTCAAAATAAAGAGAAATCATATGTAAGTGGACTCTATGGCTCTTCAAAATCTTTTTTTGTTAAAGAGCTGTTTAGGGATAATAAAAAAATCTTTTTATGGATTTTAAATGATAAAGAAATGGCTGCATACCATTTTAATGATCTAGAAAATTTCATGAACAAAAATGATTGTTATTTTTTCCCCAGTAGTTATAAAAAAAATAAAGTGTTTTTAAAGACAGATACCCAAAATATATTTTTAAGAACTGAAGTTATAAAAAATTTAAGCATAAAATCTAAGCCTAAAATTATTGTAACATATCCTGAAGCTATTTTAGAGAAAGTTCTTTTAAAGAAAGAAATAAACAATAGAAAATTTAAAATTTCAATAGGCCAAAAAATTAAACTTGATGTTCTAAACGAAAAATTATTTGAATATGATTTTAGCAAAGAAGATTTTGTGTCACAAGCTGGAGATTTTTCAATTAGGGGAGGTATCGTAGATATTTTTTCTTATTCTAATGAACTTCCTTTTAGAATTGAATTTTTTGGTGATGAAATTGAAAGTATTAGGACTTTTGAAATTGACTCACAAATGTCAAATAACATTTTTAAATCTGTTGAGATATTAGCTGATTTAGAAAATAAAAAATCATCACAATTAAGAGAGAGTTTCCTGAATTTCTTAAATTCTGAAACATTAATTCTAATTGAAAATTCATTCTACATTCAAGATGATCTTATAAACTCTTATAAATTATTAAAAGAAAATATGAGCTCTGAAACAATTGAAAAAGAAAATTTAAATAATCTTTTTTATAATGCTAAAAACTTTAATATTGATTTAAATAAATTTTCAACAATTGAATTTAAAAAAGAAATTAATTCTGAGACTTTATTTAATACAATTCCTCAGCCTTCATTTAATAAAAAATTTGATTTATTAATTAAGGATTTAATTAAATTTCATGAAAAAAATTATATTATAAAGATTTTCTGTAGTTCAAAAAATCAAATTAATAGATTTAATGAAATTTTTGAGAACATTGAGAATGACTTTTCTCCAATTTTAATAGAAAAATCTATTTACAAAGGCTTTATTAATCATCAAGATAAGGAAGTTTGTTTTTCAGACCACGAAATTTTTGAAAGGTATCATAAGTTTAATATAAGAAAAGGATTTTCTACAAAGAAAAGGGTAAGACTGAATGAATTAAATCAACTAGAAAAGGGTGATTATGTTACGCATATTGATCATGGAATAGGAATATTTGGAGGCCTTCAAAAAATAGAAGTAAATGGAAAAAAACAAGAAGCAATTAAATTATCATATGGAGAGAGAGATACTTTATATGTAAGCATTCATTTAATTCATAAAATTTGTAAATACAACGGTAAAGATGGAACAAAGCCAAAAATATTTAAACTTGGTTCAGCTGCTTGGAAAAAAATTAAACTTAAGGCTAAAAAAAGAGTTAAAGAATTAGCATTTAATCTTATTGAGACTTATGCAAAAAGAAAAATAAAAAATGGTTTTCAATATGGACCTGATTCCTCAATTCAACATGAACTAGAAGCTTCTTTTATTTATGAGGATACACCAGACCAATATAAGTCAACTATTGATATAAAAAATGATATGGAAAGTCCTCAACCTATGGATAGGCTAATTTGTGGAGATGTTGGTTTTGGAAAAACAGAAATTGCTATTCGAGCTGCTTTTAAGGCTATTGATAATGGTAAACAAGTGGCTATCTTGGTTCCAACAACTGTACTTGCTTTTCAACATTTTAAAACATTCTCTAAAAGATTACATTACTTTCCTGTCACCATTGATTATTTAAACAGATTTAGAACTAGTAAAGAAAAAAACATAATTAAAAGTGAAATTAAATCTGGTAATATTGATCTAATAATTGGAACTCATCAATTGGTTAATAAAAGTATTAAATTTAAAGATTTGGGTTTATTAATTGTAGACGAAGAACAAAAATTTGGAGTAAATGTTAAGGAAAAAATAAGGTCTTTAAAAGAAAATATAGATGTATTAACTCTTACAGCTACACCAATTCCAAGAACTTTACAGTATAGTTTAATGTCAGCAAGAGATTTGTCAATTATTAATACTCCGCCTCAAAATAGATTTCCAATTGAAAGTAATGTTGTATCATTTAATGAAGAAATCATTAGGGAAGCTATAAATTTTGAAATACAAAGAGGGGGTCAAGTTTTTTTTATTCATAATCGAATTGAAAACATTCAAGAGGTTAGTGCTTTAATTTCACGCTTAGTTCCAAATGCAGAAATAGCAATTGTTCATGGAAAGATTCAAGGAAAAAAGTTAGAAAAAAGTATGCTAGATTTTATAAATGGCAAATTTGATGTTTTAATATCTACTACTATAATTGAAAGTGGATTAGATGTCCCTAATGCAAATACTATTTTTATAAATAATGCTCAAAATTTTGGCTTGAGTGATCTTCATCAAATGAGAGGGAGGGTTGGTAGAAGTAATAAAAAAGCATTTTGTTATTTTATTTGTGCACCATTTTCTTCAATGACAAAAGAAGCAAGAAAAAGAATTGATGCAATTGAACAACATACAGAACTAGGATCAGGATTTTATATTGCTATGAAAGATTTAGAAATTAGAGGAGCAGGTGATCTTTTAGGAGCAGAACAAAGTGGATTTATAAATGATATAGGCTTTGAAACATATCAAAAAATATTAAAAGAAGCTGTTGAAGATTTGAAATCAAAAGAATTTAAAGAGTTATTTGAAAATAATTTTAATGAAAAAAATATTTTAAATAATTTTCAGATTGATACTGATTTAGAAATTCTTTTTCCTGACTCATATATTTCTAATATTAAAGAAAGACTTAAATTATATAAAAAATTATCTGAAATTAAAGCAAAGAATGAACTCAAAGAGTTCAGAAACAATTTAAAAGATCGATTTGGTAGAATTCCACAAGAATCTATTGATCTTTTAAAGACTGTAGAATTAAAATGGAAAGCTGTTTCTATTGGATTTGAGAAAATAATTTTAAAAAATAATAAAATGATATGCCAATTTATTTCAGACAAGGAACATAATTATTATTCTTCAGGAAAATTTCAAAAAACTTTAAAAAGTATAATTAAAAATAAAAAAATGTGTGAGGTTAAAGAAAAGAAAAATGAAAGTGGGGATATTTTAACAGTTGTTTTTAAAGGAGTAAGTTCAGTAGATCTAGCGATAAATAATTTAAAGATTTTTTAAATTCTTAATTACTCTGAAGGCTTTATCAACCTGTTCCTCATTTACTAAAAATGTAAATTCATTTGAAGTTGAAATCACTTCATAAATATTAATTCCCTCCCAAGAAAGCCTTTGAAAAACAAAATAGTATACACCCGGAATAGTAACATTCTCACTTGGAAGTTTTATTGATATAGAAGATAAATCAACTTGTTTTGAAATGCAAATTTCATCTGCCAATGTAGTTTCAACTAATGAAGATAAATTTCCACTAACAACAATATTACATTCATTAACTCCTCTTGAGGATGTATAAAAATCATCCTTATTATTCAATTTTGCTAAAAGTTTAGCTTGGTTACTTAATAAGGTATCTGAAACTTTGAAATTATAATCAATTAAAGAGGATCTAACAGTTATATCTCCAATATGCTTTATTATTTTTACAATTTTATGGGTTGTCCTAAATTCTAATTCATTAGAGAGTCTTTTTAATGCCATCACTATAGCTCCATATCTAACTTCCTTTTTTAAAGACGTCTCAATTTCAGATTTTATAATTCTTGAAAGAGAAGTTAAATTTATAATTCCTTGAGATAATGCTGATATCAAAAATGGCTTAGCTTTAATATAGTCTTCTACAGCTGATGATATTGTTTTCATAGTATGACAAATATAACCATCATTTATGATTGTTAAAATCATAACAATAACTTATATATGTAACATTTACTTTATTTACAGTAATTATTATAAATAACAAAAGAATATTATAATTGATTATTTTTACTTGATATTGGATAAATTGAAAAAAAGATATACAATAACAGCAGCACTGCCTTATGCAAATGGCCCAATACATATTGGGCACCTGGCAGGAGCATATATTCCTGCTGATATTTATTCTAGATATTTAAGATTAAAAGAGAAGAATATTGTATTTATTTGTGGGAGTGATGAACATGGAGCTGCAATTGCTATACGTGCTAAAAAAGAGGGAGTTAGTCCACAAAAAATAATTGAAAAATATCATTTGATGATTAAAAAATCATTTTTTGATTTTGGAATATCATTTGATAATTATTCTAGGACATCATCAAAAATTCACCATGAAACTGCATCAAAATTTTTTAAAGATTTACACGAAAAGAATGTGTTTATTGAAAAAGAAACCGAACAACTATTTGATGCTGAAGAAAATCAATTTCTTGCTGATCGATATGTAGAGGGTGAATGTCCTAAATGTAACTTTAAGTATGCTTACGGAGATCAATGTGAAAATTGTGGATCTACATTAAATGCAACTGATCTCATAAATCCAAAATCTAAATTAAGCGGAAATAAACCTACTTTAAAAAAGACTAAACATTGGTTCCTTCCATTAAATCGATTTGAAAAATTTTTAAAAAAATGGTTTCTAGAAGAAAAAAAATCTGATTGGAAAACAAATGTTTTTGGACAAGTAAAATCTTGGATAAGCGAAGGTTTAAAACCTAGAGCAATAACACGTGATATAGATTGGGGGATTCCAGTACCAATAAAAAATGCTATTGGAAAAGTTTTATATGTTTGGTTTGATGCTCCCATTGGATATATCTCTTCAACTATTGAATGGGCAGAAAAAGAAAAAGTAGACTGGAAACCATACTGGCAAGATCCAAATACTGAACTAGTACATTTTATTGGAAAAGATAATATAGTTTTTCACTGTGTTATTTTTCCTTCGATTTTAAAAGCTTCTGAAAAGTACATCTTGCCATCAAATGTTCCTGCAAATGAATTCCTAAATTTAGAAGGTGAAAAATTTTCTACATCTAAAAACTGGGCTATATGGCTTGATGATTATATGAAAGATTTTCCTAATATGCAGGATACTTTAAGATATGTATTAACAGCGAATGCTCCTGAAAATAAAGATAATGACTTCACTTGGAAAGATTTTCAAGCTAAAAATAATAATGAGCTGGTTGCAATTTTTGGTAATTTTATTAATAGAGTAGCGGTTTTAACTGAAAAATATTATAATGGTATCACGCCTCAAATAAAACATTTTGATAAAGAAGAACAAGTTATTCTTAATGAAGTTTATTCATATCCTGAAAAAATAGGAGAATCGTTAGAAAAATTTAAATTCAGGGAAGCTGTAAACAATATGATTGATTTAGCTAGAATTGGAAACAAGTACTTAGCTGATAAAGAGCCTTGGAAAATAATTAAAACTCCTAATGCCGAAAAAGTAAAAACAATTATGAATGTTTCTATTCAAATATGTGGAATACTGACTTTAGTTTGTGAACCATTCTTGCCAAATACTTCTAAAAAATTAAAGGCGCAATTCAATATTAATAATACCAATTGGAGTTCTATAAACAAGAATAATCCTGTAATATCTTCAAAAATCAAAAAGAGCAGTTTAATTTTTAGAAAAATTGAGGATGAAGAAATAGATTTTCAATTAGAAAAACTTAAAAAATGATTATTTCTTTTATTTTTTCTCTACCGTTTCCATATTTTCATTAGACTCTAAACTCTCACCAGCAATTTTATTCATCATGCTTATTAAAGCATTATAAGAAATTATAATTTTTTTAAGGTTTTCCTTAAACTTCTGAATATTTTTTAAATCTATTTTATTTGAATTAATTTTTAAAACCTCAGTTTTATAAACCCTAAATCTTCCTATAACTTGTGGAACATTTAATTTTCCAGGAATTTGTTTATCATTAATTTTAGTTAATTCTAATTTTAAAGACTCTAAAAAATAAGTTAATGTTCTTGAATCTGATGAAAGTATTTTAGATGTACTTTCAACAGTTTTTAAACCTTGCCAGGGATCGAAGATTTGATTAAAATTTTGATTCAAAGTTAAAATTGAAGGTAATGAGTCTTGAATAAAAGAATTCAATTTGTTGTAATTAACAGATTTGCTTTTTAAGTTATTTTTTATAGAGTTATTTGAACAAGAAATAAGTACAAAAAGGAGTATTAAATAATGAAAAGACTTATTCATAATTAGAAAATTATATTTCTAAATTACAAACTTAATATTTCTTTATTTTATAAAAATGATTAATATTTATTTAATTAGTTCAAAAGAATTTTTCAAAGTAGCATTTGAATCTGTTCCTATATAAAAATCAAAAAAACCTGGTTCTGATTCCCAAACTTCATTTTTAGAATAAAATCTAAGCAATGATTCATTGATTTGAAATTTAATAGTTTTAGTTTCTCCAATATCTAATTCTACCAAATCAAACCCTTTTAGTTCTTTAATAGGTCTTGTAACACTTGCAAATCTATCTTTAATATATAGCTGAACTACTTCTTTCCCTTTAAAGTTTCCAGTATTTTGAATATCTACCGAAATATTTATTGAGCTTTTAAAGTTTAAAACCTTGCTATCCATTTTTAAATTTGAATAGTTAAATGTTGTATAACTTAGTCCATATCCGAAAGGGTAAAGAGGACTATTAAGTTCATCATTATAGTGTGACCAAAAAACAATATTTTTTGGTCCTGGTCTACCTGTATTTTTATGATTATAATAAATCGGAATTTGACCCACACTTCTTGGAAAGCTCATTGGTAATTTTCCACTAGGGTTATAATCTCCATAAAGTACTTGTGCGATAGCATTTCCAGTTTGAGAACCTAATTGCCAAGCTTCAACTATTGCAGGAATATTTTTATCAGCCCAATTAATATTCAATGGTCTTCCATTCATAAGAACTAAAACTATATTTTTATTTATTTTAAATATTTCTTCCAATAATTCTTGCTGAACTCCTGGAATATCAATTTGTGCTCTACTTCTTCCTTCACCAGATTGAAATCCATCTTCACCAAGAACCATTACAACTACATCTGCAGTTCTAGCAGCAATTCTAGCAGCATTAAATCCAGATTTATCATTTTCATTAATCATAATTTTTTCAGCAAATTTTACTACACCTCCTTTATTTAATATTACATCAGCCCCCTTTTTATAAATTAATTTATTATTTGGATATTTTTTCATACCATCTAAAACTGTTACTGCTGTATTATTATCTGAAGATGGCCTCCAATTTCCAAGTGGACTGTTATTATCATTTGCTAGAGCACCGATTAATGCTATCGATTGATTAGTTTTTTTTAAAGGCAAAAGTTGATTTTCATTTTTTAATAAAACAATTGACTTTTTTGCCATTTCCAAAACAGCTTTGTGATGATTTGGATGATTAATAAGTTCTTTTTCTCTTTTTGAATTTAAATATCTATAAGGATCATCAAATAATCCTAGCTCAAACTTTACCCTGAGAATTCTGCTTACTGCATCATTAATTAGGCTAATATCAACTTTTCCCAATTCAACTAATTTTTTAAGTTTATTTACATATAGATTGGATTCCATATCCATATCCGATCCTGCTTCAATAGCTATTTCAGTTGCATGATCTGCATCTCTTGCATATCCATGTGGGATCATTTCTCTTATAGAGCCCCAATCTGATACTACAAAACCGTCAAAATTCCATTCACCTTTTAAAAGAGTTCTTTGTAAAAAAAAATTGCCAGTCGCAGGAATCCCATCTAACTCATTAAATGAATTCATAACGGATTTTACTCCTTGGTTTATTGAAGCTATAAAAGGGGGGAAAACTATATTATATAAAGTATTTTTACTAATATCAACAGTGTTGTAGTCTTTTCCAGATTCTGAAAAACCATACGCAGCTAAGTGTTTTGCAGTTGCTGCTATAGTGTTGTGTTTAGACAGATCTTCACCTTGAAATCCTTTAATTCTGGCTACAGCAATTAAACTTCCTAAAAAAGGATCTTCACCAGCGCCTTCCATAACCCTTCCCCATCTTGCATCTCTTGAAATATCAACCATTGGTGCAAAAGTCCAATTTGTTCCTGCTGCAGAAGCTTCAATAGCAGCAATTTTAGCTGAATTTTCAATTTCTTTTAAATCCCAACTTGCTGCCTCAGCAAGTGGGATTGGACTTATTGTTTTATATCCATGAATCACATCATTTCCAATAATTAAAGGAATTCCCAATCTAGTTTCTTCTACCGCTATTTTTTGTAAAGCAGTAATTTCATCGACCCCCCTTACATTTAACATAGATCCAACTAATCCGTTTTTTAAGTTTTGATATTTATTTTTTGCCTGTCCGTTTTTAGGAGAAGGCCCTGTAATATCCCAAAAACCATTATACTGATTCATTTGACCAATTTTTTCATCAAGAGTCATAATATTTAAAAGTGAGTCCACTTTTTTATCAATAATATCATTACTAAAACTAGAATTATCAGAATTACAAGCAAAAAAAGATATAATAATCAAAAGAATTATAGTATGTTTTTTAATTATATTAAATTCTATAATCATATGAATTGAAAAAAGTATATGTTAAACAGATCTTTACACTTAAAATTACCATAAGTAAGCATATAAAAAAGTTGTTATGATACCAATAATCATTGCTGAAATATTAAACTCTGGAGATGTTTCAAATAATTTTTTAGATAATGCTATTCCTTTTGGATCATCTTTATTGCCTTCTAAATAACTTATTAAATAAATTATGAATATAGTCGAGAGACAAGTAATACCCATTTGATTCATAAAGGGTGTCCCTGCTAAAAACCAACCTGATGGTGCAATTTTAAAATACATAGCAACTGGAATGGAAGAAATTACTCCCCAAATAGCAGCATTATTTGTTGCTTTTTTATAAAATAGCCCCATTAAAAAAACAGCTAAAATCCCTGGACTAACAACACCTGTATATTCTTGTATAAATTGAAATACTTCACCAAGGCTTCCAAGCTGAGGAGCAATAAGCATAGCTATTATTAAAGAAACTAAAGCAGCAATTCTTCCAACTCTAACAGTTAATTTATCAGATGCTTCTTTATTTATATATGATTTGTAAATATCCATTGTAAAAATTGTTGAAGTTGAATTTAACATGGAAGCTAATGAAGAAACAATTGCTGCAGCAAGAGCTGCTAGTATAAGCCCTAAAAACCCAGCAGGAATAAAATTCTTTATTAACCAGGGAGCTGCATTATCATTAGCAATAATTCCATTTGCTCCAATAAAGCTTTGATCAATTGTTTCAGGGTTAAAAACTCCTGAATCCATATTCATTACATATGCAACTATTCCAGGAACTACAACAATTACTGGCATCAATAGCTTGAGAAAGGCTGCAAAAGCAATTCCTTTTTGTCCTTCTTTTAAGTTTTTAGCAGCAAGAGTCCTTTGAATTATGTATTGATTAAATCCCCAATAATATAGATTAGCAACCCACATTCCACCAACTAAAACCGCTATTCCTGGAAGATTTTCCCAAGTATCTTGTCCATTAGTATTTATAATTTCACCTTTTGACACTATCATGGTAAATCTTTCTGGAACGGTGTTATAAACATGAACAATTCCATCAATAAAACTTCCTGATTCTGTAACATTAGACAATGCAAAATAAGTCATCATTAAACCTCCAAATATTAAAAGTATAACCTGAATAACATCTGTCCAGGCTACAGCGGCAAGACCTCCCCAAAGAGAATATGCTGCTGCAAATAAACCAAGTCCAATAATACTTCCAAAAAGCAAACTTCCATCACCAGTTCCAATAACAATATCCAATGCTTTGGCACCTAAAAACAATACGGTGGTTAGATTCACAAATACAAAAAGGGCAATCCAAAATATCGCTAGAATTGTTTTTAAATTAGAACTAAATCTTTTTTCTATAAATTCTGGAATTGTATAAAGTCCTTTTTCAATAAATATTGGTAAAAAATATTTACCAACTACAAGAAGTGTTATTGCTGCCATCCATTCATAAGATGCTATTGCAAGGCCAGCTGCAAAACCAGATCCATTCATTGCAACAAATTGCTCAGCTGAAATATTTGCTGCAATTAATGATGCACCAATAGCCCACCAGGGTAAGGATTTTCCTGCTAAGAAATAATCTTCTGCGCTTTTTGCTTTTCCTGCTTTTTCTCTAGACACATATAATCCTATAAACAGAATAGTCAAACAATAAAGTATAAAAACAACAATGTCTAGATTGGAAATGTTCATAATTTTTTCTTATTTAAAATAGATAAAATGAATGTAAATCTAATAATTTAGATTGATTCTTAAAATAAATTATAATAGATTTATCTTATGAAAAATAAACGCAGAAAATTTCTTAAAGATGTATGTCCTACTGTAGCTCTTGCTTTTATGGGTGTTAGTATGCTTGAGGCCTGTTCATCAGGTGGAAATGATGAAGATGCTGGAGGAGGCAATAATAGTGGAGGTAATAATAATGGATATACTGTAAGTGGAAATACTGTAGTGATTACATTAAGTCATTCAACATTTGCTTCCTTAAACAGTAATGGATGGATGAATTTTACAGCTCAAAAAATGCTACTTTTAAAAATTGATTCGTCAACCTATAGAGCTTTCACAAATAGTTGTCCTCACCAAGGTGTTAGAAATGCCTGGTCATACAACTCCTCACAAGACAAATTTAAATGTAGTCAACATAATAATACCTATCCAACTGATTGCTCAAATGGAACATCTGGAGGAGCATTGAAATGTTTTCCAACTTCATACTCAGGAGGCAAATTAACAGTAACTACTTCGTAGCCCTGCTAGGAATCGAACCTAGATCTAAAGTTTAGGAAACTCTTATTCTATCCGTTGAACTACAGGGCTAAAATGTTTAATAGTCCAAAAAATAAGAATTGGACAATTAATAAGTGAAAAGAAAAAGTTATTTCTTTTTTATCTATTCCATAATGAAATACTAGCTGTGCAGGTATAGAAATAATTAACCACCCTACATAATTTTTGATAGGAGCAGTTAAATTTTCAAAAACCCAAAACCCCATTTGTGGGGCAACTGGCTCAATTAAAACATCTAATAAAACCATTAAAACTGCACCAAATAAAATTGATTTAAATTTACTGTGCCCAAAAATGTAAGATGAAAATGAGCCCGTAATGAAAGTTAAAATAATCCATTGAACTCCAATCATTATAGGGACTCCTAAAACTTTATATCCAAGATTATCTAGATAATTATATTCTCCAAAAATAATACCATAATTAACCCCCAGAGTTTCTGCAATCATTCCGATTAAAAAAATAAAAAGAATTGTAAAAATATTTTTGATTTCTAATTCTTTTTGATTGATAAAAAGTAAAACAAAAGAAATAAAAAGGTTAATTGGAGTAAATGAAATAAACCACTCTTTATTTCCAAAAGAAATTCCAATGAGTCCACATAAATGAAATAACCAGATGATAAAAACTGATATCCTTTCAGTTTGGTTTACAGGAATTAAAAAATTCATATTTTATTTTATCAAATTAGAAACAATTTTGGCTGAAAGTAAACAAAGTGGGATACCACCGCCCGGATGAACACTTCCTCCACAAAAATATAGATTTAATATTTTATTTGAAAAATTTGGATGTCTTAAAAAAGCTGAAATTTTACTATTACTAGAGGCTCCATATAAAGAGCCCAAATAAGATTGAGTGTTTAACTCCAAATCCTTAGGGTTATAAATTTTTTCTTTTTCAATAAAAGGCTCTATATCAGATTTTAAAATCTTATTAATTTTTTTTATTACATTTTTTCTAACCTTTTGAACGACAGTTTCCCAATTTTGATTTTGGTTGTTTGGAGAATTAATCATCACAAACCAATTTTCACAATTTTTAGGTGCATCGCATGAAATATCTTTTGATGTTATGTTAATATATACTGTAGGATCATTATGAATACTCATATTTTTAAATATAGATTCAAATTCTTTCTCATAATTATTTGAAAAAAAAATATTGTGTAAATCTAATTTTTTAAACTTTTTCTTTATTCCCCAATAAAATATAATTGCAGAACTTGATTTCTCTTGATTTAAAATAATGTTTGGTTTCTTATAACCATTCAAAAGTTTGTTATATGTAGGAACAATATCCATATTTGAAATAACATATTGAGAATAAAATTTCTGATTATCTGCCTCAACTCCAATAGCTTTATTTTCTTTAACCAAAATTTTTGAAACATTTTTATTAAAATTAAAAACAACTCCTTTTTTTTTTGCAAGTTTATATAAAGAATTTACTATTTCTATAATTCCTTTTTCAACTACAAAGGTCCCATATTCTTGCTCTAAATGTTGAATTAAAGTCATCATTCCTGGCGTTTGATATGGTGAAGACCCATTATAAGTAGCAAATCTATTGTAAAGCTGTACCAAATGAGGTTCTTTTAACTCAATTTCATTTACCTTATTCAAGGTTTTTTCAATTTGAAAAATATTTAAATTTAAAATTCCCTTTAATATATCCTTACTTAAATATGTACTTAATTTATGTAATGATTTTTCTAGAAATATTGATTTTGTCAAATCGTATTTCTTTTTTGCTTTATCTAAATAATTCAAAAAGTTAAATTTTGATACACCTAATTTTTTTTCAACTTCATGAGCAAATTTATTTTTATTAGAAAACGCAGATAATTTAGTTCCATCTTCCCAAAAATACTTACATGATATATCTTTTTTTTTGTAATTAAAATACTTTCTAGGATCTTCTCCTGTTAATAGAAATAGTTCATCTACAAAATGAGGCATTGTAAATAAAGAGGGGCCTGCATCGAATCTATATTTGCCCAAATTAAAGCTTGATATTTTTCCTCCTGGAAATGAATTTGACTCAAAAATCTCTACATCAAAACCTTTAGAAATTAATCTAATACTAGCAGCTAATCCAGCTATTCCTGACCCAATAATTATAACCTTTTTCAAATTGAAAAAAATTTTGATTGAGAGTTCAACAATTCAAATCGAGCAAATAGATCTTCTTTATACCATTTCCTTTTTCTTGTTTTTTTTACAATTTTAGAATGAATTCCTTTATTGTAAGCAAAGTTCTTAACAGAGTCAACACTATCCCATATACTAAAAGTTGCCTGTTGTATAAATGGCCATTCACCAATACCTTTAAACCACTCCACCCCATTGGCATTTTGAATTGCTAACGATGCCTCTGGAACAGATTTCCAAAACTCAAATAATTTATTTTTATTTAATGTGGCTCTGGTAATTATTCCAATTTTCCTTTCTTTATTAATTTCCTTTTTATTTATTATAAAGGGATTAATCCCATCCCAAAGACCATGACTTGTAATTGGACTTAAAAAGAAATCTTGTCTTGAATGTGCTTTCTTAGAAATTAATTTGGAATGATCGCTCTTATTAATAAAATCTTTTGCAAAAGATTCATTTTTCCAAACACATAAAATAGCATAAGTACTAAAATCTGGATACAAAGAAAACCCTTTACCTGATCCTGTCCCTAAAAGTTTAAAAAATGATAATCCAGGTGTTTTTGATAGTCCATCAAAAGCTAGTCTCATTTGGGTAAAAGCCCAAAATTTGTTCTTTTTATATTTTAAAAATGAAATAGTAGTTAACACAGATTTGCAGGCAAATCTATATAATAAAATGGGTAGATTTTTATCAGAAATTCTTATGGATCATAGTTAAATACTTTAAGCTATGAATTTAAAAGATTTAATATTTTATTTTTTATTTTATTAGATGCAAATGAAGCTTTAATTGCATTTATATTACAATTAATAAAGTTTTCTTTTTCCCATTTAAATTGCTTTGATAATAATGAATATTCTTTATTTAAATTTGTATCTGAAATGGTTCTTCCATCAGAATTAATACTAATTGAAATATTTTTTTTATAAAGCTGATTGATAGGATGGTCCGAATAATTATTATAAACTTTTGTTACAATATTGCTAGTATAACAAACCTCTAAATGAATTTCTTTTTCTTTTATTCTTTCTAATAAAGAAGGATCTTCAATACTCCTAACTCCATGCCCTATTCTAGTTGGCATTAGTTTATCTATAGTCTCTAAAATACTTTCTGATCCTAAAGCTTCACCAGCATGTGCTGTACAAAAAATATTTTTTCTATTTGCAAATTCAAATGCCTCAATATGATTTTTAAGAGGATACCCAGCTTCATCAGCTGCAATATCAAAGCCAACAACATTGGTCCCTTTGAAATCATGAACTAACTCAACCGTTTCCATAGATTGATTGGATGAAAAATGTCTTAATGTACATAGAATCAAACTTGCTTCAATTCCAGTTTTTTTTGATGTTATCTTAGTAATACTACTAATAATTTTAACTACTTGAGCTGAACTCAATCCCTTTTTTGTATGCAGTAGAGGTGCAAACCTAATTTCAGCATAAACAACATTATCTTTTTTTAATTGTTCAAAAAGATCTATAGTTACTAACTCTAATTCTTCTTTTGTTTGCATTATTTCAACAGCACGATCAGCACATTTTATATAATCATTTAAAGAATTACATCTAGAACCGATAAATTCATTTATATATCTAGATCTTGTAATTTTTGGATTAATTTTTTTAACTACATCATAACTTAATGAACAATCTAAATGAACATGTAACTCAACCTTATGATATTTACTAAAATTCATTTTCAGTTAATATAAAACAGTAAGTGATTGGGTTTATTATTATTACATTTTTGTACATAATATAAATTGCCATTATTATCATCACTAATATCTTTATAAAAATTATTTTTGATTAAAGAATTCACAAATTCTGGTGTTGTATTACTATGCCCAACTACTAAAATTGTTTTTCCTTTATTTAATTCTAAAAACTGATTATAATAACCTTTTGATGGTAAATAAGTTTGAATCTCTAATTGATTATATTTTGAAATAGGAAATGCTGTTTCCAAGGTTCTATATAAATTTGTTGAGTAGATCCTGTCAAACTTAATATGCTTTAGCACATCTCTCCATTTATTAGCTCTCAAAACTCCATCTGAGTTTAAATGAGGGTTTTTATCCCCAGAATTATCTCTAACTTTTTCTGCATGTCTAATTAGAAATATAGATGTGCAAACTTCATTTAAATTCTGAGAATATGAATATATACTATTAAAAAGAAAAATTATATAAAAAGCAGTTCTAATCATAAACTAAAATAATTCATTTTGGGAATTAACATTTTTTTTTCCTAAATGATCATATGCTAATTTTGTTACCTCTCTTCCTCTTGGTGTTCTAACAATAAATCCTTGTTGAATTAAAAATGGCTCATAAACTTCCTCTAATGTTTCCGAGCTTTCAGAAACCGCTGTAGATAAAGTATTTATTCCCACAGGACCTCCCTTAAACTTGTCAATTAGTGTTGTTAAAATTTTATTATCCATTTCATCTAAACCATGCTTATCAACATTTAAAGATTTTAAAGCAAACCTTGTAATTTCTAAATCAATATTACCGCTTCCCTTAATCTGAGCAAAATCCCTGACTCTTCTTAATAAAGAATTAGAAATTCTTGGTGTTCCCCTACTTCTTCCTGCAATTTCAATAGCAGCATCATTGTCAATTTTAATTTCTAAAATATCAGAACTTCTTTCGACAATAGTTGATAATAATTCTGTTTTATAGTATTCCAATCTATTATTTATACCAAATCTCGCTCGCATTGGTGCTGTTAATAATCCCGATCTAGTTGTAGCTCCAATTAAAGTAAATGGATTTAAATTAATTTGAACTGATCTCGCATTTGGACCTGATTCAATCATTATATCAATTTTATAATCTTCCATTGCAGAATACAAATATTCTTCAACTACAGGACTTAGTCTATGAATTTCATCAATAAAAAGAACATCTCTAGGTTCAAGGTTAGTTAGTAATCCAGCTAAATCTCCTGGTTTATCTAAAACAGGTCCAGACGAAACTTTAAGATTAACACCCAGCTCATTTGCAACAATATGAGCTAAAGTTGTTTTTCCAAGGCCAGGCGGTCCATGAAATAAAGTATGATCTAAAGCATCAGATCTTTGATTGCTTGCCTCAACAAAAATTCTTAGGTTATTTAGTATTTGATCTTGTCCAGCAAAATCATCAAAGCTTAATGGCCTTAAAGCTTTATCTAATTCTAATTCCTCATTATTAAAATTAGAATCTGTTGGATCTAAATTTTCATTCATTAAATCAAAGATAAGCAAAAAGCAAATCTGTATTTAATTTTAAAATTTATTCTAAACTAGTGTTCTGTAATTTCTTCTTTATCTCCAATTGGAACAGTCTGAGGGACAAAATCCTCTTTATGTCCTGGCTTACTATAATCATAGGCCCACCTAAAAACATGAGGAATTTCTCCCTCCCAGTTTCCATGTATATGTTTTATGGGTGCAGTCCATTCTAAGGTATTAGATTTCCATGGATTTTGGACTGTTTTTTGACCATAAAACATACTGTAAATGAAATTGTATAAAAATATTAATTGAGCAAATCCAGCTAATAATGCAAAAACTGTAATAATTACGTTAATATCAGCTAAATCATCAAAATATGGAAATGCAGTATTAGTATAATATCTTCTAGGAAGACCAGCCATCCCAATAAAATGCATTGGGAAAAACACGCCATATGCCGAAATAGCTGTTATCCAAAAATGTATGTATCCTAAATTTTTATTCATCATTCTTTTAAATAATTTAGGAAACCAATGGTATACACCTGCAAATAACCCATAAAGTGCGGATATACCCATAACTAAATGAAAATGAGCTACAACAAAATAGGTGTCATGAACATTAATATCTAATGTGCTATCCCCTAAAATAATTCCTGTTAAACCACCAGTAATAAAAGTAGAAACTAAACCAATGGAGAAAAGCATTCCAGGATTAAATTGTAGATTTCCTTTCCATAGAGTTGCAATATAATTAAAAGCTTTAACTGCTGATGGGATTGCAATTAAAAGTGTAGTAAATGTAAATACAGAACCTAAAAATGGATTCATTCCTGAAATAAACATATGATGAGCCCATACAATTGTAGATAAAAATGCTATTGCTAAAATAGAAGCAACCATTGCTCTATATCCAAAAATTGGTTTTCTAGAATTTGTTGCAATTATTTCAGAAGTTATTCCTAAAGCAGGTAAAATAACTATATATACTTCAGGATGCCCTAAAAACCAAAATAAATGTTCAAATAAAACTGGTGATCCTCCTTGATAATGTAATACTTCACCCTGAACAAAAATATCTGAGAGAAAAAATGAGGTTCCAAAACTTCTATCCATAATTAAAAGTAATGCAGCAGACAATAAAACTGGAAATGATATTACTCCAATTATTGCTGTGACTAAAAATGCCCAAATAGTTAATGGCAGTCTAAATAAAGACATTCCTTTAGTTCTTAAATTAATTACAGTAACTATATAATTTAATGAACCTAATAAAGAAGATGCAACAAAAACTGCCATGGAAATTAACCACAATGTCATTCCTAATCCTGATCCAGACTGAGCTTGAGGAAGAGCACTTAAGGGGGGGTAAACCGTCCATCCAGCAGCAGCAGGTCCAGCCTCAACAAATAAAGATGCAAGCATAATAACACTAGATAGAAAAAACAGCCAAAAAGAAAGCATATTTAAAAATCCTGATGCCATATCTCTAGCGCCTATTTGTAATGGAATTAATAAATTACTGAAAGTTCCACTAAGGCCTGCAGTTAAAACAAAGAACACCATGATAGTTCCATGAATGGTAACTAACGCTAAATATATATTTGGATCCATAACACCTTCTGGCGCCCACTTACCTAAAAAAATATCATAAACAGCAAAAGATTCTTCGGGCCATGCTAGTTGTAATCTAAATAATAATGACATTGCAATTCCTATAAAACCCATAAATAATACACCCGTTAATAAATATTGTTTGGCTATCATTTTGTGATCTTGACTAAAAATATATTTAGTTATAAAAGTTTCTTTGTGATGATGATCTTGATGAAAGTCTGAATTTTGATTTTTATCATCAAGTAGATCTCCAAATTCTTTTGATTCCATTTTTACTCTAATTCTATGATTTTCTTTTTCTTTCATTATTTAAAATCTAGTTATTGCATAATTGATGAAAATGCTGGTTGACTTGAAATCCATTTATCATAATCTTTTTCAGTATCCACTATAATTTTCATTTGCATATTGTAATGCGAAGTTCCACAAATTTTTGCACAAAGTAATAAATAATCAAATTGATATGGATCCAATGCTTCTTCTCCTTTAGCGAGTAGTTTTTGACTATTATCATACCTAATCTTATTAATCCTTTCAACCTTAGCAGCGATATCTGAATTCATTCTCATTTCAGCAGTGGTTTTTGTAGGGGTAAACGAAAACTCAGTAATCATTCCAGGAACACAATTCATTTGAGCTCTAAAATGAGGCATATAGGCAGAATGTAAAACATCTTGAGATCTCATTTTAAAAATAATTTTTTTATTTACAGGAATATGAAATTCTTGTGTTACTACAATATCATCCCATCCATTAGGGTCAGAAGAGTCAATTCCTACAGAATTTCTGCCATCAAAATCATTCAAAAATCTAACATTAGCATCTCCAAGTACATTGTCTTGTCCTGCATATCTTGCTTTCCAATTCCATTGTTGAGCATATAATTCAATTATCAATGCATCTTCATCTTGATCATCAAAATTCATTATGGCTGACCAAGTTACCATTCCATAAATAATTAAACAGAAAAATACTATAGCAGGTATTATAGTCCAAATTAGCTCTAGATTATTATCATGTGTTAAGAAAAAAGCTTTTCTGTTTTTTATTCCACGATACTTATAAGCAAAATAATGTAATACCGCTTGTGTAATTGTCTGAGCAAATAATATTATAGCAAAAGATATCCACATTAGGCGATCATATGTAACACCATGTTCTGAAGCAGAATCTGGAAGAAGCACCTTTGTATAATTCCAAAAACAGTATATAGTAACAACATAGATAAATACTAAAAAAGCAAACATTAACTTTCCTTGTAAATCATTATCTTTTTCAGTAGCTATTTGGGAATTTTCTTTTTTAATCCCCATATTACTTTGAGTTAATTGGTAAATTTTGCTAATTTGCCAAATAGCTATCCCCATTAAAAGTATTACCGCCGCTGTAAATAATCCTATCATATTAAATATTTAATAAACAAATTTTTCACTTTCTTTGAATAAAGGATCGCCAGACGGCTCTAAAGGAGCTTTTGTCAAAGTATTAAGAACAATATAAATAAACAATCCTCCAAAAAACAATATTCCACCGATTTCAGGAACTCCTATATACCACTGATCTCCAACTGTAGATGGCATAATCATATTATAAAAATCTATATAATGTCCAATTAAAATAACTATTCCTGTCGTTACTATAAACCAGTTTATTCTTTTATAATCACTATTCATAAGTACTAAAAATGGGAAAATTAAATTTGTAACAAGCATCCCCCAAAATGGCAAAGAATAATCTTCTATCCTTGTGATAAAATATGTTACTTCTTCTGGAATATTTGCATACCAAATAAGCATAAACTGAGAAAACCATAAATAAGCCCAAAAAATACTTACTCCAAACATAAATTTTGCTAAATCATGCAAATGATTATGATTTACTTTACTTAGATATCCTTGTGATTTGAGAAATATAGTTAAAAGAGCTATAACCGTTATTCCCGAAACAAACATACTAGCAAAAACATACCAACCAAAAAGAGTACTAAACCAGTGTGGATCTAATGACATTATCCAATCCCATGACATCATAGATTCTGTAACGATAAAAAACGCTAAAAATCCAGCAGATATTTTAAAATTCTTTTTATGATTAGAAATATCTTTTGATTTATCCTGAGCAATTGAAAATTTTCTAGAAAAATACCTATATAAATTCCAGCCTAATAAATAAAATATAGCTCTTGCAATAAAAAATTGTGAGTCTAAATATCCTGACTTTGCTTTAATAATTTTATCATGCTCAACTACATCAGGATCCATCCAAATAAATAAATGATTTAAATGCAGAGTACAAAGTATTAAAAAGATTATAATTATGATTGAACCAGGGAATAAGTAGCCTGTAATTCCTTCCATTACTCTATATAGTACTGGAGACCATCCTGCTTGTGATGCACGTTGAATAGCATAAAATGCTAGAGTTCCTAATGAAATTAGAAAGAAAAAAAGTGCAGCTACATAAAGTGCTGACCAAGGCCTATTACTTAATTGATGATAAACATGTTCATCATGAGAAACTGAATGTTCATCATCTTTATGATCTAATTCATTAATGTCTTCAGAATGATCTGAAGTGTGTTCTCCGTGGGAATTAGATGCTACTATTGCTTTTGATTCCTCAATCGAATGTGGAGCAGTGTAAAAACCATAACCCAAGCCAACTAATCCAATTATCATCAGAGAAAAAGAAAATATCTTAATATTTTTTGTAAGCTTATACATCAATTTTAACTATTAATAAAATCATTTTTATTTAACTAAATTCTCTCTTAAACTCATTACATATTGTGTTATTTGCCATCTTTCCTTTGCATCGACCTGACTTGAGTGTGAACCCATAAGATTTCTTCCGTACATTAAAACATGGTAAACACTTCCCTCAGTTATATCTCTATCCGCATAACTAGGGATACCCAAAAATTTTTCTCTTTTTGTCAAAATTCCTTGACCATCTCCTTTAGAACCATGACAAACAGCACAATATATTGTATAAAGTTCTTTACCTTGAGAAAGATTCTGTTCATTCTTTTCTAACGGAGATAATAAATTTGTTTTAGCTAAATCATAGCCTTCATTTGAATCCTGAAATTCATATGGAATCCAACCTCTAGATATAGTTCCCTCAACAGGAAGTTGTGCTTCAATCCCATTAGAAAATGCTGAAGACTCTTCGTAAGTTTCATAACCAACAGACTCATACATATTAGGAAAATACTGGTAGTTGGGTTTTGACGGATCAAAGCATGAAAACATGACAAGGCACGTAATAATAACAAAACAATAATTAATAACTCTATTCATGATTTATTTTTTTATTGATATGTACTTTAATATCCAAAACATCGGTTTTATTAATTAATTTTTTTAATTCTTTTTCATTACCATCAAATTTAATTTCAATCAGAAACTTATCATCAGTAGTTTCTGGCATTGGGTTTTCAGCTTTTTTGAAGGGCCACAATTTACTTCTTAAATAAAATGTAATTACCATTAAATGAGCAGCAAAGAATACGGTTAATTCAAACATTATTGGAACAAAAGCAGGCATGTTTTCTATATAAGAAAAACTTGGTTTTCCACCAATATTTTGTGGCCAATCTAATATCATTATATAATTCATCATCCAAATTGCAAAACAAAATCCAATACACCCATAAATAAATGATGTAATAGCAATTCTAGTGTCCTTTAAACCCAGAGCCTTTTCCAAACCATGTACAGGAAATGGAGTATACACTTCATCTATCTCATATTTAGCTGCTTTAATTTTCTTAACAGCATCCAAGAGCTTGTCGTCGTCGTCATATATAGCATGTAGTGTTTTTTCAGACATTTTTATCTCTTAAATTTTTATAGTTATCCCCCGACGTTTTTAAAATTGTTTTTACTTCAGCTTGAGATATTACTGGAAATGTTCTAGAATAAAGCAAAAACAGGACAAAAAAGAATCCTATTGTTCCTAAAAATATTCCAATATCAACAAAAGTTGGAGAAAACATCGTCCAAGATGAAGGCAAATAATCTCTGTGTAAAGAAGTTACAATAATAACAAATCTTTCAAACCACATTCCAATATTTACAACAATTGAAATAATAAATGAAAAAACAATACTAGTTCTTAGTTTCTTAAACCACATCAATTGTGGAGAAAAAACATTACAGGTCATCATAGACCAATACGCCCACCAATATGGACCAGTAGCTCTATTTAAAAAAGCATATTGTTCATACTCAACTCCAGAATACCAGGCAATAAATAATTCAGTTATATAGGCAGTTCCTACAATAGAGCCCGTTATCATTATAACAATATTCATCAGTTCTATATGTTGAATTGTAATGTAATTCTCTAAATTGGAAACTTTTCTCATTACTATTAATAGGGTATTCACCATGGCAAATCCAGAAAAAATAGCTCCTGCAACAAAATAAGGTGGGAAAATGGTAGTATGCCAACCTGGAATTACCGATGTAGCAAAATCAAATGATACAATTGTATGTACGGATAAAACTAGGGGAGTTGCTAACCCTGCTAAGACCAAAGAAACCTCCTCAAATCTTTGCCAATCTTTGGCTCTTCCGCTCCATCCAAAACTAACCAGACTATAAATCTTTTTTTGAAAAGGTTTTACAGCTCTATCTCTAATCATTGCAAAGTCTGGAAGTAAACCTGTCCACCAGAAAACCAGTGAAACTGATAAATAAGTGGAAATTGCGAATACGTCCCATAATAATGGAGAATTAAAATTAACCCATAATGAACCATATGCATTTGGAATTGGCAAAGTCCAAAAGGCTACCCAAGGTCTTCCCATATGAATTATAGGGAATAAACCTGCCTGAATAACCGAAAAAATAGTCATAGCTTCAGCAGACCTATTAATTGCAAATCTCCATTTTTGTCTAAACAGTAATAAAACTGCTGAAATAAGAGTTCCAGCGTGTCCTATTCCAATCCACCAAACAAAATTAGTAATATCCCAAGCCCATCCTACGGTTTTGTTTAATCCCCATACACCAATTCCTGTTGATATAGTATAAATTATACAACCAAGTCCCCATAAAAACAATATCATAGAAATAGAAAAAACTATCCACCATTGTTTATTAGCTTTTCCCTCCACAGCATTTGCTATATCAACTGAAACGTCATGATATGACTTACTCCCTGTTACGAGAGGTTTTCTAATTGATGCTTCATAATGAGATGCCATATTTTAAACTTATTTTTTTAAATATATAATTATGTTTCGTTTGTATTTCTAACTTTTACATGATAAAAAACATTAGGTTTTGTTCCTACGCTTTCTAGTAAATGATAAACTCTTTCACTTTCTTTTAGGACTGAAACCTGACTTTCTTTATCATTAATATCTCCAAACTTCATCGCTCCAGTTGAACATGCTGCTGAACATGCACATGTATCATTGAATTCTCCTTTTTTAACAGTTCTTCCTTCTCTTTTTGCTTTAAGAATAACTGCTTGAGTAGATTGAATACAAAAAGAGCATTTTTCCATAACTCCTCTTGACCTTACAACAACATCTGGGTTTAAAACCATTTTTCCTAAATCATCATTCATATTAAAATCAAACTCATCATTGTTATTATATAAAAACCAATTGAACCTTCTGACTTTGTAGGGGCAGTTATTAGCACAATACCTCGTACCAATACATCTATTATATGCCATATGATTTTGTCCTTGTCTTCCATGAGATGTTGCAGCAACTGGACAAACTGTTTCACATGGTGCGTGATTACAATGCTGACACATAACTGGTTGAAAAACTACCTGTGGATTTGCTGAAGGTTCTTCCATTTCTCCGAAGACAGAAAGGGAATCGTTTATACCACTAATTGCATCCTTTTTATCATTATCCTCTTTGAAAGAATCTTTCGAAGAATAATACCTGTCTATTCTTAGCCAATGCATATCTCTAGATTTCCTAACTTCTTGCTTACCAACAACAGGAACATTATTTTCAGCATGGCAAGCAATTACACAAGCCCCACAACCTGTACAAGCATTTAAGTCAATTGATAAATTGAAATGGTGCCCAATTGATCTATCAAATTCATCCCAAATATCAACATCTGGAGATGTAACTGGCGTTTCTATATGATTGAGAGAAACTTTTGGCATGTAATTCCATTCACTTGATTTTTTTGTATTAAAAACTTCAAGAGAAGTTTCTTTAATAATATCTCCTCTTCCCATCAAAGTATTGTGCAACTGAACACAAGCAAATTCATGATTATCATCAATAGATTCAATTTGAATATTTTGAAAGGAATTAAAATTCGTATATAATTTGAATGCATTGACTCCAACTTGCATCTCCTTTTTCATTCCACTTGTTTTTCCATAGCCAAATGCAAGTCCCATTGAACCCTTAGCTTGACCTGGTTGAATAATAACTGGCACCTTTAAAGTAACTCCATTTGACTTAATCTTTGCATAATTACTATCCAATGCTCCATTAGAAACATTATAATTTTTTAATCCAAGTTGCTTTGCATCTTGTTTTGATATAGTTAGATAGTTATCCCATGAAACTCTAGTAATAGGATCAGGGAACTCTTGAAGCCATGGATTATTTGCTTGTTGGCCATCACCTAAACCTGTTTTAGAGTATAAAACCATTTCAAAACCTACTGATTTAGAGCTTGAAAGTCTACTAGCAGAACTATTGTAATCAGAATATATGTTTTTAATTTGTGTTTTTTTATTTGACCTAAAAAACCCGTCATGCAATACCTGATTCCAACTGGAATTGTAAAGAATATTTTTATTCCAATTATCTTTAATAAAATCATAGTAACTACTTTCAGAACCCATCCATTTTAGTAAACAATCCTGAAATTGCATGGTGTCAAAAAGAGGTCTAATTGTTGGTTGAGTCAGACTGAAATTTTCACTAATCATCTCATTGTCTCCCCAAGATTCAAAATAATGAGGTGCTGCAGCTACCCATTTAGATTCTACAGCTGTTTCATCATTTTTCATAGAGAAACAAACAGAAAACTTAGTTTTTTTGATTCCAGAAATAAATTCATTAGAATTTGGCAATGTGTATGCTGGGTTAACTCCACACATTATTATTCCTTTAACTTCTTCACTATTTAAGTCCTTGATAAGCTTTAATACTTCTTTATCATTTCCTGATCTTATTAATGACAACTCATTCTTTCTAAAAGACAAACTTCCCAATAAATCATTAATAGCAAAAGTTAATAAATGAGCATCTGAATCATCTATTCCAGTTATAATAATTCCTTTATTACCTGCGTTTATTAAAGATTCTGCAATTTTTTTAATAGATAAATCTATTTTTTCTGGCAATTCACCAACGACATTATAACTAGAAATATATCCATAAATTTTGGCCAAAGCTATTTTTTGTTGGGTTGGCGTTAACATAATTCTTTTATCAGCATTTGCGCCTGAAATACTCATATTAGACTCTAGCTGAAAATGTTTTGACATTTTTGCTTTATTGCTTCCATCATTTAAAGGAACTCTTCCCTTAGCATAGCCTGTATCATGTCCTCCTCCTTGCCAATCTCCTAGAAAGTCTGCACCAACTGAAACAATTACATCTGCTTTAGAAAAATCATAGGATGGTAAAGCTCTTGTACCATAGGCAATTTCAAAAGCATCTAAAGCTTTTGATTCAGAAATAGCATCATAAACTACATGTCGTACATTGGGATACTTTCTTTTGAATTCATTAATAATTTTTAATGTTGATGGACTAGCAAATGTTTGTGTTAAAATAGCAACAGGAGAATCATTGGTTTTCATTAACTCTAATTCATCAATAATGTTTTTATTTAATTCATTCCAATTAATTTCTTTTCCCTCGTGCATTGGACCTTTTAATCTTTGACTATCATACATTGATAGTACAGAGGCATGAACCCTAGCATTTGCAGAAGATTTAACTTTTGCTTTTGTGTTATTTTCTATTTTTATAGGTCTGCCCTCTCTAGTTTTAACAAGTACATTGGCAAAATCAAATCCATCAGCAATGGAGGTTGCATAAAAATTTGCTATTCCTGGAACAATTCTATCTGGTTGAACAACGTATGGAATAGATCTATTAACTGGGCCCTCACAACTTGCAAGTGTGGCAGCAGCAGTACTAAATCCAAGATATTTTAAAAAGTCTCTTCTATTTGTGTTTGTACTTTTAAGATTTTCTTTATTTGATAAAAATATATCTGAGGGTAATTTATTAATAAATTCCTTATTTTTAAGATCTTCAACCATCTCATTTTTAGATGATAATTCTATTTCACTTTTCCAATATTTTTTATGGTTTTCCATCAATTAAATATATTTTTTAATAATGACATTTTCCACATTCTAATCCTCCCATTTGAGCAACAGTGAGTTCTTCAACACCATACTTTTTGGATAATTCTTCATGAATTTTAGTATAATATTCATTGTCTTTCACCTTAACATTAGTTTCTCTGTGACAATTTATGCACCACCCCATTGTCAGTGGAGAGTGCTGATATAAAACTTCCATTTCCTCAACAGGTCCATGACATTTTTGACAATCAACACCTGCTACAGCTACATGTTGGGCATGACTGAAATATACAAAATCAGGAAGATTATGAATCCTAACCCACTTTACTGGTTCTGTATCTCCTGTATATGTTTGAGAATTTTCATCCCAACCTACAGCTTTGTAAAGTTTTTTAATTTCATTAGTGTAAAAATCTTTAGTATAACCTTTTTCTAAATCTTCTTCTCCATTATATTCAGCAATGTTTTCATGACAATTCATACATACATTTAATGAAGGTATTCCAGAATGTTTCGATTTCTTTGCAGAAGAATGACAATATTGACACTCAATCTGGTTATCCCCAGCATGAATCTTGTGCGAATAATGTATAGGCTGAATTGGCATATAACCTTGATCTACTCCAATTTGGAGCATATATTGAAATGAAAAATACGCACTAGATAATAACAAAAATATTACTGAAATTATAACTAAAAATTGATTTTGAAGAAAAGCTTTTACAATAGGCATGGCTTTTTTATTCTTTTTTTCATCAGCCACTAAACCATTTTGTAAAACAAGATTTTTTAATGTTTTATTAATAATAAATAAAAGAATTGTAAGAATAATTAAAACAAAAGATAGAAGAACTAAAATAATATCATTGGTTGAGCTAGAAGAAGTTGATTCAGAAACAGAACTAATTGTAGCTGCTACAGGCTTGGGGGGAATATAATCCGAATAAGCTAAAATATTATCAATGTCCTCATTTGAAAGTTGAGGAAATGCATTCATAGCAACTTTATTATATTCTTCGTAAATAGCAACGGCTTGTTCATCACCTGACTTAATCATTGCGGCGCTATTTTTAATCCAAGAATATAACCAGTCTTTTTCGTATTTTGAAGAAACCCCTCTTATAGCTGGGCCAATTAATTTTTTATTAAGCTTGTGACAAGATGCACAATTAGCATTAAATAAAGATTTACCTTTAGCAATATCAGGTTCTTGAGCAGAAATATTAAAAGAGAAAAGAACTAAAATACAAGCGAAAATTGTCATCAACCGAGTCTTAGAAAAGAGGTTAGAGAAACTTTTCAAAAATGTACTATTTTCTTTCACTAACAATTGAAAAAAATGTTTCAAATTTTGGGGTCAAAAATACAACACAAAAACCTTTTTATAAACCTTGCTTTAATCTAATTTTTAATTTATAATCATTCTAAATAAACATCAGCTTAAATGTAATAGATTTTGAAAAAAATAGCACTTATATTTGCTACATGATAAAGTCTCATAAATTCCTTTTTATTTTTTTTATATGCTTAAATTTAACTTACTCTTTTAGTCAAAAAGGCAATGTTAAATTGATTCAAAATCCCAAGTTAATTGAATTAATGAAGTTTAAAAAAGAAGTTAATATTGAGGCATTTACATCCGGTCAATACACAATTCAAGTATTTAATGGGAAATATGATGAAGGGACTGAATTAATGGATAAATTAATTTCTGAAGAGAAATTTGAAGATGTTATTTTTAGTTTTGAAACTCCTTACTACAAAATTAGAATCGGAAAATATGTTACAAAATTGGAGGCTATAAAAAAACTGCAAATCATAAAAAAAACTTTCCCATCAGCTTTTATATTAAAACCTAATTAATTATTTCATTTTCTTTTTAATTTCAACTTCAGAAAATGCTTCAATGATGTCTCCAATAATAACATCATTATAATTGTTGATTTGTATTCCACAGTCATATCCTTTTGCTACTTCTTTAACATCATCTTTAAACCTTTTTAAAGAAGCTAAAGTTCCAGACATCAAAACAACTCCGTCTCTAATTAGTCTTACACTAGAATTTCTGAAAATTTTCCCATCTTTTACCATGCAACCTGCAATTGTTCCAACCTTAGATATTTTAAAAGTTTCTCTTATTTCAGCATTACCTGTAATTTCTTCTTTGAATTTAGGAGAAAGCATTCCTTCCATAGCATCTTTAAGATCATTTATTGCATCATAAATAATAGAATAATTTCTTATATCTATTTCTTCCTTATCTGCAATTTGCCTTGCATTACCAGTTGGCCGGACATTAAATCCTATTATGATTGCATCAGATGCTGAAGCTAATAATACATCTGATTCTGTAATCGCTCCAACTGCTTTATGAATAATATTGACATGTATTTCCTCGGTAGAAAGCTTTTGAAAAGAGTCAGTCAATGCTTCAACTGAACCATCAACATCTCCTTTAAGAATAATATTCAGTTCTTTAAAATCCCCTAGAGCAATTCTTCTCCCAATTTCATCTAACGTTATATGCTTTTGAGTTCTAACAGATTGCTCTCTAACCAACTGTGTCCTTTTTACAGCTATTTGTTTAGCTTCTTTTTCATTTTCAAAGACATTAAATTTGTCTCCAGCTTGAGGGGCTCCATCAAGACCAAGAACAGAAACAGGAATTGAGGGGCCAGCTTCAATAATAGGATTTGCTCTTTCATCTTGCATTGCTTTAATTTTCCCACTATGTTGTCCAGCCAAAAGATAATCTCCAATTTTTAAAGTTCCTGACTGAACTAGAATAGTAGATATATAGCCTTTACCTTTATCTAAAAATGCCTCTACAACGGTTCCAGTTGCTCCCTTATTTGGATTAGCTTTAAGCTCTAGAAACTCAGCTTCTAATAGGACTTTTTCAAGAAGTTCATTAACTCCAGTTCCTTTAAGAGCAGAAAGATCTTGTGATTGAATCTTACCACCCCATTCTTCCACTAGTAAATTCATACTTGAAAGCTTTTCCTTTATTTTATCAGGATTAGAGTTTTCCCTGTCTATTTTATTTATTGCAAAAATTATAGGAACTCCAGCTGCTTGAGCATGACTAATTGCTTCTTTAGTTTGAGGCATTACATCATCATCTGCTGCAATTACAATAATAACTAAATCTGTAACTTGAGTTCCTCTTGCTCTCATAGCTGTGAATGCTTCGTGTCCTGGAGTATCTAAAAAAGTAATTTTTTGACCATTTTTTAACTCTACGTTATATGCTCCAATATGTTGAGTAATTCCTCCCGATTCCCCAGCTATAACATTCTCTTCCCTTATATAATCTAATAATGAAGTTTTGCCATGGTCTACATGCCCCATAACTGTTACTATTGGTGCTCTTGGAAGCAGATTTTCAGGCAAATCAACTTTTTCTTGAATTGATTCTTCAATGTCTGAAGTTACAAATTCGACTTCAAAACCAAACTCATCAGCAACAATAGTCAAAGTTTCTGCGTCTAACCTTTGATTCATTGTAACCATAATTCCTAGTGTCATACATGCAGAAATAATTTCAGTAGATGTAATTTCCATCATTGTAGCAACTTCTCCAACAGTAATAAATTCGGTAACTTTAATTATTTGTTTTTCAGCTTCATTTAATGCTAAGTCTTCTTCTGATTTTAACTTATGTGAATCTCTTTTTTCTTTCCTGTATTTAGCCCCTTTAGATGTTACTGATTTACCTTGAAGTTTTTCTAAAGTTTCTCTAATTTGTTTTTGAACATCTTCATCAGAAGGTTCAATAGAAATATTTTTTGTTTTATTTTGTTTAGTAAATTTTTTGTTAGTTTTTGGAACATCTTTGTTTATTCTAATTCTTTTCCTTTTTTGAACGGGGGGAGCTGAAGTTATTTTTTCAGGTTTTGAAACCTCAATTTTATCTAAATCTATTTTGTCACCTACTGTTTTTAATCCACTCAATTTTTTATATTGAGTTTTAATTTTTGAGTCTATTTTTTTATTTTCTTCAGCATCATTAATTTTATTTTCAGCTTTTGATTTTTCATTAATCAAAATGTCTTCATCATTTTCAACTTTAGAAACATTAGGGTTAAATTTTTCTAAATCAATTTTTCCAATTTGAACAGGTTTATTGATTGGTGCTTTTCCTTTAATTACAGTTCTTTTTATTTTTAACTTTTCCTCATTTTCCTTTTCTAGTTTAGTTCTTAATTCTTCCTTTTCTTTTCTTTTTTCTTCACTTAAATCATGAGATTCAACTTTACTTGATTTGTCTGAACTAAATTCTTCTAATAATAGATTATATTGATCAGATGTAATTTTTGTACTAGGCCTAGCATCTATTTGATGACCATTAGATGCCAGAAAGTCGACTGCCCTATCTAATGAAATATTAAATTCCCTTAAAACTTTATTTACCCTCGTTAATTTAACTTCACTCATATAAACTTTATTACTTATTCTGAGAATTCTGCACTTAAAACTTTTCTTATTTCAAGTATAGTTTCTTCTTCTAAATCTGTTCTTTTAACTAAGTCTTCAACATCTTGTTCCAAAACACTTTTAGCAGTATCTAATCCCGCTTTCTTGAGTTCTTCTAATACCCAATCCTCTATTTCATCTGAGAACTCTGTTAGTTCAACGTCTTCTTCAGCACCTTCTCTATAAACATCAATTTCATATCCCGTTAACTGACCAGCCAGCCTAATATTAAATCCTCCTCTACCAATTGCTTTTGATACTTGTTCAGGATCCATAAAAACTTCAACTGATTTGTTTTCTTCATTAATTTTAAGAGAGGAAATTTTAGCAGGACTCAATGCTCTAGTAATTAATAATTGTATATTATTTGTATAATTAATAACATCTATATTTTCATTCCCTAATTCTCTAACAATACCATGTATTCTAGAACCTTTCATACCAACACAAGCTCCCACTGGATCTATTCTGTCATCATACGAATCAACTGCTACTTTTGCTTTCTCACCAGGAATTCTAACTACTTTCTTGATAGAAATCAATCCGTCAAAAACTTCAGGAATATCCTGTTCAAACAACTTCTCTAAAAATTTTGGAGAAGTTCTAGACATTAGTATGGAAGGCTTGTTGCCTTTTAACTCAACGGATTCAATAATTCCCCTAATAGAATCTCCTTTTCTGTAGAAATCTGAGGGAATCTGCCTGTCTTTTGGCATAATTAGTTCATTTCCTTCATCATCTAATAGTATAACAACATTATGTCTTACGTGATGAACTTCTGCAGTATATATTTCGCCTATCAAATCAACAAATTGTTTGTATATAATTCCATTATCATGTTCATTTATTCTTGAAACTAAGTTTTGTCTTAAAGCTAAAACAGTTCTTCTGCCTAAATCAATTAATTTAACTTCTTCAGAAACATCTTCTCCAACCTCAAAGTCTGGTTCAATTTTTCTTGCTTCAGAAAGTGAAATTTCTTGGTTTTCATCCTCTACTGAATCATCTTCGACTACAATTCTATTTCTCCATATTTCCAAATCTCCTTTATCAGGGTTTATAATAATATCAAAATTATCATCATCTCCATATTTTCTTTTCAAAGTATTTCTAAAAACTTCTTCAAGAATTGACATAAGAGTAACTCTATCAATAAACTTTTCATCTTTAAATTCTGAAAACGATTCGATTAAGGCTAAATTTTCCATTTTTTATAATAATTAAATTCCATTTAATAAAGAAGGGGACAATGTCCCCCTTCAATTTTTCAATAATGCTGTGCGAATATACAAAATTCTAATATAAATTATAACATTCATTAGAATTAAGTAGTTGGCCTACTAGGGCTCGAACCTAGACTCTTCTGGACCAAAACCAGACGTGTTACCAGTTACACCATAGGCCAATATAATGCTCGGCAAATTTAACATAAAGTTTTTGCTGAACAAATTAATTATATTTAAAAAATTATCTTAAAAATTAAATAATTAATATTGTTTAAATTCGTTTTCCAAAATAAATATAACATGACTCTAAATAAGTTTGAGAAATGGAATAAAATCATTGCTGCCATTGCATTTTTAATAGCCTTAATAACATATTCTCTAACAGTAGAGCCAACTGCGAGTTATTGGGATTGTGCAGAATATATTTCTACATCTGCAAAACTTCAAATTGGCCATCCTCCTGGAGCTCCATTATTTCAAATGTTGGGAGCATTTTTTTCATCTTTTTCTACTGATTTAGATAAAATAGCATTTACGGTTAATATGATGTCTGTTTTTGCAAGCGCTTTTACTATTCTTTTTTTATTTCTAACTATAACTATTATTGGAAAAAAAATTCTAATTAGAAATTCTAATATTACTAATTCCAATGCATTTTTAATTCTTGGTTCATCATTACTAGGTTCTCTATGTTTTACATTTTCTGATAGTTTTTGGTTTAATGCTGTTGAAGCTGAGGTTTATGCTATGGCTACAATGATCATGGCATTACTTTTTTGGCTTGGATTTAAATGGGAAGAAAATATGGATAAAGAAGATGGAGATAAATGGCTTATTTTAATATCCTTTGTTGTGGGTTTATCATTTGGAGTACATTTTATGGGTTTACTAGCAATCCCAGCTATTGGGATGATATATTTCTTTAAAAAAAATCCTTCACCATCATTTAAAAGCTTTTTAGCTGCTAATATTATTTCAATTGCCATTTTATTATTTATTTTTAAATTATTATTACCCTCCACTTTAGGTCTTTTTGGAAACTTGGAAGTCTTTTTTGTAAATACTTTAAGACTGCCTTTTAATTCCGGAACTATTTTTTCAGGATTATTAATCATATTCTTTTTTTATTTAGGGATTAAAACTACAAGAGAAAAGAAATGGGTTAATACAAACACTTTTTTGCTTTGTATAATGTTTGTGTTTATTGGTTTTTCTTCTTGGCTAATGATCCCAATAAGATCTAATGCTAATACTGTTATAAATGAAAATGATCCCTCAGATGCTAGGGCATTACTTGCTTATTATAATTTAGAACAATATCCTGATACACACATTTTTTACGGCCCAATGTACTCAGATGCATATGCTGGACAAGATTCTGAAGAGCCCTACAAAGATGATAAGCCTAAATATGAGAAAGATCTCAAATTAAATAAATATATAATTGTAAATGATTGGGAAGATGGAAAAATAAATTCTAATAGTAATCATATAGGACTTCTTCCAAGAATGTGGAGCTCAGATCATGCATCTAATTACATGAAATATTTTGGATATCTTCCATTTACAATAAAACCTGAATATAAATCTGAAGAAAGTTTAGTTCAACTCGTAAATGAATTTAAATCAAGCTTAAATAAAGGAGATATTGATTCAGAAGGATATCACAAGTTTTTAACTCAGTACGGAGGATACTTTAATATTTCTAAACCAACTTTATTGTCCAATATAAAATACCTTTTTCAATATCAAATGGGTTCAATGTATTGGAGATATTTTATGTGGAATTTTTCAGGAAAACAAAATGATAAACAATGGAAATATGATCTTTTAAATGGCAACTGGATTAGTGGGATAAATTTTATAGATAAATTAAGACTTGGCCCCCAAACAAATCTTTCTGAAGATGTTTTGAATAATAAAGGAAGAAACAAATATTATTTACTGCCTCTAATATTAGGAATTATTGGGCTTTTATTTCTTTTTAATAAAAGTAAAAATCTCTTTTGGATTGTTACTTTATTATTTCTTTTTACTGGTTTAGCATTAAAAGTGTATGTAAATGAAAGAGTTTTTGAGCCAAGAGAACGTGACTATGCTCTTGTTGGTTCTTTTTATGTATTTTGTATTTTCATTGGTTTAAGTTCAATGTCTATTCAACTTAAAATAAAGTCTTTAATTAAAAATAAATTTTCCATTCCTATTACTACTTTATTATTAATGCTGGTTCCTTTTTTAATGGCATTTGAAAATTGGGATGATCATGATAGGTCTGACAGATATACTGCCCAATCTTTAGCCAAATCTTATTTAGATTCAATTGATGAAGGTGTAGATTCTATGATTTTTACAATAGGAGATAACGATACGTTTGCTTTATGGTATGCTCAAGAAATAGAAAACTATAGAACAGATGTTAGAACAATTAATACTAGTTTAATTGCGACAGATTGGTATATAGATCAAATGAAAAAAAGAACTTATAATAGTTCTCCAATTCCTTCTCAATTAGTTCATAAGCAATATGCGTATGGTGTAAGAGATTATGTTAAACATGAATCTATTATTGATTCTGTGAGATGGAATATAAAAGATTTCATGAACTGGATAGGAAGCGACCATCCTAGAACAAAATATAGCGACCTTCTAAAACAATATGGAGCTGATTTAAATAATGTTCCAAGATTCACTCAAAACATGATTTTTTATCCAACAAATAAAATAAGAGTCCCTGTAAATAAAAAAAATGTAATAAATAGTGGATTAGTTGATGAAAAAGATTCTCAATTAATAGTGGATTATATTGACATAAACCTACCTACAAGCGGATTATATAAAAATCAACTTTTAATGTTAGATATTTTGGCTAATAATGATTGGAAAAGACCAATATATTTTACTGGTGGGAGTTATAACGATTCTGAATACATGTGGATGAAAGATTACTTACAACTTGATGGATTAGTTTACAAACTAGTTCCAATTAAAACTCCCATTAATAAACAAAATCCATATGAACTGGGAAGAATAGATTCTGATTTAATGTATAAAATTGTTAAAGGATGGGAATGGGGTAATTCCAATAGTGAAAAAATTTATCATGATCCAGAAACAAGAAAAAATAGTATTTCATTCAGAGGAAACCTTCATAGATTAGCTCTGCAACTAATTAAGGATAATGAAAAAGTAAAAGCTGAGGAAATTTTAGATTTATCATTGGAAAAAATGCCTGTCAAGTATTTTGGATTTTATAGTATTTTAGAACCTTATGTTTCAACCTACTATAAATTAAGTAAATATGAAAAGGGGGATAATCTTTTTGATAAGCTTTCTGAAAAATATAAACAAAATTTAAATTACTATTCTAAATTATCTAAATCTAAAACTTCTAAATTTTCTATTTATAGCTATACTGAAAACATAATAACTGATACAGAAAGGTATCGGACTTTAGTTGAATCTGTTTTAATTACAAACAATATTAATTTTATTGGTAAAGCAATAGAAAATTTTATATCTAGCACTAATTTTGTTAAAGAAATTTATGGTGATTATGAATACTTTACTTTATTAATTCCTTTTGTAGAGCATTTGTATAAATCTGCAAACTCAAATTTATCAAAAGATATATATGTCAATATCTCTAATGAGCTAAAAGACAGATTAAATCTTTTTGCTGAAATGCCCCAAGAAAACAAATCTGAATATGTGGAAAATATTGCTAATAATCTATTTGACTTTACTAGGATTTTAAATGTTCTTAAAAAATATGAAGTTGATAAATTATTTATTAAATCTGAGATTGAATCATTTATGAAAATTAAGGAAAAGTTAACAAATTAAATAAAATCCTTAATTAAATTAATTAGAGTATTGGCGTCTTGTTCTCCACTTTGCCTCCATACCATTTCTCCCCCCTTGTAAATCATTAAAGTAGGTAATAGTTTAACTCTAAGAGCTTCTGCTAATTCACTATTCTTATCTACATTAATTTTTATTACTTTTCCTTTATCACCAATGGCCGCTGCAACATCTCTTAAAACAGGATGCATAGCAGATGAGGAATCATTGTCATCAGTATAAAAATCCAGCAAAATTGGAACTTCTAAACCTATTAACTCTCCAAATTTTGACATAAATCTAGATTAATTTTAATACAAAAGTAACATTTTTTAAAAAATTAGACATTTTTGATCTAATTACATAAATTGATACTTAACTTGTTGATACTTCATTAAATACCAAAAGCATTAGTTCTGTAATTTTGTTTTTAATATTGATTTTTTAAAAAAAACAAGCTATCTCATGTGTATATTTTTTAAATTTAGAAACCTATTGATAATTATAAAATGTCATCTAAAAAGAAATTATTTTTAATTGATGCTTATGCTCTTATTTTCCGAGGATATTATGCATTTATTAAAAACCCTAGGATTAATTCCAAAGGTATGGATACAAGTGCTATAATGGGTTTTATGAATTCCCTCTTGGATCTAATTAAAAGAGAATCGCCTGATTACTTAGCAGTAGCATTTGATAAAGGTGGCTCGAGTGACAGATTAAAAATCTTTAAAGAATATAAGGCAAACAGAAGTGAAACGCCTGATGCAATTCAAATTGCTGTTCCATATATTGAAAATATTTTGAAGGCTATGCAAATACCTATTTTAGTAAAAAGAGGGTATGAGGCCGATGACATAATAGGAACTGTTGCAAAAAATGCTGAAAAATATAATTATGAGGTTTTTATGGTAACCCCAGATAAAGATTTTGCTCAATTAGTGTCAAAAAATATATTCATGTATCGACCAGCTAGAATGGGTAATGGAATAGAAATTTGGGGAGTTGAAGAAGTAAAGAAAAAATTTGAAATATCACATCCATTACAAGTAATTGATTTTTTAGGAATGATGGGAGATTCTGTAGACAATATTCCTGGATTACCCGGAGTTGGAGAGAAAACTGCGAAAAAATTTCTTGCTGAATATGGTTCAATGGAAAACCTTTTAGCTAACACAGATAAAATAAAGGGAAAACTAAAAGAAAAGATTGAATTAAACAAAGAGAAAGGGCTTCTTTCTAAAAAACTTGCTACAATAATTTTAGATGTTCCTATTAAATATGATCTTGAAAAATTTAAATTGAAAGGTCCTGACATAAAAAAAGTTAAAGATATATTTTCTGATCTTGAGTTTAAAAGAATGACAGAAAATTTTATGAAAATTTTTTCGAATAAAGAGGATTTAACTAGGTTGCCAGATTCTCAAAAAGAAGTTCAGTATGATTTATTCAATAGCCCAGGGATATCTCCCGATATTAATATTAGAAATTTAACAAATTCTGAAAAAGACAAACACTTTTATCAAAAAATTAATACCACTCTTGGCGCAAAGCTATTATTTAAAAAAATTTCAAAACAAAAAAAGTTAGGTATTGATCTTAAAAAATCTATTATTAACAATAATATTTTTGGAATTTCATTTTCTTGGGCCAGAAAAAAAAGTTATCACTTAGAATTAGATAAAAATTCTGATTTAATTAATTTTTTAAAGATAGTCTTTGAAAAAAAGGATATTACATTAATAGGCTATGACATTAAAGAAACTTTGAAATATTTCAATCAAATTGGTATAATCATAAATTGTAAATGTTTTGATACAAAAATTGCCCATTATTTAATTAACCCTGATATAGGACATGATTTTGAGATAATTTGTGAATCGTATTTAAATTTTAAGACATCCTTTTCAAAGGAAACTAAATTAGAAAAACCTTCTATTTATTCAATGGAGAAAAGTGAATTAAATTTTCAATTAATAGATTTATTGATTAAGGATTTAGAAAAAGCCAAATTAATTGACATATTTGAAAATTTAGAAATGCCATTATTAAATGTTTTGGCATCCATGGAATCATGTGGAATCAAAATAGACTTGAATTTTTTAAAAAGATTATCTATAAAATATAATAAAGAACTTATAGAAATCGAAAAAAATATTTTTAAACAATCCAAAGAAAATTTTAATCTTGCATCGCCAAAACAATTGGGAGAAGTTTTATTTGAAAAACTCAAAATAATAGAAAAACCAAAAAAAACTAAAACAGGACAATATTCTACCTCTGAAGAAGTCCTTTCAGCAATGGCAAAAGACCATGAAATAGTTGAAGAAATTTTAAACTGGAGATCATTACAAAAATTAATAAGCACCTATGTTGATGCTCTTCCAAAACAATTAAATAAGAATAGTTTAAGAGTTCATACTATTTTTAACCAAGCCGTAGCATCAACTGGAAGGTTAAGTAGCAATAAGCCTAACCTTCAGAACATTCCAATTAGAACAAAAAAAGGAAGAGAAATAAGAAAGGCATTTATATGTGAAAATAATGATTATATAATGCTTTCCGCAGATTACTCCCAAATTGAGTTAAGAGTTATTGCTTCACTAAGTAATGATTCGAATATGATCTCTGCCTTTAATAATAATGAAGACATCCACTCTTCAACTGCTGCAAAAATATTTAATGTTAATATAAATAAGGTTTCAAGAGATCAAAGAAGTAATGCTAAAACTGTAAATTTTGGAATAATTTATGGAGTTTCTGCTTTTGGTCTAAGTAACCAAACTAATTTAACTCGATCTGAATCCAAATCTTTAATTGAATCCTACTTTACAGCCTATCCTAATTTAAAAAAATATATTTCGAGTCAAATAAATTTCGCAAGAGAAAATGGATATGTAGAAACAATTTTAGGCAGGAAAAGATATTTAATGGATATTAATTCAAGAAATCATTTTGTTAGAGGAGGTGCCGAAAGAAATGCTATAAATGCACCAATTCAAGGTAGCGCAGCAGATATTATAAAACTAGCAATGATTAAGATTTCTAAAAAAATAACAACTAATAATTTTAAATCAAAGATGTTAGTTCAAGTTCATGATGAATTAATTTTTGAAATTTTTAAACCAGAATTAAATGAAATGAAAAAATTGATTAAAGAAGAAATGGAATCTGCATATACTTTAAATGTTCCTTTGGTTACAGAAATTGGGACAGGAAATAATTGGTATGAGGCTCATTGATTTTTTTATTAATTCTTCATTTGTAGATTTCATTTATTATTGTAGATTTGCAGGCCAATAAAAGAGGAAAAAAATTAGATACAACAATATTTTGGATTCACTAAATTACAAAACAATATCGGCGAATAAGAACACTGTTGAAAAAAAATGGGTTTTGGTTGATGTTTCTGAACAAACTTTAGGAAGAGCTTCTTCAAAGATTGCTAAAATTCTTAGGGGAAAATATAAACCTAGTTTTACTCCTCATGTTGATTGTGGTGACAACGTTGTAGTAATAAATGCAGAAAAAATAAATTTATCAGGTAATAAATGGGACAGTAAGCAATACATAAGATATACTGGATATCCCGGTGGTCAGAAATCTTTAACTGCTAAGGAATTATTTGCAAAAGACCCTGCAAGATTGATTGAAAAATCTATAAAAGGGATGTTGCCAAAAAATAAGTTAGGAGCACAAATTTTTAGAAACTTGAAAGTTTATGTTGGTGAAAATCATAAACAAGAAGGTCAAAATCCAATTGCGATTAATTTAAACGAATTAAAATAATATATGGAAGTAATTCACAAAATAGGAAGAAGAAAAACTTCAGTTGCTAGAGTGTACATGTCAAAGGGAGATCAAAATCATACAATAAATGGAAAAAGTTTAGAGGAATATTTCCCGACTCCTATTTTACAATCCAAAATAAAAAAACCTTTCGAATTAACTGATAATTTATCAACATTTAATATTAAAGTAAACGTATATGGTGGTGGAGTAAATGGTCAAGCTGAATCTATAAGATTAGCTATTTCAAGAGCTCTATGTGAGGTTAATGAAGAATATCGTCCTTTGTTAAAAAAAGAAGGATTATTAACGCGTGACCCAAGGATGGTTGAAAGGAAAAAATTTGGTCAAAAGAAAGCAAGAAAAAAATTCCAATTCTCGAAAAGATAATTATACTTTTCTTGAAGGGATTAAGTTCATATAAATATTGAAAACCTGTTGTCGTATTTCGCTATGCGAAAATTAGTTTAGCATCTAAATAAATACGTTTTTATAAAACCCCTGTTTATTGCTAATCATACGGAACGTAAACTAAAAAAAATGACAAAAATTGAAATTAAGCCTCTATTGGAGGCCGGTGTTCATTTCGGACATCTTACTAGAAAGTGGAATCCTCATATGGCTCCTTATATTTTTATGGAGAAAAATGGAATTCACATTATCAACCTTTACAAAACTTCATCTAAGCTTGAAGAATGTTCTGAAGCTTTAAACAAGATTGCTTCATCTGGAAGAAAAATTCTTTTTGTAGCTACTAAAAAACAAGCAAAAGAAATAGTCTCTAATGCAGCCAAAGAGGTAAAGATGCCATATATAACTGAAAGATGGCCAGGAGGAATGTTAACAAATTTTGTTACTATCAGAAAAGCTGTTAAAAAAATGTCAGCTATTGATAGAACTAAACAAGATGGTACATTTGAATCCCTTTCTAAAAAAGAAAAGCTTCAAATTGATAGGCTAAGATCAAAATTAGAAAAAAACTTAGGTTCTATTAATGACATGACTCGTCTTCCAGGTGCACTGTTTGTAGTTGATATTAGAAGAGAACATATTGCAATAAGAGAAGCTCAAAAATTAAATATCCCAATTTTTGCTATGGTTGATACTAATTGTGATCCTAGAGAAGTAGATTATGCTATACCTTCAAATGATGATGCTTCTAAATCAATAAATTTAATTCTTAGCCATATTACTGAAGGAATTAAGGAAGGTTTATCTGAAAGACAAAAAGAAAAGGAAATGAATAAAATAATTGAAGAAAAAAAGGAAAAACAGGAAAAACAGGAAAAAGAAGATAAAGAAAATAAAGAAAGTTCAGATACTAATAGCATAAGCACTAGTAATAATGGTAAAGAAGAGGAAATAAAATCTGATGAAAAAAAGAAAAGAATCAGAAAAAAAATAACAACTAAAAAAGAAAAATAAAGGATGGGAAAAATAACTGCTTCTGAAGTTAATAAGTTAAGAAAAATGTCTGGTGCTGGAATTATGGATTGTAAAAATGCATTGGTAGAATCTAATGGAAACTTTGATCTTGCTATCGAAATTTTAAGAAAAAAAGGCCAAAAAGTTGCTGCAAAAAGAGCAGAAAGAGATTCCTCTGAGGGTGCTGTTATTGCTAAAGTTGACCAAAACTGTTTGAACGGAGTTATTATTTCTTTAAACTGCGAAACAGATTTTGTAGCTAAAAATGAAAGTTTTGTTTCATTAGCAAATGAATTGGCTGAAATAGCTTTAAAAAATAATTCATTAGAAGAATTTCTTAACTGCGAAATTGATTCTATGACAGTAAATGAAAAACTCATTCAACAGACAGGTGTTATTGGTGAGAAATTAGTTATTGGAAGTTTTGAAAAATTATCTGCTAATTATGTTGGAAAGTATATTCACGCAGGAAATAAAATTGCTACACTTTCAGGATTTTCTAGTTTAACAGATGGAATTGAAGATATTGCAAAAAATGTAGCTATGCAAGCTGCTGCTATGAATCCTATTGCTCTTGATGAAAGTGGAGTAAACCAAAGCACTATTGACAAAGAAATAGAAATTGCCAAAGATCAACTTAGACAAGAGGGTAAGCCAGAAGCTATGCTTGATAATATAGCCAAGGGAAAACTTAAAAGATTTTTTAAAGACAACACTTTAATTAATCAGGATTTCATAAAAGACAGTAAACAAAGTGTTGCTGTTTATGTTAAATCTTGTAGTCCTGATTTAAAAATTACTGGTTTTAAAAGAGTTGCTTTAGTTTAAAATATTGCTTTAACCATAAATTTCTTTTTTTTAAAAATTCTAAAATCATTGATTATCTTTACTTTAAATAATCAATGATGTCTTATAATAGAATTTTATTAAAACTTAGTGGAGAAGCATTACTTGGAGAGAGACAATATGGAATTGATCCTGTAAGAATTTCTCAATATGCAAGAGAAATAAAATCTGTGATAAAAGAGGGGCTTGAAGTAGCTGTTGTAATAGGTGGTGGAAATATTTTTAGAGGTGTTTCTGCAGCTAGCAATGGAATGGATAGAGTACAAGCTGATTATATGGGAATGCTTGCAACCGTAATTAACGGACTAGCACTACAAAGTGCTTTAGAAGAGTTTGAAGTTCAAACAAGGTTACAAACAGCAATTAAAATTGAAGCTGTCGCTGAACCTTATATCAAAAGAAAAGCTGTTAGACATCTTGAAAAAAAACGAGTTGTAATTTTTGGAGGAGGAACAGGTAATCCTTTTTTCACAACTGATTCTGCTGCAGTTTTAAGAGCTATAGAAATTAATGCAGATGTAATTTTAAAAGGAACTAGAGTTGATGGCATTTACGACTCTGATCCAGAAAAAAACAAAAATGCAATTAAATTTGATTCTATATCATTTGAAAATGTTCTTGATAAAAATTTGAAAATAATGGATTCAACAGCTTTTACTTTAAGTCAAGAAAATAACTTGCCAATTATTGTTTTTAATATGAACAAGCCTGGCAATCTTTTAAAACTAGTAAAGGGCGATAAAATAGGGACAACTGTTAATTAAAAATCTTGGAAGAAATTGAATTTATTATTGAAGCGTGTAAGGAATCTATGGGGAATTCTATTAATCACCTAGAAAAAGAATTGTTAAATATTAGAGCTGGCAAAGCCAATCCTTCAATGCTATCTAGTGTTAAATTAGATTATTATGGATCTCTAACTCCATTGTCTCAGGTTGCTAATATTAATACTCCTGATGCACAAACAATATCAATTCAGCCTTGGGAAAAAGATAAATTACAAGAAATTGAAAAAGCAATAATGGTTGCTAATTTAGGATTTAACCCTATGAATAATGGCGAATCCGTTATTATTACGATTCCACCTCTCACTGAAGAGAGGAGAAAAGAATTAGTAAAAATTGCAAAATCTGAAATTGAAAAAGCAAAAATTAGCGTAAGGAACTCGAGAAAAGAAGCTAACAACGATATAAAAAAATGTGAGGTTTCTTTAGATCAAAAATCCTTATCTGAACATGAAATTCAAACTTTAACTGATAAATATATTATACAAATTGATAAAATATATTCTATTAAAGAAAAGGAAATTCTTTCTGTTTAATTTTTAATAGCATTATAAATGAATAATATAACTGTAAAAAGCTTACTAAAGGAAAATCCCAGTTTCCAAAAAGTATTAATTGAAGGATGGGTAAAAACATTCAGAGCAAATAGATTTTTATCCTTAAATGATGGGTCATGTTCCGAGAGCATTCAATGTGTCGTTGATTTTGAAAATACAGATTCTAAAATACTTTCAAAAATAACAACAGGAGCATCTGTGGAAATTGAAGGAATTCTTGTAGAAAGTCAAGGAAAAGGACAAAAATCAGAAATTAAAGTAAATAAAATTATTGTTTTGGGTGAGTGTGACATGAACTCCTATCCTATTCAGCCTAAAAAACATTCATTAGAATTTTTGAGAGAGAATGCTCATTTAAGAGTACGAACCAATACTTTTAGTTCTATAATGAGAGTTCGATCAAACCTATCATTTGCCATACATAAGTATTTTAAAGAAAATGGATTTTTCTATGTTAATACTCCCATAATTACAGGAAGTGATGCAGAAGGTGCTGGCGAAATGTTTAAAGTTACAACATTAGAGTTGAATAAATCCTCATTAAATAAAGAAAGTGAAATTGATTATGATCAAGATTTTTTTGGAAAGGAAACTAATTTAACTGTTTCCGGTCAACTTGAAGCAGAAAGTTTAGCTATGGGGCTTGGCAAAGTTTATACATTCGGCCCAACTTTCAGAGCTGAAAATTCTAATACTTCTAGACATTTAGCTGAATTTTGGATGATTGAACCAGAAATGGCTTTTTACGATTTGGAAGATAACATGGAACTAGCGGAAGAATTTATTAAATACGTTATAAAAGACCTTGTAAAAGAGTGTAAAGAAGATTTAGAATATTTAAACAACAGACTTTTAGATGAAGATAAAACCAAGCCAATAAATAAAAGAAACGAATTAACCTTATTAGAAAGGCTAAATTTTGTTATTAACAATGATTTTAAAAAAATTACATATACTGAAGCATTTGATATTTTAAAAAATTCTAAACCTAATAAAAAGAAAAAATTCAAGTTTCCAATTTTAGATTGGGGAGTTGATCTGCAAAGTGAACATGAACGTTTTTTAGTTGAAAAACACTTTAAAAGACCCGTAATAATTTATGATTACCCAGCAAAAATTAAAGCTTTTTACATGAGAATGAATGAAGATGGAAAAACCGTTAAAGCAATGGATATTTTATTTCCAGGTATTGGAGAAATAGTTGGAGGTTCTCAAAGAGAAGAAAGGCTTAATATTTTAAAAACCCGTATAAAAGAATTAAAAATTGAAGAAAAAGAATTGTGGTGGTATCTTGATTTAAGAAAGTATGGGACCGTAAAACACAGCGGGTTTGGTCTTGGTTTAGAAAGGTTAATCCTATTTGCTACAGGAATGTCAAACATAAGAGATGTGATTCCATTTCCAAGAACACCTAAAAGTGCTGAATTTTAAATTATATATAGCTTTCAATGCGTTTTCGTATTTTTATTTGAATTAAATTTCAATGCTTAATCAACGTTTACAATTAAAATTATCTCAAAGATTATCTCCTCAACAAATCCAATTGATGAAATTAATCCAATTGCCTTTGCAAGAACTTGAACAACGTTTAGCTAGAGAAATTGAGGAAAATCCTGCTTTAGAAGCAGGTAAAGAAATTGAAGAGAATTCATTTGATGAATCTAGCGATTTTAATGATAATGAGGAAAATTCAAATGATGATGAAATTAATGTTGATGATTATCTAAGTGATGATGATGTGCCTGATTATAAATTAAAATCCAATAACCATAGTAACGATGATGATGAAAAAAACATGCCTTTTATTTCTGGTATTAGTTTTAATCAATTTCTAAAAAATCAGCTTCAAACTTTTTCATTTGAAAAAACAGAAGCTGAAATAGCAAATTTTTTAGTTGGTAGTATTGATCAAACTGGATACTTAAGAGGAGATTTATTAGATCTTATTGATGATTTAGCTTTTACAATGGGTATTTATACTGATATTGATTCCGTTAAAAAGATACTTAAAACAATCCATTTATTAGATCCTCCAGGAGTTGGAGCTCAAAACCTAAAAGAATGCTTGTCTATACAGTTAAAGAGAAAAAGTTCTTCATCTAATATTAATAATGCAATTAAAATTATTGAAGATAATTTTGATATGTTTACAAAGAAACATTATAAAAAAATAATTCTAAAACTTAGTATTTCCGAAGATGAATTAAAAAATGCAATTAAAGAAATTGAAAAATTAAACCCTAAACCAGGATCAGCTTTTTCAGAATCAACAAAAATAAATTCAACCATAATTCCAGATTTTACTATTGAAATAATTGACAATAAATTAAATCTAAGTTTAAATTCAAGAAATGCTCCCGATTTATATGTTTCTAATGAATATAAAAACATGTTATCGGGATACCAAGAATCTAAACAAGTTTCTAAATCACAGAAAGAAGCTGTAGTTTTTATAAAACAAAAACTGGATGCTGCAAAATGGTTTATTGATGCAATTAATCAAAGAAATCAAACTCTTCTACTAACTATGAAAGCCATAATGGATTTTCAAAAAGATTACTTTTTATCTGGAGATGAAAGTAATTTAAAGCCTATGATTTTAAAAGATATTGCCGAGAAGATTGGAATGGATATTTCTACTATTTCAAGAGTTGCAAATAGTAAATACGTAGACTCCCCATATGGGATAAAATTAATAAAATCTTTTTTTTCTGAAGGTATCAAAAATGATCAAGGAATAGAAGTTTCAACAATAGAAATAAAAAAAGAGTTAAAAGAAATTATTGAAAAAGAGGATAAAGCTAAACCTTTAACAGATGATCAACTTACTAAAATAATAAATGAAAAAGGCTATCCTATTGCAAGAAGAACAGTAGCAAAATACAGAGAAATGACGGGATTCCCTGTAGCAAGGTTGAGAAAAAAATTATAATGGAAAGCCTATCCATAGTCATAGTTAATTATAAAACGTGGGATAATTTAACCTTATGTCTTGAAAGTATTTTAAATCAGAACAAAATTAATTTAGAAGTAATTGTTGTAGATAATAATTCCAATGACAATGAAATTTCAATATTTAAGAAAAAGTATAAATGGGTTCACTGGGTTGAAAATTCTAAAAATTATGGATTTGCAAAAGCGTGTAATATTGGTGCTTCTTTGATAAAATCTAAATGGTCTTTGTTTTTGAATCCAGACACAATTTTAGAATCTAATTCAATCTCTTCCTTAATTAAATATTGTAATATTAATACAGATCATAGAATAATTGGTATAAAACAATTCAATCAAAAACAAAATCACACAAATTCGTTTGGAATTTTTTTAAATTTCTGGACATTATCTGGCTTATTCAGGTCTTTGATTAGAATTAATAGAGGGTCTTATAAATCTATGAATCTTAAAAAGATCGCTAACCCTGATTGGATTTCAGGATCTTTTTTATTATTAAGAAAAAAAGATTTTGATCTATTAAATGGATGGGATGAAAATTACTGGATGTATTATGAAGATATGGATTTATGCAAAAGAGCTGAAAAATTTAAGTTAAAGGTCTCTTTACTTAATAATTGGAGTTGTACACATTTTCATGGGAAAGCTTCTAGAAAAAATAATGAACTAAAAATTATTACGAAATCTGAGGTTATTATTTCGTCACATATCTACCTTGAAAAACATTCAAAAAAATCAATTAAATACTTAAATCATTTATTATTAATATTTTTTCAATTTATAGAGTTAGTAATTATTGGGATTTTTTCAAAATCTAAAAGAAAAATATTAGAAAAAAGTATGAATTATTGGATAAGAGGGCTTTCTCAAAATGTATGGGAAAGTGACAGAGCTAAAATTTAATTATTATTTACTTCAGTATAATACAAATTTAATCTCATTCTTTTACTATAATTTTCTGCGCTTGGGCTTGGCCCAATTAAAACAGTTCCTAATGGGTTAATAGCTGTTGAAGAAGGTATAAAAGTCATAAGGTCAGACTGATCAACTTCAATATTCATAGAGCTACTGATATCAGAACTTACAACAAGTCCGAGCCTAACATTTGTAGAATCTTTTCTTATTACATTTTTAATGTGTTCACTTATTTTTATTTTATACATTAAACCTTTATCATCTTCATCCAATTGAATTAATCCCCCATGAACTACTTTATTTTGGGATTCTTTGGGACCACTACTATTATCAATAAAATAATCAATAACTGGTGCTTTATTTTTTATGTCATATAAATACAGCCTTGAAGGTTCAATAATCCCTCCATTAGATGATAACATATCTTTATCGATATACATCGATAAATTAGCTTCATTAACCAACCATTGTTTTGCTCTTATTTCCTCTAAAATATCTATTCCATCATCATTCTTAAATAATTCTATTTCTGCCATTACTCCTTCACCTCCCTTTAGGTATACAGATTTGGGATTATTAATTGTATCATTAACTTCTGAATTTATAGAGCCTGGATATAGATCATTTTTAAATGAATTTATTTTATACCCTTGCATATTTAATTTGAACGTCTCCTCAGATTCTTCGATTACATCATCTGAAGTGTCATCAGGGGTATCCTTTTTATCATACTTTTGATATCCATACACTAGTCTTATCTCAGCTTCATTAAAATTTAAAATCATAAGTAAGGGGTCCGAAAAATCATATGCTTTAATTACTAAACCTTTTAGAAATAGCTTTAAGTTTTCATTGTTAGCTAAGTCCTGTGATCCTTCATTATCAATAATTTTTTTTTGAAAGAAATCTTTATCTAAAGAAACTCTAACTCTAGGAGTTAGCCTATCTTTTATTGTTTCGGACTCATCTACATCATCTGTTTCTGGATCATCTTCATTCCAAAAAACTAATTCTTTAGAATTAATCTCTATCTCATCATCAAACAAAACAGTTCCAGAAAAATTTGAAGCAATCTCATTATTTGAATAATATTTTTGATATTTTTCAAAATTAGATTCTGGATCATAGGCCCTCAAGTAATAATTAAGTTCATTTACCTTAAGTTTGAATTTTGCTTCAGAATTTCCCATTAAAGAATCCAGTTCATAAACTGTAGCGTTACCATCAGGATTTTTTGATTCTGTATCTTCACCATCTAAAATTCCATCTCCATCAGTATCTGGATTTAATGGATTTTGCCCTGTTTGACGCTCAGCTATATCTGATAAACCATCTCCGTCACTATCACTTTCAGGATCAGTACTATCAACATCGTATAAGTTTATTACTCCATCGTTATCATCATCATCAACATTTGTAAAAAAAGGTATGTCCAAAAAAACATCCTTCAATGTTTCTTTCTCAGGTATACATGCAACATTATCCTCCATACCATTTACTTCATCATCTTGTTTAAAAATTCCAAAGACGGGAGATACTGTTTCCATTGTTAATTGAGACATAAATGTAACTTCACTTTTTCCAAAAATATTATCGTTATATGTCCCTAATTGAAAAGTTTGTATTTGATTTACAACATAAGGTGGGATTTTTTTCATTTTGACAAAAACTGGGACCTCTTCTACGCTAGTATTAAAAGCCTTGTTATTAATTAAATTTATTCCAATAGTATTGTAATCTTTATTGCAAGCTGTTACAACTATTATAATTAAAAAAAAATATTTAGTATAATTCATTAGAAACTAGTTAAGAATTTTTGTTTTATAAAAATTCAAATATTCTTCTTTAAAGCCTTCAATAAAACCATATTTTAAAATTGGTTTATTTGTGGAATTTGCCAATTCAAAAATGGTTTGATCTATATTATCCCCTGAGAAAATAACTCCATCTGAATTTAAAATAGCATTTTTAAATAAATTTAAATAGGTAGCTTCTTTTAAAATATCGAGAGTGTCACTTTCAATCTCATCAAATTTAATTTTCTTAACGATTTTTGAATCTAATTTCCCCTTAATTTCATCTCCATAAATTGATACAACCACCTTGGACTTACTAAATAATGGCTCATCTCTATAATATTCTTTTAAATATAATGGCAACAAAGATGATATCCATCCATGAACATGAATTATATCAGGAGACCAATTTAGTTTCTTTATAGTTTCTACAACACCCTTAGCAAAAAAGATAGCTCTTTCATCATTGTCCTTGTATAATTTTTTATTTTTTTCATCAAACTGTAATCCTCTATTTTTAAAATACTCATCATTATCAATAAAATAAACCTGCATTCTTTCTTTTGGGATTGATGCAACCTTTATAATTAGTGGCATGTCAATATCATCAATAATTAAATTCATTCCTGAAAGCCTTATAACCTCATGTAACTGATGCCTTCTCTCGTTAATTATACCATATTTAGGAATAAAAATTCTTGTTTGTCCCCCATTTTCATTAACCATTTTGGGTAAATTATATGATAATGATGAAATATCATTATTTGGAAGATATGGAATAACTTCAGAAGATATAAAAAGTACTTTTTTTCCATTCATAAAATCCTTTCTTTTATTCTTGGATATTAAAGAACGCAAAATTACAAAAATTATGTTAGATTTAGTATAAGATAAGATCTATATACAGTGTTAAATTTATATTAAATGCTAATAGTTCATAGAAAAAAAAACGTTACAAAGCTAATCGATCAATCTATTTTATCAGGGAAATCCATAGGATTAGTGCCAACAATGGGTTCTTTACACAAAGGGCACTTAACCCTTATAAAGCAGGCAAAAGATAAAAATGATGTTGTATGGGTAAGTATTTTTATAAACCCGATTCAATTTAATAATATTAACGATTTCAAGAAATATCCAAAAAATTTAAAAAAAGATGTTAATTTAATTAAATCTATCTCAAAAAAAATAAATGTTTTTGTCCCAAATGAAAAAGAAATTTATGACGGAACACCTAAATTAAAAATCTATGATTTTAAAAATCTTGATATTGAACTTGAGGGAAAATATAGGGAAAATCACTTCAATGGGGTAGCCACAATTGTTTCAAAACTTTTAAGTCTTTTTAAACCAAACGATATTTATTTTGGAGAAAAAGACTATCAACAAGTTCTAATTATAAAACAACTTATTAAAATAGAAAAGATAACTGTTAATATAATTATTTGCTCTACGGTTAGAGAAAAAAATGGACTAGCTCTAAGTTCAAGAAATAATTTATTATCGATTTCTGAAAGAAATGAGTCTTCAATAATTTTTGAGAGTCTATCTTTTTTGAAGAAAAACTTTAATAGTTTGAAATTAGAATCAATTAAAAAATCTATTATTCAATCTATTGAAAAAAATAAAAAATTTAAAGTAGAATATCTTGAAATTGCCGACTCTAAAACTTTACAAATTCAACAAGAAATTAATTTAAAAAAATCTTATAGGGCATTTATTTGTGTTAATGTGAATGAAGTAAGATTAATTGATAACATTTTATTGAATTAATTTATATTTGCGCAATGCAAATTGAAATTTTAAAATCAAAAATCCATAAAGTAAAAGTTACTCATTCTAATCTCAATTATATTGGAAGTATCACCATTGACGAAACTCTTATTAATGCAGCTAAAATGGTTGTTGGTGAAAAAGTTCAAGTTCTTAATATAAATAATGGTGAAAGGTTGGATACTTACATTATTAAGGGGGAAAAAAATAGTGGAGAAGTAAGCTTAAACGGCCCTGCTGCTAGAAAAGTTCAAATAGGAGATCAAATAATAATTATTAGTTATGGTAGAATGAGTATTTCTGATGCTAAAAATTTTAATCCTACATTGATTTTTCCAAATAAAAATAATTTCCTCAATTAATAATGAAAAAAAAATCATTAAAAAAATTTGCTCCATTATTTATAGGTTTATTTCTTGTTTACTATTCATATGATAGTATATCTCCAGAAAACAGGGCTAATGTATTAAGCTCTATTTCAAAAGCTAATTATAACTTTATTTTTCTATCAATTTTTGTTGGAATTCTGAGCCATATTTCAAGAGCTTTTAGATGGAAATATTTATTAAATCCATTGGGCTATAAACTAAATATATTAAATTCAATAATGTCTGTTTTCGCTTGTTTTTTTTCAAATCTAGCGATTCCTAGATCTGGTGAGTTTGTAAGAGCTAGTTTAATTTATTATTATGAAAAAATTCCCTTTGAAAAAGGTCTTGGGACAATAGTTACTGAAAGAATTATTGATATTTTAATTTTATCTATATATATATTTTTTGGAATAATAATTTCCTCCAAATTAATAATTCCAAATTTTTCAATAGAAATTCCGTTTTTATTTTATTTACTAATGTTTAGTATAGTTTCTTATTTCGTTTTTAAACTAATTAATAAAAAAGGGTTAATAAATAAGTTTTTAATTTTTTTTGATGGACTTAAAAAAGGAATTTTTTCAATTTCAAAAATTGAACATAAAATTTTTTTCTATACACACACAATATTTATTTGGTGTTGTTACTTTTTCATGTTCTATGTAGTTAAATTCAGTATTCCTGAAACCTATAATTTAGGAGTTGAACCTGTTTTTATTGCTTTTATTGCAGGTGCTATCGCAATGTCACTAACAAATGGAGGAATAGGAGCATACCCATTAGCAATTGCTGCTATTTTAAATCAATATGAAATATCATATGAGACGTCTCTTGCCTTTGGATGGATAGTCTGGACTTCTCAAACTATTATGATAATAACCTTGGGTTCTTTATCTTTTATTTTTTTACCTATCTTAAACAAAAAATAATTCCTAGCATAAATTATAATTGATGGCTAAATTAAAAACAGTCTTTTATTGTCAAAATTGTGGAAATCACTATCCAAAATGGATGGGACAATGCAGTTCATGCAAAGAATGGAATACCCTAATTGAAGAAGTAATTCAAAATCCCAAAAAAGCAGCAATTGGACTTTCAAAAAAACAAGCTTCTTCTAAGCCTACCAAAATACAAGATATTGACAATTCTGATAATCCCAGATTAAATTCAAAAGATGAAGAACTAAATAGAGTATTAGGCGGAGGTATTGTTCCAGGATCCTTAATTTTAATTGGTGGGGAACCAGGCATTGGAAAATCTACTTTACTTCTTCAAATTTCTTTATTTTTAAATATAACTGTTCTTTATGTTTCCGGAGAAGAAAGCAAACAACAAATTAAACGTAGGGCTAATAGAATAAATTCTAAATCTAAATCTTGTTTTATATTAAATGAAACAAATGTTGAAAGTATTATACTACATATTAATTCAATTGAACCCGAACTAATAATTATTGATTCTATACAAACTTTGCAAACCGATAGAATTGAAAGTAGTCCAGGAAGCGTATCTCAAATTAAAGAATCTGCATCTCATTTTTTAAAATATGCAAAAAAAACAAATCTTCCTATTATAATGGTTGGACATATTACTAAAGATGGTGGCATAGCTGGCCCTAAAATTTTGGAACATATGGTTGATGTAGTTCTGAATTTTGAAGGAGACAGAAATCACATTTATAGAATATTAAGATCTAAAAAGAATAGATATGGCTCTACTGCTGAAATAGGAATATATGAAATGTTGAGCGATGGATTACGACAAGTTAGCAACCCTAGCGAATTGCTTATTTCAAATAATAAATCTCCTCTTAGCGGTAATGCAATAGCTGCAACAATTGAAGGAGTTAGGCCTATAATGATTGAAATTCAAGCGCTAGTAAGTTCTGCTGTTTATGGAACCCCTCAAAGAAGCACTACAGGATTTAATTCGAAAAGACTAAACATGATATTAGCAGTTTTAGAAAAAAAAGCTGGATTTAATCTTGGTACAAAAGATGTTTTTTTAAATATTACAGGTGGAATCAAAATTGAAGATCCTGCAATTGATTTGGCAGTGATAGCTGCAATACTGTCCAGTAATATAAATATCTCAATTCCTCATGGCATCTGTTTTGCAGCAGAAATTGGGCTTTCTGGTGAACTTAGAAACATTTCTAAAATTGATCAAAGAATAAATGAAGCAGAAAAACTTGGTTTTAAATTTTTGATATTATCTGACAAAACCAAAATTTCTAAAATTCCTAGAAAAATTAAAATATTGCAATACTCTAGAATTGAAGAGCTAATTAAAAATTTGTTCAAGGAGCGGGATTAGGAATTAAACTTTGAACATTTTCAATTTCTCTTATAATCTCTGGACTTAAATTAACATTAATGCTTTCAATATTTTCCTTTAATTGTTTTAATTTAGAAGCTCCTATAATATTACTTGTAACAAAAGGTCTGCTATTAACAAAAGCCAGTGATATATGAGTAAGAGATATCCCATATTTTAGAGCTATTTCCATGTACATTTTTGTTGCATTCATTGATTGTTTACTAGCAAACCTATTCAAATTTGGGAAAAGCTTAAGTCTACTATCTTTAGGTATATTACCATTAAGATATTTGCCACTTAAAACACCAAAACCGAGTGGAGAATACGCAAGTAACCCTACATTTTCTCTAATACATACTTCAGCATTTCCAATTTCAAAAAGACGATTTAAAAGAGAATATGGATTCTGAATAGTTATCATTTTGGGTAGATTTTTTTTTGACAATTCCAAAAATTTCATAAATCCCCATGGGTTTTCATTAGAAATTCCTATTTGTCTAATTTTTCCTGAATTAATTAATTTATTTAAACTTTCTAAAACTCTTTCAAAATTATCTTGCCATTTATCTTGACTATGATATTTGTAACCTCTTTGTCCAAATGTATTTGTAATTCTTTCTGGCCAATGTAATTGATATAAATCAATATATTCAGTCTTAAGTCTTTTTAAGCTACCTTCAACTGCTTCAAATATAGCTTTCTCACTAAATCCAGTTGTTCTAATATGTTTAGTGTAATCTCCAGGACCTGCAATTTTAGTTGCTAAAACAATCTGATTTCTATTAGAGTTCTTTTTCATCCATCCTCCAATAATCTTTTCTGTATCAGCATACCTTTGGGCAGAAGCTGGTACTGGATAAAGCTCCGCAGTATCAAAAAAGTTAACTCCACTGTTTAAAGCATAATTCATTTGCTCTTCAGATTCCTCTAAGCTATTTTGATTACCAAAGGTCATTGTCCCAAGACATATTTTACTAACTTTTATATTAGTATTTGGAAGAAAAGTGTATTTCATTATTATATATTTAATTCTACTCCAATTGGGCAATGATCTGAATGATAAATTTGATCTAAAATATATGAAGATTTAATTAAAGGTTTTAATGTTTTACTTACCATATTATAATCAATTCTCCAGCCCTTATTATTAGCTCTAGAGTTTGCTCTATAACTCCACCAACTATAGCTGTGTGGTTGAGGATTAAGATATCTAAAAGAATCTATAAAGCCTAAACTCATAAAATTACTAATCCAAAGCCTTTCTGCAGGCAAGAATCCCGATACTTTTGCATTTCTAACAGGATCATGAATGTCTATGGATTCATGACAAATATTATAGTCTCCACAAATTATCATATTAGGAATTGTTTCTCTTAAATTTAAAACATAATCATAAAATTCTTTCATGTATTTAAATTTGTATTCTAATCGATTTATATTAGTGCCTGATGGTAAATACAAACTCATTATTGAAAAATTTTTAAAATCTATCCTTAAGTTTCTTCCCTCAAAATCCATATGATCAATCCCAGTTCCATATTCAACAGATAAAGGCTTATCCTTCGACAGTATAGCTACACCACTATATCCTTTTTTTTGAGCAGAATACCAATAATTGTTATAACCCAAATTATTAAAAAGGTCTAAATCTAATTGATCTGTATTAGCTTTAATTTCTTGAAGACATATGATATCCGGGCTGTATTCTTTAAGCCAATCTATAAAACCTTTTCTAATAGCTGCTCTAATTCCATTAACATTATAAGAAAATATTTTCATGATAATCTAGAGCCAGGATGTAATACTTAAAGTAGAATCTATTTTTTTTAATATTTCTTCTATACTTAATCTTTCTTGAATCATAGAATCTCTATCTCTTAAGGTAAATGTATTATCTTCTTTTGATTGATGATCTACGGTAATACAATATGGAGTTCCAAGAGCATCCTGTCTTCTATACCTACGCCCAATAGCATCTTTTTCATCATAACTTACTTTATATTTTTTTTTAAGTTTCTCTGAAATTTCTTTTGCAATTTCAGGCAATCCATCTTTTTTAATTAGTGGTAAAACAGCAACTTTAATTGGAGATAAAATAGCAGGAAGTTTAAGTACAAATCTTGATGTTCCGTCTGCAATTTTTTCTTCAAGCAATGAGTTAGAAAATATTGCAAGAAACATTCTATCTAGCCCAATTGAAGTCTCTACAACATATGGCACATAACTTTCGTTACTTTGTGAATCAAAATACCTTAATTTTTTATTAGAAAATTTTTCATGATTTGATAAATCAAAATCTGTTCTAGAATGAATTCCTTCTAATTCTTTAAATCCGAAAGGAAAATTAAATTCAATATCACAAGCTGCATCTGCATAATGGGCTAATTTATCATGATCATGGAACCTATAATTTTCTTTCCCTTGACCTAAAGATAAATGCCATTTCATTCTTTGATTTTTCCATTTTTCATACCATTTTTTTTGTGTGCCTGGTTTTATAAAAAATTGCATTTCCATTTGTTCAAATTCTCTCATTCTAAAAATAAATTGTCTTGCAACTATCTCATTTCGAAATGCTTTTCCTATTTGAGCAATTCCAAATGGTATTTTTAATCTACCTGTTTTTTGAACATTTAAGAAATTTACAAAAATCCCTTGAGCTGTTTCAGGTCTTAAATACAAATCCATAGCTGTATCAGAAGATGCACCTAGCTTTGTGCCAAACATCAAGTTAAATTGTTTAACTTCTGTCCAATTTTTGGAACCAGAAACTGGGCAAACTATTTGTAAATCTTCTATTATTTTTTTTAAAGCAAGTAAGTCATCTTTTTCAATTGCGGATGAAAATTTGGAATGAATAGAATTTATTTTTTCATAATTTTTAAGAATCCTAGGATTAGTTTTTATAAATTCATCTTTTTCAAATTTATCTCCATATCTTTTTTCTGCTTTTAAAATTTCTTTTTGAATTTTGGATTCAAGTTTAGAAATGTGTTCTTCTATCAAAACATCTGCCCTATATCTTTTTTTTGAATCTTTATTATCTATTAGTGGATCATTAAATGCATCTACATGACCAGAAGCTTCCCAGATTTTTGGATGCATTAAAATTGAGCTATCAATTCCAACAATGTTGTCATTTAATTGAACCATAGATCTCCACCAATAATCTTTTATATTATTTTTAAGTTCAGTTCCGTTGTGTCCATAATCATAAACTGCACTTAATCCATCATAGATTTCACTTGACTTAAAAACAAAGCCATATTCCTTAGCATGAGATATTACTTTTTTAAATTTGTCTTCAGATGTCATAACAACAAAAATAATAGATATATTTTAATAAATTCTATTTATATTATTTTAATGGTATTCGAAAAAAATAATTGTTAATTTGTGGTTAAGTCTAAATTTTATATGAAAAAATTTAAATTCTTTTTTATTATTAGTTTACTTTTTTTTAGTCAATGTGCTAAAAGAGGAATGCCTGAGGGCGGCCCTAAAGATGAAGATCCTCCAATACTTATAACTGCCATTCCAGAAAAAAATTCTATTAATTTCAAAGAAAAAAAAATTCGTTTATTTTTTGATGAATATATTCGTTTAAAAGATTTTAGGAAACAATTAGTTGTATCTCCACCTATTGAAAAAAGTTTATATACAATTTCTCCACAATCTGGTGCCTCAAAGTATATTCAAATTGATATAAATAAAACTCTACCACAAAATACTACCTATGTATTTAACTTTGGACAAAGTGTAGTTGATAATAATGAAGGCAATATTTTACCATATTTTAAATATGTTTTTTCTACAGGAGATTACATAGATTCACTAAAGATTTCTGGAAATATAAAAAATGCTTTTAAAAGAGAGTCTGATAATTTTATAACCGCTTTACTCTACCCTGTTAATGATAGTTATACAGATTCAATAGTATACAATAATCTCCCAACTTATGTTGGAAGTACTCTAGACAGTACAAATTTTGAGATAAGTAATTTAAAAAAAGGCAAATATCTTTTAATAGCCTTAAATGATTTTAACAATAATTATAAATTCGATCCTGAAACTGAAGAAATAGGATTTATAAATAAATATATTGATGTCCCATCATCAAATGACATTAGTATCAATTTATTTAAAGAAGAATTAATTTTTAAAAGTTTTAAACCATTTATAGAAACTAATAATAAAATAAGTTTTGGATTCAAGGGAAATTATGAAGATGTAAAAATTGAGCTTCTTGATAGTTTTTCTAATAATTTTAAATCAACCATTACAAAAAATAAAGAAACTGATACTTTAAACTATTGGTTTGAAAATATAAAATATGATTCGTTACGCTTTGTTGTAAAAAAGAATTCTAAAAAAGACTTTTTTACTGTAAAGTATAAAGAAAAAGAAAAAGATTCTCTGATACTAATTCCATCTGAAAGTGGCACATTAAATTTAAATGATAAATTTAAACTATATAGCAATATCCCAATTACAAATGTTAATTCTGATTTTATTTCTCTATTAAATAATGATTCTGTTTCTCTTGAATTTAATTCTAAAATTGACAAAAATAAATTTGATATTATTTTTGATTTTGAAGTTCTTCCAAATGATAAATATATTTTGTCATTACTTCCTAATGCTATAACTGATTTTCTAGGATCAACTAATGATACAATTAGCTATGAGTTCTCAACTAGAAGTAGATCAGATTATGGTACAATAAAACTTAAAGTTCAAAATGAAAGAAGCTACCCTATAATTGTTCAATTAACTGACTCACAGGAAAAAATTGTAAGAGAAAAAATATTGTATTCAATTGGCGATCCATGTGTTTTTACAAATTTATCACCTGCAAAATATTTTATTAGAACAATAATTGATGAAAATAAAAATAAAAAGTGGGATACTGGATCTTTTCTAAAAAAAATAGAACCAGAAAAAACCTTTCATTTTGATGAAGAACTTGATGTAAGAGCTAATTGGATTTTAGAAGAAAAATTAATTATAAATTAAAACGAAAAAAATAGTAATGAAAAATAAATTTTTATTTTCAATTTTAGTTTTACTCGTTTTATTTATTGTTAATATTTTTTGGAGTACCGGTTTTTTTAGGACTATTGAAAATAAGTTTCAAGGAGAAATTTTAAAAAAAATAAATTTAAAAGGGGCAGAAGATATTACTATTAACAAGATAGACAGTTTTGCAATTATTTCATCAACATTAAGAAAAAGCTTTCCAAAAACTGAACAAGAAACTGGAGGATTATATTTTTTAGATTTGAAAAATAATAATTATGATCTCATCAATCTAACTACAAATTTTAAAAAGCCATTTGCTCCCCACGGAATTTCAATTTTTAAAAAAGATAGTATAAATATAGTCGCAGCAATAAATCATACTTTAAATGGAGAATTTATAGAAATTTTTGAATTAATTGGCAATAAACTAATACATAAAAAAACATTAGAACATGATCTTATATATAGTCCAAATGATATTGTTTTATTGGATGAAAATCGATTTTATTTTACAAATGACCATAAATATAAGACAGGAATAAAGCGTTTAGCGGAAGATTATTTAGGCTTAGCCATTTCTAATGTAATTTATTTTGATGGAATGAATTTTATTGAGGTTGCAAATAAAATTATATATGCTAATGGAATAAATTTTGACCCTAAAAGAAATTTAGTGTTTGTAGCCTCAGTTAGAGGATTTTTAGTTAAAGTTTATAAAAAAAATAAAGATAATTCTTTGACCTTTATTGAAAATATTTATTGTAATACTGGTGTAGATAATATTGAATTCGATTCAGAATACAACCTTTGGATAGGAGCACACCCCAGTTTATTACATTTTGATTTTTATGCTAAAGGGAACAAAAAAATATCTCCTTCAGAAATTATTAAAATCAACTATATTGAAAAAGGAAATTATTTGATAAAACAAATTTATATTGAAAAGGGAAACACTATGTCAGGATCTACTGTTGCTGCTCCCATTGGGAATCTTATTTTTACAGGTAACGTAATGGATAAACATTTCTTAATTCTACAAAATGAAAATTAAAACCTATTTTTTAAATTTTGCTTTTACCAATTCCCTATTCATCCGTGCAATATTATCCAATGAAATTGCTTTAGGGCATTCTATTTCACAAGCTCCAGTATTAGTGCAGTTACCAAATCCCTCTTCATCCATTTGCTTCACCATATTAATGACTCTATCAGTTGCTTCTACTTTCCCTTGTGGTAATAATGCAAATTGAGAAACTTTTGCAGATACATATAACATAGCGCTTGAGTTTTTACAAGTAGCAACACATGCTCCGCATCCAATACAAGTTGCAGCATCAAATGCCTGATCAGCATTAGCTTTTTCAATTGGAATTGTATTTGCATCTTGTGTATTTCCAGATGTGTTTACTGAAATATATCCACCAGCATGTTGAATCCTATCAAAGGCTGTTCTGTCAACAACCAAATCTTTTATAACTGGAAAAGTTTTAGCTCTAAAAGGCTCAATATAGATAGTGTCTCCATCTTTGAACTTTCTCATGTGTAATTGACATGTGGTTATATATCTATCAGGTCCATGAGCTTGTCCATTTATAAACATTGAACACGATCCACATATGCCTTCTCGACAATCATGATCGAAAGCAATGGGATCTATTCCTTTTAGCATTAATTCTTCATTAAGTACATCCAACATTTCTAAAAAAGACATATCAGGTGAGATTTCATCAATTTCATAAGAAACAATTTTTCCAACAGAATTAGCATTTTCTTGTCGCCATATTTTTAATATTAATTTCATTATTATTTATATGATCTTGTTTTTAGTTCAACATTATTATATGAAAGTTTCTCTTTATGGAGTTTTGCTTTACTTGGATATCCCTTATACTCCCAGGCAGATACAAAGGTGAAATCTTTATCATCACGCATAGCTTCACCTTCGGGCGTTTGGTATTCTTCTCTAAAATGACCTCCACATGATTCTTTTCTTTCCAAAGCGTCTTTAGCAAATAACTCCCCCAGTTCAAGAAAGTCTGCAACCCTTAATGCTTTAGCCAATGGCTCGTTAAATGAATCATTAGTCCCTGGGACAAAAATATCATTATAAAAATCCTTTCTCAATTTTTGTATTTCAATAATAGCTTCATTTAAATTTTTTTCATTTCTTGACATTCCACATTTATTCCAAATAATTTTTCCTAAAATTTTGTGAAAATGATCTACTGTTTTTGAACCATTATTTTCTAATAAACTTTCTATTTTCTTTCTTACTGATTCTTCTGCTATTTCAAATTCTGGCAAATCTGTTGAAATTTGTCCAGTTCTAATATCATCAGCTAAATAATTCCCAATAGTATATGGTAAAATAAAATACCCATCAGCTAAACCTTGCATTAAAGCAGAGGCGCCAAGCCTATTAGCTCCATGATCTGAAAAATTAGCCTCTCCAATTGCAAAACATCCTGGAATAGTAGTCATCAAATTATAATCTACCCAAACTCCACCCATTGTATAATGAACTGCAGGATAAATCATCATTGGTGTATGGTACGGGTTTTCATCTACTATTTTTTCATACATCTGAAATAAATTACCATATTTAGATTTTATAACTTCTCTTCCTAAATCCTTAACTAAGTCTAAATTATTTTTATCCAATCCTTTTAATAATACTTTTTCAGAACCATATCTAATTATAGCTGCTTCAAAATCTAAATAAACTGCCTCTCCTGTTTTATTAACTCCAAAACCTGCATCGCATCGTTCTTTAGCAGCTCTTGAAGCAACATCCCGTGGAACTAAATTGCCAAAGGCTGGGTATCTTCTCTCCAAATAATAATCTCTTTCATTTTCGGCAAGATCTGTTGGCTTCTTTTTTCCTTCACGAATTGCTTTAGCATCCATTAAATTTTTAGGAACCCAAATACGTCCATCATTTCTTAAAGATTCAGACATTAAAGTTAATTTTGACTGATAATCTCCGGAAACTGGAATACATGTTGGATGTATTTGAGTAAAGCAAGGATTTGCAAAAAAAGCACCTTTTTTATGAATCTTCCAGGTTGCTGAAACATTACTTCCCATTGCATTTGTAGATAGAAAAAATAAATTACCATAGCCTCCAGATGCAATCACTACAGCATGTGCAGAATGCCGTTCAAGTTTTCCATTTATTAAATTTCTAGTAATAATTCCACGGGCTTTCCCATCAACTTTAACAAGATCTAACATCTCATGGCGATTATACATTTTTATTTTACCTCTAGCTATTTGTCGATTCATTGCAGAATAAGCTCCAAGAAGAAGTTGCTGGCCAGTTTGACCCTTTGCATAAAAGGTTCTTGAAACTAAAACTCCACCAAAAGATCTATTATCTAATAATCCTCCATATTCTCTTGCAAAAGGAACGCCTTGAGCAACACATTGATCAATAATATTCGCAGAAACTTCAGCCAAACGATAAACATTAGATTCGCGAGATCTATAATCACCACCTTTTACAGTATCATAAAACAATCGATAAACAGAATCGCCATCACCTTGATAATTTTTAGCAGCATTTATTCCTCCTTGTGCTGCAATAGAATGTGCTCTTCTAGGTGAGTCTTGAAAGCAAAATGATTTAACATTATATCCTAATTCTGCAAGTGTTGCAGAAGCAGAACCTCCTGCTAATCCTGTACCAACAACTATTACATCAATTGAACGTTTATTAGCAGGGCTAACCAATCTAATATTATTTTTGTGTTTAGTCCATTTATTAGCTAGTGGACCAACAGGAACGTTAGAACATAAAAAGGATTTAGAAAAAGATGAAGGGGAGGTGTTTAGCTTAGATAAATAAATCTTAAAATTTCTAACCTTTGATTTTAATAACTTATTTTTTTTAAGAAAATCTTTAGCAGTACTTTTAATCGGAGATCTGTCAGATTGTTTGTGCCAGTTAACGTTCCAATCTGAAAGCATGCATTTGATACCAGTACTTTTCTTAATAATTTTTCCTTTAGATTTGGGAAAAGCCTTATAAAAATATCGTAAACAAATCATTAGTTCATCATTCTGATTATATTGATTTCTTGGTTTACGATAATTTAAAGAATATGTAACTCTGTTCATAAACTAGGATAAATTATATTAAAAAATTAGATTGTAACACAAAAAGTAACACAAAAATAAAAAAATAAATATTTAAATATGAGTTAATATAAAAAATAAAACGCATATAATTTTTCATAAATTAATGTGTTACATTACTTATTAATAAATGATACAAAGCTATAAAACAGAAGCCCAAAGGAATAAATATGGAATACACAATAGTAAATAGATTAATAGAATAATAAAATTTACTATTGGCGCCTAAAGATCTAAAAGATGATGCAAATCCGTGAAGCAGATGTAATGATAGAAAAACAAATGAGACACAGTATATTATAACTTTTATAGGATCTTTAAACTTATGGATAAGCTCAGGATAATATCTATCAGGATTCGCAGGAAGAGATTCAATATATTTATATTTTATTTCTGGGATCCAGAAATCATAAAAGTGTAAAGCTAGAAAAGATAATACAACTATACCTGAAATAATCATATTACGTGAAACCCACGATGAATTTGAAGAGTTATCATATACTTGATAATTAGTTGATCTTGCATTTCTATTTTGCCATTCTAAAATAAAACCCATAACAAAATGAAAAATGACACCAAAAATTAAGATAGGCTGAAAAATAAATTGAATTATAAAATTATTTCCCATAAAATGAGAAAGCATATTAAAAATATTTTTATTAAAGACAGATGTAATGTTTATAATGAAATGTTGTGTTAGGAAAATTATTAAAAATAATCCTGAAAGTGCCATTGCAACTTTACGTATTATTGAAGAACCTAATTTTATTCCCATTAGACAAATATAAATTAGTTTATGTGTTACAAATTTAACACATGAAGTGTTACAATTAAAATAAAAAAGACTATTTTATTTAATTTGGAATGATTCTGAATAATCACCAATCTTCAGATTAAATTTTCCTTTTATAAAATAAAATTTTCCGTTATCTGACTTTTCAAGATTATTTTTTTTAAAATTTTTATTCATGGCCTTGACTGCTTTATCAGTATAATAAGAGTTTAATTCAAATTTTTGAAAGCCTTTTTCTAGACCAATATTCTTTTCTAAAATTAAAATTTCATTTTGATATAATTTAAGTATTACATTTTGCTCTATCTTAGAAAATACTGTAACTTTTATTTTTGGATCAAAATACTCTTCCCAATTATATCTTTTTGATCCACATGAATTACACTGCTTTAAGTCTTTAGTTTGAAAAACAATTCCTTTTTTACTTTTATTAATGTTTTCAAGATAATTATATATGATTGAAAGATCTGTTTTATATATAGATCTTCCGTGTGTTCCAAGAAGAAGATGATTTTCTTTTCTTTGAATGACTATATCATGTACAGCAACCTTGTTTAAACCACTAACAAACGGATCCCAATTATCACCATTATCAAAACTAATATAAGAACCATTATCTGTACCAACATATAAAACATCTTCAAAATGAGGATCTTCTTTAATTACATTAATTGGTGAAATAGGAAGCTTTTTAGCAATTGATTTCCAGTTTTCTCCATTATCATCACTAACATATAAGTAACCATTGAAATCATCATATCTATATCCGTTTAAAGAAACATAAATCTTATTTTCATTATGATTTGAGAAAACCACCCTACTAACCCAAAGATTGCTTGGCAATTTATTTGAAATTAATTTCCAAGAATTTCCACCATCATTTGAGAGATTTACCAAACCATCATCTGATCCAACAACAATTTTTCCAAATTTAAAAACGGATTCATCGATAGAGGTTAATGTTCCATAGGGGACATTCCCTATTTTAATTCCCTTTGTTAAATCTTTTGAATTAAAAGACCAATCATCTCCTTTATTAAATGACACATGTAATTTATTACTTCCTAAATAAAGTATATCCTGATTGTGAGAAGATAGCAATATAGGGGTTTGCCAATTAAATCTTAATTTTTGTTCTCCGAGATCATGCTTTGGCTTAATGAATTTTCTTGTATTTAAATCATTATTAATTCTGTAATAAAACCCAAATTGAGATCCTGTGTAAATAATATTTGAATCTCTTTGGTCTATTTGAATTTGCATTCCATCTCCTCCCATTATAGATTTCCAGTTATTATGACCAGTTTGATGCCATCTTAAACTTTCTTTTGAAGTGTTCTTTGCCATCCAAACTCCATTATCCTGAAGGCCTCCATAAACATTATAAGGGTCACTATTATCAACATTAATAGAATAAAATTGACCAACGCTAGGCTGATTAAGTTTTGTCCAATTCTTTCCTCCATCATAACTCATGTTTACTCCTCCATCATTTCCATTAAGTAAATGATCTGAATCTTCGGGATTTATCCACAGATCATGGTGATCTACATGTAAATTCTCAAAATCTATTGACTCATAGGTTATGCCTCCGTCATTAGACTTTAATAGAGGAACACCATAAATATATAACTGGTTTTTATTTGTTGGTGAGACATGAATTCTTCCAAAATAATATCCATAGGTATTATATAAATTGTCTAAATAATAGGAATTCTGTTTTTTCCATGAGATTCCTCCATCATCACTTCTGTAAACTTCTGCGCCAACTATTGGAGTTTCAAACATAACAGTATTTGCATCCTCCAAGAAAAGTTTTAGATCAATTGGAAAAATATCTTTTAATTTAACCAATTCCTTTACATTAACGGCATTATATTTTTTTGGAAAACCATTATTTTTTAAAAAATCATTTAATTCTGTGTTATTTAATTTTAAAAAATCACTATCTGACATTTTCTCAAATGAATTCTTATTTAACTTTCTTTTTTTATTTTCTTTTTCAACTGGTCTCCTTGATTGATTATCCAATATTGCATATACCGTATTCTTGTCATAGATAGAAATTCCTATTCTTCCATTTCCTTGGTTATTTGGGAATCCGCTTTTTGAATTGGAGATTAATTTCCATGTTTCTCCCGCATCAACAGATTTATAAATTGCAGATTTTTTTCCGTTTCCATTAAAATTCCAGGGGGATCTATCTCTTTCCCAAGAGCTGGCAAATTGAATATTGAAATTCTTTGGATCAGTATCAAGATCAATTATTCCAGTGCTATCGTCAATATAAAGAGTTTTGTCCCATGTTTTTCCTCCGTTTTTTGTTTTAAAGATTCCTCTTTCAGAATTTTTTGAATATAAATGTCCTATCACACCTACTACTATTTCATCAGGATTATTTGGGTTAATTTTTATTTTGCCTATGTGATGAGAGTCTCTCAAACCTATGTTTTTCCAATTTTTTCCATTATCAGATGATTTTAATATTCCTATTCCTGCATAAGATGATCTTGAAGAGTTATTTTCTCCAGTTCCCACTATAATTATATTATTATCCCAGTCTACTGCAAAATCTCCAATATTTTGAGTATTTGCATTGTCAAAAACAGGAACAAATGTATTTCCATTATTATTTGTGTGCCACAATCCACCTGAGGCATAAGCAACGTAAAATTCCTTAGTGTTTTTAGGATTTACCTCTATATCAGAAACTCTTCCACTCATAATACTTGGACCAATATTCTCAAATTTTAAGTTTCTAACGATAGATTTTTCAATTGCTTGATTTTGGAAGTTTATCCCTTCAATCACTTGATCTGAATTGGTACTCTCCTGAGCTGAAATTAAAACAGAAAATATCATTAAAAGGAAACTATAAGAATTTTTCATAAGTTTAATATTTATCATTAAAATGAAGTATAAAAGTTTAGATATATTAAATATACTATTTTTGAATTTTAATTATTAATAATGAAATATTTTCCAATTAATAACTCCTTATTTATTAAAAACAGGGAAAAGTTTAAAAATAAAATGAGTGCAAACAGCATTGCTTTTTTTAACTCTAACGATCATTATCCAGTTAGTGCAGATACCATGCTACCGTTCGAACAACACAGAGATATTTTTTATTTATCTGGAATTAATCAAGAAGAAAGTGTTTTAGCTATAATTAACGATGAAAAATCTAAAAAAGAAATTCTTTTTTTAAAAAAGCCCAATGAAATTCTTACACATTGGGAGGGAGAGAAATTAAGCAAAACTAAAGCTTATGAAATTTCTGGGATTAGAAATGTTTATTGGATAGACGATTTAGAAAATATAATTGAAGGCTTGATGAATTCTATCGAAATACTTTATATAAACACCAATGAACATTACAGAGCTAAAGTTGAAACTGAAACTAGAGAAGCTCGTTTTAATACGTGGATTAAAAAAAAATATCCTAAAAAGGCTAATAAAAGGAGTAATCCGATATTACAAGAATTAAGAGCCGTAAAAGAGCCTATTGAAATTGAATTAATTCAAAATGCATGTAATATCACTGAAAAAGGTTTTAGAAGAATTTTAAATTTTGTTAAGCCAGGTGTTTGGGAATATGAAATTGAAGCCGAATTCTCTCACGAATTTTTAAAAAACAGATCAAGAAAATTTGCTTACACACCAATAATAGCTTCTGGAAAAAATTCGAATATCCTACATTACATTGAAAATAATAATCAATGTAAAGATGGTGAAGTAATATTGTTGGATGTTGGTGCAGAATATGCAAATTATTCTAGTGACATGACAAGAACAATACCTGTTTCAGGCAAATTTAGTACCCGTCAACGAGATGTATATAACTCAGTTTTAAATGTTAAAAATGAGGCAGCCAAGTTATTAACTCCAGGAGTATTGTGGAAAGAGCATCATTTAGAAGTTGGGAAAATTATGACTTCTGAACTCCTAAAATTAGGGCTTCTTGATAAAGCTGATTTACAAAATCAAACTAAAGAAAATCCTGCTTTTAAAAAATATTTTACTCATGGCACTTCACATCATTTAGGCTTAGATACTCATGATTATGGAAACATAAATAAACCCATTGAAGCTAATAATGTTTTTACTGTTGAGCCCGGGATTTATATTAAGAATGAAGGTTTTGGAATTAGACTTGAAGATGATGTTGTTGTTCAGGAAAAAGGGAATCCAATAAATTTAATGAAAAACATTCCTATTGAAATTGAAGAAATAGAATCTCTAATGAACTCAAAATGATTTCCAGCCTTGAGAAGTGATTGGAATTTTTTGTTGAGCTTTTGTGACTAAACTAACCCCGCTTTCAGCGCTTGTAATATGACCTACCACACTAAAATCAGAGCTGTTTTTTATTTTTTCAAAATCTTTTTGATTTATAGTAAACAATAACTCATAATCTTCTCCTCCACTCAAAGCTACTGTTGTTGAATTCAAATTAAATTCTTCACAACATGACATAAGTTCTTCACTAACAGGAATCTTGTCTTCATAAATATCACACCCGACTTTCGAATTGTTACATATATGTATCAGTTCTGAAGATAATCCGTCGCTAATATCTATCATTGAAGTAGGAATTAATTCAATACTACTTAGATAATCTATTACGTCTTTTCTTGCCTCAGGCTTTAGTTGTCTTTGAATTAGATATTTGTATTTAGATAAATCTGGTTGATTTCTAGGATTAACTTTAAAAACTTCTTTTTCTCTTTCAAGAACCTGTAGACCCATATAAGCGCTTCCAATATCGCCTGAAACAACTATCAAATCATTTAATTTAGCTCCAGACCTTCTTGTAACTAATTTTGAATCTAAAGCTCCAACTGATGTAATGCTAATTATCAACCCCTTGTTTGAGCTTGTAGTGTCTCCACCTACTAAGTCTACTCCATACTTTTTGCATGCTGCATTGATTCCAAAATATAATTCTTCCAAAGATTCAAGAGTAAACCTGTTTGATACAGCAATATTGACTGTTATTTGAGTACAATTGGCATTCATTGAATATATATCGGAAAGATTTGCAACCACAGATTTATAGCCCAAATGTTTAAGAGGCACATAACTTAGATTGAAGTGAACCCCTTCCACCAACATATCACTTGAAATTACAATTTGACTGTCTTGAAAATTTAGTATTGCGGCATCATCCCCAATTCCTTCAACCGTAGAAAGATTTTTAATATTAAAATCTTTAGTGATATGGTTTATAACTTCAAACTCGCCAATTTCTGAAAGTTTCGTTAATTCTGCTTTAGTTTTTTTTTCACTCAAAACACTAATTTTTATTCAAATATATATTAATTGAGTTACAATGCTTCATAATTTAGTATGGTTCTAAAATACAACTATTTAAAACCTCTATATGGAAAAGAATTACAAATGAGTTATATTTGCACAGTATTTGATTAGTTAATTATGATAAAAGTTTCTGAACAAGCAAAATCAGAGGTTAGAAAGCTAATGCAAGCAGATGGATTTGATAGTATTTCTGATTATGTTAGGGTTGGGGTAAAGAGCGGAGGATGCTCTGGGCTTTCTTATGATCTAAAATTTGATAAACTAGTTAACTCAGATGATAAAGTTTACGAAGATAATGGTGTTAAAATAATTGTTGACAATAAAAGTTTTTTGTATCTAATAGGAACTACCTTAGAGTTTTCTGGAGGGTTAAACGGGAAAGGGTTTGTTTTTAATAATCCCAATGCTAATAGAACTTGTGGATGCGGAGAAAGCTTTTCACTATAAAAAAATAAATGGCTTATACAGAGGAGGAATTAAAGAAAGAATTAGAGACGCAAGAATACGAATATGGTTTTGTAACAGAAATTGATGCAGATACATTTTCTAAGGGATTAAGTGAAAAAGTTGTAAGAGCTATTTCCAAAAGAAAGGAAGAGCCTAACTGGATGACAGAATGGAGACTTACAGCTTATAGAGCATGGAAAAAAATGAAAGAGCCAGATTGGGCAAATGTAAAATATGCTAAACCTGATTTTCAAGAAATATCTTATTATTCTGCTCCTAAATCTAAAGATAAGTACGAAAGTCTCGATGAAGTAGACCCAGAATTATTGAAAACTTTCGAAAAACTAGGTATTTCGGTAAATGAACAAAAAAAACTAGCTGGAGTTGCCGTTGATATAGTTGTTGACTCTGTTTCAGTAGCTACAACTTTTAGAGATACTCTTTCTAAAAAAGGAATTATATTTTGTTCCATTTCAGATGCTATTAGAGAATACCCAGAACTTGTCAAAAAATATATTGGTAGTGTAATCCCAAGAAAAGACAACTTTTATAGCGCACTAAACTCTGCTGTTTTTTCTGATGGATCATTTTGCTACATCCCTAAAGGTGTAAGATGTCCTATGGAATTATCCACGTACTTTAGAATCAATGAAGCAGGAACGGGTCAGTTTGAAAGAACTTTAGTAATTGCAGATAAAGGAAGTTATGTTAGTTATTTGGAAGGCTGTACTGCTCCATCAAGAGACGAAAATCAATTACATGCAGCTGTTGTTGAACTCATAGCTTTGGATGATGCCGAAATAAAATACTCTACAGTTCAAAACTGGTACCCAGGAAATAAAAATGGAAAAGGAGGAGTTTATAATTTTGTTACCAAAAGAGGAATTTGTCACGAAAATTCTAAAATATCCTGGACGCAAGTTGAAACTGGTTCTGCTGTTACATGGAAATACCCTTCTTGTATTTTAAAAGGAGATAATAGTATTGGAGAGTTCTATTCTATTGCAGTAACAAATAATTATCAACAAGCAGATACTGGAACCAAAATGATTCACATTGGAAAAAACACTAAGAGTACGATAATCTCAAAAGGAATCTCTGCAGGAAAATCTCAAAATAGCTATAGAGGGCTTGTTCAAATAAATTCCAATGCAAAAAATTCTAGAAATTTTTCTCAATGCGATTCGTTGCTAATGGGAAATAAATGTGGAGCTCATACATTCCCATATATAGAAGCTAAAAATAATTCCTCAATAATTGAGCATGAAGCCTCTACCAGTAAAATCGGTGAAGATCAAATTTTTTATTGCAATCAAAGAGGGATTGATACTGAAAAAGCTATTGCATTAATTGTTAATGGTTTTAGCAAAGAGGTATTAAATAAACTTCCAATGGAATTTGCCGTAGAAGCTCAAAAATTACTTGAAATTTCATTAGAAGGGTCAGTAGGATAATTAAAAAATATTATATGTTAACAATAGACAATTTACATGTTAGTGTTGAAGGAAAAACAATTTTAAATGGGATAAATTTAGATGTTAAAGCTGGTGAAGTTCACGCTATTATGGGCCCCAATGGGTCTGGAAAGAGTACTTTAGCTGCTACTGTAGCTGGTAATGACTCCTATGAAATAATTAAGGGGGACATCTTATTTAAAGGTGAAAATATTGTTGAATTATCCCCTGAAGAAAGAGCACATAGAGGCCTTTTTATGTCATTTCAGTATCCTATTGAAATCCCCGGAGTTAGTGTGACTAACTTTATAAAAACATCAATTAATTCTAATTTAAAAGCTCGAGGTGAAAATGAAATGCCTGCAAATAAAATGCTCAAAAAAATTAGAGAAAAAGCTGCTCTCCTAGAAATCGATTCTAAATTTCTTTCTAGATCGCTTAATGAAGGATTCTCAGGTGGAGAGAAAAAAAGAAATGAAATATTTCAAATGGCAATGTTAGAGCCAAGTATATCAATCTTAGATGAAACTGATTCTGGATTAGATATTGATGCTCTGAAAATTGTTGCAAATGGGGTAAATAAATTAAAGAATAAAAATAATGCAGTGATAGTTATAACACATTATCAAAGACTGCTTGACTATATAGTTCCTGATTTTGTTCATGTATTAAATGAAGGTAAAATTGCAAAGTCCGGAAATAAGGAGCTTGCTCATGAACTAGAAGAAAAGGGTTACGACTGGATAAAATAAAAAGCTGTAATGCAATTAACTGAGAAAATATTATCATCATTTTTAGCTTTTGAATTAGATATTGACATTAATTCTTATGTTCATAATTTAAGAACAGATGCAATTAAAAACTTTGAAAAGTTAGGATTTCCAAACAGAAAATTAGAAAATTGGAAATACACTTCTTTAAATCAAATTATCAAAGAAGATTATACCGTATTTTCTAAAAAGAAAAATGTAATAGAATTTAAAAAGGTTAAGGACTATTTTATTGACAATATAGAGTCATATAAAATCGTTTTTGTTGATGGATATTATGATCCTTTTTTATCTCAAACTAGTCATGATGGATTAGATATCTGTATAATGTCTGCTGCATTAAGCAAAGCTAAGTATTCAAAACATATTAATAAATATTTTAATAAATCTGTTCCTTCTGAAGATTCTTTAACTTCACTTAACACTGCATTTTCAAAAGAAGGGGCATATATTCATCTGCCTAAAAATACTATACTTGAAAAACCTATTGAAATAATTCATTTTTCTACAGGGAATGAAGCTGCTTTAATGCTACAACCAAGAAATCTTATTATTATTGAAGAGAATTCAGAGGTTGAAATAATTGAAACCCATCAAAGCTTAACTATTAATTCAGTTTTTACAAATTCAGTTTCTGAAATATTTGCTTTGAAAAATTCCAAAGTAGATTATTATAAAATTCAAAATGATGTTATATCCTCAAGTTTAGTAGACAATACATACATAACCCAAAAAAGAGACAGTGATGTTAGAGTTCATACTTTTTCTTTTGGAGGAAAATTAACTAGAAATAACTTGAACTTTTTTCAAACAACTCCATCCATAAACTCTACTATGAAAGGCCTTACAATAATTGATTACAATCAATTAGTAGATCATCATACTTTAGTCCATCATTCTAATCCAAATTGTGAAAGTCACCAAGACTATAAAGGAATATATTCTGGAAAATCTACTGGAGTATTTAACGGTAAAATAATCGTTGATAAAATAGCTCAAAAAACTAATGCGTTTCAACAAAACAATAATATACTTTTAGATGATACGTCTACAATTAATTCCAAACCTCAGTTAGAAATTTTTGCTGATGATGTTAAATGTTCCCATGGCTGCACTATAGGTCAGTTAGATCAAGATGCTTTATTTTATTTAAGAGCAAGAGGCATCCCTAAAAAAGAAGCAAAAGCATTACTTACTTATGGCTTTGCTAATAATGTTTTGGAGAGTGTTAAAATCCCTGAACTAAAAATTAAAATAAAAAACACTATTGCTAAAAAATTGGGAGTAAGCTTAGGTTTTGATTTATAAAATGAGCTTTGATTTAGAAAAAATAAGGTCTGATTTCCCAATTTTAAAAAGAAAAATCAATGGCTCCAATTTTATTTACTTTGATAATGCTGCCACATCTCAAAAACCAAATATAGTAATAGATTCTATTTCTGATTATTATAAAAATTACAACTCAAATATTCACAGAGGGGTTCATACTATAAGTCAAGAGGCTACAGATGCATATGAAAATGCTAGAGTTAAAGTTCAAAAACATTTTAATATTCAAAGTTCTCATGAAATTATTTTTACATCTGGAACTACTCATTCAATTAATTTAGTTGCTAATGGATTTCAAGATTTACTTAATGATAAAGATGAAATTATTATTTCTGGTTTAGAACATCATTCCAATATAGTTCCTTGGCAAATGATGGCAGAAAAAAATGGAGCAAAAATTAAGATAATCCCAATTAATGAAAATGGAGAGTTGGACATGGAAGTTTATAATACTATTTTAAATAATAAAACAAAACTTGTTTTTGTTAATCATGTTTCAAATGCACTTGGAATAATAAACCCCATCAAAACAATTATTGAAAAAGCTCATAAACTAAATGCAGCTGTATTAATTGATGGTGCTCAGGCTAGTGCACATTTTAAAACTGATTTACAGGAGCTTAATGCAGATTTTTATACCACTTCTGCACATAAATTGTGTGGCCCAACAGGAATTGGAATGCTTTATGGAAAAGAAAAATGGTTAAAGAAATTACCTCCATATCAAGGTGGTGGAGAAATGATTTCAGATGTAACTTTTGAAAAAACTACCTATGCAGAACTCCCACATAAATTTGAAGCGGGGACACCTAATGTTTCTGGAGCAATTGCTTTTGGTGTTGCATTAGATTACCTGAATGGAATAAACTTTGAAAAAATATATAAATATGAATCTTCTCTTCTGGATTATGCTACTAAAAAACTAAATTTAATTCCAAACCTCAAAATATATGGTGAGTCTAAAAACAAAACAAGTGTAATTTCTTTTAATATTGAAGGAATACATGCTTATGACATAGGTGCTTTATTAGACAAATTTGGAATAGCAGTTAGAACTGGTCAACATTGCGCTCAACCAATCATGGATCACTTTGGAATTTCAGGTACTGTTAGAGTTTCACTCTCATTTTACAATACAAAAAAAGAAATCGACGTTCTTTACAAATCTTTAAAACAGGTCATTTCTATGTTGAGCTAATTTGTATCTTTGATTTATAATCTAATTTATGAAGATAAAAGAAATTCAAAATGATATTATTGAAGAATTTTCTCTTTTTGAAGACTGGAAAGAAAAATATGAATATATAATTGAACTTGGCAATTCCATTAAAATAATTGATAAAAAAAATAAGATAGAGTCTAATTTGATTAAAGGCTGCCAAAGCAAGTTATGGCTTCATGCGGAATTAAAAAATGGAAAAGTTATTTATTCGGCTGACAGTGAAGCAATAATAACTAAAGGAATTGCTGCTATATTATTAAGAGTTTTTTCTAACCAAACTGCTAAAGATATTTTAGATGGAGACATTAAATATATTGATGAAATTGGGTTAAAAGAACATCTTTCCCCTACTAGAGCTAATGGCCTAGTTTCAATGATTAAACAAATAAAATATTACGCTTTAGCATATAATAATTAAACTTGTAAAATGAACGCAGAGGATTTAGGAGAAAAAATTGTGAAAGTATTGAAAACTATATATGATCCTGAAATTCCCGTTGACATATATGAACTTGGTTTAATATACGATGTGTTTGTAAATGAGGATAATAATGTTAAAGTAATTATGACATTAACTACTCCTAATTGCCCAGTAGCAGATTCACTGCCTAAGGAAGTTGAAGATAAAGTAAAATCACTATCTGAAGTAACAGATGCTAAAGTTGAACTAACATTTGAACCTCCATGGAACAGAGATCTTATGAGTGATGAAGCAAAATTGGAGCTTGGATTTTTATAAATGAACAAAGAAATAATAAATAAAGTAAACAATAGTAAGCTAAAAAGTGTTGATCTTGATAGTTTAATTCCAGAAAATGAAAGAATTATTCTTGATTTAAAAACTTGGCTTAAAGATGAATTAATTCTAATTGAAAAAGATTTTAGACACGCTGTAAAAAAACACGATTGGCAACAGTATAAAGATAAATTTGTTTCAATTCAATGTTCAAATAATGCTATTATTCCAGATTGGGCATTTATATTGGTTTCAAATGAATTAAAAGAGAACAAAATTGAAAATTTTATAGGACCTTTAGATGTTATGGAACACATAATTATTCGTAATATAATTTATAGCCTTGATTTAAATAAATTTGAAAATAAAATAGTAATAATTAAAGGCTGCTCTAAAAGATCAATCCCTAAATCTTCCTACTCATTTTTAATTGAAAGACTACAGCCAATTGCAAAAAAAATAATGTTTGGCGAAGCATGTTCTTCTGTTCCAATTTTTAACAAACCTATTAATTGATTTTGAAATTAAAACACATATTCAGTTTTACATTATTGATTTTTTCTTCTTTTTTACTGTCTCAAGAAGAAACTGATAGTTTAAATTTTGAGTATCCTTGGAAAAAAAACGGAAAAGCAATTTTTCTTGTTAATCAATCTAGTTTTAGTAATTGGTCTTCTGGAGGGCAAAGTAGTATTTCAGGAACAATAAAATTTGATTATACTTTAAATTACTATGAATATGGTTGGGCATGGGACACCAAAATTATTGGAGCTTTTGGTTTGAACAAAATTAGTGGAAGTGATTTCTTAAAAAAAACAGATGACAGAATCGAAATTAATTCTGTTGTAGGTAAAAAATTCAATAATAATATAATTGGAAAATGGAGCTATTCTAGTTTTGTAAATTTTAAAACTCAATTTGCAAAGGGATATCGTTTTGGAAAAGACTCAAATGGGAATAATATTCGTACAGAAAAATCTCGATTTTTTTCTCCAGCAACTACACAGCTGGGTGTTGGATTATATTGGAAAAGAGATGATAATTTATGGGTAAACGTTGCGCCAATTACAGGAAAATTAATATTAGTTAATCGATTTTTTACAAAAGACTTAAATCCTAACCAATCCTTTTTTGGTGTTAAAAAAAATGGGAATAGTAGATTTGAACTTGGAGCTTCTGTCAGATCTTTTTATAAAACAGAAATATATGAAAACATAATTTTAGAGAATAGATTAAGTCTTTACTCAGATTACTTAGACAAACCTAAAAACATTGATTTTGATTACACTCTAAACGTAACAATGCAAGTAAATAAATTTATATCCGCTAATCTTATCTTTCAATTCGTTTACGATGATAATGAAATTCAAAGAATTCAAACCAGAGAAGTATTAGGTATAGGCCTAAATATTGATCTTCAATTTATATCCAAATCTGGATATAAAAAAGCATTATAAGGGAATCTAGTAATATGTATTTCTCTTACTTTTTTATATAGCTCCTTTTTCCATTTATTAATATCTGTATTGCTTAGTGCTGAAATAAAATAAACTCCATTTTTATATTTCTTTTTTAAATTAAATTTTAATTTATTTAAACTTTTATCTTCATATTCAATATCAAAAATATCATCCATTTTTTCATTTTTATCTAAATATTTATCTGTTTTATTAAATACCAATAAAATCGGTTTATCATTAGCATCTATTTCGCTTAAAATAAAATTTACAGAATTCATATGATCCTCATAGTTTGGATGGGAAATATCAATAACATGAACTAGTAAGTCTGCCTCTGTAATTTCCGTTAAAGTACTTTTAAAAGAATCTACCAATTGTGTTGGCAATTTTCTTATAAATCCAACCGTATCAGTAAGCAAAAAGGGTAGATTTTCAATTACTACTTTTCTTACTGTTGTATCCAAAGTAGCAAATAATTTATCTTCTGCAAAAACCTTTGCTTTTGAAACTGAATTCATGAGAGTTGATTTCCCGACATTTGTATATCCTACTAAAGAAACCCTAACTAATGATCCTCTATTCCCTCTTTGAGTTGCCATTTGTTTATCAATGGATACTAGCTTTTTTTTTAATAAGCCTATTTTATTTCTTACAATCCTTCTATCTGTTTCAATTTCAGTTTCACCAGGACCTCGCATTCCTATTCCTCCCTTTTGCCTTTCCAAGTGAGTCCAAAGCCCTTTAAGCCTGGGAAGAATATATTGGTATTGTGCAAGCTCAACTTGATTTTTAGCATAGCTTGTTTTTGCTCTTTGAGCAAAAATATCCAATATAAGGCCTGTTCTATCTACTATTTTACTTTTTAAAAATTTTTCAATATTTAATTGCTGTGCTGGAGATAATTCATCATCAAAAATAACAGAATTTATATCGTTATTCTTAATATATGAGTATAATTCTTCTATTTTCCCTTTTCCTAAAAAAAACTTAGGATCAGGTGTATTCATTTTTTGGGTAAACCTTTTTACAACATTTCCTCCAGCTGTAAAAGTTAAAAAATTCAATTCATCTAGATATTCATCTAAGATTTTTTTTGATTGATTTGAAGTAATTATGCCAACTAGAACTGTCCTTTCTAAATTTGAAGCTGATTTTTCTATCATATAAATCTATCCATTCTCCTTATAATACTTTAACTCTATATCTTGGCCATCAAAAATAGCATAAGAAAAGTATGAAATCCAATCTCCTAAATTAATATATCTTGAGGTCTCTGAAACTTTTATATCTAAGGGGAGATGTCTATGTCCAAAAATAAAATAATCAAAATTTTCCTTGAATAGAATATTCTTACAGTATTGAACCAGCCATTCATTTTCTTCACCTTTATATTTAATATCTTCAACTCCAGAAAGGAGTTTGTTTTTAGTTGATAGATATTGAGCTATTCTTACACCAACATCTGGGTGTGTAATTCTAAATAAAAATTTTGCAATGCCACTTCTAAAAACTTTTTTCATTCTTTTAAATCCATAGTCTCCAGGCCCTAACCCATCACCGTGTCCTATAAGAAATTTTTTATTGTTAATTATAAATTTTTTAGGATTATGATATACGCTAATATTTAATTCTTCTTCAAAATATCCATTCATCCACATGTCGTGATTACCAACAAAAAAATATATGGGAATTCCTGAATCCGTAATCTCTGCCAACTTACCTAATATTCTAACAAATCCTTTGGGAACAACTTTTTTATATTCAAACCAAAAATCAAATAAATCTCCTAGTAAAAAAATAGCTGAAGCATTCTCTTTTATTGAGTCTAACCATCTTATAAATCTTTGTTCTCTTTTTAAACTCTCTTTGTGATTTGGAGCTCCAAGATGATTGTCTGATGCAAAATAGATTTTTTTGCTTTCCTTTAATTGAATATTTATAAAAGTATCCGCTTTATTCATTCAAAATTTTTTGGAAAGATACTCTTTCCTAACTTTTTAGATAATATTATTATTTACAAAAATACATGATTAAATCATAAAACTTTTTCGTAACAATGAAACGGCATGTCACTTTGTTTTCGAAAAAATATTTTTCCAAGTTTTGTATATCCTTGTAATTTATAAAATTTGTTGTTTTTAGCATTTCCACTAAAAGTATCTAGCCTAATAGATTTATATTTTTTTTTTAATGTTAACTGTTCTGCAAAATCCATTAGTTTGATTGCTAAACCTTTACCTTGAAAATCTGGATGAACAGCGAGTCTGTGTATATACATATTTTTATCAGTTAAAGTAAGCCATTTAACTTTTTTATATACATCATCTATTTTAGGGGAAATGCAAATACATCCCGCAATTTTAGAATCTACATTAATTACGAACAGAGTTTTATTTTGTACATCCTCATGAAATATTTCTTTATTAGGATAATGTTCATTCCATTGAAAAATATTCTGTGAAATCATATGTTTAGCACAAGCATTTGTAATTTCAACTACTCTTTCTAAATCTTTTAAATTCGCCTTTCTAATCATATTTAATAATTTCTCCTTTAAAATTAACTTTAAACTTCGAAAATGGATTTAAATATCTATCTATTAATATGGCAAACTCTCCTCTTTTGATAATCCTTTTTAAATTAAAGTCTTTTAAGCCTAATTGATTCCATTTTTTTTCAAAATCTCCATTTATTAAATTCTGTTCTCCGCTAACTTTAATAATCCAATTACTAATATTCTTAATAGTTAATAAATTAGGAATTTGATATTTATTAAGATCATAATAGTCTTTTAAACCAGTTATCATATCACTTCTAATTAGATTTTTATCAGGATAAAACAAAGTTTTATTTTCCCAACCTATATTTATTCCTTTACCTCTTAATATACCGCATGCACCTATTTTTTGATAACTTATAAAGTTTGGGCTTTCAGAACTAATATCAGCAAATGGCTGAATGTACCCATTATTTTTCAAAATTTCCATCTGAATGTCTCTGACAGATACTTTATCAACAGGTTTATTTTGAGAAACTGCCAAAGAAGCTGCAATCCCAGCTGCCTGACCAATCTGCATCACAACAGGTTGGAGTCTTGTAGTCCCATTTACAAGATTTGAAACTGAAATTGATTTTTCAATTACAATAAAATTATTTGTGGTTTTTGGGATCAAGCTTCCAAAAGGAACTGAATAAGAAGGTATCGGATAAAAATCAAGCTTAGGTAGTTTATTATAATTTGGATGTGCATTATGATGATGATCAACTGGGTAATCACCAACTGCAATTCCAGTTCTGTATAAAGAATTATTTTGAAAATATGGATTTGTTATATGATTCAAATTCAATGTAACTTGTCCTTTAATTCTTCTAGACTCTCTATGATATGGAATTTTTGGGAAACCGTCTTTTGTTAAAAATTCTTCTTTATCTATTGATAAATAATTATAACCCATCTCACTCTGTATAAAATATAAAAATCTAATAGACTTCTGCTTTGCTTTTTCATAATGAGATATTCTATCTTCTTCACTCATTTCAATTGAATTAACATAATAATCATTTCCATTAATTGGCCAATTAATCATATACTTCCCGTTTGGAAGTTTTCCATAAGAAATTAAAGATTCTTTTGGCCATAATTTTAATTCTGTATCAGAACATTCTCCAGAATCATAAGAACAAATAAATTCATCTCTATTATAATTTATTGGAACAGGAATAGTAACATCTTTTCCATAATCTTTTAAAATCATTACTTGAGTTAAATCTTGAATTATATCATTAGAATTTTTAGGGGCTATTTTTTCATTGTACATACTACTTGAATCCATTCCAATATAATAAGGAATATTTAAAATTGGTATTAGATCTCCCAATTCAGTAGCGTCAATTAAAACTGTTGTTTCTACTTCCTCTAATTTATTTTCAGATTTTATAGAAATATGCCACTTGCCTTTTTGTTTTTTTATTTTATCAATTTTTGAATTGAATATAATCTTTAAGTTTTTTTCTGAGTTTGCTATTTTATTTAGGATTTCATTTCCAACTGAGGGTTCAAACATAACATTGCTAACCCATCCTGTTTTCAAACTATCAAGGCTTCCATAATAGGAAACCAAACTGTCTCGAAATTCTTTTAAAAAACCACTTGGCATTTTATAATTTCCATCTAAGGCACTAACACCAGCTGATGTCATCATTCCTCCTAACCAATCTGAATTTTCAATTAAAAGAGTTTTCGATCCAAGCCTTGAAGATTGAATAGCTGATGCTATTCCGCTAGTTCCTCCTCCAACAACTACTATATCATAACTAGATTTTGTGCAACTAGAAAGAAAAATTCCTATAAAAAAAATTATAAATTTTAAATTCATCTTATAAAAATAATTATGAATTAAGGCTTAATTGCTTTAAAATACTGTATCAGATCATTATTATTTCCTACTAAAATTCCATTTTCATTTTTAATTTTGAGAGGAATAATTTTCTTTGCATCACTAGGAGCATAAAAGCCTGATTCCTTTCTTAATTTAGAGTAAAAACTGCCATCCCCCTTACCAATTAATAATATTCCATTGCTAGCATCGTTTCTAGGTGTTTCGACTTCAGAAGTGAACAAGTTTCCAATAGCTAAAACATCTTTTATTCCATCTCCATTATAATCATCAATAATAAAATCGTTAATAGAGGATAATTGAGCCTCATAAGGTAAATCAATATTAGTGAAAGTTCCATTTGAGTTAATTAGTACCCTACTTTTAAAAGAATTTGCTTGTAACCTCAAGGCATTTTCTAGGTTTTCCTCTCCGTAAGCGCTTTTAACATCTAAAGAGGCAAATAAATCATATTTTTGAAATTTATTTCTTAGTTCTGGGACTTGCTGAGAAGAACAAGAAAATCCTCTGAGAGGAAATTGTATTCCATAATTATAATAAGCAAGTACAATATCTTTGACTCCATTATCATCAAAATCATCATAAAAAACCTCAAAAGGCTCTTCTTTACTTGCTTTATATTTATAATTTTCTCCTAAATTCCCCATTACCAAATCATCTAATCCATCATTATTAAAGTCTCCGACTTCAATAGAATACCACCAACCATAAACTTCATCACAATCATTATCTAATTTTTGTTTTTTAAGAACTCCTTTTTCATTCTTTATTAATGTCAAAGGCATCCATTCACCAACAACAAAAAGATCTTTATCTCCATCACTATCATAATCTGACCAAACAGCATCTGTTACAAGGCCTAATTCATTCAAACTATTATTAACATCATTATATAAAGAAAATTTTCCATTATTGTTCAAAAGTAAATAGCTTGATGCTGCTTCAGGATAGTTCCATGGAATCATTCTAGATCCTATAAAAAGATCTAAATCTCCATCATTATCAATATCATTTGGTTTTACAATCGACCCTGATTTATACATGCCTGGCAATAATTCTCTTCTAAACTTAAAATCTCCATTTCCATCATTGATATACAATCTATCCAAATAAGTACTAGAATTTGGAGCAAATTCATTTCCTCCACTTACAACATATAAATCATTATCCCCATCATTATCAGAATCAAAAAAAATAGCATCTATATCTTCTAAAGCTCTATGTAAATCCCATGGCTGATTTTTAGTTAAAATGAAGTTTCCTTCATTTGTTTGTAAAAATAACTTCGATGATTTTCCTGAAGCACTTCCAATATATACATCCTCTAAATTATCACCATTAACATCTGAAACTGCAATTGCTGGTCCAAATTGAGATAGCTTATGGGGCAAAAGAATTTGTTTCTTATAATCATCAAAAATGTTCTCAACATGAATATAATCTATTTTTGTAGGGTCCTCCTTGAAAAAAATGTCTTTATTTAAATCTTTTAAGATGGAGTAATATTTACCAGATGAAGATGATATTGTTAGAGTTTGATTAGTCTCCAATTCAGAGAATTTAGATTTTAATCCATTTGGCCAAGTAATTATTAAACTGTCTATTTTGTTATTATCTCCTAATCCAAAATGTATAATGTCTTCACTTGTTGAATAAATCCCTCTTACATTGGTCGTTTCAAAAAACTGATGCTTATTCTTTATATAAACATCTGCTTTAGTTCCAAAAAGGCTTTTATTATTGTCATCTTTTAAAGAAATTCTTAAAAAGGAATTTTTAATGGATTCATTAGTATTGTTTTTATATAAAAATGCCTTTTCATTTACATTATTTACTATAATTTCCAGGTCCCCATCATTATCTAAATCTGCATATGCTGCTCCATTTGAAAAAGAAGGCTGATCAAGTCCCCATTGTTTAGTTTCATTAACAAGTTTTAAATCCCCGTAATTTTTATAGAAATAATTTTTAAGCTTTACGCTAGGAACAATTTCTAGCACCTTGTCTAGGGGAAGAATATCCCATAGATCTATATCTCCCTTGTTTGGATTTTTTTTAACATAGTCATCTGCAATTTTGATTACATATTCGCCTAATTTTTTATCTGCATCAGTATTTCTAATATCTCTCAATAAACCATTAGTAACATAAATATCTTTTAAACCATCATTATCAAAATCTGCGATTAAATTTGCCCAACTCCAATCAGTGGAGGAAGTATTTGTATATTGAGCAACATCACTAAAAGTATCATCCCCATTATTTATTTGTAATGTATTAAACATGTACTGAAAATAGCCCCCCTGTTTCACAACATTCCAAAATGCAGAAGGGTTCATTCCACTCATGTTAGATTTTAATCTATAATTATCCTCAGCTGTCATATCAACTACCATTATATCTAATAAGCCATCATTATTGATGTCTGAAGCATCAACTCCCATACTATAAAAAGATGTGTGCTTTAAAGATTTCTCTGTATTGTATGTAAAAGTTCCATCTCCATTATTATAATAAAGAAAATCAGGAGCATCAAAATCGTTAGCAACATATAAATCTGTAAAGCCATCTTTATTTAAATCAGAGGCAACAACTGCATTAGGGAAACCAGGTCTGTAAAGTCCCGCTTTTTTAGTAATATCAATAAAATAGTTTTCCCCAGTATTTTCAAAAAGCTGAAGAGAATACTCAGGCAATGTTAAATCTGCTCCAAAAAATTTAGAATAACTCCCTGGATTTGGAGGCTGATTCAAAAGATAAAGATCTAATAATCCATCATTATTATAATCAAAAAAAACCGCATGACGAGTTCTTGCAGAAACATCAACTCCCCAATCTTGTGCAGCTTCATGAAATCTAAAATTTCCCTTATTAATATAAAGTTTGTTTCTTCTTAATTCAAGATCATCATCATACAGTTCTTTACTAATATAAATATCTAAAAGTCCATCTTGATTTACATCAGCTATTGATACCCCTGAAGACCAAGAACCATCATCAAATATTCCAGATTTTTCCGTGACATCTATGAATTTAAGCTCCCCTTTATTTTCATATATTTTATCTCCAACAAGATTCCCTGCTAAATAAATATCTTGTAATCCATCATTATTGAAATCAGCCACTCCAACACCAGCTCCACCATAATAATTAGCATAAAGAAGGATGTTGTGTTCCTTTTTATCCTCAATATAATTATTGAAATGGATGCCTGAATAATCAGAATCAATTAATTGAAATACTTTGTCTTGAGCTTTACTTAAATGAAAAGAGAATAAAAGAAGAATATATAGAGTTTCTTTCATAAATAGACATAAAAAAGGGGGAATTAAATTCCCCCTTAAATATAATAAAAACTAAATTCTATTTTTATTGTTTATCCCACCAAACTCTAGTTGTAAAGTTGTTAGGACCTTGTGCGGCAACTGCTGCTTTATAATTATCAGCATTTGTAGACTCTTCACCAGTAGGCCAAATTAGTCTTCTTGGAATAGTTCCGCCTGTAACATTACCTGGGTCATTTGTAGGAGTTAGTACTGGGAACCCTGTTCTTCTCCAATTAGAGAAAGCTTCGTACTCATTTAATAAAGTAGCAGCCCAATATTGCTCACCTATCATTTGAAGACCTTTAGTAGCGTCATAAGGTTTAAGAGCTAAATAAGCCGTAACCTCAGCATCTGTTATAGCAGCTGCATTAGGATAAATTTGACTTAACATCTGCATAGCTGCCTTCACACCATTATTATAGTGAGTAGCTGCAGATCCTGCCGTCCAACCTCTTTGAGCAGCTTCAGCTTTCATAAACTCTACTTCAGCATAAGTTTGAAGAACCATAGGAACATCTTTTTTCGTAATTACATTCCTATTAGGCTCTGCATAAATAGAAGTATCAGGAACTGTTGCAGAAGTACTACCGTTTGGCATTCCAATTAGGTCTGCGATAGCAGTACTTTTATCTGATCTTCTAGCCGCCAAAATTGGTAATCTTGGATCGTCTTTTAACCAGTCTACAAAAGTCTTACTCATTCTTGGGTTTCCATCAGCATCAAAAACTTCACCATGTCCGTTTTTGTTAATTCCTCCAGGACCATCTGTATGTTTAATCAAAGCTATATGGTCATTAGAAGTCATCGTTCCATTTCCAATAGCTTTTACTGCCCAAGCCTTAGATGTAGCTGGATCTACTTTGCTCAATCTCATTGCAAGTCTAAGCATCATAGAGTTACCCCAAGCTTTCCACTTAGTAGTATTACCTTGGAAAACTAAGTCTGATGCTCCTAAAGTAGTAGAAGCTCCAATTTGAGCAACTGCTTCTTCAAGTTCTTGAAGGAAGCCTCCTGTGCCTGTATAGATATCCTTTTGAGCATCATATTTTGGCTTTAAGATACCATTTGTGTATCCTTGACCTGCCTCACTATAAGGACAGTCTCCATGAAGATCCGTAATTCTTGAATAAATAAATACTCTTAAAATACGAGTCATACCCATTTCAGATCCAGTATTACCAGCAGCAGTCAATTGAGCTCTAATGTCTTCAATTTCTTTAACTGCAGATGGGTAATAACGGTCCCAAAGTGAAGTAGCATATCCATCATTTCTAAAGTATCTATCTCCAGACCAATATCCAGCAGTAGAAGAGAAATGTTGAATCATTACCGATTGGTAGATTAAACTGGCTCTCCAGTTTTCATATCTACCACCTGAAGTTTGCAAAACAACTGATGCAAACTTGTTTGCCACATCAATTTGTGCGGCTTTGCCAGGGTTTACGTTCATTTCCTCAAATCCTTTGTCAAACTCACATGAGGAAAAAACTAAACTTAAAGCAAAAATTGTTAATACTATTTTTTTCATAATTATATAAGTTTAAAATTTAAGGTTTACGTTAAGTCCAATAGTCCTTGGAACAGGAAGACCAAACCATTCTAAACCAGCAGAGTTTGAATTATTATATGCAGACTCTGGGTCTATATTGTCTACACTATTACTTAAGAAGAATAAGTTTCTTCCAATAAGTGAAATAGTAGCCTTGTCAATAAAAGTTCCGTCTAATTTATCAGATGGAATATTATATCCAATACTTAACTGACGAAGTCTCATATAGTCTGAGTCAAAAATAGCTTCCTCAGCAATACTATAAGTTCTTCTGTAGTAGTCTTCTTGTTGTGCAGCAGGGATTGAAGTAGTAATTGCACTTCCATCTTCCATAACTCCAGTTGGAACCCAACCAGCTTCACGTCCTCCTGCAGGGACAGTTTTCTTATGATGTCCATTTCTAATTAAAAATGCATTAGATCCTGAGTATATTTGCCCTCCTGTTTTCCCTTCAAACAATACAGAAGCATTGAAGTCTTTATATCTAACAGAAGATCCTATCCCTAGTTGAGTTGGAGCAACTCCAAATCCTAAGATTTTTCTTGGTCCAATTTTTGGAATAGGAATACCATTAACCATTTGGTGAACAATTGCACCACTAGCATCTCTTACATAAGAAGATCCATATAATGCTCCGTACTTCTCACCAACGATATGTGTAACTCTTAAGTTTCTAGATCTTGGCTCTTGCATAGAGATGTTTCCACCTGTATCATTTGTTGCAACCACTTTACTAGTGTTATTAGTATAGTTAATAGAAGCATTCCAAGCAAAATCATCAGATTGCATAAGCGTTCCTTTTATAAGCAGCTCTATACCTTTATTAGAAATATTACCAAGGTTTGCAAGTGCGCTACCATATCCTGAAGTTGCAGAAGCACTTACCCCTACAATATCTCCAAGAGTTTCATTGTCATAGTAAGTAGCATCTATAGAAAGTTTATTATCAAACATTCTCAAGTCAATACCAAATTCTGTTTCATTCTTTTCAAATGGAGTAATTTCAGAGTTAGGAATAGTTCCTCCACTGATATTACCTAATGAAGCACCTAGGTGACCTTGACCATATATACCATAAGATAAACTTAAAGCATATGGACTATCAGCACCACCAGCTACCTGAGAATATCCTCCTCTTAATTTTAAGAAATCAACTGAGCTTCCTAGATCTAAAGCATCTGAAAGAACAAAAGATAAACTCGCAGAAGTATATAAATCATTATTAGGAGCTTTTTTATCCTTTAAAGATAAAGTTGAAAACCAGTCATTTCTAGCAGTTAAAGTAAGATAAGCATAGTCCATAAACCCTAGTTCAGCAGAACCATAGGCAGAGTTTATTTGCTTTTTCCAGTAACTCCAACTACTTCCTTGATTTTTAGTATTCTTAACGTCTATTAATCCAGGAACAATGAAATCAGATCCACTGACTCCAGTAGCATTATATTCTTGAGAGTTTTGTCCAATTCCTACAAAAGCTGTAAGAGTTATGTCAGAATCTAATTGTAGATTATCCGTTCCTATAAAGACATCTGCATCATACTGTCTAAATGAACTTTTAGTTTCATTCATAGATCCATTAGGCTGATAAGCAGTTCCCCAAGGAGTTGAACCAGTTCTGTGAAGATCATAACGATCACCTCCAATACGTCCTCTAACATATAAGTAATCTTTTATATCCCATCTTGCATTTAATGCTCCGATGAACCTTTCTTTTTCAGAACTATTAATATAGTTCCATGCTGCAAACCAAGGGTTTTGAGAATAAGAATTATCGCTAATTCTAAATTCTGTTAAATCAGCATTTCTACCTAATCCTCCTTCTCCTAACATGTCATTAACATTTACTGTAGGAGCAAATAGGTTAACTGCAAAGTTTCCATTACCAGGTGAATCTGATAATTGTGGATTTCCTTCTTGATCCTCAAGAATATATTTCATATTTACATCAACAGTAATTTTATCTCCTAATTTTTGAGAAGAGTTCAATCCTAAAGAATTTCTTTTTAATGTTGAATTTGGAACAATATCTAAATTGTCCATATTTGTCATAGAAAATCTAGTATTCGAATTATCATCAGAAGTAGATATAGCAATTGTATTAGTATATGTTTCCCCCGTTTGATAGAACTTCTCTAAGTTACTACCTTGATTTGAATACTTTCTTTAAACACCATCCCATTGAGCAACCATGGATCCATCCATTCTTGGACCCCATGCTTGATATGTATCGATAGGATCAGAAACTTTTGAAAAGTCTCTACCTTGACCATAAATAGTTTGAGTATCTCTTAAGCTTGTATTCAACATATCAAACTGAGTAGAGCTATTAAACTCTATTCCTATCCCTTCTTGACCTGCGCCGTTCTTAGTAGTAATAAGTATTACACCATTAGAAGCTCTAGATCCATAAAGTGCAGCAGCTGCTCCACCTTTTAGAACACTCACTGACTCTATCTCATCAGGATTAATACTCGAAATACCATCTCCGTAGTCTGCACCTCCCCACACACCTGCAGAACCTAAATTACTATTATTAATAGTAATTCCATCTACAACGTATAGAGGTTGGTTATTTCCAGTTAAAGAACTAGTACCTCTAATTACAACTCTACTAGACCCTTTAGCACCCATTGAAGATCCAGTTACCATAACTCCGGCAACCTTACCTTGAAGGGCATTAATAGCATTAGTAGTTTTGTTATTGTTAAGTTCTGAACCATCTACTACTGTTAGCGAGTATCCTAAAGCCTTAACATTTCTTTTAATACCAAGAGAAGTAACTACTACTTCCTCTAAAGCATTGTCAGGGGCTAGTACTGCATTCACAGTTGCAGAAGATCCTACAACTATTGATTGAGATGCATATCCAACAAAGCTAAAAACCAGGGTATCCCCGCTTGAAGCCTCAATTGAATAATTCCCATCAAAATCAGTTGAAACTCCATTTGAAGTTCCTTCAACTAAAACAGTAGCGCCTGGAAGAGGCACTCCATTTTCGTCTGTTACTGTACCACTAATTGATTGGGCATGCACACTAAAACCGAAAGCAAAGACCAATAAAAAAGAAGTCAGAATTCTTAAGAATTTTGTTTTCATAGAATATTATTTTTGTTTAATCTGGTGCTAATTTACTAAATAAATTAACACTTCATTAACAGAATCTTAATTTTAAGAGATTTATTTATTAAATCAATAGTTTTTTTCATTTAAATAATGGAAAATTAACTTTATAATCCATTGCTATTGAATCAATTAAATTAAAATTCAATGTCAAGTTTTTTATTAAGATTTTTTAAAAAAATCTAAAAAAGAAAAATTATCTCACTTACGAAAAGCCAAGCAGGCTCCCCCTCTGCAGGGTGATTTTTAGGAAGTTTTTTATTACTTGTTACAACTAATTTAATTTTATCTAGATTCTTTTTATTTAATGGCATTTTATACATTTTCATTTCTGGAATTTCATTAACATCAGGAATTGGCATTACTTTAGATGACAATAATACTTCTTTCCCGGAGCTGATATCAAACAATTCTATTTTTTTAGGAAAAGTAATGTACGCGGGAATTGAAGTTAAAGCATGAATTCCTATATAATTAGCCTGACTTTGCTTTGGCATATTTATTTCAACTATTAAATCTCCTGAACTTGAAGTTTTATCTACATTATTCTCATTATTTTTAATAAAACCATTCCAATGTCCACTTCTAAAATCTAGATTACCTAATGTCCCGTCAAACAATCTATCTACATTTTTATACCTGATATCAGGATTTGTTCTTAATTTATGTTCTGTTATCAATCCTCCTGTTTTTACATATTCTACGGATACGGTTTTACTGCTTTTCCAACCCTTTTTGAAAGCTTTAGCTTTAAAAGTTAATGTCTTGTTGATTTTTACTGGTTCAGTATATATTGTAGAAAGTGAGTCCGGTTCATCACCATTTGTAGTATATCTATATTGTGGATTTCCGAGGGATTTATAAATTTCAATTAATAAAGAGTCCTCAAACATAGTTTGTTCAGACATTATTACAGGTAAAGCTAATGGCATGTCCCTAGCAAAATTATTAGCTCCAAAATTAATTTCAGTTAAATAATTTTCTTTTAATTGATTTTGCTGATCAACACTAATCTTTGTGTTCCATAAATAAGCTTTCTTTAAGCTTGAATTTTCAAGAAAAGATTCTATTCCATTAAATGAAACGGATGTATTGTTTAAATTTAGACTTTCTACCGAATTATTAATATAAACAAGTCCCTTGTCACTAATTTTAGTATCATTTAATTTCAAGTATTTCAAGTTTTCTAAGTTTTTTAATTTAGAAATTAAATTATCATCGAAGTTTGTATTGCTTAGATCTAATTTTATGAGTTGATTTTTTATTTTCAATAAAGCATTTAAATGTTTTGATTGAAGTATTTTGCCTAAAAATTTAGCTTCAATAAAATTATTTTCATTGCTATTTCTTTCTAATCTAAAGTTTAAGTTTTGTAATTTTTCTAAATCCTTTTTCTTTGGAATACGGACTATTGCTGCTAGTTTTGGAAAAAATGAGGCTAAATTTTTAGATAAATTAGAGTTGACATTTATACTTTGTTCAAATTTTTGAAAACTAGCTCCAGAATCTATCCAATATTTAATTAATTCTATTTCATATTCTTTTAACTGTGAATTTCCCTTTGGAGGCATATGCAACTCATCTTCTAAGGGAAGAGTTAGATAATTAAACATATGGCTTTCAAGTGCATTATTAGCTACTAATATGTTGCCTGATTTTCCGCCTTTTAAAATATCTTGTTCAGAAACTAATAATAAGCCGCCTTTTGTTTTGGATTGACTATGACATTTAACACATTTGTTATCTAAAATAGTCCTAACAACTTCAGTGTACAGATTTAAACTATCTTTTTCATTAAATATAATTTCATTCTTAGCTTTAGGCAGATCTAAAAACCCTTCACCATGCGTCATACTTCCTCCATAATGACCAGTAATAGTTAAAAGGACTATAGTAAATCCAAAAAAAGAAATGAATTGTTTTTTATAAATATCTTTGTAATGAATCCATAAAAGTCCCCCATTTAAAACAGCGGTAGAAATACCAAGCCACATATGAATATTTAAAGTCTCCTCACCATAATCTCCTCCTAAAGAAAGAAAATATCCTAGAAAACAAGAAATAACAGCAAAAACAAAAGAAAATCCAAGCCCAAATTTTATAGGAATTAAAAAATTTTCTTTAAAAATTTTCTCACAGACAGATAAAAAAAAGGTAAAATATAAAACTCCTATAGGTAAATGAATAATTACCGGGTGATATTTTCCTAAATATTGTAAAAACTCTAACATCTTTAAATAGAATGTTCTGCCTTTAATAATCTGTTCTGGTTTTCATTATCACAAACTGCATAATCGAAGCCTTTTCTTAAACTATATCCAGCATATTGTCCCTTTTTATTTATTGCAATGAATCCAACTTGTAAATAATCCCAATCCGGACCAGACCTATGTATTTTAGAAATTCTATCAACTACTAATTTACATGCATTTAATGGTGAATGACCTTGTCTCATAAGTTCCACAACCATAGCGCTTCCAGAGGTTCTAATAATAGCTTCGCCTAATCCTGTTGCTGCTGCAGCTCCAACCTCATTATCTAAAAATAATCCTGCTCCAATAATTGGAGAATCTCCAACTCTACCATGCATTTTCCAGGCAGCTCCACTTGTTGTACACCCTCCAAATAAATCTCCATTATTATCAATTAGTAACATGCTTATAGTATCATGATTTTCAATATTGATTACAGGCTTATATTTTGATTCCTTTTTCCATTTTATCCAATCCTTTTTTGATTCTGCAGTTAATAAATTTTGTTCTTTAAACCCTTTCGAAATTGCAAAATCTAGAGCTCCTTTCCCTGAAAGCATAACATGAGGTGTTTCTTCCATAACTAATCTTGCAACAGAAATCGGATGTTTAATATTTTGTAAAAAACTAACAGATCCACAATTACTTTTATTGTCCATAATACAAGCATCTAAGGTTACTATCCCATCTCTATCAGGGAAACCACCATAACCCACAGATCTAATTTTAGGGTCAGCCTCAGATATTTTTACTCCTTCCTCAATTGCAGAAATTCCATTTTTTCCCTCCATCAGGCTTTTCCATGCTTCACTGTTTGCTGGCAGGCCATGATTCCAAGTAGAAATTATCCTTGGATAAGTAGCTTGAATATCTGAATTTGATTTTGATGGAACATCACATTTTATCAAGGAAGAAGCTCCAACACTTCCTAAAATAGATTTTTTAATAAAATTTCTTCTTTTATTCATATTTTAGTCAATTAAACCTATCGGTCTATTTTCAGATCCTATTGAATTAGTTAAAACATCACCTATTTCGCTTCTTTTAATTTCAGCCAAAGCCTCGATTTTTTTTACTATATCTGGATAAAGATCAAAAACATTTTTTGTTTCAGATGGATCCTCTATTAAATTATAAAGCTCCTTTTCTTCTAAATTAATATATTCATATTTGATAGGTATTCCATCATTTCTGCCAACTCTATCGTTTAATGTTCTGTATCTGTGAGGAAAATACATTTTCCAATCTCCATACCTTACTGCATGAAGACTATTAACATGGTAGTAAAAAAACAAGGCTTCATGGGGATCTTTTTCAGTTTCCTTAGTTAATATCTTCCAAATATTTTTCCCATCTATTTTATTTTTTGAAAGACTTGAATTAGTAACACTTGCAAAGGTTGGGAGCCAATCAATTCCCATTAATGGAGTAGAAATCACAGAATTTGGCTTAATCTCATTTGGATACCACACAATACAGGGTACTCTTTGTCCTCCTTCCCAAGTAGTCCCCTTTCCCTCTCGGTAAATACCAGTTGATCCAGCGTGTCCACCATAAGAAAGCCATGGGCCATTATCGGAGGTAAAAACTACAATTGTATTTTTATCTAAACTATTATTTTTTAATGCTTCTATTATTAATCCCACTGAGTTATCTATTTCTTCAATAACATCTGTATACAGTCCATTTTTAGATCTGCCATTAAACTCTGAGGATGCAAAAAGAGGAACATGTGGCTGAGGATGTGCTAAATAAAGGAAGAAAGGATTGTCTTTGTTATTATTTATAAAATCTATGCTCTTTTGAGTTAATTCTTTAGTCAAATCTGACTGATCAGTTAAAACTTGTATTGCAGTTTCATTTTCATATAACATTAAATCTGGGTAACTATCGGGTCGTTCAGGATGATACGGCCACATATCATTAGAATATAGTATTCCATAAAAATCATCAAATCCATGTCTAGTAGGAAGGAATTTCTGATTATCTCCCAAATGCCATTTTCCATATATAGCTGTTTGATAGCCTTGATCTTTTAACATTTCAGACATTAACAATTCATTTGGATTAATCCCCTTTTTGGAATTTGGGCCTAAAGCTCCACTAAACCCAATTCGGTTTGGATAAGCGCCAGTTAATATAGCCGCTCTAGAGGCAGAACATACTGCTTGGGGCGAATAGTATGAATTAAGTAAGGCCCCTTGCTTTGCTAACAAATCTAAATTAGGGGTTTTAATCATTGGGGATCCGTAGGAACTTAGATCGTTAAACCCTAGATCATCAGTTAAAATAAAAATAATATTAGGTGATGTTATAATTGGTTTTTGACTGCAAGAATTTAATAACATCAAAATTATTGCAGTTTTTAATACTATATTTTTAAATATTTTCATTTGTTAAATTATTAATCCATTAATTTTAGTGCTTCCTTAATATTAGTAACAGGAAATTTACATGTATTATTGACGCAAACATAAATATAGGTGACATCCTTAACAAACCTATCTTTAAGCAAATACAAATCAGAAGGCTCATTATATGCGGCTATTACAGCATTAGGCAGATATTTTAATGATAACTCTTTCGCTTTTTGTTTTGCATCTGGTCCGCTAATAGCTAGCTCAAAAAAGCTTTCAGAATAATTTAGTGATGACCATAACCAAAACATATGATCTGTAACTCTATTTTCTAAATTAGCAATAATATTATTAATCATTTTATCTGCATAATTTGAAAAATCTTTGTTTCCTAAATAATGTGAAAGTCTAAATAAATTAAAATTCATAATAGAATTTGCTGATGGAGTAACTCCATCTTCTAGTTGAACTAAAGTATCGGAATAAAGTAAGTCTTGATTTGAGGAAAATTTATAAAAATAATCTTCTTGTTGAAATTCTACATTACAAAATTCTGTAAAAGCAACTGCCTTTTCAATCCAATCTATTTCATATGTAGCCTCATACAGTCCAATTAATGCGTCTATATAATAGCTATAATCTTCAAAAAATAAAACTTGATTTTTTAAAATTTGCCCATTAGTATGTGCAATTTTATTTCCTTTTATCATTTTCTCTTCCAAAGTCTTATTGATTTCTATTGCCTTTTCTAAAAACCTATTATCTCCAGTTGCTTTATAGGCATCAATTAATCCTCTTATTGTCAAAGCATTCCAAGAAAAGATAATTTTGGTGTCAATAATTGGTTGAATTCTTTTTTCTCTATAATTGAAAAGTTTTTTATTAATCCCTTTTAAATTATTCTTAAACTCAGTAGTTGTCATTCCCATATCAGAAGCAAACTTTTCATCTGAAATGGTTTGATAAAAAACATAGTTGTCTCTTTCCCAATATCCTTTTTCATTTATATTATAATATTTGCTGACCCAATTAAAATCTTTTTTCAAAATCTCTTTTAATTCTTTTTGAGTCCATATATAAAAATCCCCCTCTTGTTTAGTGCCATCCTGATAATTAGTATCTGCCGAAATGCTTGAAAAAATTAAACCGTCATTACTTGTCATTTTTAATTCTAAAAAATCATAAATATTATAAATCTCCTCTTTAAATCTTGGTTCATCAAAAGCCATAAAAGCTTTTGAGAAAACACTTAATAATTGAGCATTGTCATACAGCATTTTTTCAAAATGAGGAATATGCCATTTGTTATCAACTGTATACCTGTGAAATCCTCCCTCAAGTCTATCATTTATTCCTCCTTGTGAAATTTTGGTCAATGTATTTTTAACAAATGATTCCATTTCCTTATTCCCATTTAATTTGGAATATCTTAGAAAGAAATTAATAAAAGATGGTAGAGGGAATTTCTGACCAACAGCAATTCCTCCATTTACTTTATCAGTGAAATTAAATGCTTTGGTTACAAGTTTATTTTGAAAATCGGATGTATATTTTGTTTCTTTAGTAATTGGTTTTATTAAAGATTCTTTTTTCACTCCATCTTTTACATTTTTAGCATATTCTAAAACATCTTCCTTTCTTGTTTTATAAAACCCTTCAACTTGATTCAAAACTTGTATCCATTGGTCTTTAGGGACATACGTTCCTCCCCAAATAGGTGTTCCATCAGGTAATGCTATAATATTCATTGGCCAACCCCCACTACCGGTCATTAATACTAGGGCTTTCATATATATCTCATCAATATCAGGCCTCTCCTCTCTATCTACTTTGATATTGATATATTTTGAATTCATAACTTCCGCAACATCCTTATTTTCAAAACTCTCTTCTTCCATAACATGACACCAATGACAAGATGAATAACCTATACTTATTAATAAAAGTTTATCATTCTTTTTAGCTATTTCTAAGGCCTGATTACCCCATGGAACCCAATTTACAGGGTTAGTAGCATGCTGTTTAAGATATAAACTAGTTTCATTTGATAATTTGTTTTCCATATTTTGTCCAGTAATATTATTTGAATAAAACATAGAAAGAAAAATTAAAAACACTAAATGTTTATCTTTCATAATTTTTAAAGCTATTATTTTCATCAAATAATTTTTTTCTAATTTAAATATTTATTAATCAATCTCTTTTATGTTTTATCTTTTTAGTAAAATATTTAGACTTTATTTGTTGTTTTTTGTTTGCTTTTTTGCACAATTAAGTTTCGCTCAACACAATAAAATTGACAGTTTAATTAACTCTAGCATTCAGGATAAAGCTTTTCCAGGAGCTCAAGTTTATATTAAAATTGAAGATAAAGTTTTAATAAATAAATCTTTTGGCTACCATACTTATGATTCTTTAACAAAGGTTAATAACAGTCATGCTTATGATTTAGCTTCACTAACAAAGCCGCTTGCATCAACAATAGCCTTAATGAAAATATATGAAGACTTTGATATTGATTTAAATAGTCCAATCTCAAATTATTTGCCTGAACTAAGAAGATCAAACAAAAAAAATACTTCATTTATTGAAGCCATGAGTCATACTGCAGGATGGATTCCTTATATAAATCATCACTATTTATTAAAAAGAAAAAATGGGAAATTAAAAAGAAGTATTGTTAGAGACAAACAAAATAAACGCTTTAATTTAAAAGTGAGTGATTGCCTATTTATAAGAGAATCCTATCACAAAAAAATTTATAGAAAAATTAAAAAATCGGAAATAAAAAACCCAGGAAAATATCTTTATTCTGGCCTATTCTTTTTTTATGTCCCCAAGCTTATTGAAAAAATTACTTCAAAAACTTATGAGACTTATTTAAATGATATCTTCTACAGCAACATTGAAAACAGTTCCCTCACTTTTAGCCCAAAGAAGAAATCAATGGTTATTCCAACTGAACATGATAATTTTTTTAGAAATACTTTGATTCATGGAACTGTACATGATGAAGCTTCTAGCCTCTTTCAGGGAAAATCAGGAAATGCAGGATTATTTGGAAGTGCAGAAAGCATTGGAAAGCTAATTGAAATCTTTGAAACTTGGAATTTTAAAAGCTCTCCTAATGTTTTAAGAAAGGAGACAATAGAAAAATTTACATCCTATGCTATTCCAGAAAGTAAAATTAGAAGAGGATTGGGCTTTGATAAACCAAATAGGGAATTAGAAGATTCCTATCCTAATAAAAAATTATCAAAAGAAAGTTTTGGTCATACAGGCTTTACAGGAACTTTCTTTTGGATTGACCCTAGGGCTAAAGTTTCAATAGTTTTTTTAACAAATAGAGTTTACCCAACAAGAGAAAACAAAAAATTATATGAAAATAATATTAGAAGTAAGCTTATAGATATTATTTTTGAAAATTCAAAAATTATTGAAAACAATTAAATTTAAAAATCATTATAGCCTATTTTTATTTGTAATTTTTTAATATCTTTTTAAAAAAATATTTAAACATTTCTAATTGAAAAAACATTTCTTATTTCAATCCTTTTTTTCTCTATTTTTTGCGCTGTTTTCTTTTCATGTTTCAGCACAATTAGATTTTGCGAAAACTGATTTAGAATCTGTAGGATTCTCAGCCACTAAATTGTATGCTTTAGATTCCATTATGCATACTTATGTTGATAATAATGACTTTTCTTCAATTCAAACTGCAATAGTTAAAAACGGGGAAATTATACATTATAATAGTTATGGTTATTCTGAAATTGAAACTAAAAAGAGTTTAAAAGAAGACGATATTTTTAGAATTGCTTCGATGACCAAGCCTATTGTATCTGTTGCCTTAATGAAGTTGTACGAGAAAGGAGGGTTTAAATTAAATGACCCAGTTTACAAGTTTATTCCAGAATTTAAAAACTTAACTATTAAAAAGCGAAAAAAAGAAAGGACAATAAAAAATGATATAAAAATTATTGATATTTTAAGACACTCTGCAGGCTTTGGGTTTAAAGGTCCTGAAGGATACCGAAAGTCTATTGAAATGAACTTACAACAGTTTGTTAAAGAATCTATTAAAGCCCCTCTTTTGTATGAGCCTGGAACTCAATGGAGATACAGTTATTCTACTGATATTTGTGGCTATCTCGTTGAAGTTATTTCTGGTATGCCATTAGATGAATATTTAAAAACAGAGATTTTTGATCCCTTAAATATGAACGATACATTTTTTGAGTTACCAAAAGATAAGATTGATAGATTCACAACTTTATATAATAAGGACAAAAAAGGAAATCTAAATGTCTATGACAGTCCTGGTGAATCGCCGTTTACAAAAAATGTAACTCTATTTAGCGGATCTGGTGGGTTATTGTCTACAACGCACGATTATCTCATGTTTTGTCAGATGCTTTTAAACGGGGGTGAATTAAACGGAGAGAGAATAATAAATTCTTCAACCATTAAACTTATGCTAGAGGATCACGCTGATGGACTTAAATATAAAGCATTGGTTTTTGGTAAAAAGAAAGGGTTTGGATTAGGTTTTCAAACAGTAAAAGAAGAAAACACAAA
>PACX01000021.1 GCA_002702895.1 Flavobacteriaceae bacterium | reverse complement strand
CCTGTTTCAAATGAGGGTGTTTTAACCCATGCTCCTGTTTTAAGATTCATGATTGAATAAAAATTGGCCCCTGAATTATTATTGTAGCCATTAACCAACCATTTTCCATCTGGAGAAATACTAATGTCTCCTTCGGGTTTTGGGAAAATATCAGGATTGCCTAGGGTTCCAATTATTTTTTTTTGTAGAATATCGTAGATAACTTGCTGGTTTTCACTGCTGCCAATGATTTGAGTGCCGTGGAACCATTCTGGGTGTCCCCCTATATGTTGATGCCCGGCAATGAATTGACTTCCATCAACCTTGATGGAACAGGCTGCGTTCAGCCTTTGACGGCCATCTTTATCAGATTTCCAACCTGCCCTGACAAAAAAATAGATCCATTGTCCGTCTCGACTCCAAAGGGTGTGATTGATAAAAAGATTTCGGTCTTTTACATCAAAACCATTTTGCTCCAAACCTCTGGACATTTGCTCAAATGAAATCAGAATTTCCTTTTCTCCTGTTTCGATATTGACAATGGCGATGCCGTCATCCTTGGGAGCCGTAATACCATCAGTCCAATCATAGCTGTCTTTGTATCCAGTAACCGGGCGCAATCGGGCCATTCGGGCATAGTTGATAGCCAGAAAATATTTTCCCAAAGGACAAACTCCACTATTGCCAAAAGACCGTTGGCCAAAGTGAAAAGTTTTTACCCTTTGTCGTTTATCAATATCATAAAGTACCGTAAAAATAACACCCGATTTGGGGTCGCGATCGTTAAAGAAAAACTGATGATCGGGCTGTTGAGGATTCCAATAAAACATGGTGCCTTGTTGTAGATTCCACCCTTGGCTTTCATCGATTTTTTCAACTAGATAACGCCCCTTTATTCTTCGCTCAAGATTGATCAGGTTAACATTCGCTACTTCACCTTTTCCCGGTAAATGGTCGTGAAAAGAGGAGGATAAGCAAACTAAACGATTTCCATTTTTGTTCCATGGAATGGTAAGCGATTGTCCGATATATCCAAAGAAGTGATGGTCTGAACCAAATGTGATCTGCTCGATTTCAACCCCAATATGCTGTGGATTAGCCGAAATAAAATTGGGGATACAAAACGAACTTAAAAAAACTTTACCCCCATCAATAATAAATCTTCTCCTCTTCATTCAGAAATATCTAAAGCACAAAAATAGGGTTTTCATCAAGCGGATTTCCATCAGCATCATAGTAATCTGCCTGACCTCCACATCCAATTAAAATAAAAAGTAATAATAAAAGTAGTTTTTTCATTTTTTCTTTTTTTTTCTCTGCTCAAATAACTCAGTAAAACCTGCTAATCCTAAAAATACAACAGCCCAATATGCCTCAATAACATCAATTCCAAAAATGTGAACAAGAGAGATTCCTATAGATATTCCAATAAGTAATGTTTTCATAACTATAAAGTTAATTAATAAAATAAAAAAAGATTAAAGAGCAAATAAAAAACTCTTATATTTGCGAAGTTTTTAATTAAAATTTAATATGGCAAACCATAAATCAGCTGTAAAAAGAATCAGAAGAAATGAGGCTGTAAAACTTCGTAAAAAAGCACAGCATAAAGCTTCAAGAAATGCTATTAAAAAACTTAAAGATTTAAAATCAAAGAAGGCAGCAGAAAAACTTTTTCCCAACGTAGCTTCTATGCTTGATAAGCTAGTTAAGAATAATATTATTCACGCAAATAAATCTGCAAATATTAAATCTAAACTTTCAAAACATATTTCCACCTTAAAAAAGTAAAGAAAGGTATAATTCTTAAGAGTTCATTGAGATAAGAAATTCTTCATTATTTAGAGATTTTTTGATCTTGTCATTAATAAATTCCATTGCTTCTACCGGATTCATATCAGCCAAATATTTTCTCATAATCCACATTCTTTGGATAGTATTTTCATCTAAAAGCAAATCATCTCTTCTAGTACCAGATGAAACTAGATCAATTGCAGGGAATATTCTTCTGTTTGATATTCTTCTATCCAGTTGAAGTTCCATATTTCCGGTACCTTTGAATTCTTCAAAAATCACTTCGTCCATCTTTGAACCGGTTTCAGTTAGAGCAGTTGCTATAATTGATAATGAACCACCCCCTTCAATATTTCTTGCTGCTCCAAAGAATCTTTTGGGTTTATGTAGTGCGTTTGCATCAACACCTCCACTTAATATTTTTCCAGATGCAGGTTGAACTGTATTATATGCTCTTGCTAGTCTAGTGATTGAATCTAATAAAATAACTACATCATGACCACATTCAACTAATCTTTTAGCTTTTTCTAAAACAATATTGGCAACTTTAACATGTCTATCTGCAGGTTCATCAAAAGTAGAAGCGACAACCTCTCCTTTTACATTTCTTTGCATATCGGTCACCTCCTCTGGTCTTTCATCAATTAGTAGTATTATTTGATATACTTCAGGATGATTAGCTGCAATAGCATTTGCAACGTCTTTAAGTAACATAGTTTTTCCAGTCTTAGGCTGCGAAACTATCATTCCTCTTTGACCTTTTCCAATAGGTGAAAAAAGATCCATGACTCTTGTAGAAATTGTATTATTCTTGTCTGCAAGATTAAATTTTTCATCAGGAAACAATGGAGTTAAGTGTTGAAATGATACTCTATCTCTAACTACATTAGGACTCAATCCATTAATTTTAGAAACTTTTATTAAGGGAAAATATTTTTCTCCCTCTTTTGGAGGTCTAACATGGCCTAAAACTGTATCTCCAGTCTTAAGACCAAATAAACGAACTTGAGATTGAGATACATATATATCATCAGGTGATGTTAAATAATTATAATCTGATGATCTTAAAAAACCATAACCTTCTTGCATTATATCAAGAACACCTTCACTTTCAATAATTCCATCAAACTCAAAATCTGGTTCTTTGTACCTATTTCGGTTGTCTTTGTTATGATTTCTATCTTTTTTTACAAAATTCTTAGTACTGTTCTGATTGTTTTTGTTTAAAGATGAATTATCAGTTTCTTTTTTCTCAATTTCTTTATCCTCAGTTTTATTTTCTTTTTTAGACACAATAGGAGCAGACGCCTTTTCATTAGATGTCTTAGGGTTAGAAGCATAATGATCTATAATTTTATATGCTAAATCAATTTTTTTTAAAGTATTAATCTTTTTAATTCCTAATTCAGTGGCTATTTTTTGAAGTTCTAATATTTTTTTTTCTTTTAGTGCGGATATTTCAAACATTTAGATTGTTTAAGTTAATTATGATATGTTATTAAAATGTGATTCGTTGTATGTAATTGAGGGAATGATTATAAAAATCTTTGTAAATATACAATTATTTATTAAATCTATATAAAATCATAATTTTAATATATAATTTTAATGATATGATTCAAAGGATTCAATCTGTCTATATGTTTTTTTTAGTATTAATTAATTTTTTAATATTTATTTCAATTGATAGTAATCCTGATATGTCTTTAACTGAATCTTGGTTTGGTTCTTTTAGACCTTACGTTAATAATTATTTTTTCTCTGAAATTTTAGCATTTTTAATACTTATAAATATTTTTTTATTTAAAAAACCAAATGTTCAAATAAACATTTTAAGGTTTTCATTTCTGGCTTTGGTATTTGGATTATTAAATTTATTTGATGAAAGATCTTTTGCAGAGTCATTTAAAGATCCAGGTCTTATTTACTTTTTGTTATCATTTTTATTAATATTCATGTCTATTAGATCTATAAAAAAAGATCAGAGTATAATTAAGTCTTCAAACAGGTTAAGATAATTTAGATCTATTACCTAATTCAATTATTTCCATGTTTTTTATTTCTTCTCCTTCAATTTCAAATCTTATCATAGTTCTTTTTTTGTGAAATCCATGCCTTCCAGCTGCTCCTGGATTTAAATATAATAGATGATTAGCTTTATCATATTCAACTTTTAAAATGTGTGAATGACCACATACCAATATTTTTGGTTTTTCCTTTTTTATTAAATTAAGAGTTTTCTTGTTGTAAAAAGGTGGTTTTCCTCCAATATGTATAATACTAACTTTTACATTTTCACAAATAAATGTGTTTATTTCTTTTGTAGCAGAACGAACTACATGATCATCAATATTTCCATACACAGATCTAACTAATATTTTTTTTTCTAAAGTTTCTAAAACATCTATTTTACCAATATCTCCACCATGCCAAACCTCATCTGTTTGATTTACATATTTAATGATGCTATTATCTATATAGCTATGTGTATCTGATAATAATAGAATTTTTTTCAAATAAATATTTTTTTCACTTTCTTATTAAGGTATATTTGATAATTAAACAAAAGTAGTATTTCTCTTGCGATATTTATTAGAATTATCATTTAATGGAACTAATTATCATGGTTGGCAAATACAACCTAAATCTGTTTCAGTTCAAGAAACTATTGAAAAGTGTATTTCTACTATTTTAAATAAAGAAATATCAATTGTAGGTGCTGGAAGAACAGATGCTGGTGTTCATGCCTCTTATTTTTGTGCACACTTTGATTCTTTAAATATTATTCAAGATAAATTAGATTTTGTACATAAATTAAATTCTTTTTTACCCAATGATATTTCAATTTATAATATATACAATGTTTCCAATGATTTTCATGCAAGATTTGATGCATTATCAAGGACATATAATTATAAGATAAATACCAAAAAAAATCCTTTTTTAGTAGGTAGATCTTATTTTTTTAAAAAGGATATTGATTTTTCTAAAATGAATTTAGCAGCATTAAAACTTTATAATTACAGAGATTTTAAATGTTTCTCAAAATCCAACACTGATGTGCATACATTTGATTGTGAAATAACAAATGTAGGTTGGAGATATGAGAAAAATTATTGGTTGTTTGAAATTTCTGCAAATCGTTTTTTAAGAAATATGGTAAGAGCCATTATAGGAACTTTAATTGAAATAGGGGAGGGTAAAAAACAAATTAATCATATAGATAAAGTAATAATTAGTAAAAAAAGAGAAGAAGCTGGTTATTCAGTTCCTGCTCATGGCTTATATTTAACTAATATTATTTACCCAGAAAAATTTATTATTTAATGACTAAAAAAAATACTAATCTATTTGATTTTAAACTTTTAGTAAGATTACTTGGGTATGTTATAAAATATAAAGTAACATTTATTTTTGTAGCTATTTCTGCTGTTTTAATTTCAATTTTTGCAATAATTACACCCTATCTAATAAAAATCGCTGTTGATGACTATTTAGCTATTGGTAATTATGATGAATTCATATTAGTAATTTCTTTAATGTTATTTAATCTTCTTTTGACAGTATTGTTTATGTTTCTTTTTAGTTATTACGCTAATCTTCTAGGTCAAAAAGTTGTTTATGATTTAAGAGTTAAGCTATTCAAACATATTCTTGATTTCAAGATGACATATTTTGACAAGTCCTCTGTTGGTAGGCTAGTTACAAGAGCAGTTAATGATATGGAAACTATTGCTAGTATTTTTAGCCAAGGTCTTTTCATGATTGTTGCAGATTTATTACAGATGCTAATAGTAATTATAGTTATGCTTGTTCTTAGTTGGAAACTCAGTTTAGTAGTTTTTGTAATTCTTCCATTTATTTTATTTGCGACTAGACAATTTCAAAAATCAATGAAAGCCGCTTTCAATGAAGTTAGAACTGAAGTTGCAAACTTAAATTCCTTTGTTCAAGAAAGGTTAACAGGAATGAAAATTGTGCAACTTTTTAATAGAGAAAAAATTGAATATGGAAATTTCGTTGAAATAAATGAGAAACATAAAAAAGCATGGCTAAAAACAGTTTGGTATAATTCTATCTTTTTTCCAATAGCTGAACTTTCTACATCAATAACTATTGGATTAATTGTATGGTATGGAGGATTAAATTTAGTTGAAGATTCAGGTGTAACATTAGGTATTATATTTCTCTTTATTCAACTTTCTCAGATGTTATTTAGACCTTTAAGACAGATCGCAGATAAGTTTAATACTCTTCAAATGGGAATGGTTGCAGCAAATAGAGTATTTAAAATATTAGACACTAGAAGTCAAATTCCTAATACTGGAAAAATTTTGGCTGATTCATTAAGGGGTAATATAAAATTCAGTAAAATTGAATTTTCATACGTATTAGGAGAGAATGTGTTAAAAGATATTTCTTTCAATGTTAAGAGTGGTGAGAAAATAGCTATAGTAGGTTCTACTGGGTCTGGAAAAACTACAATAGTAAATCTACTTAGTAGATTTTATGATCCACAAAATGGCACAATAGAATTAGATAATATAAACATTAAAAATTTAGATGTCTTTTCCTTAAGATCAAGAATTGCACTTGTTTTACAGGATGTATTTTTATTTGCAGATACTCTATTAAATAATATAACGCTATGGAATAAATCTATTTCTTTTGATAATGTTGTTAATGCAGCAAAGAAAATTGGAATACATGATTTTATTATGAGTTTACCAAACGGTTACAATTACAATGTAAAAGAAAGAGGAGTAATGCTATCGCAAGGGCAAAGACAGTTGATATCTTTTTTAAGAGCATATTTAAAACATCCCTCAATTTTAATTCTTGATGAAGCAACTTCTTCAATTGACTCCAACTCAGAAGAGTTAATTCAAAATGCAACAAAAAAAATTACTGAAAATAAAACTTCAATTATTATAGCCCATAGATTATCAACGATTCTTAACTCAGATAGAATTTTAGTTATGGATAAGGGTAGATTAGTTGAGTCAGGTACTCATTTAGAATTAATAAAAGAAAAGAAGGGATATTATAAAAATCTCTATGAAATTCAATTTAAAAAATCAGAAACTAAACAAGTTCAGCTTCAATCATAGTCTTTAAGTTTAAAATACTTTTATGTTGAAATATTTCACCATTTTTAATAAAACTTATTTTTCCATTTTCTTCAGAAACAACAATAGCAATGGCATCTGTTTTTTCTGTGATTCCGAATGCTGCCCTATGTCTAAGTCCTAAACGGGAATTTATATTTTTATTTTCCGAAACAGGAAGAATTACTCTTGCTGCAGTGATAAAATTCCCATCAATTATAACTGCACCATCATGGAGAGGGCTATTTTTAAAGAATATACTTTCGATTATAGGAGATGAAAGCTCTAAATACAAATTATCTCCTGTATTTTTTATAAAATCTAGGCTGTTATTTCTTTCAATTACAAACAAAGCTCCAGTTTTATTTTTAATAAGCTTATCACAGCTTTTAAGAAATTCATCAATATTCATTTGACTAATTTCTCTTGAGGGTTTAAATATATTTATATACTTAAAGTAAAGCTTATTATTTGTAAGATTATTAGATCCTAGCATTAGAAGAAACTTTCTTATTTCTTGTTGAAAAACAACTATTAGTGCTAAGACTCCTACACTAATAAATTGGCCTAATAAATTGCTAAACAAATTCATATCAAGAACATCTGTTAACTTCCAAATCAAATAAATAATAACTATTCCAATTAGCACATTAATTGCAGCAGTTCCTTTTACTAATTTATACAAATAGTAAATTAAAATTAATACAAGAAATATATCTATAATGCTTATGATTGTTATTTGAGAGAGGAAAGATTCAAGTTTGTCCAATTGTTATAGAATTTATATAAAAGTAATTAAAAATGAATTAAGATTTTTTATTTAAAAAATTTGTTAACGTAATTACTTCTTTTGCTTCTTTAACATCATGTACACGAAGTATTTTTGCTCCATTTAGTATAGATATAGTATTTAAACAAGTTGTCCCATTCAATGAATTTTCTGGATTTTTTTTAATTAATTTATACACCATTGATTTTCTAGAAATACCTACTAAAATTGGGCAGTCAAGTTCTTTAAAAAATGATAAATTGTTTAATATACAATAGTTGTGATCTAAAGTTTTTCCAAATCCAAATCCAGGATCAATTATGACATCTACTATACCTGCTTTTTTTGCAGAAAATAATTTTTTTGAAAGATTTTCAACTATTTCATTGATAACATTTTGATATGTTGGATTTTTTTGCATACTGTTTGGAGTTCCTTTCATGTGCATCATTATATAAGGAACTTTTAATTCTGCTACACAATTAAACATATTTGAATCTAAATCACCAGCAGAAATATCATTTATTATTGATGCTCCACTATTTATTGCTTTTTTTGCAACTTCACTTCTAAAAGTATCTATAGAAATTATAGTATCTATAAATTTATTTTTTATCAATTCTATTGTGGGAATAACCCTTAATATCTCATCATTTATATTGACTTCTTTTGCTCCAGGCCTCGAGCTATATCCACCAATATCAATAATATCTACACCTTCAATTATCATTTTTTCAACCTGATTTAAAATTTTTTTATCAGAATTAAATTCTCCACCATCATAAAATGAATCTGGTGTAATATTTAAAATCCCCATTATTTTTGGAGTTGATAAATCTAATAAGGTTCCATTTATATTTATTGTCATTTTAATTTAATTTTTTAATAACTTTCGTAAAACTAAACTACCTATTTAAATATTTTCAACGAAATTTACAGAAAAATCTATTGGCTATCAAAACTTCAAATCAATATGATGCAGTTACAGACATTTGTCGAAGTCTTTTTTTAAAAAAGATGAAAGACTATGGGAGTGCGTGGAGAATTCTAAGACTTTCATCTTTAACTGATCAAATTTTTATAAAAGCTCAAAGAATTAGAGGTCTACAAACTAAAAAAACTAGAAAGGTTGATGAAGGGCAATTTTCAGAATTTATTGGAATAATTAATTATTCTATAATGTCTCTAATTCAAATTGAGAAAGGAATTGTTGAAACTCCTGATTTAGATTTGGAAGAATCTTTAAAATTATATGACATCCAGCTAGCTAAAACAAAATCTTTAATGGAAAATAAAAATCATGATTATGGAGAGGCTTGGAGAGACATGCGTGTTAGTTCATTAACTGATTTGATAATCCAAAAAATTTTAAGAGTTAAACAAATTGAAGACAATCATGGAAAAACTCTTGTAAGTGAGGGAATTGATGCAAATTATCAAGACATGATAAATTATTCCGTATTTGCTTTAATCCATCTGGAAGAAAAATAAATTCATTATGTATTGGATATTAAATAAATTATCTAATATGTTTTTAACTCTTTTTGGAGTTATAACTATTATATTTTTTCTTTTTAACGTTTTGCCTGGAGATCCAGCACAAATGATGTTAGATCAAAATGAAAATTCTGAACAATTATATAGAATAAAAAAAAAGTATGGTTTTGATAAGCCTGTTTTTATTCAATATTTATATTATGTTAATGATTTATCTCCAGTTTCTATTCATTATAATGATTCAGAAAACCTTTCATTTTTAAGTGAAAATAAATATAATTACATCAATTTTTTAAAGTTTAAAAATTTTAAAATAGTTTTTAAAACTCCCTATTTGAGGGAATCATATCAAAAAAATGGAGTTAGTGTTATAGAGATCATTAAAAATACTTTGCCAAATACTGCGATTTTAGCTATTTCATCTATACTAATTGCTGTCATTTTAGGAATATTTTTGGGGATATTTTCCGCATTGAATAAAAATACTTGGATCGACTATTTTATACAATTATTAAGTACTTTAGGGATGAGTATTCCCTCGTTTTTTAGTGCTATTTTATTTGCTTGGCTATTTGGTTATGTTTTAAGCGATTTTACAGGATTAAACATGACGGGAAGTTTATATGAATTAGATGATTATGGAGAAAATGTTACAATTAATTTAAAGAACTTAATTCTTCCATCAATCGTTTTAGGAATAAGGCCTGTTGCTGTAATTTCACAAATGATGAGAAATTCATTATTAAAAGTTTTATCAGAAAATTACATCAGAACTGCTTATGCTAAAGGACTCTCTAAATTTACTATAATAAAAGATCATGCTATTAAAAATTCACTTAACCCTGTCATAACTGCTCTATCAGGTTGGTTTGCAAGTATGTTAGCTGGTTCTGTTTTTGTGGAATATATTTTTGGTTGGAATGGTTTAGGAAAAGAAATAGTAGATTCACTTAATTCTTTGGATGTTCCGGTATTAATAGGAGCAGTATTAACAATAGCTTTTATATTCATTTTGATTAATATCTTTGTAGATATAATTTATACTTGGTTAGACCCAAAAGTAAAATTAGAATAATAATTATTAAAAAAAATGAGAAAGAAAATCGTAGCTGGAAATTGGAAAATGCATAATGATCTAAATGAAACTATATCACTAATTAATGAATTGAAAAAAAATGATATTTATTCCGATGTAATTGTTATGATTTCTCCAGCATTTCCATTTTTACAAATGGCCTTAGAGCTAGTTAAAAAATCTAATATTGAAGTTGTTTCGCAAAATGTCCATCAAAAACCAAAAGGAGCTTTTACAGGAGAAATTTCTGTTGAAATGTTAAAAAGTATAGGAATTAATAAAACTATAATAGGTCATTCTGAAAGAAGAAAATACTTTAATGAGAATGATACAGTTTTGCTAGAAAAAGTTAAGTTAGCTTTATCTAATGATTTGGATATCATTTTTTGTTTTGGAGAAGAATTGTTAGACAGAAAGTCAAATAGACATTTTGAGGTGGTTATGAATCAATTAAAGAAAACCGTATTAAATCTTGATAAAGATTCATGGAATAAAATAGTTTTAGCATATGAACCCGTCTGGGCTATTGGTACGGGTGAAACTGCCTCACCTGATCAGGCCCAAGAAATGCATGAGTTTATTAGGAAATGTATTTTAGAATCATATGACAAAACAACATCTGAAAATGTCTCTATTTTGTATGGAGGAAGTGTAAAACCTTCAAATGCTAATGAAATATTTAGTAAAAAAGATGTAGATGGTGGACTAATTGGTGGTGCATCTTTGAATGCTAAAGATTTTCAACTTATTATTAAAGCCAATAGCTCCCTTTAAATTTTTGTAAATTAGTGTAGTTATGGGCACTAAAGAAAGAACTTCAGAAGAGGAATTAACTTTAGTTGATTCTGTTCATGAAAATGAAATTATTCTTTACAATGATGATATTAATACATTTGAACACGTCATAAGGACATTAATAGCAGTTTGTGATCATACACCTAATCAAGCCGAACAATGTAGTTTAATAGTTCATTATAAAGGAAAATGTAGTGTAAAATCTGGTCCTCTTTCTGATCTTAAACCTAGATGTGCAAAACTTATTCAAGCAGGTTTGAGTGCGGAAATAGTTTAAGTTGTTATATTTGCCGATCTATGAAAAAAACATTTTTTATAATTACATTATTTATTGGCCAATTTGCTTTAACACAAAACTTTAAACAAATGAAGGAATCTATCTATCAATTTGAACTAACAGATTTGTATGGGAACAAGTTTGATATGTCTGATCTCAAAGGAAAGAAAATAATGGTTGTTAACACAGCTTCAAAATGTGGATTAACCTATCAATATGAAATTTTGGAGAAACTTTACAATGAGTATAAATCGAATAATTTTATAATTGTAGGCTTTCCTTCAAATAATTTTCTGTGGCAAGAACCAGGCACAAATGAGGAGATCGCTCAGTTTTGTAAAGAAAATTACGGAGTTACTTTTCCTATGATGGAAAAAGTTTCTGTTAGAGGATCCTCTATGCATCCATTATATAAATTTTTAACTGATAAAAATAAAAATGGTTATAAGGATTCTTCTGTTAAATGGAATTTTCAAAAATATTTAATAAATGAGCAGGGGTTTTTAGAAAAAATAGTTTCTCCAAGAGTAAAACCTGATGATCCATCTGTCTTGGAATGGATTGAAAGTCAATAATTTTTTATGGAAAAGAAAAAAGGATTAAACACTCGTTCTGTTCATGATGGTGAATTAAAAGATGATCTATATGAAGGTGCTGTTTCTCCAATCTATTTAAGTACTGCTTATAATTATAGTGAGGGAGATGATGATAAGTATCCAAGGTATTTTAATACGCCAAATCAACTAGCTCTTTCAAATAAAATTGCATCCTTGGAAAATTGTGAAAAAGGATTGGTTTTTGGATCAGGAATTGCGGCAATTTTTGCTTCCATGTTTAGCTTTCTCAAATCAGGTGATCATGTACTTTTTCAATCTTCTTTATATGGTGGTACTATAAATATGATAGTAAAAGAGTTTAAAAAATTCAATATTGAGTATACTTTGGTTGAGTCTTTGGAAATTAATGATTATAAAAAAGAAATAAAAGGCAATACGAAAATTATATATGTTGAAACTCCGAGCAATCCGCTTCTTCAAGTAATTGATTTAAAAGAGATATCTATATTAGCTAAAAAACATAAATTAATATCAATAATTGATAACACATTTGCAAGTCCAATTAATCAAAATCCCTCAGATTTTGGCATTGATATTATAGTTCATAGTGCAACTAAATATCTTGGAGGTCACAGTGATATTTTAGCTGGTGCAATAGCTTCATCAAAAAATATTATTAATAAAATTATTGCTTCTTCCATAAATTATGGAGGCAATTTAAGTGAGCATACTGTTTGGCTTCTAGAAAGAAGCATGAAAACTCTATCTATTAGAGTCAATACCCAAAACGAAAATGCTTTAAGAATTGCTAATTTTTTAGAAAAAAATAAAAATGTTTCTATCGTAAACTATCCTGGATTACAAAGTCATCCTCAGCATGATCTTTCAAAAAAACAAATGAGAGGATTTGGAGGAATGCTATCATTTACTTTAAAAAATGAAAATCAAGCTAACTCCTTTACTCGTTTTTTAAAAATTATTAAACCAGCAGGAAGTTTAGGTGGAGTTGAATCAACCATAACATGTCCTGCTTTAACCTCCCACGCAAAGATTTCAAAGGAACAAAGAGAAAAATTTGGAATTTCAGAGGGTTTACTTAGATTTTCAGTTGGAATTGAAGATTATCAAGATTTGGAAGATGATTTAGTACAGGCCTTTAACAAAATATGAAGGAAATTAAATTAGATATATTAGCTTTTGGTGCACACCCTGATGATGTTGAATTAGGATGTGGTGGAACGATTGCTAAGGAAATTGCTAATGGTAAAAAAGTTGGAATAGTTGATTTAACTAGGGGAGAGTTAGGAACAAGAGGAACCCCTGAACTAAGAATCAAAGAAAGTGAAAATGCTTCTAAAAAAATTGGTGTAGAAATCAGAGAGAATTTAGGATTTAAAGATGGATTTTTTAAAAATGATGAATCTCACCAACTTGAAATAATTAAAATCATTAGAAAATTTAAGCCCAGTATAGTTTTATGTAATGCAAAGGATGATAGACACATTGATCATCCCAAAGGGGCTGATCTTGTTGCAAGTTCTTGTTTTTTAAGTGGATTAAAAAAAGTTAAAACCGATTTAGAAGGAAAAAAACAAGATTCTTGGAGACCAAATAATGTTTATCATTACATCCAGTGGAAAAATAGTAGTCCTGATTTCTTAGTTGATATTAGTGGTTTTGAAGATGTTAAAATGAACGCAGTTAAATGCTACTCTTCTCAGTTTTATGATCCAAGTAGTAAAGAGCCTGAGACTCTAATTAGCAAAAAGAATTTTTTAGATACTATTTATAATAGGTCCTTAGATTTTGGAAGGTTGATAGGCGTAGATCATGCAGAAGGATTCACAACTAATAAAACAATTGGTACTAATTCTATAAATGACCTAATATAGATTTTTACTTCTAGGAGAAAAAATATAAATTTGCCAACTTAATAAATGGTGGTTGTAGTTCAGTTGGTTAGAACGCCTGATTGTGGTTCAGGAGGTCGCCGGTTCGAATCCGGTCTTCCACCCAAAAGTAAGCCCTCGATATATCGGGGGTTTTTTTGTTGTTCTGACTATCTGACAACTTGTTGTCGGATTACAAGCATTTTAAATTTAATTATATTAGAGTAAAATAACTTGTTATGAAAAAACTCATGTCAAAAATTTTATCGGAAAAAGCAATTCTATTGATGATTGGAATTGGAATTTGGGCACTCGTACTTCAAAATGCAGGTATTATTTCATCAAATCAAGGTGTTTACGTTAATGATGGTGATATCGATGTTTCTGGAAGTGGTGTGTATATTCAAAATGAGAATTTTACTGTTGATATTGACAAAACTGTCGATGTAAACATAAAAGAAGTTCATGGTAGAAGCACTGCTCCTCGTTACCACACTGGACTTTTTACACCAGGTGTTTTGCCAGTTAAAATTGAAGAATGAAAAAGTTAGTAGTAATATTATTGTTCATTCCTTTAATCTCATTTAGTCAAGGTAAAATAGTTTGAAGAAATTATGAAAAAACTAATTCTACTATTACTGTTTATTCCACTTGTGTCTTTTGGGCAGACATATAAAGAGCTAATGTCTATTAATGATTTGGATTCTTTTAAAAAAGTAATGATTGAAAACAGTTATGAAATCGCTTATGACGATACAATGACAACTGGAGATATTATATATGCCTACAACCCAACCAGAAAGTTTAGTGAAGTTTTTGGTGAAAAAATTGATAGTGCTAAATGGGGTTCCTATAGCAAAGACGATAGCTGGCTTTTTCAATTTTCTGACCAAAAAACCTTAATTGATAAATTTTCAAATTATGATGTTATTATAAAAAACATTAAGAGCGAGTGTAAGTATGTAAATATTAAGAAATATAAAGACATTGAATTTGTTACTTATAATTGTCAGGAAAGTAAGTTTGACGGAACTATTGGTTTTGCAGTCGATGGTGGAACTGCTTTTATAGTATACTTTCCCTCAGAAATGCAAGTATTACGTTAATCAGGTTTAAAAGATTAAATGACTCCATAAAAAATAAGTTGTCAAGATATATTACTGACTAAACCCTAGGCATATCTTCTTCTTTTAATTCAGCAACTTCTAATCCTCTTAAGTAGGTTAAACTAACATTTAAATTTGATACAACAATTTCAGAATTCTTATATTAGTATTATGAAGAAACCTTTTATTTTTATTATTGGGTCTTTAATTGGCTTTATCTTTGCTGTTCTGGTAAAATCATATTTTGGAAACCATTGGGATGCTGACATGATATTTCCGACATTATTGTTTGGAGCATGTGCAATTTCATTAGTAAAATAATTCTTGATCTAATTATAAATACTTTCTAGTTTTAAGTTTTCATCAGGAAGAACTGTCTTTATATCAGCTGTGTAAGATTTTAGACTGTTATAAAATTGATCTACACTGATACTGAATGTTTCCTGAAATTTGACTTTCCAGTTACCATCAGTTGGATTTTTAATCCAAAAATCTTTCAAAACTAATTTGAATGCTTGAGTTTCTGTTAAGCCTGATTTTTGAAGTTCTTTTACAAGAACTAAAAACATAAATACTGAAGAAGCATAATTAGAATCTTTTGAAGAAGATGCGCTATAGGTTTCAAATATGGAAGGGGTGTTTATTGCAGCAATATCTACTCTATCTTGAGCACTTTTAAAATAATTATGTGAATAATGTTGTTGAATATATAGGGATTCAAATGTGGCAGCTCCTCCTTCAGACATCCATTTTAATTCAATATTTCCATCAAAAAAGTTTTTTGATAGGGACATTTGATATACGTGATAATATTCGTGGGCAATTACAGAAAATCGATGCCAATGCTTTCCTATTAATTCATTATTAGGAATTTCTAAAACCATATATTTTCCATTAACACTTGCTCCATTTCCACTAATTGATGCTCCGCTGGCATCTCCAATTTTGTCTTTGTATGGTTTGTCTACGTTATCATTCCAAGCATAAATTGGAAGCTTATAAAAATAAGCTGTAGGTTTAACTTTAATTAAAATATCTAAGTTTTTCATGATTTTATTAAATTCTGTTACCCAATCAGATGGTAGACTACTGTGAATATTATATTCAAATTTAAATTCTGTTGGAGTAGTAGGAGTAACTTCATCCTCATCTTCTGATGAACTACATGATAATATGAAAAAAAGTGAGAAAAATAATAGTGTTTTCTTCATGTTTTTTTATTTTAAAATTAAGAATAATCTTTTGAAGTACTGATTTACAGAATAAAAACTCCAAAATTAATGAGTTATTATTTTTCTTATAAATCATTTATATATTGAATTATTCCCTCTAACTGATTTTGTTTAGAATAAAATCCCATAATTTTATTCTCATTCTCAAGGCTTTTTCAGAAGCAATTGTTGCCTCATTCCATTTTTGTTGATCTTTTCCGCATAAATTTTGAATCATTTTCAGAGCCATTGGACCATGTTCGTCTGCATCTAGTTCAATATGTCTTTCTAAATAATATATAAAAAGATCAGATTTAATATTTTTTTCATTTGATAATTTTTTTACAATTTCTATAAACATATCTGGAATAAGATCTTCTCTACCAAAAGTGAATACACTTGCAATTATATGATTCTTGTTTGTATTGATAACTTCAAAAGTATAATCCATAAATTCTTTAACTACAATTGGAAGATCTACTTTTTCAATAGCCTCATAGTATGATTTAGATTGATTTAATTCTTCAATAAAATGATCAATTAATGATGTGTTTGCTCCCATAAGTTTCATAGAATCAAGATATAATTCAAAATGACTTTTGGGGTCATTATTTAGATCTACATCACTTTCTTCGGCTAGAACTATTTCATTTACTAATTTTCCTGAAAAACTATTTGAATTTGGAGTCCATGGAACATCAACACAGGTTAAATTTCTTTGTAATGCTTTAATTAGTGACATAAAATCCCAAACAGCAAAAACATGATTTTCCATAAAACATATTAATTTTTCTTTTGAATTAAGTCCCTTATAAATAGGATGAGAAATAAGTTTAGACCTTGTTTCTAATAGATTGTTTTCAAGTTTTTCAATTGATGTCATATTTTTTTTGCCAGCAAAAATAAATCATTTATTTATAATTATATTTATTTATGCACCTAGACATTGTCATTACATTTATTATTTCATCTTTTATCCTAACTATATCACCTGGTCCAGATATTATTTATGTTATTTCTCAAAGTTTTTTAAAAGGAAGGAAAGCAGCAATAATTACTTCAATTGGTCTCACGACGGGACTTTTATTACATACTTTTTTTGTTGTAATAGGACTTTCTCTTCTTTTAAGAGATAATGAAAATATTTTCTTTTTATTAAAGTTTATTGGATCTATATACTTTCTTTATTTAGCATTTATGTCCTTTTTAAATAGAAATAAAAAAATAAAATTTCATTCATATGAAATAAAAAACATCACTTTTTTTAAAAAAGGTTTATTAATGAATCTGTTGAACCCAAAAGTTAGTTTATTTTTTATTGCCCTATTTCCGGGATTTCTTTTTCATAATGATTTGAGTTCTGAGTTTCAATTTTTAATTCTTGGAATTATTTTTTGGTTTCAAGCAAACGTAGTTTTTATTTTAGTTTCTTTATTCTCACAGAAAATCAAAAATTTTTTTTCAACCAAAAAAATCCTAACCAACAAACAATATATTATTGAAATTTGTATATATATTTTTATTTCTATTTGGATATTGAAATAATAAAACTCATAACTTTATGGAATGTCATTAATTAAGGTCGTAGAATGCCCTAGAGATGCTATGCAAGGAATAAGAAAATGGATTCCTACAAATGAAAAGATTTCATATATACAATCTATTCTTTCTGTTGGTTTTGATGTAGTTGATTTTGGAAGCTTTGTTTCAGAACGTGCAGTTCCTCAAATGAAAGATACTCATCTCGTTTTAGAAAATTTAGACTTGAACTCAACAAGATCTAAGCTTTTAGCCATTGTGGCTAATATTAGAGGAGCAAAAAATGCTTGTAAATATTCACAAATAAATTATTTAGGATACCCATTTTCGATCTCAGAAAACTTTCAAATGAGAAATACAAATAAGAGTATTGAAGAATCAATTTCTGAATTAAATAAGATTATTGAGCTGGCTAATACAAATAAAAAAAAGGTGGTTGTTTATTTATCCATGGGATTTGGTAATCCATATGGCGATCAATGGAGTTATGAAATTGTAGAGAAATGGATAGATTTATTATATAAAATGAATATTAAAACTATTTCTATTTCAGATACCATTGGAATAGCAAAAATTCAAGATATTAAAAAAGTGTTTTCAAATACAATTATTAAATATCCAACAATTGAGTTTGGTGCTCATTTTCATACAAAACCAAATGAATGGTATGAAAAGATAGATACTGCTTACAAAGCTGGATGTAAAAGGTTTGACGGAGTAATTAAAGGTTATGGTGGATGTCCAATGGCTAAGGATGAACTTACTGGAAACTTCCCAACTGAAAAATTAATTACTTATTTCAGTTCTAAAAATGTTCCACTCAATATAAATTCTCTAGACTTCGAATCCAGTTTTAATAATGCTACCAAACTTTTTTCTTTATATAAATAGTTTGTTTTCAGTTGGTTAAATAAATACTGTTATCTTTATTTAGAATAATTAAAAATAAGCTTGTTTTTAAAAGTTTTGTGTATTATTTTAGCCGCTTAATTTAAAATAAAAGAAATGAAATTTAATTTTTTAAGCTTATTTATATTTATTACATGTACATCCTTATTTTTAACATCATGTTCTGATGATGATGATGCTGTTTCCAACGTAGTTACTCCACCTAGTAATTATAATTTTGAGAGAAACGGAGCTACAACAGTTAGTTTTAGTGGTCAAACTACTAGATTAAAAATGGCTAGTGAATTATATAGTGGAATGAAATCCTCATCCTCAACAAAAGCAGGATTAGATAATATGTTTAATAATGGTGAAGGATTCAGTGATACGACTTTAAATGGAACAGGTAAAAAAATTGGTAATAAAACATTTTCTTCCTCAATTGCTTCCTCAACTGTTAAGCCAAAGTTTGATGAGATGATTACTGATTTTACTACNAATGTAATTCCAAATTGGTCAACTAGTGCAGCAAATGGAACAGCTGGTAAAATGACAGATTCAAAAAGAACTGTTTACATTAACGGTAAAGGACATGAGCTTACCCAGCTTTTTACAAAAGGGTTAATTGGTGGTTTGGCAATGGATCAAATTGTTAATGGATATTTATCTAAAGCTAAGTTAGATACTGGTACAAATAAAGCAGATAATGATGCTGGAACTCTTGTTTCCGGTAAAAATTATACACAGATGGAACATTATTGGGATGAAGGTTTTGGATATTTATACGGAGAGGAAGCTGATTATAAAAATCCAACTCTNGGTGATGGAGTTCTTCTAAGTAAGTATGCAAAGAAAGTTGAAGATTCTTCTCAGCCAGGTATTGCTAAAATTATTTATGATGCTTTTATAATGGGTAGAGCGGCTATTGTTGCAAAAAACTATACAGTTAGAGATGCTCAAGCTAAAATTATTCAAATNCATGTTTCTAAAATAATTGGACAAAAAGCACATGATTATTTGAATGATTATGTAACTAAAGCAGCTGCTGGAACTCCTGCAGATGCAATTCACGCACTTTCTGAAGGATATGGATTTATAATGAGTTTACAAGTTACAAATGATGGTACAGGAAATCCTTATTTTTCAAATACTGAGGTAAACGCTATGTTAGCTAAATTAGATAACTTTTGGACTGTTAAGTCATCTGATTGCACTGATATGGCAAACACAATAAAATCTAAAATGTCTCTTTAAAGAGTCATGTTTTGTTTATTTGATTATTAAGACTCAGTATTTATTAAGTACTGAGTCTTTTTTCAATTTGAGTTATGTATAAAAATATTCTTCTTTTATTTGTATTAAGTATTCTATTAATTCGCTGTGGTGGTAGTGATTCAGATGATGATGGAGGGGATATAGCTAAACCAGTTGTCTACGACAGGGGAAAAATGCTTGTTCATTGGGCAGATAAAACTATTATCCCAGCATATAATGCTTTTAAACAAACTTTAATAAACCTAGATAATTCTACAAAAACATTTAATGCAACTCCAAATCAAACTAATTTAAATGATTTAAGATCTAAATGGTTTATTTCATATAAGTCGTGGCAACATATTGAAATGTTTGACATTGGTAAAGCAGAGGAGGTTTATTACAAATCTAAGATGAATGTTTACCCAATTGATAAAATTTGGCTTGAGAATAATGTTTCAAATGGAACATATGATTTAGATAATGCTAATAATTATTCTTCTCAAGGTTTTCCAGCTCTTGATTATCTNTTGCATGGCATTGGAGTAGATGATANATCTATTTTAAGTAAATATACTATCAATACAGATTATATAAATTATTTGACTGCTGTAGTCAATAAAATGATATCTAATACCGATATAGTTATTAATCATTGGTCTACTTATAGAGCAACTTTTATTAGCTCAACTGATAATACAGCAAGTTCTAGTGTTAATAAACTCACAAATGACTTTATTTATTACTACGAAAAAGGTTTAAGAGCTAATAAAGTTGGTATTCCAGCTGGTGTTTTTTCAGGTGGACCACTCCCAGGAAATGTTGAAGCATTTTATAAAAAGGACGTCTCCAAAGATCTACTTTTAGAGGGAATGGATGCTGTAATCAAATTTTATAATGGAACTTCTTATGATGGATTATCCTCAGGTCCAAGCTTAAAGGGATACTTAACACATTTAAATAGTACCAAAGACGGATCTAGTTTATCATCTCTTGTTGCTACTAAATTAGAAACAGCTAAATCTAAAATAAATGAATTGTCAACTAATTTTGTAACACAAATTAGTTCTGATAATAGTAAAATGTTGGTTACATATGATGCTATTCAAGCTGTAGTTGTTCTTTTGAAAGTAGATATGCTGCAAGCATTTAACATCAATGTAGATTACCTAGATGCTGATGGTGATTAAAAAAGATTATCTTTAATAGAACAACAAAGATTCTTTATTTATAGAGAATCTTTTTTTTTAAAATTAATTTTGAATACAAACAAATATTTTCAAAAAGAATCAAATTCTGCTCCTCTAGCAGTTTTTAGAATTGGATTTGGTCTTTTAATGTGCTACAGCATTATAAGGTTTTGGTTAAAAGGATGGATAGAAACTTTATATATTAATCCAGAATTTCACTTTTCTTATTATGGTTTCGAATGGGTAAAACCAATAGGAGAGTTCACTTATATTTTATTTATTGTTTGTGGAATCTCTGCTTTTTTTATAGCTATTGGATTAAAATATAGGATTTCTATGCTGTTATTCTTTTTAAGCTTTACCTATATAGAGCTAATGGACAAAACTACTTACTTAAACCATTATTATTTTATAAGTATATTGAGTTTTTTAATGCTATTTATCCCTGCTAATGCAACTTTTTCAATTGATAATCTAATTGACAAAAAAAAATATTTAAACGTTCCTAAATGGACTATAGATTCAATAAAAATTTTATTATGTATTGTGTATTTTTATTCAGGATTAGCAAAAATAAACTCTGATTGGCTACTTAAAGCTATGCCTTTAAAAATATGGTTGCCTTCAAAATTTGATCTACCATTAATTGGTGAAAATTTGATGCAATTGAATTGGGTACATTATGTTATGAGTTGGGGGGGGATGTTTTATGANCTTCTAATTCCCTTCTTACTTTTATATAAAAGAACAAGAATTATTGGATTTATTCTTGTAATTTTTTTCCATTTATTCACAAAGGTTTTATTTCCAATAGGAATGTTTCCATACATTATGATTATAGGATCATTAATTTTCTTTGATTCTAAAGTCCATATTAAGATTTTAAAATATATAAAATCTATTTTTTCCTCTTTTTTAAAATTTTTCGATTTTAAAAAAATAAAACCTATAAATACTTATATTATATATAANCAAAGAATTATTTTAACCATAGTTTCTATTTTTTTTATTTTTCAATTTTTATTTCCTTTTAGGTATTTTTTGTACCCTGGAGAATTATTCTGGAATGAGCAAGGTTATCGCTTTTCATGGAGAGTAATGTTAATTGAAAAAATGGGTTACTCAGTCTTTAAAATTGTTGATCAAAAAAAAGGAACTTTTTTTTATGTTAATAACGAGGAGTTTTTAACTCCAATTCAAGAGAAGCAAATGAGCTTTCAGCCAGATTTTATTTTAGAATATGCGAACTATTTAGGAGATGTTTATTCCTCAAGAGGACACAAAAATGTTCAAGTATTTGTAGATAGTCATGTAGCCTTAAACGGAAGAATTAGTAAGCGATATATTGATCAAAAAGTAGATCTTTATAAGAAAAAAGAATCTTTTAAACACAAAAAATGGATTTTACCACTAAACGATGAAATTAAAGGATTTTAAATTATTTTTTGTTTTATTATTTTTTACATTTTATTCTTTCTCTCAGAATAAGGTTTCAGGATCAGTTTATGAAAAAGACACTGATTTAATATTAAAAAATGTTTCTATATATGATCTAGATAAAGGTTTGATAACTACTACAGATTCATTAGGTAATTATCAATTTGTTACCTTAAAAAAAAATATTACTCTTGTTTTTATTGCAGATGGTTATCAATTTATTGAAAAATCTATTTCATTAAATAAAAATATAATACTAAATATTTTTTTTTCTAACCCTATTGAAAAACTTTCTGAAGTAATAGTTAAGGCTAATAATGAAAAAGTATTCCAACTTTCAAGATTAGAGGATATTAAAGGAACAGCGATTTTTGCAGGGAAAAAATCTGAAGTAATATCAATGGATCTATCAATGGCTAATTTAGCTTCAAATAATTCCAGACAAATTTATAACCAAATAGCGGGTTTAAATATTTATCAAAATGATGATGCAGGATTACAATTAAATATCGGAGGAAGAGGATTAGATCCAAATAGAACAGCTAATTTTAATACTCGCCAAAACGGTTATGATATAAGTGCTGATGCATTAGGATATCCAGAAAGTTATTATACACCGCCTGCTGAAGCTTTAAATGAGATTAGAATTATTAGAGGCGCGGCTTCTTTGCAGTATGGAACCCAGTTTGGAGGGTTGGTAAATTTTATAATAAAAGANCCAGTTAATGATAAGTCATACGAAATTCTTACACGTAATACTTTAGGTAGCAACTCTTTATTTACCAACTTTACAAGTTTTAGTGGAAAATCAAAAAAGTTTAGTTATTACTCATTTATTAATTACAAAAAAGGAAATGGATTTAGGCCTAACTCAGATTTTGAATCTTTTAATACCTATTTATATCTTAAATATGATATTAATGATAAAACTAAGTTAAGTACTGAACTAACGTATTTAAAATATTTAGCTCATCAAGCCGGAGGTTTATCTGATAGGATGTTTTACTCCAATCCTTTTCAAAGTAATAGAGCAAGGAATTGGTTTGGATTAAATTGGTTTTTATATAATATAAAATTAAATCATGAATTTGATTCTAATACTAATTTTAGTTTTAGTTTTTTTGGATTAAATGCTACTAGGAATTCATTAGGTTTCAGAACNAATAGGGTAGATCAGATAGATTCAAATGGAGTTAGAGATTTAATTAAGGGAGATTTTGAGAATTTTGGTTTAGAATCACGTTTTTTAAAGAAATATAATATTAAAGAAAAGAAAAGTGTCTTTTTAATTGGATTTAAATATTATAATTCTAATAATAATAGTCAACAGGGNCCTGGTTCTTCAAAAAGTGACTCAGATTTTAATTTTAGTTTCAAAGAATTTCCAAACTATGCTAATCAGTCCAATTATAATTACCCGAATCTTAATTACTCATTTTTTGGAGAGAATATTTTCTATGTTTCTAATAAATTTTCATTAACACCTGGTTTTAGATTTGAATATATTAAAACTGAAAGTGATGGTTTTTATAAAAAAATAAATTTAGATGGTGCTGGAAATGTTATATTAAATAAGACAATAAATGATTCTGAAATAAGAAAAAGAAACTTTTTTTTATTTGGAATTGGTGCAAGCTATAAACCATTTAAATATCTTGAATTGTATGGAAATATCTCTGAAAATTATCGGTCTGTTACATTTGCAGATATAAGTATTTCAAATCCTGCATATACAATTAACCCAGAAATTTCAGATGAAAATGGATTTACATTTGATATAGGTTTAAGAGGAAATTATTATAAAAAAATTTCATACGATTTGGGATTTTTTAGTTTACATTATAAAGACAGAATAGGGTTTATTCAAAAAGCTTATAATGACGGAAGTGTAAAAAGTGAAAAAGGTAATGTAGGTAATGCTGTTATGTATGGTTTGGAATCACTAATAGACTTTGATTTAAATGATATTTTAATAAAGAATAATAACTATAGTTTTAATTATTTTATTAATACTTCATTTATTAATTCAAAATATACTAGTTCAGATGTGCCTGGCGTAAAAGGCAAAAAAGTTGAATTTGTCCCAAAAACAAATATCAAATCAGGTTTTAAATTTGGTTATAAAAACTTAATGTTTAATATTCAATATTCATACCTTTCCAGTCAATTTACAGATGCTTCCAATGCTATTAGTGGTAATTTAAGTGGAGTTATAGGTCAAATACCATCGTATGATATTTTAGATTTTTCAAGCTCATATGTTATTAATAAATTCAAGTTAGAATTCGGGATAAATAATATGCTTAACAACTATTATTTTACTAGAAGAGCTACAGGATATCCTGGACCTGGGATTATTCCCTCAGAACCAAGATCTATTTACATAACGGTTCAAATTAAAATTTAATTTTCATAAATTTTTAATATTAAATTATAAAGTTTTTTTCTTATAAAACTTAATAGTTATTATTTATATAGGANTCAATAGATGAACTTATATCATCTTTTTGATTAATTTCTTCTGAAAATAACACCATGTAAAGAGGAGTGTTATTCACTAATTTTTTTAAACTTAAATTTTTGTTTTTTCCATAAACCTCAGACCACTTATTCCTGACATTATTCCATTTATTTTTGTTTTTATTCCACCATTTAATCGCAGAATCACATTTACTGTCATCAACTTTTATGTAATTATTAAATCCCTTTTCATAAGCCAAAATCACATCTTTTTCACCATCTTTTCTAATAATTTTTTTATTGTTTTGGTCATGAATCCAACCTGTTGAAGTAATTTCATGTCTATTTCCTCTTTCAGTAACATTATAATCACTTCTTTTAGTATATTCTCTTCTTGGAAGTGGGGCAGAAGTAGTATTTTCCCAATAGCTTTTCCCATCTACATGAACCCAAGAACCAGAACCCTCGTATCTAGGGCTGTCATCCACTTGAAATACTTTTTGAGTCCATTGACCTTTTACATTATTTTTATTTTTTTTTACGTAATTCCAGTTGTTACTATGATCATATATATATAAAGAGGTGTTTTGATATAACCAATCTTGTCTCCAATGTTTAATAATGTATGGTCTTTCATTAGAACCAGCAATTAAAATATGTTGGATTGATATTTCATTTTTTTCATCCTTAATTAATTGTGCCCATTCTAATGCACCTGAACTATAATTTTTTGAGGGCTTATAGTCTTCATCATTTGTATTTATAAAAGTTTCAGCAAAATCAAATCTGATTTCAAAACATCCACACATCTCTTTTATAGACTTAATATCTTTATTTTTTTTTGATTGAGAATGTAATGTGTTTATTATCATTATTATTAAAATGTTAATTATAATTTTTTTCATACAAAAGTTTATATTATTATTTAGAATGATTAAAAATAAGCTTTATTTTTTGATTTATAAGATTTAAATATTATTTATATTAAAAAATTATTAATTTTTTTAATCATTCCCTTAATTTTAATGTATGAAATCAGATTACCTAAATAATATTATTCAAAAGAGAAGATCTATCTTTCCATCTCAATTTAATAATAAACCAATTTCCGATGATTTAATAAAAGAATTACTAAATAATGCAAACATGGCTCCAACTCATAAATTAACCCANCCATGGCGTTTTAAAGTTCTTCAAAATAAAGCAAAGGAAGACTTAGGAAATTACCTTTCAGAAATTTATATTTCTTCTACAAATATAAAATCGTTTTCTAAGTTTAAGAATAATAAGATTATTGAAAAATGNAAAAAATCCAGTGCTATAATAGTTATTTGTATGCAAAGAGATCCAAATGATACTATTCCAGAATGGGAAGAAATTGCATCCACTTCTATGGCTGTTCAAAATATTTGGTTGACATGTACTGCAAATAATATTGGTTGCTATTGGAGTACTCCTAAGTCAATTGAAAATATTGATGATTTAATTGATTTAAATAAAGGAGAACGTTGTTTAGGTTTTATGTATTTAGGTCATTATAATCTAAATGAAAAATTAACTTTCAAAAGAGATCCAATTAATAAAAAAGTTAAATGGATTCAATCAATTTACAGATAAAATATATTCTTAATAACTNCTCTTTTATTTTCTTTTTTTTAATCATTTAGTTATCTTGCAGTTTAGAATTAATCTAAATAACAAATAAAATGAAAAACATATTTTATACACTTATAATCTGCTCTTTATTTTTTAGCTGTGATAAAAAAGAAAAAAAATCAAATGAAGTTAATTTGTACAGTCAAAGACATTACTCTGTGGATGAATTGCAGTACGAAAATTTTACTAAATTAACTGGAATAAAAGTTAATGTAATTAAAGCTAATGCGGATGAATTAATTGAAAGATTGAAAAATGAAGGCGATAAAAGTCCTGCAGACTTATTTATTACAGTTGATGCTGGAAAATTACAAAGAGCAGCTGATCTTAACCTACTTCAAAAAGTTTCTAATTCAACAATTAATACTAATGTTTCAAAAGATCTTATTGATATAAATGGGTATTGGACTCCAATTACATACAGAGCTAGAATACTAGTTTATAGTAACGATAGAGTTAATATAAGTGATCTCTCTACTTATGAGGATTTAGCAAATGAAAAATGGAAGGGAAGAATTCTAGTAAGATCATCTTCAAATGCATATAATCAAGCACTAATGTCATCAATTGTAGCTAATTTAGGAAGTGAGNTAGCTAGTGATTGGTCTGAAGGAGTAGTTAAAAATTTTGCACGTGATCCTAAAGGAAGTGATAGAGATCAGGTTAAGGCAATTGCAGCAGGTCAAGGAGATATAGCAATTGTAAATTCTTATTATATTGGACTCCTTTTATCCTCTCAAAAAGAGGAAGAACTTAATGCTGGAAGATCAGTGTCGGTATTTTTTCCAAATCAAGGAGATAACGAAAGAGGAAGTCATATAAATATCTCTGGGATTGGACTGGCAAAACATTCTCCAAATAGTGAGAATGCGATTAAATTAATGGAATACTTAACTAGTGAAGAAGCACAAAATACATATGTTAATAATAGTTATGAATATGCAGCTAATCCTAATGTAAAGCCTTCAAAAATTGTACAAGACTGGGGTACATTTAAAANAGATAAATTAGATCTTAATATGCTTGGAAAATTTAGAGAAGAAGCAATACGTATTTTTGATAAAACAGGTTGGAAATAATAAAAAAANNTTTTTATTTAGAAAATAAAAGATGGATTATTGGAAGTGTAATTTTTGCAATATTATTGTTACTTCCAATTTTTACTCTTTTTTANAAACTTATATATATNGAGGGTAATTCTTTCAATTATTTATGGGAAAACATTTTATTTGANTANACTTTTAATACATTTTATTTAATAATAATNACTTCTTTTTTTTCTCTTTTATTTGGAGTTATNCCGGCCTGGTTTATTAGTAACTATAGATTTAAAGGGCGTAATTTTCTGGATATTGCTTTGTATCTACCCTTAGCAATTCCCTCATATATTATGGCCTTTACTTACAGCGATATATTAAGTTATACTGGACCTATTCAAAGTTTTTTAAGAAAAAACTTTAATGATTTGTCTGTTATCTTTAATCAAGACTATTTACAGATTGAGGTTTTAGGAATCATTCTAGCTTTAGCTTTATACCCATATATATATACTGCTTGTAGAGTTTCATTTAGTTTGCTAGGAACAAATTATATAGATATTTCTAAAAATTTAGGTTTATCAACCTTTAAGACATTTTATAAAATCATCTTACCTCTGTCTAGACCAGCAATTTTTTCTGGTTTATTTTTAGTTTTAATGGAAGTTTTAAATGAATATGGTGCGGTTAAATACTTTGGAGTCAATACCTATACAACCGGTATTTTTAGAGCATGGTTATCTATGGGTGATGTTGGTACTGCTATTCAACTTTCTGTTATATTATTATTGGTTGTTTTTATGTTTTTTTACATCGAAAAATATTATCATTCTACAATAAAATTCTATTATGGAACCAATTCAAAAATTCAAACTTTACAAGGATTGGATGGCTTTAAAAAAATTACAGCCATTTTAGTTTGTTTTTTTCCTTTTTT